>NZ_JACJVR010000129.1 GCF_014212175.1 Cohnella xylanilytica | reverse complement strand
CATTATCACAGACGTTTGACAGCGCTTTTCCCGCCCGAGACGGGAAAAGCAAAAGGCCGCTCCTCCCGGAGCAGCCCCGATCCCCTTCTATTTGCCGTAACCGAGCTTCTTCAACTGTTCGGTCGCGGAGTCGACATACGTTTTGTATTTAAACGTCTTCTCCAGCGTCTCCAGGAACTTGTCATAGTTCGCGAGGTCGTTTTTGCCGAACGCGAATTTGATCATCTCTTCCTCGATGAATCGGTTGGCGTCCGCCGGATTGTAGCCGGCCGGGCTTAGAACGAAGCCGTCGAGCGTCTCGATCCGCGGAAGCGAAGCTTCGAATTCGATATAGTCGACGAGATCGGCGAACTTCGTCTTCAAATATTCCGTCTCCGGACGCCCCGAGAACTGGTACAGCCACGTGTAAGTCGCTTCGTTGCGCCCCTGATCGGTAATCGCGACCGTATCGCCGTTCAAGGTGAAGTGCGTGCCTTCGATTCCGAACTGCACGAGACGGTTGCCTTCCGGCGTCGAGACGTAATTGAACAGCTCCAGCACCTTCTCCAGCTTCTCCGGCTCGTTCTCCAGACGCTTCGGCACGACCCACAGGCCGCCGGAATCGCCGATGTTGACCGACTTCGCGTAGCTCTGGCCGCTCGGCCCCTTCGGCGGAGCGAGCTGAATCCATTCCGCCTTCGGGTTGGCCCCCTTCCACGCCTGCACTTCGGCCGGCTTCATCATCTGCGCCCACTCGGTATGGATAATGCCGACCTTGCCTTGGAACGCCTTGTCCTTCGCCATCGTGCCCTTGTTGCTGACGACCTCCGGGTCGACGACGCCGGCGTCGAGGAACCGCTTGATTGCACCCAGCGCTTCCTTGAACTCCGGCTGGTAGAACGTGTTGACGACCTGGCCGTCGCGAACGAAAAATTGCGAGACGTCGGCGATATTCGTGACGCCGTACGCGCCGAAAATCGGCTCGAACGCGTCGAAGTTGGTGCCCGTCAGACCGAACGTGTCGTTTTTCCCATTGTTGTCAGGGTCCCGCTCCGTGAACGCCTTGGCGACCTCGAGCAGCTCGTCGACCGTCGTCGGCGCGGACAGGCCGAGATGGTCGAGCCAATCCTTGCGAATCCAGTACGTATAAGCAAGCGCCTGGCCCGCTTTCGGCAGCGCGTATTGCTTGTCGTCGATCCGCCCCTTCTTGAGAACGTCTTCTCCGGCGAACGCGGCGTACTCCGGCATCTTGTCGAGATACGGCGTCAGATCGAGCAGCGAACCGGCATTGGCCAGCTTCTGCAGCTGCGGCTTGCCGGTGACGAGGAAGACGTCGGGCAGGTTGTTGGAGGCCGCCCGGACGTTGATTTGGTTCTCATAATCGCCCTTGTCGCCGATAAGCGTCATCTGAAGCGAGATGCCCAGCTTCTCGTCCAGCGTCTTCTTGATAAAATCGTCGGCCGGCAAATTCGTTCCCCAACTGATTTGGGCCGCTTCCAGCTTCACCGCGGACTTGGAGCCCGACGGCTGCTGCCCGCTTCCTTCGCTGCCCTTCGTTCCCGCGCCGCCGTCGTTGTTGTTCCCGCCGCAGCCGGCGAGCGCTGCCGTAAGGACGGCCGCCGTCAGAACGGTCAAGCTCTTTCTGTGTCTCATGTTCAATGGATACCCCTGCCTTCTGGAATAAAGTCGCTTTAGTATGAATAACCCGCCGCCCGAGAGCTTCCGGGTTTATCCCTTGATCGCGCCGAGCAGCATCCCTTTCGTGAAATGCTTCTGGATAAACGGATAAACGGCGATGATCGGAAGGCTGCCCGCAATGACGGCGGCCATCTGCATGGCGGCGGTCGGCACGGTCACCTCGGCTTGCAGCTCGTTCGATTGCGTCAGCAGCAGCATGTTGCGGATGACGACCTGCAGCGGATACAGCTCCCTGTCGGTGATGTACAGGACGGCCGAGAAGAAGGAATTCCAGTGCCCGACCATGTAGAACAGGCCTACCGTCAGGACGGACGGAACGGACAAGGGCAGCACGATCTGCCACAGAATCCGGAATTCCTGCGCCCCGTCGATTCTCGCGGATTCGAACAGCTCCTCCGGAAGATTCTCGAAGAAGCTCTTCATCACCAGCACGTTGAAGGTGGCGATCGCCCCGGGCACGATCAGCGCCCATACCGAATCCAGCAGCCCGAGCGACTGCACGATCAGGTACGTCGGAATGAGCCCCCCGTTGAACAGCATCGTTATGACGATGAACAGGAGGAAAAAGGAGCGTCCCTGCAGCTTTCTTCGGCTAAGCGGATAAGCGGCGACCGTCGTCAGCAGCAGGTTGACGGCGGTGCCGACGACCGTTACGAACACCGTCACGAGCATGGAACGGCCCAACGCCGGATCGGCGAAGATGCGGTTGTACGCTTCGAACGAGAGGCTGCGCGGAACGATCACGAAGCCCCCGTTTTTCACCACTTCGCTGTAAGGAGTGAGCGACATCGACACGACGTACAGCAAGGGGAAGATGGAAGCCGCGGCGACGGCGGCCAGAATGAGGTAGACGACGCTGTTGAACCACTTGTCCGCTGTGCCGGTTACCATATGCTTCCTCCCCACCTTTTGGCCAGCTTGTTGGCGCCGATGATCAGCACGAACCCGATGACGGATTTGAACAGCCCGACCGTCGTCGCCAGACTGAAGCTCATCTCCTCGAGTCCCATCCGGTACACCCACGTATCGATGATGTCGCCGACTTCGTACACCCGCGGATTGTAGAACACGAATACTTGCTCGAAGCCGGCGTCCATCATGCTTCCGATCTTCAAAATAAGCAGCAGCGTAATGACGTTGCGGATGCCCGGCAGCGTCACGTGCCAGATCATCCGGATCCGGCTCGCGCCGTCCACCCTTGCGGCTTCGTACAGCGTCGGGTCGATCGAGCCGATCGCCGCCAGGTAGATGATCGCTCCCCATCCGAGGTCCTTCCAGATCTCGGTGGAGACGAGCACGGACCTGAACCACTCGGTCGAATTCAGGAACGGAACGGAATGGCCGCCCGCCTCGGTGATCCAGCGGTTGAACAGGCCGGTCGTCTCCGACAGGAAGGCGATCGAGATGCCGTAGATGATGATCCAGGACAGAAAGTGCGGCATATAGCTGAGCGTCTGCACCCATCTCCGGAACCAGCCGATGCGGCATTCGTGCAGCAGGATCGCCAGAATAATCGACGGAAACATGCCGAACGCAAGCTTATACAAGCTGATCAGCAGCGTGCTCGTCATCAACTGCGAGAAGTACGGCGATTCGAAAAACTGCTTAAAATATTTGTACCAAGGATCCGCCCACGGGCTGTTCCAAATGCCGTCCGTGAAGTTGTAATCCTTGAAGGAGATGATGACCCCGTACATCGGCAAATACTTAAAGACGAAGTACCAGGCCAAACACGGGAGAAGCATCAAGTAAAGCGCCTTCATCTGCCAAATGCCGGTCAGAGCCTTGCGCGCTCTCGCCCCCGAGGCTGTCTGCCTCCCCAACGCCGCTCGTTCTTCCATAGCCTCACGCTCGCTTCTTCGTTATGTCCATCTCATCATAACGAATCCGGCCAGCGGTCGAAATCATCGTATTTGTGCGATTCAGTGCACGATTCACACTTTGTCCGCGAGCTCGCTCGCCGTCAGCGTCAACGTTCGCGACGACCGGTTGCCGGCGCGGTCCACGGCATCGACGACGATGACGTTCGTCCCTTCGGTCAGCTTGACGGGAACGGCGAACCGGTTGCTCCAGCTGGTTTTATAGGGAGTCGCCAGTACGGCTCCGTTGTGCTTAATCGTAAGCGACGCCGGCTCGCTCGTTCGGCCCCAGACGACGTATTCGCCGACGGCTTCCGCTCCGTCTTCCCGGTCGAACCGGACTTCGGGAGCCGACGAATCGGGGGCGTTGGCCGTGCTTGGGTGCGTGCTGCCATAACCGTCCTCCGAGGCTAGGGAAAACTTCACCGCGTCGGCAATCGTCGTGTTCCCGCCGGGGGACACGATTTTGACGTAAGCATCCGATCCCGCCGTCAGCGGATAAGTGCCGATATACACCCAGCGGTTGTCGTTCTGCGTCTGGTTGACCTTGACGATCGGTCCTGTCCCCTCCGAATGACCGACTTCCACCGGCGCGGCGGTCACCCGGTCGGCGGACGCGTTCCACAGCATATAGACGTTATAGTTGCCGGGAACCGTAATGTAGGGCGTCCACTTCGCCCATTTGCCCGCCGTCTTACCGTCGTGGAAGTAATTGGCGCCATAGCGGGAGGCGGAGTAGGTGCTCGGAGTCCATGGCGTATCCGAAGCAAATCCGGCATCGAGATTGTCTACGATCACCTCGACGCTTTGGTCCGCAGTCGTCGTCGCGGCCAGCTCCGCCGAAGGCGCCGAGACGTTGCCGGCCCGGTCGACCGCCTGCACCCGGTAGTAATACGCCGTCTCCGGCGTCAGGCCGTCGCCGTCCGCGTACTCGGGCTCCGTCACCAATGTCGCGATCCGGTTGGCGGCCGACGGGGCGAAGCCGGGAGTTCCGCTTCGGTATACGCGATAGCCGAGCAGATCGTCCTCCTGCCCCGGCGTCCAGGCCAGCTCGATCCGGAACGCCGCCGCGTGCGCGGCGCTCAGACCCGACGGCGCCGCCGGCGGCGTCACGTCGGCGGCCGGGGTGGCGGCCGATGCCGGTTCGCTCGGGGCGGAGACATTGCCGGCCCTGTCGATCGCTTGCACGCGGAACGAATATGACGTTTGCGGGACGAGCCCCGATACGCTGTAGGACGTGCCGTACGTCTCGGCCAAGACGGTTCCGTCTTCATCGAGCAGCCGGTAGCCCTTCATGCCGGAATCGCCGTCGGACGAAGCGTTCCAGCGAAGATCGATCGACCGGGACGAGGCGGCGCTTGCCGTCAGACCGGCTGGCGCTGCCGGAGGCGTCAAGTCCTCGAAGACCGGTTCGGCGAGCGGCTCGGTTAACGAGCCGTACAGGATGCCCGTACCGTTCGTCCCGACGTAAACCCGCCCATGAACCTGCCGGTCGCCAGCCATCGCGTTCGGATCGTTGCCGGGGAACGGGTTGGCGACGCTGGCCCTGACCCAAGTGGCGCCCATGTCGTCGGAACGGAAGATGCCTTCGCCCTCGAAGCCGTCCACGCGGCCGTACACGAAGACGGCGGGATTAAGCCGGCCCGGCGCATGCTTGCCGAAGCTGAACAGGAACGCCTGCCGCACGCCGGGCACCCGTCCGAACGTGCTCCCGCCGTCGCTCGACCGGTACAGCCCTTGCTCGTTCAAGCCGACCCATACCTCGCCCATCACGCCGGGCGCCGCCTCCACCGTATGCCACGGCACCGATTGCGCCGGCAGCTCCGCGGTCTTCGTCCACGTCTTGCCGCCGTCGACGCTGCGATAAAATCCCCCGCTGCGGCTATAAACGTAGAAGGTGTCGCCTTGCACCTTATCCGCCGACAACGGCTGATAATAGTTGCCGAAGATGCCGCTTCCTTCGAGCAGTCCGGACGGCGCCCCGTCGGCCTTCTGCCATGTCTCGCCCCGGTCGGACGTATAGTAGAGGCTTCCTCCCTGCGGCGCCCAGACGATGACGTCGGGCGACGCCGCCGACACCGCCGCTTTGCCGCCTTGCGCTCCCTTGTAAGGCAGCGAGGCGAAGGCCGTGTACGTCTTCCCTCCGTCGGTCGAATAACCGCCGGAGCCGGGATCCTCCCGGCCATCCCCGTTCCAGCCGTACGTGCCGACGCGCACGAGGAAGTCCGGATTAAGCTGCTGCACGTCGATTCCCGTCGTCGTCAGCCCGTTCAGGGCGCCTGTGCCCGTATAATAGGTCTCGTCCGGAAACTCGTCCAGAGACAGGTGATCGAACCCGCCGTTGTCCGCGATGCCCGAATGGAGGACCGCCCCGCCGCCGGGAGGACTGACGAGATTCGCGACGTTCACGACCGTCTCCAGCCCTCTGGCATCGTTGCGCCAGACGGTCGGGGACGCGTAGATGTCTTCCGTCCGCCAGGCGTAGTACCAATCCGTCAGCCAGACGCGCCCCGGCCGGAACGGATCGAACGCGAGCGCGGACGTCGCCGACGACCAGTGCCAGTCCGGCATCCATGGCACGCGGATATCCCGCGCGAACGGCACCTTCTCCCATGTCGCGCCGCCGTCCAGGGACCGGTAGATCGGATTGCCATGGCTGTCGAGCTTGCGCGCCGCGATCAGCCGGTCCGGGTTGGCCGGATCGATCGCCACGGATCCGAACGTTCGGCCCGCATCCGCGGCTGGCGTTATATGGGTCCATACGTCGTCTGCGAATGCGGCCAAACCGGAGTTATGGGCGACGTACAGCTTGCCGAATGGATCGACCGCAGCCCGCAGCGGTTGAGCGGGGCTGCCCGCCAGCAGCGTCCAGGTCGCGCCGTAATCGGAGCTTCGGTAGACGCCCGCATTGTGCACGCCGGCGTAGAGCACGGCGCTTCCCTCGCCCGGCGAGCCCGAAGCCGGATCGAACAGCACGAAGGCGACGCCGTGGGGCGCGCTGTTCGCGGCCGGCAAGCCGGACACCTTGGTCCAGCTTCCGGGCGCCGCGCCTTCCGTGCTGCGGAACAGGCCGTCGTAGCGCGAGCCGAAGTAGACGACCGATCCGTCGTTCGGATCGACCGCGAGCCGCTCGCCGGCGGTCCGGTTGCCCCCGTTGGCCGACATGCGGACCTGCTTGCCGTTCGCCTTCAGGCCCGTGGCCGTCCAGGTCTCGCCGCGGTCCGTCGATTTGTAAATATCGCTCGGCTGCAAATAATCGTACTTGCCCAACGCCGCATAGACGACGTTCGGATTCGACGGGTCGATCGCTATGCTCTCGCCGCCGTACAGATTGAACTCGCCGCGGTTCGCCCAGCCGACGAGCTGCTTCCAGCCGGCGCCTGTCTCGTCCCACCGATAGATGCCGCCGACGTCGGTGCGGATGTAAACGAGATCGGGCTCGGACGGATGGACGACGATTCCCGTCACATAGCCGCCGCCTCCGATCGGCACGCTTCCCCAGCGGTAAGACTCCGCCTTCGCGGCCGCGGCGGTATCCGCCTCCGCCCCTGCCGCATGGACGGAAGCCGTTCCCGGGATCGGAGGCAACACGGCCATGAGCAGCAGAATAACCGCCAACGCTGCAGTCAGCCGTCCGATCCGCCAGCCTCTTCTTTTCGCCAGCATACGTTCACCCCTGTTCCATCATTTTTGAAGCGCTTACATATTTCCTTAAGCATCGTACTAAACGGCGCCCCTCATGAAAATCAACATTTCTTTGCATCCGCATCCACAATTCCGACGGTCCCGTCCGGCGGCGGCATCGCGCGTTGGCCGAGCTGCCGCCTTAGTCGAGACTTAGTCGAGACTTAGTGGAGAAGCAAGCCGATCCGTCCGTCTGCGCTCGCCTCTAGCCCTGCGCATCGCTTCTTTGCGCCGTCCGGAATTCGTTCGGCGTCACGCCCGCCAGACGCTTGAAGATCTTGAAAAAATAGCTCGGATTCGCAAAGCCGCAGCGTTCGGCGATTTCCGCCACGGCGAGGTCCGTCTCTTCCAGATAAAACTTCGCCTCTTCCACGCGAAGCTTCTGCAGGTAGTTGATGAACGTGTCTCCCGTTTTCCGCTTGAACAGGCTGCTCAAATAATTTTCATCCATATTCACGTGCTGCGCCATCGCCTGCAAGGAGATCTCCGTATCGAAATGCTGCTGCAAGTAACGCAGAATGGCGTTGATCTCCGGGTGGTCGGTGTCGACCGGAACCTGGCGCCCGCTTCCCTTGGCGTACCTCCGCATTCTGCGAACAACGAGCTCCAGCAGCTCGCCGTGCCGCACGCACGCCATCAGCTCCGCCGCGTCTTCCGGCGTCTTGCGGCCGATTCGCGCGAACATTTTGTCCAGCCGTTCCGCCGTCTCCTTCGCCACCGCCATCGGCAGCGTCCGCTCCGCCATGAACGCCCACAGGGAAGCGAGCAGCTCCGCGCATTCGTCGGTCGCGTGGCGCTCGAAGGCGCGGATGACCGGCTGCTCGAGCTCCCACGGCACGGACGGCCCCCCGGCTTCTTCCCCTCCCGCCTCCGCAACCGTCTGCCGATCGTAATAAAAACGGTCAAGCCAGCGCAGATTGGCCTCCCACGCGCGCCTCAGGTTTTCGCCGCCGGCGCTCCGACAGATGACCGGCAGCTTCCGGTCCGCGACTTTGAACGTCTCTGCCGGCGGATTTCCGTCCCAGCGGACGAACAGCGTCGTCTGCCCCATGTGGGCGAACGAATGCACGAGCCGGCCCTGCCCCGGCGGCACGCCGAGCAGCGCGCACAATCGATCGCAGCCGAACGGCTCCGCGCCGCTGAGCGCGGTGGCGATCGTCAGCCGGCCGCCGCTCCATTCGTACCGCTGCAGCTCCTCCAGCTTCTCCCGCTCGTAGGCGCTCAGCTCCTTGCCGAGCATGTCGCGCCACAAGTAGCCGAGCCGGCCGCCTATGGAATCCCACTGCATGCGTTCTTGCCGCTGCGCGTTGCGGTCGAGCTCGGCCTTCGCCTTCGCCAGGGAGGCCAGCAATTGCTCGTCCTCCATCGACAGCTTGAGAATGTAGCCGCTGGCGCCGTGTTCGAGCGCGGCCCGCGCGTATTCGAATTCGCCCGCGCACGTCAGCATGATGAACCGGGCCTCGCTCCCTTGGGCGCGCGCCGTCCGCAGCAGTTCGATGCCGTCCATATACGGCATGAAAATATCGGAGATGACGATATCCGGCTCCAGTTCGCTTATCTTCTCCAGCGCTTCCCGCCCGTGCGACGCTTCTCCCGCGATCGTAAAGCCGTGCTCTTCCCACGGAATCGCGTTCCGGACCGAGCGGCGAACGAACGGCTCGTCCTCAACGAGAAGAATTTTCCACATTTGCCGATTCCCCCTTGCCGTAAGGCGATGCCATCATAAGCGGCATTTCCAGCACGACGATCGTGCCCTGCTCCAGCGGCTTAAGCGACAGATCCGCCTGGCCCTTGAACAGCAAATCCAGCCTGTCCCGAAGGTTGCTGATGCCGATGCCTTTGCGCTTGCGCCCGGCCCTCGGCTTCTCGCCGCCAAGCCCCTGTCCGCCGATGCCTTGGCCGTTGTCGGCGATCTCGAGCCGCAGCCGGTCGCCTTGCCGCATGGCGGCGATCCGGATGACTCCGTTGTCCTTCATATGGACAAGACCGTGATGGAGCGCGTTCTCGACGAGCGGCTGCAGGCTCAGCTTCGGCACCAGCGCGTATTCCAGCTCTTCGCCGATTTCGTATTCGGTTCTGAAGCTGTGATCGTACCGGAACGACTGGATGTACGCATAAGCCTTCACCAGTTCGATCTCCTCCTTCAAGTGAACGAGGTCGACCTCGCTGTTCAGGCTGGATTCGAGGAGCCGGCCGAGGTTCTGGCAAATTTCGAACGTACCCTTGTCGCCGTGATTGCGCGCGTTCCACTTGATCGTATTCAACGTATTAAGCAGGAAGTGAGGGTTCATCTGGGACATCAGCATCTGAAAATGGAACGCTTCCTTCTGCCGCTCCTCGGCCCGCAGCCGGGAGATCAAGCCCCGAATGTCGTCGATCATGCCGTTGAACGCCTTCGCCAGCACAAGCAATTCGCCTTTGAACCGCTTCTCCGGAATGCTGACGTCCAGCTCCTTGTCGACCAGCTCCTTCATTCTCCGCTGCAGCGTGCGAAGCGGGCTCACGACGGAGGCGACGATAGCGTACGTGATCGCGATGAAGGCGATGACGGTCGCGGAGAACGAGACGATCACCTGATGCTGCATGGCGCGGATATTGCCGGACAGCGCTTCCAGCGGGAAACGCGCGATGAGCGTCCAGTTCAGATTAGGCAGGTAGATGCCGTTGTAGATGAATTGATTGCTGCCGTCCGTCGCGTAATGGAACGGATCGTTCGCGAACAGCGCCGGCATGCCGCGAAGCAGCGCGGTCGTGCGGTCGCCCTGCGGCAGCAAGATCGGCTGCCGGTTGCCGTCGAACAAGTAATACGTCTGCTTGACCTGGAATCCGTTCGTAATCGACTGCACCCAGGTGCGGATATCGATGCTGATGCGCAAGTAGCCGAACGTGCCGCCGTTCACCGTCTCGAGGCGGCCGAACAGCGAATACAGCTCCGATTGGGGAAAAAGATCCTGCAGCACGTCGCGCGACTCGTGCGTCTCCCACAGATAGGATTGGCCGGACTCGGCCAGCTTGGCATACTCCGGCTGCGCCGCGAAGTCGGCGTTCGACACGTCGCGCTTCGGAGCGCCTTCCTCCGTCGTCGTATAGACATGGCCGTCCTTGTCGGCCAACGTAATGTGGACCGGAACGAGCGCGTTCATCAGCCTCTGCTTAAGCGTAAGAAGGCGGGCGCCGATTTGCAGGGGCAAGTCCTCTTCGGGGAAGGCCCCGGGATCGGTCAGCATCGCCCGCAGCTCGGGGTCGCGCTCCAGTTGAAGCAGTCCGCCGAGCACGCCGATTCGGAGGCTCTCGATCCCGTTCTTCAGCGAATCCAGCTGGGCGGCATTTTGCTGGGAGATGTTCGTTTTCATCATCGTTTCCATCTGGCTGATATTTCGCAATTGAAGGAAGGTGGAAGGCACCAGCACGAATAGAAGGATCGAGACGAACAACCGATTCTTGATGCTGGACGGCCAAATCGACCGCAACCGCTTCATGTCTCCGCCTCCGTTCCGTCGTTTGGAATTTGCGCGGCCTGACCGCGAACTCCTGAGGGCAGTTTAACACAGCCCCGCCCAAACCGAAATGCGCCCCCGTTCGTCCGGAGGCGACGAAGCGGGGGCGTTCGGTTGCGATCAGGAGCCGTAACAGCGAATTTCGGCGACGGCCGCCGACGGATCGCCGTTGGTCGCGTAGACGACGACTCTTAGACGCGTCGCGTCGACGCCGCCGGGAATGTCATGGCCGCGGCGCTGCCGGTAATTGCCGCTTACCCGGACGAGCTCCTGCCATTGTCCGTTCGCGTACGCCTCGATCGCGTATTCTTCCGGACACTGCGGATCTCGGTAAAAGGGCGGGTAACCGTGGTACTCGCGGAACAGGTGCCCGGGAAACGAGAGCTCCACCCGCCCGATGCGGCGGGGCGTCTCCCATTGCAAGCCGACCCATTGCGGCAGCGGCTGCGCGGGATCGGAGCGCCATACGTTCGTATAATCGTAAGGCCTGGCCACGCCGGACAGAACGTTGGACGCCCCGTAGGCCGGCTGCGGAGGTTCGATCCGGAAGCTGAGCGTGCCTCCGTCCCGGTAGCGCCGCATCCGGCCCCCGCCCATCTCGAACGCCGAGACGTGGCCCGGCAGCACCGTTCCGGCCATATGCCACTCCACATTCGGGTTGGCCTTCAGATCCAGCCGGACGTAGCGGCCCGAGACAAGCCCTTCGCTCGCCCGAAGCCCGACCGGCCATTCGATCCAGCGCTTGCGCCCCGGCGGCACGACAAGCGTCGCGGACGCGAGCGGCGGATGCGCTTCGGCGCGGTAGTCCCAGATATGGTCGACGGGCTGCAGCACCGCTTCCACCGTCTGATCCGATCCGGTCCCGTTGCTGAGACAGACGGAGATTGCGCGGATCTCGTCCGCGCCGACCGCAATCCATTGTCCGCGGCGCTCCGTCAGCGGCTCCGGGACTTCCTCAAGCGCCGCGATCGGACGGAAGCCGCCCGTCCGGTCGCGGCTGTCGGGACCCGCGCCGTATACGAGCTCCGCGCTCCCGGCCTCGGCGCGAGCGGTCCGGGCCAGGTCGGCGGGATCCTCGTTGCGGACGTTCGGCAGGAAGCAGCCGTCGCGAAGCAGCTGCTGCTGCACGTCCTTGATGCGCGCGTCCGGAAGATCCGCGAACGCGATCCCGTCGCGGAGCGCGATCGCCGCGGCCGTCCCCGCCGCCTGGCCCATCAGCGCCGTCGTCGCCATGACCCGAACCGTCCCGAGCGCCGCATGCGAGACGCTGACGTTGCGACCGGCCGTCATCAGATTGTCGACGTCCTTCGGGAGCATGATCCGCAGCGGAATCCCGTACGGTCCGCAGTAGCTCTTCACCGCATACTCGCTCGTCTCCGAGTAACCTTCCGCGCTGGACGGCTCCGCCGTCGGGGCGAGCAGCCCGCCCGCCGTGTGCAAATCGATGAACCAGCCGCCGTAAGCGATCTCGTCGGGAAATACCGTGCGGTTCGCCGGGTCGTGCTCGGTCATGAAGTACCGGCCGATAATCCGGCGGCTCTCCCGTTTGCCCGGAACCTGACCGATCCAATCGAGCGCATAATGAGCCGCCTTCTCCTTCAATTCCGGGTCCCGGTTTTTGATCCAATCCCAGATTCCCAGCGTATGCCGGGTCAATTCGTGCCGGATGTCCTCGTTGTCGTAAATCGTATTCCACGGCACCCCGATCTCGATCCACCAATAGCCGGACACGAGGTCGTAGAAATGTCTTCCTTGCTTGTAGAAGTAAGCGGGGTCTTCGTGCTTCACCGCCCATTCCGGCGCGCGGAACGGGACCGGACGCCCCATGTCCTTCGCCCGGAAGTGAATCGAGCTGCCCATCGTCGCGCCGCTCGCCTGAAGCGGAGCATGCGGTTCCCCGAATTCGGCGCGGCTCTCGGTGCCCCAACGCGATTCGCAGCCTGCCCTATCGGCGACGACGCCGTCTCCGGTGCTGTCGATGAACACCTTCCCTTCGATCGTCAGCTCCGTCTCGGCGCCGGCGACTCGGGCCTTGACCGCGCGAATCTCGCGCGGGCCGTCCATGACAACATCCGTCACCGTCGTGTTCAAGCGAAACGTCAGATTGGGCGTCGACACCGCCATATTGTACATCGTCATGTCCCAGACGCTGTTCGTCCAGCCGTTCTCCCGCACCTTCTCGTGGTTGGCGGCCCGTTCCTCGACGAGCAGCTCCGATATAATGCCGGTTTCCCTTGCATAGGCGTGGAATTGGGCCGTTCCGTGCGGCGTTACCCGGATCTCCGAGGAGCTGTTGCCTCCGAATACCGGCCGCTCCTGGACGATGCAGACGCTCGCCCCCTGCCGGGCCGCCGCCACCGCCGCGCAGAATCCCGCCAGTCCCCCGCCGCATACGACGACGTCGTACCTTTCCGTTCTCTTCGAGCCCAATGCCGATTCCCCCAACCAACGAATTTCCTAGCGTATCCATTGTAAGGAAGGAAGGCGGCGGGGTCGATCAACATTTCTTCGCGAATCCGTGCACATCCTTTGGAACAACCCGCCTTGCCTTCTTCGAGACGGGTTGTTCGCGCTCGAACGCAGCCTTATTGTTCGGGCTCGGCGGATACGGGTGCGGCCCCGGCGTCGACAGTCCGGCTCGCGGAGGCCTTGCGCTTGAAGCTCAGCGCCGTCAGCAGCGCGAAGGTTAGCAGCGCGAGCGCGGTCAGAATGATGAGCGACTGCTGCATCGTTCGGCCGTGGGATTCGAGATGAGCGAGGAACGTCTGGTATAACGTGCCGATGATAGCGATGCCGAGCGCCTGGGCTGCCTGCGTGAACGTGTTGAGCACGCCGGAAGCCGCTCCGGCATGTTCCCCATGAACGCCGGCCAGCACTGTATGGATAAGCGGAGTGGAGACGGTCCCTTGGCCGGCCCCGGCGACGAGGAGCGGGAGGAACATCATGAGCCAGCCGGGCTCGGATTCGCGGCCGACGACCCAGATCAGCCCTACGTAGCCGAACGCCATCAGCAGAGCTCCCGCTTGGAGCACACGGTTGCCCCATCTTCTTCTCAATCTGGGGGCCAGCAGCGACGCGGCGAAGTAACCGGCCGCTAGCGGAACGAAGGCATAAGCGGATTGCAGGGGAGTCGAACCGAGTCCGTTCTGCAAGTACATGGACAGAATGAAGAACATCGCGGCGTTCCCGCTGTAGAAGGCGAGAGCGATGAACATCCCGATTCGGAAGGGACGGATCCGGAACAGCGTCGTCGGCATCAGCGGCGAAAAGCCCCTGCGGAGCAGGCCGTGCTCGAAGCGGACGAAGACGGCCAGCAGAACGGCGGCGGCCGCCAGACTCGCGAACGCCCACAGCGGCCAGCCGTATTCGCTTCCCACGGCGATGGGGTAGATGAAGAGACCCAACCCGGCCGTCAGCAGGACGACGCCGACCGTGTCCATGCGCTTCCGCTCCGGAGCGCGCGAATCCCGCAGAAGCTTCGCGGCGAACAAGAAGGCGAGCGCGCCGACCGGAAGGTTGACGAGGAAGACCAGGCGCCAGCCGAGTCCCCACCAATCGGCCTTCAGAAGCAGGCCTCCGGCCAGTTGTCCGGCGATGGCGCCGAGTCCGAGAACGGCGCCGTAGATGCCGAGCGCCTTCCCTTTCTCCTCGGCGGGGAACATTAGCTGAATAAACGACAGCACCTGGGGAACCATCACGGCGGCCGAGACGCCTTGGAAGACGCGGGCGACGATGAGCGCGTTCGCCGATCCGGCCAAGCCGCACCAGGCCGAAGCGGCGACGAAGCCTGCGACGCCGATCAGGAAGATCGTTTTCCTCCCGTACAGATCGCCCAGCCTCCCCCCCGTCACGAGAAGAACGGCATAACCAATGACGTAGGCGGCGACGATCAGTTGAAGCTTATCGAAGCCGGCATGAAGGTCCTGCTGCATGGACGGAAGGGCGACGTTAACGATGAACGTATCGAGGACGACCATAAACACCGCCACGATAATGATGGAGAGCGACAACCACCTGCGCGGATCGGCCGCTTGGCCGGCGCCGTTAACTAGACTCATAAGCTCGAAGCACCTCTCTCTTGGGAATAGGCCCGGCCGGTTGACAGCGACGGCGCCTTTTTCTTAAAATGAGGGAGACAGATCTGTCTCATGCCCTCTGTGGAGAGATGATACAGACAGATCTGTCTCATGTCAAGATGTGGATTCCAATCGACGAGGTTATCTATTTTTGAGGTCGGGGAGGCATTGTCGTTATGGAGAAAAGAGAATCCGCGAAGGAACGGATCCTGAAGGTGGCGGACGGGTTGTTCTACCGCGAGGGGATTCGGGCGGTCGGCATCGACCGGATCATCGAGGAGTCGGGCGTCGCCAAAGCGAGCTTCTACCGGAGCTTCCCGACGAAGGACGACCTGGTCGTCGCTTACTTGGAGCTGCGCTTCCAACGATCCATGGGCAACTTCGATCGGGTCCGGCGGGAGCATCCCGATTCCGCTCTGGAGCAGCTGCGTTCGCTGATGGATATTCTCGCAGAAGGGATGAAGCAGCCCGACTACCGGGGATGCGTGCACATGAACGCCGTCGTCGAGTTCCCCGATGAGCGGCATCCCGTCCACGCGAAGGCGCTCGAGTGCCGGAACGCGCTGTGGGCGGAAGTCGCGGCGATGGCCAAGGAGGCGGGGATTCCCGACTCCAAGGAGCTGGCCGATCATATTCGCATGCTGTGGAGCGGCGCCGTCATGGTTGCCTATATCAACAAGAAGGAGTTCCGGCCGGAGTCGTTCTCCATCGCCTCCAAGATGCTCATCGAAGACCGGCTGGTCCGGTAGAAAGACCCAAAAAAGCCTTCTCCCGTCAAACTTCCGGGCGAAGGCTCCGTGTCGCTTCCAGCCGCTTTCGTCATCTCGCTTCGAAGGTGTCGTACGTGCCGGAGTCGGGATGAAGCTCGCGAACTTCGACTTCTTCCCTCTCGTACGGACTCAGCGTCCCGTGCTCGTTCCCGGTCGCTCCCGGTCCGTCCGGCACCAAAGTCCAGTCCTCGTTGACGAGGTGAGCCGGGATCGGGATGCAGTCCAGGCCGTACGAGACGTTGGTCAGCGCCTCCGCTTCGGACTCGGACCTCTCGACGAGCTCCCCTCCCTGGCTCTGGGCGATCTCCAGGGCGGAGGTCAGGTCCTCGTCGATCACGTGGATATGGACCCGCGCCCCTTCATGCAGCTGCGGGTCGTAGCCCAACTCCTCCAGGGTGTCGTAGGCGAGGCGGGCGGCGGAATCGTTCGGGAAGCGGAACATTATCGAAGCATGGCTCATCGGAATCATTCTCCCGTCTTCGCAGATGGATATGTCCCGAGTAGGGTGTCCGGCTCTCAGCCTTCGCATGCACAAGAGGACCCGTTCCAGCTAACGTTTCTTCGGTTGTACGGCCCCCTCGTCCGCGATCGTTCTTCGCCGTTTCGCATGCATAACGCAAAGAGCCTCCTTCGGTTACCGGCCGAAATAACGGAGGCTCTTCGCTAAAAGGGAGGCAACGCGCCGGAACGGCCGCCGCCTCCTCTCATATTACCCAATAAACTTATTTTCGGAAAGCCGCCAGAGACTCGTTAAGCCCCTTCGTCGCCCCGTACACTTGCTTGTACACTTGGAACAGCTCGGCGTAACGGGCGGCGCGCGCCGGATCCGGACGGTACGAGGTCGAGCGCTTCACGAACGCCTCGGCGCACGCGTCGAGGCTCGGGAACCAGCCGCAGCCGGCGGCGGCCAGCATGGCCGCTCCGAGGCCCGGGCCCTGCTCGTTCTCGAGCGCCACGACCTCCGCGTTGAAGATGTCAGCCTGCATCTGCAGCCAGACCGGGTTCTTGGCTCCGCCGCCGATGGAGACGATCGTGTCGACCGTCTTGCCGGCCTGGCGGAACAGGTCCACCGACTCGTTAAGCGAGAAGGTAATGCCCTCCATGACGGCGCGGGCGAAGTGGGCGCGCGTGTGGGCTCCGTCCATGCCGATGAAGCTGGCGCGAATGACCGAATCCGCGTGCGGCGTCCGCTCTCCCACCAGGTAAGGCGTGAACAGCAGGCCGTCCGCCCCCGGCGCGATGTCGCCGACGCCTTCGAGGAAGGAATCGAACGATTCGCCCTTCGCGAACGTGTTGCGGAACCAGCTCAGGCTGTAGCCCGCCGCCAGCGTAACGCCCATCGCGTAGAAGGCGTTCTCCTTGCCGTGGTTGAAAAAGTGGACCTTGCCCGCATAGTCGGCGGAAGCGTCCGGCTCGTACGTCAGCACGACGCCCGACGTGCCGATGCTGCACAGCGTCAGCCCCGGCTTCAGAATGCCGGCGCCGATCGCGCCGCAAGCGTTGTCGGCTCCGCCCGCGAATACCTTCGTCGAAGCGGCGAGGCCCGACGAAGCCGAAGCTTCCGCGCTCACCGTGCCGACGAACCCGCCGGCCTCGACGAGCGGCGGGCAGAACGCTTCCGGCAGCTCGAACGCGCGAAGAACTTCGGCGCTCCACGTCTTGTTCGCCACGTCGAGCATAAGCGTGCCGGCCGCGTCCGACAGATCCATATGAATCTCGCCGGTCAGGCGGTAGCGGACGTAATCCTTCGGCAGCACGAAGCGGCTAGCCTTGGCGAACGCTTCCGGCTCGTTCTCGCGCACCCATAGAATCTTCGGCAGCGTGAACCCTTCGAGCGCCGGATTCCGGGTGACGGAGAGTAGCTTGTCCCCGAGCGTCCGCTCGATCTCGCGGCACTGCTCGGTCGTGCGCGTATCGTTCCATAGAATCGCCCGGCGAACCGGCCGATTGTCCGCGTCCAGCAGCACGAGGCCGTGCATCTGGCCGGAGAAGCTGATGCCCTCGATGTCCTCCGCGCTTACGCCGGAGCCCGAGACCAGCCCCTTAAGCGATTCCAACGTTCCGGTTACCCAATCCTCCGGCTCCTGCTCGCTCCACCCCGACTTCTCGTGGTACAGTGGATATTCGCGAGTTGCCTCCGCCTTCACCGTTCCGTCTTGCGACACCAGCAGCGTCTTGACCGCGCTCGTGCCGAGGTCGACGCCGACGACATACTTCATCCCGTTGTCCTCCCCCGCGACAAGCCGCCCCTCGGAACGTTCCGGGGGGCGGACATGCGGTATCTATTTGATGGTCTTCTTCTTGGAACGCCGATGATTAAACGCTGAAAATAACTTCGTTCAAGGTCGCGCGGATTTGCTCCAGGCGGCCGGATTGGTTCTTGATCGGCTGTTGCTTGTTCAGCACGTACTCTTCCAGCGACTTCAAGGAAGCCTTGCCGGCGACGATCTCGGCGCCGATGCCTTCGCGGTAGCTGCTGTAACGGGCGTCTACGATGTCGTCCAGGATGCGGTTCTCGATCAGCTTCGCGGCAGCCTTCAGGCCGTGCGCGTAAGCGTCGATGCCGGCGATGTGGGCGAAGAACAGGTCCTCGTCCTCGAAGGACGTTCTGCGAACCTTCGCGTCGAAGTTGACGCCGCCTTTGCCAAGGCCGCCTTCGTTCTTGAGAATCTCGAACATCGCCAGCGTCGTGCTGTACAGGTCGAACGGGAATTCGTCCGTGTCCCAGCCGAGCAGGTAGTCGCCTTGGTTCGCGTCGATGGAGCCGAGAGCGCCGTCCAGGCGGGCTACGCGCAGCTCATGCTCGAACGTGTGGCCGGCCAGCGTCGCATGGTTCGCTTCGATGTTCAGCTTGAAGTAGTCCTTCAGGCCGTACTTGCGCAGGAAGTTCAGCGCGGTAGCGGCGTCGAAGTCGTATTGGTGCTTGGTCGGCTCCTTCGGCTTCGGCTCGATCAGGAATTGGGCGGTGAAGCCGATCTCCTTCGCATAGTCGACGGCCATGTGCAGCATGCGGGCCAGGTTGTCGAGCTCGAGGCCCATGTCCGTGTTCAGCAGGGACTCGTAGCCTTCGCGGCCGCCCCAGAAGACGTAGTTCTCGGCGCCGAGCTCTTTGCCGACTTCCAGCATCTTCTTGATCGTCGCGGCGGAGTAAGCGAATACTTCGGCGTTGTTGGACGTGCTCGCGCCGAATACGTAGCGCGGGTTCGTGAACAGGTTCGCCGTGTTCCAGAGCAGCTTCTTGCCGGTCGACTGCTGGAATTCCTTCAGCTTGGCGACGATGACGTCGATGTTCTTGTTCGTCTCGGCCAGCGTCGCGCCTTCCGGAGCGATGTCGGCGTCATGGAACGCGTAATATTGAACGCCCAGCTTCTCAAGCAGCTCGAAGTTGGCTTCGACTCGGGCTTTGGAGCGGTCCAGCGGGGACAGCGAGTCCCAGCTGCGCACGGCGGTGCCGGCGCCGAACGGGTCGGTGCCGTTCGCGTTGAAGGTATGCCAGTAAGCGACGGCTACGCGGAGGTGCTCTTCCATCGTTTTGCCAAGGACGACTTCTTGCGGATTGTAGTGCTTGTAAGCGAACGGGTTCTTGGAGTTGCGGCCTTCATACTTGATCTGAGGGACATTAGGGAAAAAGCTCATGAATGTACGGCCTCCTAATAAAGGGTGGGATGGCGTTGCTATGGCTCTAGCATATCACTTGAAAGTTAGTTTGTCTATCCAATAAACAAAGTTGCCAACCTCGTTTATTGTGGTATGATGGAGGCATTCCTATTCGCGGCTTCAACTTAAGGAGTTTTTATTCTTCATGAAAACAACCACAGGCGACCAAGCGCTCATCAAGCGTATGAATACGGCCATCGTGCTGGAGGCGATTCTGCGGGAAGAGCCTCTGTCCCGGGCCAAAATATCCGAGCTGACCGGTCTCAACAAGGCGACCGTCTCTTCGCTCGTCCAGGATCTGATCGACAATCGGCTCGTGCGCGAGATCGGGACCGGCGTCTCCAGCGGCGGCCGCAAGCCGGTGCTGCTCGAGTTCATCGCTTCCGCCGGCTACGCGGTCGGGATCGACCTCGGCGTCAACTACTTGCGCGGGGTGCTGACGGACTTGCGCGGAACGATCGTGGCGGAGCGCCAGGCGCCCCTGCCTTCGCCCGGCGCGGACGAAGCGTTCAACGTTCTTCGCCCGTTCATCCAAGAGCTGATGGCGGACGCCCCTGCGAGCGCCTTCGGCGTCGTCGGCATCGGCGTCGGCGTGCCCGGTCTCGTCGACCGCGGCGGCACCGTGCTGTACGCGCCGAACATGGGCTGGCGGGACATCCCGTTGAAGGAGGCGCTAGGCCGGACGTTCGGCATCCCCGTCCTGATCGACAACGAAGCGAACGTGGGCGCGCTCGGAGAGCAGAAGTACGGCATCGGCCGCGGCATCTCCAACATGGTGTACGTCAGCGTCGGCATAGGCATCGGAACGGGACTTATTCTCCACCGCGAGCTGTACAAGGGAGCGTCCGGCTTCTCCGGCGAGCTCGGGCACCTGTCGGTGGAAGCCCATGGCAAGCCGTGCCGCTGCGGCAACCGCGGCTGCTGGGAGCTGTACGCCTCCGAGCAGGCGCTGCTCGACCAAGCGGCCGAGCTCGGCTACCCGCGCGACCTGGACGAGCTGCTCGCGGCCGCTTCCGCCGGCGATGCCAAGGTGCGGAAGCTGCTCGAAGGCATCGGCGAGTATCTGGGCGTCGGCATCTCGAACATCGTTAACGTGTTTAACCCGAACGCGGTGGTGATCGGCAACCGGATGAGCAAGGCGCACCCTTGGCTCGAAGAAGCGGTGCGCCGGACGGTAGAGCAGCGGGCTCTCGGGTTCCATCTGCGCAACGTCCATCTCCTCTACGCGGAGCTCGGCGAGCGTTCGGCCGTCATGGGCGCAGCCGAGCTGGCCATCTCCGCCTTCTTCGACCGTCTGAAGTCGGCGTAAGCCTGCTCTTAGCGTCCCCGCGCGATCGAAGCACGCCATAGACAAGAAGCCGGGTTCTCTTCCGCTCAAGAGAACGCCCGGCTTCTTTTTTTCTACAATTGTCTCATTCACATACAGACTTGGTTTTCCATGTTCAGGTCCGCATCCAAGAATAGCTTGGACCGTGCAGAATCTGAGTGCAGGCGGTTTAACTTGTGTGATTTTTCGTATAAAATCGTCGAAATAATCGCAAGCAGATGAAATTTGTATGATTTTTCATATAAAACTTAAGCAATACGCCGTCAAAAGGTAGATTTTGTATGGTTTTTCACACAAACCAAACCGTGCACCTTCTTGAGGCGAATTTTATACGATTTTTCATACACAAGTGCGAATCGAAATATCTTTAACCCTTAATAACGCCCTTCTTGAGGATCAGGTTCGCGTACAGCGCTCCCTCTCCCGTCGCGACGATGGCGTAGGCCTTCTTCGCCCGTTCGTAGAACGCGAACCGCTCCACCTGCTCGAACGGCTCGGCGATTCCGGTGTGCGACTCGACGATCGTCCGGTACTCGTCCCAGATCGGCGTCTCGGCCGTATCGCCGGGAACGACCTGCATCAGAGCGGCCGGACGCTCCACGTACGGGTCCAGCGGGAACAGCTTCAGAATCGCATCCAGCAGCACCGGCACGCCGTGGCCGTCGCAGCGAATAAGACGCGCCGCGTGGCTGGCCGCCGGGAAGTTGCCGTCCGCCAGCACGATCTCGTCGCCGTGGCCCATCTCGGCGAGCACCTTCAGCAATTCGGGAGAGATCAGGGGGGAGATTCCGTACAACATGTCCAATTCCTCCAATAGCGATCAGGATGACAACGACCTGATTGTACCACACCTCTCCGCCGCTTGTCGGTTCCGGCTTTGAACCTTCACCCCTGAGCCGATCGGAGGAACCCTGTTGATCCTCGAAAATCAGCCGTCCCCGTCCCTCCACGAATGGACCGGGCTCCAGCCCAGCGTCTTCTTGGCCCGCTCGTTGGAGAACAGCGGCTCCCGGCCCCTCAGCTCGGCGCGCAGCTCCTTCGTCTCCGGATAAAATTCGGCGATCAGCCGCTCCGTAGCCCACTCGCTCAGAACGTCGTCTCCCGTCACGTTCAGCGCGACCGCTCCATCGTTCAGCTCGGCAGTCAACGCGGACACGCAGGCGCCGGCCGCGTCGCGGATGTCGACGCAGCTCCACAGAATCTTGCGGAAGCTCTCCGGGTTGCGGGCGGCCTCTGCCAAGCCCGCGTATTCGCCCGGAGCGGCGATCAGCGAGAAGCGCAGGCTGACGACCTGCATGCCGGTCCGGCGATGGAACATCTCCGCCGTCAGCTCGTTCAGCGTCTTGGACAAGCCGTAGCCTTCCTGCGCGAGATGGGGATGGTCCTCGTCGACGGGAAGGTAGACGGGGGACAGCGGCTTCTCGGCCCACGCGAAGCCGTAGCAGGACGTGCTCGAGCCGAGGACGACCCGGCGAATGCCGAGCAGGGACGCGGCTTCCAGCACGTTGAACCCTCCCAGGACGTTATTGGCGAAAATGTAGTTGTGGGGATAGCCGACGGGAGCCGGAATCGCCGCCAGATGGATAACCGCGTCGGCTCCTCTCAAGGCGCTCGCGACTTGCCCGAGATCGTTCATGTCCACTTGGATTTGCGGGCAGCGCAGCGAGTCGGACCGCTTGTGGTCCAGGGAGACGACCCGGTATTGCCGCCGGATCAGCTCCTCGATCACCCATCGGCCCAGCTTCCCGCTGCCGCCCGTCACCGCGACGGTTCTCATGTCGATGTCCTCCTCTTTTTCCGGGGCCCCGATCAGGGTCTAACCAAAGTGCCGTCCGCCTTGCGGTCCAGCGCGTACGGCATGTGATAGCTCCGCGGCTGCCAGCCGTCCCCGAGCAGCTTCTCCGCCAGCTTCTCGTCCAGATCGACGCCGAGCCCCGGCTTGCCGGAGACGTACAAGTACCCGCCCTGTCTCTCAATATGCCCCGGGAAAGCCAACTTCTCCTCCGGCCGGAAGTGGTTGACCTCCTGGATGCCGAAGTTCCAGATCGCCATGTCGAGATGGACCGCCGCCGCCTGGTTGATCGGATCGTTCTCCCCGCCTTCCTGCCAGGCGGTCCGGACGCCGAACGCTTCGGCCAGCGCCGCTATCTTGCGGCAGGCGGTGATGCCCCCGGCCTTGGACACCCGCACGCGGATGAAGTCGATCAGCCTCTCGGAGATAAGCGGCACCCATTCCTGCGGATTCGAGAACAGCTCCCCGACCGCCTGCGGCGTCGAGCATTGCTCGCGCATCCGGCGGTACCAGCCGATCTGCTCGGGAGGGAGGGCGTCCTCCAGGAAGAAGAGGCCGTAAGGCTCCAGCCGGCGGGCGAGCTGGATCGCGTTGATCGGCGAGAGGTGCTCGTGGGCGTCGTGGGTGAACGCGACGTCCGGCCCGAACTCGAGCCTCAGCTGCTCGAACATGCGAGGGATGGCGTTCAAGTAAGCCTGCTCGTCGAACACCGCCCCCTTCGTCCGGGCGTTCCGGGGGACGTTGGCCTTCTCCGGGCCGATGAAGCCTCCTCCGCCGTAGCCGCCCATCTGCACCCGAACGACGGTATAGCCTTCGTCCAGGAACCGGCGGACGTCTTCCTTCAGCTCGGCGATGTCCGACCCGCCCGCATGCCCGTAACACGGCACGGCATCCCGGGTCGCGCCTCCGAGCAGTTGATAAACGGGAAGGCCCGCTTCCTTCCCTTTGATATCCCATAGGGCGATGTCGATGCCCCCGATGGCCGTCTGCAGAATCGAGCCGTTGCGCCAGTAGCCGCTCAGGTTCATCGTGTGCCACAGATCCTCGATGTCGGCCGCGTCCCTTCCGATCAGCTGCGGGGCCAGCAGCTGCTCGATCGCCTGCACGACGGCCTCCGGGTTGTACAGATCGTTCGCGGAGCCCAGCCCGTAGAGCCCGTCCTGGTCGGTCGTCACCTTTACGATCGTCCAGGTGCCGTTTTTCCTCGTCCGTATGCATCGGATGCCGGTTATTTTCGCCATCGCTTCTCGTCCCTCCCCTGCGTATGCCTCCATTCTAATCCCCCTCGCCCGCCCGCCAAAGGGGGCGATCCCAAACTTTCCTCGCCATTCTTATCCTCTTCGGGCGCTGAGGCCGGCTTGGCCGGATGTAGGCGACCTGGTTACCCTCTTGGGCGGGTCCGCGGCGGATTGGGCGAATGGCGGAACCTGATTACTCTCACGGTCGGATCTGCGAAATGGAAAGGGCCGCCTCGAGGCGGCCCTTCTTGCCGTTTAGCTCCTATCGATCCGATCGGCGGGACTCTTGCGAGCGTGACCGTAGTCTTGCGGACGGATTGGCCGTCAGCAAGACGAAGGCGACCAGCAGCTTGCGAATCGCATCCCTCATTGTATAACCCCCTAAAAGCAGCCAGAATAAAAAGCTACTTTTAGTTCAAAATTTCGTTACAAAACAGATTCAAAATGGATCTAAAAAATCCGATACTGATACAAATTAATCACTTTCGTAACGAAAGGGAGCTATCCGCCATGAACCCTCTTAAACCGTTGCCCAAATCCGCCGACCGCACGCCCCTGAGAGTCAACGAGTATGAACGCCATCTGCTGCAATGGATTTGGACGAGCGATCGATTCGACGCGATTATGGAATCGTTACTAATGGAGATTGACCGCCTTGGCAAATTGAGAGACGAATGGAAGGAACGAAGAAAGACGAAGGAATTCGATTCCTTCGTCGAGATGCATGAAATCGCCAGCTCCCGCATCGAGGATATCGCGAGGAAAATCAAGGACTTGCACGATTTTCGCGAGCAACTGTCGCGCGTCCGGGCGAACGCGTCCAAACGCAAGAGGGGATAATTCAACATAAAGAGCCGACCCGACGGAATGTCGGGCCGGCCTCTCTTTTGCTATCGCGCCATCCCCGGCGACTTCTTCGCTACGGCCGCGGCGGCCGCTTCTCGAGGGCGTTAAGCTGCGCCGTAAGCGCGGTCTTCTTGCCGCCGTCCGGGAGCAGGGCGACGAAGTTGCGCGCGGCGTCGATCGAGGTCAGGTCCCTGCTCTTCTTCGCCTTGGCGACCGCCGCTTCGGCGGAAGGCACCGTCCAATCGGCGAATTTGCCGCGGATCAAATACAGGTCGCCGTACAGCGTGAAGTCCTTGCTCGTGCCGATCCCCTGGTTGTACTCCATGAAGCCGGCGCGCCCGCTGCCGTCGTTCTCGTTCATCAGCAGCGAGAAGCCGAGCGGAGCCGACGGATCGAATCCATAACCCGCTCCGTGCAGAGCCGACAGCGGAATCGCGATGTCATATCGCGTCACGCCCGCTCGGGCGTCCCGCGCGATCGTCGCCGAGACGGCGTCGCCCAGATCGCCGGTCGGCAGCCCTTCCGGCGCTCTCCAGCGCCACTTGGAGATCGTCCCGTCGTCGTTCAAGGCGAATCCGAGCTCGCTGACGTTCCGGCTGGCCGCCCCATCCTTGCGCGACAAGTCGATGCCGAGCTGGATGCTGTCTCCCTGCCAGATATCGACGCCTTTGAACGTCTGGGATTGCTTGTCGTCCCGCACGTCCACCTTCACGTACAGCTTCTTCTCGTCCCAAGACACGGCCGCCGTCGCGCTCAGATCGTCCGGCCCCTTCCAAGCGCCGCCCGCATATTGGTCGGGAGAAGCCACTTGGATGGCGGGGAAGTCCGACGCCCCTCCGGGTCTCGCATCTTCTCCGGGTTTCCCTCCTCCGACCGGACCTCCGCCGGCTCGCGGCCCGCCGCCCCCGGCCGCCGCGCGGCCGGCGAACGACTGCCCCAGCTTCACGGCGGCCACATACTCGCGTCCGTCGTCCAGCGTCACCTTATACTTGAGGGAATCGCTCGCCAGATAAGGCAAGTCGATCGCGACGCTCGCCCCGAGCGCCAGCTTGGCGAAGCGAACCGGCACGAACTTGCCCGCATACCCGGAAGGCTGCATCAGCTCGATCTTGCCGCCGACCGGGGACTCCGACGCCTCATTGGCTAGCGTCAGCTTCGCGTTCGCCCGCTCCGGATGCGCCGGATCGGGCGCGGTCCGCGTCAGCCGCAGCGATACGGGAACGAGGTTCGTTCCGCTTACCTTCGTTCCGGCCTCGTTCGCGAGCTGCAGGCCGCCTTTGAACAGGTTGTTGGTCACGACCAGCCTGTCGATGCCCGGGCCGGCGTACACATGCGTCGTCCGGGGCTGCTGGAAGTAGGAGTCGTAGAGGGTAATGTCGCCTCCCAGCGCGTTGATCCCCTTCTCCCCGACGGTCGTGAAGTTGCTCTGCTGGATTCTCGCCGTGCCGGACTTGATGTCGATCGACCTCGTCGTATCGCCCCACATCGACGTGTTGAAGAATCGGGCAACCGAATCGAAGCCGTCCTCGAGCGTGATGTACACTTTGTCCGTCGTGCTCATCGACACGAGCTCGGTGTTGACGAACGACAGGCCGCCTTCGCCCGCTCCTTCGAGATAGACGCCCTTCTTGCTGCCGTCCGTTCCGTGGCCGATGACGACGGCTTCCGGTCCCCCCGAGCTCTCGGGAACGAAGTGGATGCCGTATTCCGAACCGTAGACGAACGTGTTGAAAATCATCTCTCCCTTCGCGTCCCCGACCCGGAACGCGTCCAGGTTCTCCTTCTGGTAGCTCCACACCTTGTCGAAGTCGGCGTCCGTGGACGGATGGTTCGGATAATTGTTCCGTCCGTAATAGTGCGGGTTGAATTGGACGTTGCGCACGATGCCGCCCTCCGAGCCGCCTCCTACGAAGATGCCCTCCTTCAACGGGGAGCCCGCGACGTAATCGATATAGTGGCCGCTCGTGTCGTACGTGCCGAAGTCGAGGCCCTGGTACGAGTTGATGAGCGTCGTATCGATCGCGTAGACCCCTTCGCCCTTGCCCCGGATCGTCCACGCATAGGGCTTGACGGCGTTCCAGTCCTGCTCGTCGTAATAGACCGACAAGCCGCGGACGCCCGCCTTCGCCTCCAGCGAGATCAGCGCGGGAGTGCCCGCTCCCGGATTCTCCCCGTACCGGGTGAAAAGCACGCTCCCTCCCCCGACCGTATGGTGCGGCACGTCCCAGGAGCCTCGCAGCTCCACGCCGCTCGGCACCGTCAGCGGCGAATCGACGCGATAGACGCCCGCCGGAAGGTACACCGTGCCTCCGCCGGCCGCCCCGGCCGCGTCGAGCGCCTGCTGGATCGCCGAAGACGCGTCCGCGCCGCCGTTCCTGTCGGCGCGATAGGGAGCCGCCGTCGCGTCGAACAGCTGGCGGGTCGCCGGCTTCGGCCGCTCCGCGGCGTCCGTGCTCGCGACTGCCGGCAGCGTCTCCAGCGCGTACCGCGCGTCCTGCGTGACGTTCACCTCGGCCCCCGCGCTCTCGTTCGCGACGTCAAGCGTGCCGTCGCGCCCGGAATTGACGGCGTTCACTGTCTGCACCGCTCCCGTCAGGCGCACATGCCGGCCCGGCTTCGCGAATTCCGATTGGCCGAGAATGAGCGAGCCGCCCTTCAGCTCGATGGCGTAGCCGCCGGCCCCGTCGTTCCAGTTCTCGAACGAGCTGTTCTCGAACGACAGAACCCCGCTGCCCTCGCTCACGACCGCGCTGGACGGACTGCCGCCGACCGTCACCGTGTTGAACTGGACGATCGAATGGAAGCCCTCGGTCGCGTAGATCGCCTTCGGGGAATCTCCGACGCTCGCCTCGAACCGGCTGTCCGTAACGAGCAGGCCGTAGTCGTTGACGCCTTCGATCTTCAGCGCCACGTTGCAATCCTCGATCCGAATCTTGTACAGCTGCGCGTTCGCCGTCTCCAGCGAGCCGGTTCTCGTCGTCACTCTCATCCCGGTCTTGAAGCCCGAGATCCGGATGTCCGACATGTACTCCCAGTCGGACCGCCCCATGACGATGCCTTCCGCATGGGTCGTCATATAGCCTCGCAGCGCCGCTTCGCCGGGAGCGCCCGGGAGACCGGAGGCCGACCAGTACGCCGGCGACAGGCGGACGCCTTCGATCCGGCCGATGTCGGTCGTGAAGTCGAGGAAGATGCCCGTATGGAGCGCCGTCCCGTACACGTTCTTCACGTAATGAAGCTCGTTCCAGACGGGCCCGATCTTGATGCCGTTGTACGGATTGACGAGCGTCAGGTTCTTCATCGTCGCGCTGTCGCCGGACAGCTGTTCGATCGTCCACGGGTAAGGAACGGGATCGGCGGCGGACTGCTCCGGGTACCAGATCGACAGATTCGTCACGCCGCTGACCGGCTCGAGCTGAATGAAGCTCGTTCCGTCTTCGCTGCCTCGGCCCGCGTATGCCGCCAGCACGGTCCCCTTGACCACGCCCGCGTTCGCGTCCGGATTCGCCCAGTCGCCGCGCAGCGTCACTCCGGTCGGAACGAGCAGCGTCCCGTCGATCCGGTACGTGCCGGAGGGCGCGAACACGACCCCGCCGCCGTTGCTCCTCGCCGCGTCGAGCGCATCCTGGAACGCCTGCGTGTCGTCCGCGACGCCGTCCCCCTTCGCCCCGAAGTCCGCCACGCTATAGTCCGCGACGACGACGTCGTCCGTCGGATAGACGGTGTCGTACGCCTTCGCCTGGGAGGAGGAGGCCGAGCGCTTGACCTTCTTCACCGCGACCGAAGCGACGGCGAGATCCGGGTTGTCGTCGGGGTTGCCGCCCCCGCTGATGCCGATCCGGAAGTCGGAGCCGTTCGTCCCGTTCGCGAACTTCGCGTCGGAGAGCTTGAACGTCTTCGTTTTCCACAGGCCGCTATTCTTGTAGTTGAACAGAGGACCGTCCTTGAACGGAGCCGACAAGGCGTCGTACTGGAGCACGAAGCTGCCGCTTCCCCGATCCAGGTATTCGACCGTGACGTAGACGTCGTTGTCCTTGTTGTCGTACAGGAAGCCGTCGTCCACGTTCATGTACAGGTACAGCGTCCGGCCGCCGGGCGCCGCGCGGTTCGTCTGCCAATAGCCCTTGCCGTCCAGCGTCCCGGTCGTCAGGCCGTCGGGATTGTCGCCCGCCCGGGCCGTGATCCCGTTCTCGGCGGGATCGGGTCCGAGAGCGATGCTAACGCTGTCGGATTCATCTGCCGCGGAAGCCGTCCCCGGACCCGACGGTCCCCATGGAGTCCCTCCCAGAAGCAACAGCAAAGCGAGCGTACAAGAGACGAACGTACGAACGGGGCGGAATATTCGGTTGTCGGTCACGATCGTTCCTCCTTTGCATCGGTTCGGTTTGGATTCAATAAAGGCAAGGGAAGCCGTCCTCCTCATGCTATAGACGGCTATAGAATGCTAGGAGAGGCTTCCCTCTTGCGGGTCGTCTTATTTTTGCTGGGAGGCGAGGTAGTCGTCGATCTGCTTCTGCGTCTCCGCGATGATCTTGTCGAGGCCGTTCTTCTTCTGCTTCTCGATGTAGTCGGCCACGGCCTTATCCACGTCCTTGACGTTGCCGAACTCGATCGGCCGGCTGAACTCCTCCGAGGTCTGGTCGCGCTTGGCCAGCTCGTTCTTCATCGCGTCTTCGGCGATGAACAGGCCGTCGAGCGGGGAGTTGACGTTCATCGGTTCGTTCGCGAACTCCGCTTCGCGCAGCCAGAAGTCCTTCGGGTACGTGCTCGTCGGGCGCATGAACTGCGGCTTCCAGAACGCCCATTGGCCGCCCCACTCCATGTAGTTGCTCGTCGTCGTGTCCATTCCGTCCGGGTAGACGGCCGTCTCGCCGTCCAGCTTGTACGTCTTGCCTTCGATGCCGTACTGCACGAGATCGTACAGCGCGCGGTCCGTCTCGATCATGTCGAGGAAGCGCAGCACGCGGTCCGGATATTTGGAGTTGCGGTTGATCGCCACGACGTTGGCGAGCGGCGTGCGGTTCACTTGTTTTTTGTCCGGATACAGCAAGGAAGCTTGCAGCTTGAACGACGGATCCGAGAAGCCCGGGTCGGCGTTCACCCATTCGTGGGACGTCAGCGTGAACACCGTCTTGCCGTTGCGCCATTCGGCCGCGCCGTCGGTCTTGTCGATCATCGCGTCGCGGTTGATCAGCTTCTCGTCGTACCACTGCTTGGCCTTGACGGCGGATTCCTTGTAGAACGGCTGCTGCTCGACCGGCTGAATCGTAATCTTCGGATCGTTCAAGTAGAAGCCGAGGCCGTGGAAGTTCAGGTCGACCCATTCGTCGCGGATCATGTAGATCGACAGAGGACCGGCCCGGTTCAGCTTCTCGTTCGGATACGCCTGCCTCAGCTGGCGCAGCAGGTTGTCGACGTCCTCGATCGTCTTGACCGAATCCGGAGCGACCTTGATGCCCGCCTTGTCGGCGAGATCGGAGCGCCACGTCGCGAATTGGCGCTGGTTCATCTTCATGGTCCACGGCAGGCCGACGATCTGGCCGTTCACCGTCGCGGCGGACAGCGTTCCCTGCTCCTCGTACTTCTTGTACAGGTTCGGGGCGAACTTGGGCAGCAGGTCGTTCAGCGCCATGTAGGAGCCCTTCGCGGCCATCTGCTTGTAGGACAGCCAATCGCCGTCGAAGTTCATGTCCCAGTTGTCGCCGGAAGCGGCCATGACGAGCATCTTGTCCTTGAAGTCGTTGAACGGAATGAAGTTGATGTCGAACTTGACGTTGAGGCCCTTCTGCTTGACGTAGTCGCTGACCGCGGACCAGACTTCGTCGGTGGCCGCCTTCTTGTCGCCGCCGAAGTAGAACTTGAGCGTGACTTCCTCCTCCGGCTTCCCGGAGCTCTCGGACGAACCGCCCGAGGCGCTCGGCGAAGAAGCGGGCGGGCGGGCCGCGCCGTTACCGCCGTTGTTGCCGCCTTTGTTCCCCCCGCTGCAGCCGGCCAGCAGGCCGAACAGCGCGACGGCGGACAAGAGCAGGGCCGCTCGGCTTTTCCCTTTGTGCATCTGAACCTCTCCCCTGGAAAATGTGATTTATACTATACGGCTTGGATGCCGTTATAGCCAACTGTGCCGTCGGGTCAGCCCTTGACCGCCCCGACCATGAGTCCCTTCACGAAGTAGCGCTGCACGAACGGGTACAGGAACACGATCGGCCCGATCGTGATGACGGTGAGCGCCATCTTGATCGACTCGGACGGAATCGTCGCCGAGATCTGCCGCATCGCCGCCGCGTTGCTGGAGCTCTTGAGGAACTCGACGTTGGAGACGAGCGTCCGCAGCAGCAGCTGAAGCGGCTGCAGCTCCTGCTTGTCGATGAACATGAGCCCGAGGAACCAGTCGTTCCAGTAGCCCAGGGCGACGAACAGGCCGACCGTGGCGAGCACGGGCACCGAGAGCGGAACGATCAGCCGGAAGAAAATCCGGTATTCGCTGGCCCCGTCCATTTTCGCCGATTCGTACAAGTCTTCCGGGATTCCCTGCATGAAGTTGCGGATCAGGAACATGTTGAACGCGTTCGCGAGCGGAGGAAGAATCATCGCCCACAGGGTGTCCTTCAGGTCGAGGTAGCGGACGCAGATGATGTACCACGGGACGAGCCCGCCGCTGAACAGCATCGTGATGATGACGTAGATGGAGAGCACGTTGCGGTACCTGAACGACCGTCTCGCCATGACGTAGCCGCCCATCCCGTTGACGATAATAGACAGCGCCGTTCCGACGACCGTCACGAGAATGCTGATGCCGTAGGCGTCGACGATCCGGTTGGAGCCGAGCAGCAGGATGCGGTACGAGTCGAACGTGATGTGCTTCGGTATCAAGGTGTAGCCGTAGTTGACGATGTCGTTCTCCGTGCTGAGAGAGCCCGCGATGACCATCAGGAACGGGAACAGGCACGCCAGGCTGAAGAGAGTGACGACGATGACGAGGACGGTCTGGCTGATCGAAAAGCGGTTGCGGGCGACCATCGGCGGCGGCCTCCTTTGTGGGGGTGAATTGGAACGTTAGGCATTGAATTGGTTCTTTGGTGAAAGGTTTGGCGGAAAAAGCGAAATCGTTCTGGAGAAACGGAGTGGTCGCCTTTGCCCTCGGATTCCAACCATTTATGGGGTGATCAATCCTAGGAATCCGAGGGCAACAGCGATCGGAAGAACGATTCGCTCCACGGCTGCCTCTTATCACCAACTACCTTAGAAAATGGCGGAATCCCGATCGAACCGGCGCGCGGCGTAGTTGCTGGCGAGCACGAGCGCGAACGCGACGATCGACTGCAGGAAGCCGGCCGCGGAAGCCATCCCGATGTCGCCCGACTTGCGCAGGCTTCGGTAGACGAGCGTGTCGATGACGTCCGTCGTCGGGAACAGCAGCGTCGCGTCTCCGACCATCGCGTAGAACATTCCGAAGTCCGCGTTCATGATCCGCCCGATGGCGAGCAGCGTCAGAATCATGATCGTCGGCTTCAGCATCGGCAGGCTGACGTAGCGGATCTGCTGCCACCTCGACGCCCCGTCGATGGAGGCCGCCTCGTAGTAGGAGTTGTCGATCGAGGTGAGAGCCGCCAGGTAGACGATCGTGCCGTAGCCGGTCATTTTCCAGCGGAGCGCGATCGTCAGGATGACCGGCCACCAGCTCGCCTTGCTGTAGAAGTCGACCGACTCGAGGCCGAGCCACTCCAGGAACCGGTTCACCGCCCCGTTCTCGAAGTTGAGCAGGTTGTAGGTGAAGACGCCGACGACGATCCAGGAGATGAAGAACGGCAGGAATGTAAGCGATTGCGTCACTCGTTTGAAAAACTTGTTCCTCAGCTCGTTCAGGATCAACGCGAACCCGACTTCGAACACGAGGCCGACGGCGATGAACAGCGCGTTCAGCAGCACCGTGTTGCGGATCGCCCGGTACGCGACGTCGGACGAGAGCAGGTAGTCGAAGTTGTTCAGCAGCGGGTCCATCCAGTCGCTCCCGAAGATGCCCTTGCTGAAGTCGAAGTCCTTGAACGGAATGACGAGGCCGGACAAGGGCAAGTAGCAGAACAGGAAGAGCAGAGCCGCGACGGGAAGAAACATGATGAGAAGCTGGTAGTTGCGCGCGAGTTCCCGGACCACGCCGTTCGGTTTCATGGGCCATTTCCCTTTCTCTCTCGTGTGATAACCTAATGATACGGTCGGACCCCGGCCGCTTCCATGAGCGAATCTTATCCTTTGCAGGTTCGTATTAGCCTGTTGCCCGGGGCCGAGCCGCCGCAAGCGCCAAGAAGCCGCCCTCAGCCGGGGCGGCTTCCTCTCCCTTCTTCTTCGGTCAGCACGGGGTGGCGCAGCGTGATCCGGGTCCCCTGGCCGGGTCCCGTCTCGATGCGGAGCCGGTACGGCTCCCCGAAATACAGCTTCAGCCTCGCGTTAACGTTGCGAAGCCCGACTCCCTTCGTCCCGTCGGCGAACTTCCCCTGCTCCTCCTCGTCCAGCTTCAGCTTCTCCAGCGCCTCCGGCGGAATGCCGCAGCCGTTGTCGATGAGGTCGATGACGATATCGCCGCCCTCCCGCCGAGCGGTGACCAGAATCTTCCCGTTCTCGAAGTTGTCGCCGATGCCGTGCTGGATCGCGTTCTCCACGAGCGGCTGCAGCAGCAGCCTCATGAACGGCAAGTCCTTGAGCTCCTCTTCCAGCGAATAGAGGATCCGGATCGTCCGCCCCATGCGGGCCTGTTCGATCTGCACGTACGCCTTCACCTGCTCGATCTCGCGGCCGAGGGTGGTGATCTCCTTGCCCTGGTTCAGGCTGAGCCGCAGCAGGTTGCCGAGCGCCGACACCATCTCGCCGATCTCGCCGCCGCCGTGCTTCTCCGCCTTCCAGCGGATCGATTCCAGCGTGTTGTACAGGAAGTGCGGGTTGATCTGATGGCTGAGCACCTGGAACTCCAGCTCCTTCTTCCGCCGCTCCGCCCGAGACGTCTCCTCGACGAGGCTCTCCACCTGGCGGATGAGGCTCCCGAACCCGCGATAGAGCCAGCCCACCTCGTCCTGGCGGGAGGAAGACGGAATCGATTGGCGGAACCCGGTCTCCAGCTTCCTCATGTACCGGACGAGGCGCGCGATCGGCTGGGTGTAGAAGGCGGTAATGTAGAGCACGACGCCGATGCAGCACACCGAATACACGATCAGGAAAAAAACGAGAACCCGGTTGATCTCCCGGATCGAGCCGGTCAGCTCCCGCAAGGGAGCGAGGCTGACGATCGTCCACGGCTGGCTGTCCATCCGGACGTACGTGGCCAAATAATCGGTTCCGTCCATCGCGACGTTCCGAGAGCCCATTTTCCGAATGCTCAGCTCCTCCATGAACTTCCCGGAAGGGAACTCGCTGCCGGTCCACCGGCTCTCGAGGGAATCGTACAGCACCGTCCCTTCGCCCGTCAGCAGAAGCAGCCGCTGCCCCGTCTCCTGCCCGACCGGCGACAAGTACCGCTTGAGCTGGTCCTCCGTCAGATCGGTGGCGACGATGCCGCGCGGAATCTGATCGTACAGTCCCGAGAAGCGCTTGATGTACGTCAGTACCGGGCGGTACAGCTTCCCCTTCCGCGGAAGGGACAGGTGCCACGTCGGGCTGACGGTCGACGCCGACTGGCGGAACCACTCCTCGTTCGCGACCGACGCGGGTTCGCCGATCGTGCTCATGTAGTCCGGATACTTGGACGGATCGATCGGATAGACGCGCACGCGGAAGGCGTCGATCGAGGACGTTTTCTGATAGAGAAGACTGAGCAGATTGACCGTGAACGCGTCCTCCTCGGCGGAATCGGCGGGCTCCTTCTCCAGGTAATCCTGCAGCTGCTGGTTGCCGATCAGGCCGTTCACCTGGTCGTTCAGGGCGCTCAGGTAGATTTCGAAGCTTTTGCGCGCCTGAAGCAGGTAGTTCGTCGTCATGGACACGTTCGCGTTCGAGATGCCTTCGATCGCCTTGACGTGCGAATAATAGGCGAACAATAAAAAAGGGACGATTATGATCATGAAGAAGATCAGAATCATCCGGTTCCGGAACGACGACGCCAGGCGGAAGGAGAGGCGCCTATTCATCGGCGATCCCCTGCAGCCTGCGGTATTCTTTGGGGGTGAGCCCCGTCTGCTTTTTGAACAGCTTCGTGAAGTGAACGGGATCCTTGTAGCCCACCTGCGCGGACACCTCGTAAATTTTGTATTGGACGTCGGCCAGCATCTTCTTCGCCTTCTCCATCCGGATGTCGGTCAGATACTCGAGGAACGTCTTGCGCAGCTCCTTCTTGAACAGCTTGCTCAGCCATACCGGGGTCACGTGGACCTCGGCGGCGACGCTCGGCAGCGTCAGGCTCTCCGAGTAGCGCCGGCGAATGATCCGGTCGGCTTCCTGGATAATCTGGCCCGGCGCCGTCGCGTGCGTCCGGAAGTCGGCCGCCATCGCCAGCAGGAACTGCTCGGTCTGGTCGCGCAGCGACTCTAGCGTATCGTACTGTTCGAGCCTCTCCCAGACGAGCATCGGGTTGCGCTCCCAGCTCCGGTCCGTCCACCCGACGGCGGCCGCCTTCTTGAACAGGTCGAGCAGCCATTCGAAGATCCGCTGCTGGATGTCCCGGATGGCGGCGATCCCCCATCCCTGGACCATCTCGACGAACCGCTCCATCGCCGCCCGGATGTCCTCGTCCGTCCCGTAGCGAACGAGGTCGAGCGCCTCCTCCGGCTGCTGGATCGACGGGTTCCCCTGCTCCTTCTCGTTCTCCCAGCCGTGGCCCGTGAGCAGCCGGTTGCCGCCGTACACCGCTTTATGCTCCAGAACGTCCTCCGTCTCGGCGTACAGCGCGTGCAGCCGGCTCGCCGGCTCGGCCTGCGAGCAGAGAGCGACGGTGACGTTCACTTTGACGTATCGATTGACGCGCTGAACGCACAGCGTCCCTAATTCTTTATAAGATTCAAGCCGATCGGCGTCCGGGCATTCGAGCACGGCGACCCAGCGGTTGTGCGAATCGGGGTACAGCACCGACTTCAGCCGGCACTCCTCCTCCAGCGTCTGCTTCACGACGTTGCCGATCCCGAACAGGATCAGCTCCTTCTCCATCCGCGAGCCGCCCCGGTTCTCGATCGACTTCAGATCGTCCACCTCGATCAGCATCGCCGCGAGCTTCGATTCCATGACCCATTCGAGCTGGAGCGTGCGCAGCCGGTGCGCGATCCGCGTCTCCCGGTACGGATTGTACGGCACTTCGATCAGCTCGCGCATCACCTCGTCCCGCATCTTCGGAAGAGCGCTCTGCAGATGGCTTCTCATCTGGTTCCGGTTGTCCCGGTCCATCTTCTCCTTCCGCAGCTGGTCGATCATTCTCCGCACGATCTCCCCGAGCTCCGCCGTATGGATCGGCTTGAGAATGTAGTCCATCGCGCCGAGCTTCATCGCCTGGCGGACCATCCCGAAGTCGTCGTATCCGCTGACCACGATCGACTTCCACCCTTCGGGGCGTTCGGACGCCAACGTCTCGAGCAGCTCCAGCCCGGACATCCGCTTCATCCGGATATCGGTCACGATCAGGTCCGGGTTCCTCTCCCGGGCGACGGCGAGCGCCGTGTCCCCGTCGTCGGCGGCGATCGCTTCGTCGATGCCGTACTCCCGCCAAGGAAAATTCGCGCGCAGTCCTTCCCGAATCTCCATCTCGTCGTCGACGATCAGAACCAGCATGCGTCCTCCCCTTCCCCTTCTCCGCGACGTATAGACAAAGGACGACCTTCAGCTAGAAAATCATATCGTTAGAGACGCCGGAGCGCAATGCGTCATTCTTGGCTTCTTATGGGGGATTCCAATCTCCTTCTGGTTCGGACCTCCGGCGAATACGCTAAGAATGCCCGGCAAAGTTTGTTATTCGCTCCTGTCCCGGGCCGCTCCTTCCCTTTACTATGAATCGTATCGACAATCTATCGCCGAGAACGGGGGATCTTCATGAGCCAATCCAAGCCGCTTCGAACCGTGCACGTCATCTCCCACACTCACTGGGACCGGGAATGGTACATGCCTTACGAGGCGCATCGCGTCAAGCTGATCGAGACGATGGACACGCTTCTTCGCACGTTCGACGAAGATCCGGAGTTCCGCAGCTTCTATCTGGACGGCCAGACGATCGTGCTCGAGGACTACTTGCAGATCTATCCGGACAAAAGAGAGCTGCTGAAGCGCCTGTGCGCGGAAGGCAAGCTGTCGGCCGGACCTTGGTACGTGCTGCAGGACGAGTTCCTGACGAGCGGCGAGGCCAACGTCCGGAACCTGCAGATCGGGCACCGCGACGCGGCGGGCTTCGGCCCCGTCTCGAAGCTCGGCTACTTCCCGGACTCGTTCGGGAACATGGGACAGGCGGCGCAGCTTCTCGCGCAAGCCGGCATCGGCACCGCCGTGTTCGGCCGGGGCGTCAAGGCGACCGGCTTCAATAACCGGGTCGGGGAAGAGGGCAGCCACGAATCGCCCTACTCCGAGCTGATCTGGGAGTCGCCGGACGGCTCCCGGGTACTTGGCATTCTATTCGCCAACTGGTACAACAACGGGATGGAGATCCCGACCGATCCGGCCCGGGCCAAGGACTATTGGGACCATCGGCTCGCGATGGCGGAGAAGTACGCGTCGACGCCGCACCTGCTGCTTATGAACGGCTGCGACCACCAGCCGGTGCAGACCGACCTGTCGGAGGCTCTGCGCGTCGCGAGGGAGCTGTACCCGGATTACCGCTTCGTGCATTCGAACTTCGACGACTACGTCCGCGCCGTTCGGGGATCGGTTCCCGCCGAGCTTAGCGTCGCGAAGGGGGAGCTGCGCGGCCAGCGCACCGACGGGTGGTTCACCCTCGTCAACACCGCCTCCGCGCGCGTCTACATCAAGCAGCTCAACCAGAAGAACCAAACTTTGTTGGAAAAGGTCGCGGAGCCGCTCGCGGCGATCGCCCATCGCCTCGGCGCGCCTTATCCCCACGCGCTGCTGCAATACGCGTGGAAGACGCTCATGCAGAATCACCCGCACGACAGCATCTGCGGCTGCAGCGTCGACGAGGTGTACCGGGAGATGAAGACCCGGTTCGCCAAGAGCATGGAAGTCGCGAAGGCCGTCTCCTCGGAGAGCGCGAAGGCGGTGGCTGCGCAAGCGGACACGACCGGATTCGGTCGCTTCGGGGAGGCGGCCGTCCCGTTCGTCGTCTTCGGAACGAGCGGATATGGCGGAGCGGCCGTGGTCGGCGCGGAGATCGAATGGGGAAGGCGCTTCTTCAACCAGAGCGAGGACCCGACCGCCATCGCGGAGGAGGTGCGCGGGCGGACCCATGCGGAAGGGTACCTGGTCGACGCGGAAGGGAATCGGGTCGAAGCCGTCGCGGAGGACCTCGGCGTACGGTTCGGCTACGAGCTCCCGAAGGATAAATTCCGGCAGCCGTACATGGCGCGCGCCCTGCGGATCGCGTTCGAAGCGGCCGACCTGCCTGCGATGGGCTATGCGACGTTCGCCTGGATTCCGGCTCGGACGGATGCGGCGGGGGTTTCAGGAATGGCGGGAATTGCTGGGGCTGGCGGAGATGCGAAAGTTGCGGGAGCAGACGGGGATGCAGATGCAGGCGGAGATGCGGGAGTCGCGGGAGTAAGCGGAGGCGCGGATGCGGGCCGAGATGCGGAAGTCGAGGCGAATGGGGCGTTGAGCCCGATTGCGGCGGCGCGCTCCTCCCTCGCGAGCGCTCCTTCTACGCTGGAGAACGAATACCTGAAGGTGACGGTCGCGGAAGACGGCGGCCTAACCGTGCTGGATAAACGGAGCGGCCAGGTTTACGCCGATCTGGGCCACTACGAGGACGTCGGGGATATCGGCAACGAATATATTTTTTTCCAGCCTAAGGGTGATGTGCCGATCACGACGAAGGGCCGGCCGGCGGACGTTCGCCTGGTCGAGGACCTTCCGCATCGGGCGACGATCGAGATCGTCCGCCGGCTGGACGTGCCGAAGAGCGCGGACGAACGGCTGGCGCGGGAAGTCGCGACGATGGTGCCGTTCATGGAGCGCCGGGCGGGGCGTTCGTCCGACACCGTACCGCTCGTCATCGCGACGCGGGTGAGCCTCGACCGTTCCGGCCGGGGAGTGAGGGTTCGGGCGACGTTCGACAATGCCGCCCTCGACCACCGGCTTCGGGTTCTGCTGCCGACGGACGTCCGCGCGGACACCCACTTCGCCGATTCCATCTTCGAAGTCGCCGAGAGAGCGACGCGTCCGTTCCCGGAATGGAAGAATCCGAGCAACTGCCAGCACATGCAGAGCTTCGTCGACGTCCACTCCGATACCGAAGGCCGCGGGTTGACCGTGGCCGGGCTCGGCTTGAACGAGTACGAGGTGCTGGAGGACGGCCGGAACACGATCGCGGTAACGCTGCTTCGCTCGGTCGGGGAGCTCGGGGACTGGGGCGTCTTCCCGACGCCCGAAGCGCAGTGTCTCGGCCCGAACGAGGCGGAATGGATGATCGTTCCGCACGCCGGCGGCTCTTCCCGCTTCGCCGCTTACCGGGAAGCCTACCGCTTCCCCGTTCCGAACACGGTCGTGCAGACCGGCCTGCATGCCGGGGAGCTTCCTCCCGCGCGCCGGTTCCTGGAGTGGCAGGGAGATGGCCTCGCCTTCTCCAGCTTGAAGGCGAACGAGGAGCGCGGCGACTGGGTAGCCCGGTGGTACAATCTTGCGGGCGACGGCACTTCGCTCGAAGTCTCGCTCGACGATTCGGATGCGGGCGGCTCCGTCTATGCCAGCACGATTCTGGAAGCTAAAGGCGACATTCTGCCGACGGGGCCGATTCCGGTCGGCGGCCACAAAATCGTAACCCTCGGCTGGGAGAGCTAGAACGCGCGGGAGCGCGATTCATGCCGCCGCCGGTAAATCGCATAAGCCAAAAAAAGCCCTCGGGAGCCGGACGCTCCCGAGGGCTTATGACTATTCAGCGGCGGATTAGAATCCGGAAGCGACCTTGGCCGCTTCGGCGATCCCCGCTTGGATGATTTGCTCGGCGCGGTCTTGGAATTGGTTGTGGCCTTCGACGATAACCGTCTCCACGTCCGTAATTCCCCAGAAGCCCAGCGTGTTGCGCACGTAGTTGACGGACATCTCCAAGGAAGCCATCGGGCCTTCGGAGTACACGCCGCCGCGAGCGTTCAGCAGCACGACCTTCTTGCCGCCGGCCAGGCCGACCGGGCCTTCCGCCGTGTATTTGAACGTCTTGCCCGCTTGGTTCAGATAGAACAGGTAGGTCAGCAGCTGAGCCGGGATCGTGAAGTTCCAGAGCGGGAACGCGAACACGACTTTGTCGGCGGCCAGGAACTGATCCAGGTAGCCGTTGGCGATCTCGGCGGCTTGCTTCTCTTCGGCCGTCGCTTCGATGCCGTTGTTCAGCTTGTACAGCCCCGTCATCATATTGTTATCGAAGTAAGGCAGGTTCTCTTCGAACAGGTTCAATTCCGTGATCGTGTCGCCCGGGTTCTTCTCCCGGTACGCGCTCACGAATGCATCGTACAGCTTTACGCTGACGGCTTGGTCGGACGGACGGCCGTTCGCTTTGACGAAAAGGACGTTAGCCATAGTCGTTCATTCCTCCTGATGAATGTAATTATGCTAATTATTGTCACAGTTACAGTCGCTTCCATGCCTTGGCTGGCGAGCCCTGCGTGAAGCCAATTACTGTGTGGCAACTGAACACAGTATAAAACAAGTTAAGCCCCTATGTCAATTGCAGTTACTTACTTTTTTACCTCGTAAACTTCCTTGACCAGATCGGCCACCGTCCGCTTCTCCAGCAACGTCATCATGAGCTGCTCGGTCTCCTTCATAATTCCGGAGAAGGCGCCCTTGATCTCCATCCCGATCATGCCGTCGCTCGCCGTATCCATCAGGCCGGTGCACAGCGGCTCCGTCATCTCGAGGGCGCGATACACTTCCGCCAGTGTAATCGTTTCCGGCGGTTTGCGCAGGAAATAACCTCCGTCGCGGCCTTCCCTGGCCTCCACGATGTTGGCTCGGGCCAGACGGGCGAGGATGCGCCGCATCAGCGTGGCTTCCGTGCATACCTTCGTCGCGATCTCGCCGCTCGGGCAACGAACGTCGTTCTCGGCATGGTGCGCCAGATAGACAAGCGACTGCAGAGCGTATCCGAACCATCTCGGCGTCGCCGCGCCTCCGCATTTCTCGTTCTTCACCGGACTCTCCCCCGTTCCCGCAGCCGCTTCCCGGCGCGTCGTTCCTTATAGTATAGCTCAAATCGCGCCTCGAGGATATTCCCAAATCATTCACAAAGGGAAAAGTCGCTGCGGCTGCATAGGTTCCGGGCGAATGCGCGGAAGATGGATTACTCACATGGGCGGGAAAGCGGCGGTGAAGACGAAAGAGAGTAACTGGATTACTCACATGAACAGGAAAGCGGCGATGTGGACGAATGAGAGTAACTGGATTACTCACATGGGCGGAAAAGCGGCGATGTGAGCGAAAGAGAGTAACTGGATTACTCACATGAGCAGGAAAGCGGCGATGGGGGCGAAAGAGAGTAACCGGATTACTCACATGAGCGGGAAAGCGGCGGTGGGGACGAATGAGAGTAACTGGATTACTCACATGAGTGGGAAAGAGGCGATTTAGGCGAAAGACAGCAACTGGATTGCGCTCTTTGCCGGCCGTGAGTGCACACGGTAGCGCAAAGAGGCCGGGACGAAGCCATGGCTCCATCCCAGCCTCCCCTGCACGCTCCCCTATGCCTTCCTTATGCCTTCCTTATGCCTTCCTTATGCCTTCCTTATGCCTTCCTTCGGTCGGAAGGCAGCAGCAGCGCCAGCAGCCCGATCAGCGGCAGGAACGCGATGCTCCGCATGACGTCGACCATGCCGAACACGTCGGCGGCCTTCCCGAGCACGACGGCGCCGAGAGCGCCCATGCCGAAGGCGAGGCCGGTCGTCAGCCCGGACGCCATCCCGACCTTCGTCGGCATCAGGTGCTGCGCGTACACGACGGCGACCGAGAAGCCGGACAGCAGGATAAAGCCGAGCACGAAGATGACCGGATACACCCACTCAAGCGGCAGGTACGGAAGCGCCAGCGAGAACGGGACGGCGCCCGCGATCGACAGCACGATCATTTTTTTCAACCCGATCCGGTCCGCCATAACGCCCCCGAAGAAAGTGCCGAGAACGCCCGACAGCAGGAACAGGAACAGAGGAACCTGCGCTTGCTTGGCGGTCAGGCCGTAATGCTCGATCAGGAAAAACTGATAATAATTGCCGATCCCCGCATGGTACCAGGAACGCCCGAACACGATAAACACGAGCAGGCCCATCGCCATCGCGACCCGCCCGCGGCTCAGCGTCAGCGAAGAAGCGACGCTCCGGCCGCCCTTCTTGACGGCGCCCTTCGCCTTCCAATCGGCGAGCTGCCTCTTGTACCAAGGCGCTACCCACAGCAAGGCGCCGATGGCGGCCAGCGCGAACAGCGTGCCCCACAGGGCGCCGATCTGGCCGAGCGGCACGAACACGAACAGCGTCATTAGCGGAGCCAGCGAGCTGCCCGCGTTGCCGCCGACCTGGTACACGGACTGGGCGAAGCCGCGCTTCCCGCCCGCCGCGAAGTAGACGACCCGCGACCCTTCCGGATGGAAAATCGCCGAGCCGAAGCCGATGAACAGAACGGCGATCAGCACGACCCAGAACGACGGGGCCAGCGCGATGCCGACCATGCCGAGCAGGCTTAAGCCCATGCCGAACGGCAGCATATAAGGCTTCGACGTCCGGTCGGTATACGTCCCCACGACGGGCTGCAGGACGGAGGACGTCATGTTGAGCGCGAACGAGATCCAGCCGAGCTGGGCGTACGAGAGGTCGAGCGACTTCTCCAGCACGGTGTACAGAGCGGGCACGACCGCCTGCATCGAATCGTTCATCATGTGCACGAAGCTGATCGCCAGCAGCACGGGCAGGACGGTCAGGGAAGCCGCGGCCGCGGAGCCTCGGGCTTCGGTTGCCGGAGAAGACACTTGCGTCACCTCTTGAGGCGGATCTGGGAGAAGCATCCACTTAGTCGTATGGTAATCAAGTGTAGGAGCGGCGTCCCGCGGAGTCAACAGCCATATTCGGCCAAAAAAAAGCAAGAAGCCCAAGGCAAGCCCGCCTTGGCGCTTCGTTCGCGTTCAACCGCTTATCTTCCGTTGAAGTCCGGAATGGCTTTGAAGAACGCCCGCTCGAGCAGCTCGCTCTCGTCCGTCGACGAGTCGAGAATGCCCAGCTCCTTCTGATACTTGATGAAGAACTTCGCGCTCTCCTCCGCCGTCTTCACGCCCGGCTTCCAATGGTAATCGGCCAAGAGCGCTTCGTTCGTGGCGACGTCGGCCGGCACGTACTTCTTGTTCGTCTCGATCTCGGCCGTCTCGCGCGTATTGTTGCCGACCCACTCGGCCGCCCTGAGCAGCGCCCGGGTGATGGCCGCCGCCTTCTCCGGATCCTCCTCCGTCACCTTGCCGCTGATGACCGAGTAGCAGCAGTAGCCGGATTTGAACGGCTCGTCGTGCCCGTTGCTGAGCAGACGGACGTACTTCTTCTCGTCGATCGCCTGCTGCGCGGCCGGATCCCAGACGATGAACGCCTGGATCTCGCCCTTGTCCGCGGCGGTGGACAGCTGCTGCGACGGATAGGCGCGCCACTGCACGTCCGCCTGCGGGTCGAGGCCGTTCTGCTTGAGCGCGATGGACAGCGTGATCTGCGGCCCGCCGCCGATGACGTCGACGCCGATCGTCTTGCCCTTCAGATCCTTGACCGACGCAATGCCCGAATCGCTCGGCGTCACGAGCTGGATGCAGCCGGCGTGCAGGCCGCCGGTCAGCTTCACGTCGAGCCCTTGCTCGATCGGCTTGAACCAGGCGAAGTTGCCGACCGTGCCGTCGACCTTCCCGGACGCGATGCCGGACTTGAGCGTCTCGAAGTCCTGCTGGATCAGCTCGACGTCCAGTCCTTCTTCCTTGAAGAAGCCCTTCTCGATCGCCGTGTAGATCGGCGCTTCGCAGGTGCCGCCCGCGTAGGCGAACGTGACCTTCTTCAGCGCCTTCCCTCCGGCGGCCGTCGCGGAAGCCGATCCTTCCGGCGACGAAGAAGCGCCCGCGGACGGGCCGGATGCGGCATTCTCGTTCTTCCCGCCGCAGCCCGACAGAACCCCGACGGCCATCACGACCGCGGCGGATGACAGCCACCATCTCTTTTTCGCGAAAACATTGTACATGTGGACCTCTCTCCCTCCGATTCCCTTCCAATGAACCTCTTTAACCCGGCGGCTTGCCAACAACGTTCACGTTCCCCGGCTTCGCCCCCCTCTCTCAGTCTCGGTCGGCATTCTCCGGCTCCGGCCTTGCGCCCCGGTAAACGCCGTTATCCGGCCGCCACCGCGGCCGCCTGGCGGATCGCCTGTTCCAGATCCTCGATCAGGTCGTCCGGGTCCTCGATTCCGATCGACAGCCGGATCAGGTCCGGCGTAACGCCCGCGTTCGCCTGCTCCTCTTCGGTCAGCTGCGCGTGGGTCGTGCTCGCCGGGTGGATGACGAGCGACTTCGCGTCCGCCACGTTGGCCAGCAGGGAGAACAGCTTCAGCCCGTTGATCGCCCGCTTCGCCGCCTCGAATCCGCCCTTCAGCCCGAAGGTGAAGATAGAACCCGGCCCTTTCGGGAAATACTTCTGGGAGAGGGCGTAATACGGGTTCCCCTCCAGCCCCGGGTAGTTCACCCACGCGACGTCCGGGTGATTGTTCAAGTACTCCGCGACCTTCCTCGCGTTGCTCAGGTGCTTCTCGACCCGCAGCGACAGCGTCTCGAGTCCCTGCAGCAGCAGGAACGAATTGAACGGGCTGATCGAAGCGCCCGTGTCCCGGAGCCATTGGACGCGCGCCTTCGTGATGTAGGCGAGCTCGCCGAACTTCTCGGCGAACCGGATGCCGTTGTAGCTCTTGTCCGGCTCGGTGAACGCCGGGAAGTTCCCGTTCGCCCAGTCGAAGCGGCCGCCGTCCACGATAAGCCCTCCGATGGACGTCCCGTGGCCGCCTATGTACTTCGTCGCCGAATGGACGACGATGTCCGCTCCGTGCTCGATCGGCCGGATCAGGTACGGGGTGCCGAACGTGTTGTCGACGATCAGCGGGATTCCGCGTTCGTGCGCGATGTCGGCGATGGCCGCGATGTCGACGAGGTTGATGCCCGGGTTGCCGATCGATTCCAGGAATACCGCCTTCGTCTTGGCCGTGATCGCCCTGCGGAAGTTCTCGGGATCGTCCGGGTTTACGAACCGGGTCGTAATGCCGATCTTCGGCAGCGTGACGTCGAACAGGTTGAACGTGCCACCGTACAGCGTGCGGGCCGCCACAATCTCGTCGCCGGCTCCTGCGATGTTCAGGATCGAGTAGGTGACCGCCGCGGAACCGGACGCGACCGCGAGCGCCCCGGCTCCGCCTTCGAGCGCGGCGATGCGCTGCTCGAGCACGTCGTTCGTCGGGTTGCCGATTCTCGAGTACAGGTGCCCTTCCTCCTCGAAGCTGGCGAGGCGCTGGCCCTGCTCGACGCTCTCGAACACGAACGAAGTCGTCTGATAGATCGGGACGGCTCTCGCTCCCGTCGTCGGGTCCGGCCGTTGCCCGGCATGCACCTGCAGCGTGTCGAATCTCCATGGCTTCTTGTTCTCGTCGCTCATTCTGAATCGTCTCCTTCTCGGCTTCTGAAGCGTCGTCCGCAGTCCACAAAAAAAGAGACCGAACGCATCCGTCGATCGGATGGATTCAGTCTCCAGCGGTCTGGTCAACTTGGATCGGGCGACAGCCCCTAATATTCTAGTAATCGTCCCGGAATTTACGTCTTTATATTAGGCCGGGAATCCGGGTTTGTCAACGAAATGTTTTATTTTTGATGAAGAGGTTGATATTGACATTTATAAAGGTTCGTTGTTAACTTCAACTAAGCCGATGATGTTTATCGGAATAAATCCGGAAGAGAGCGTGGCCCCTTCATGAACAGAATGAGAGCCTGGATCGTCTCCCTCGGCGCCGCCGCCTTGATCGGCGTCGTCGTCTATTCGTACGCCGCGGAATCCCCGACTGCCGCGAGCGCCGACTCTGCCGCCGCGGCCAAGACGGTGCGGGAAGCGCCGGAGATCGGCGCCTACGCCCCCGACTTCGCCCTGACGGGCATGGACGGCCAAGCATACAGCCTGCATCAGTTCCGGGGCAAGCCGGTCGTTCTGAACTTCTGGGCGTCCTGGTGCGGCCCCTGCAAGGAAGAAGCCCCGAACTTCGTCAAGCTGCAGAAGGAACTCGGCTCGCGGGTGCAGATCGTCGCCGTCAACCTGACCGCGGGGGACAGCGAGAAGTCGGCACGAGCATTCGCCGCGAAGTACGGCTTCGACTTCCCGGTTCCGCTCGACGACAAGAGCGCGGCGGCGGATCGCTACCGCATCCGTCCGATCCCGACCACCTTCTTCATCGACGCCAACGGAGTCATCCAGGACGGCGTGCTCGGCGCGCTGTCCTGGGACGATCTCAGCGAGAGAACGGAGCGGCTGCTCCGTCCGGCCTCGTCCTGAGCCGCAAGCCGCAGCGCGCCCCGCTACGTCCTCCTCTTGCGCCGGTATACGGCCGCCGCCGCCGCGATCAGGACGAGCGCGGAGACGGCTCCGGCCGCGCCGACGCCGCTCTTCAAGACGGAGGAGCCGCCCTCCTCCTCGCTCGGCTGCTTCCCGGCCGTCTCCGCCTTCGCCGTCTTCGCCGTCGCGGCCACCCGGATCGGCTGCCCGTCGTCCGGCGGCAGGTAGTGGCAGGCGGGCAGCGTCGGAGAAGGCTCCGGCTCCGCGGCCGAAGCCTCCGCCCCGTGCGCGTGCCAAGACGCCGCCGACAACGCAAGGAGCAGGGCCGCGGACAGCCGCAGCCCTATTTTTCGTCTTTTCTGCGCCAATATCGTCCCCTCCTTCAATCCTCGATCTCGAATTCGAAGCTGGCCATCGTCATCTGCCCCGTCTCCTTCGGAGTGACGTGCGTAATGACGTAATACTTGCCGGCTTGAGAGAACTCGCCCTTCAGCACGTACGAGCCTTCGCCGGTCTCCTTCGCCGCCAATTGGGCGTGTCCGTCCGGCTCCGCGCCTTGGGGCCACAGCTCCAGGACGACCTCCGCGCCCTTCACGGGTTTGCCGCCCTGCGTCACGTCGACGGTCAGGGACACGCTCTCGCCGAGCTTCGGCGTCTCCGGCGATGCCGAGAACGCGATGCCGTACCGCCCGTCGTCCCCGCCTCCGGAAGAAGCGCCGGCGTCGGCCGAGCAGGCGGAGAGCAGCGCCATAGCCAACAGCGCGGCTATGAGGGCCCATAGACTCCCTTGTCTCGATCCGTTCATGTCTTCCCCCGCCTCACACGATGTATTCGGGCTGCACGGCCTCGGGCGCGAGCTGCAGCGATTCGAGAATGCGCGACCGGTATTCGAAGAACGTTCCTCCGTTGCGGGCGCGGGGACGAGGCAGGTCGATCTTCACGATCTCCTTGATCTTGGCCGGCCGCGGCGTCATGATGACGACCCGGTCGCTCAGGTAGACCGCCTCGTCGATGTCGTGCGTGACGAAGATCATCGTCGTCCTCCGCTCCTGCCAGATGCGGAGAATCTCGTCCTGCAGGTTCATCCGCGTGAACGCGTCCAAGGCGCCGAGCGGCTCGTCGAGAAGCAGCACCTTCGGATGGTTGACGAGCGCGCGGGCCAGGGCGGCTCTCTGCGCCATTCCTCCGGACAGCTGGTGCGGATACGCCCGCTCGAAGCCCTTCAAGCCGACGAGCTCGAGGAACTTGTCCACCTCCCCCTTCCGCTCCTTCAGAACCCCGCGCGCTTCCAGTCCGGTCGCCACGTTGCCCCAGATCGATTTCCACGGGAATAAGGTCGGATCTTGGAACACGAGCCCGCGCGAATAGTGCGAGTCGCGAACGACCTCGCCGTCCAGCCGGATCTCGCCGGAGGAGGGGCGGTCGAGCCCGGTCACGAGGCGCAGCAGCGTCGACTTGCCGCAGCCGCTCGGGCCGATGAGGGAGATGAACTCTCCCGGCTCGATGTCCAGGTTGACGTTGCCGAGGGCGACGACCTGGCTGCCGCGGTCCTCGAACGTTCGGGAGACGTCTTGGATGACGATGCGGCCTCCCTGCGCTCTGGTCACCATTTGATCAACCCCTTCTGCCAGATCAGGACGCGGTCGCGCGCCTTGAACAGCAGCGTCATGATCGTCGAGAACAGCACGGCCATGATGAGCAGCGCCGCGTACACCTTGTAATACTCCGCCCAGCCCTGGGCCCACGTGATGTAGAAGCCGAGGCCGGCCTTCACCCCGAGCATCTCGGCCACGACAAGCGTGACGAACGAGGTGCCGAGCCCCATGAACAAGCCGATGAAGACGAGAGGGAACGCCGCGGGGAAGGCTACTTTGAAGACGAGATACCTCTCGCTCGCTCCGAGCGTTTTGGCGACTTCGAAGAACGATTTGTTCACGCCAGCGATGCCCGACCAGGTCATGACCGCCACGGGGAACCACGTGCCGAGCGCGATGAGGAAGAGGCTCGCCGTGAAGCTGGACGGGAAGACGAGCAGGACGACCGGGATCCACGCGGTGGCCGGAATCGGCCCGATGAACCGCAGGAACGGGTTGATCCAGTATTGGAACTGCTTATACCAGCCCATCAGAAGGCCCGTGACGAGCCCGAAGAAGGCGCCGATCAGGTAGCCGAGGAACAGCAGGCGAAGCGAGTAGAGCGTGCAGATCAGCAGTTTCTCGCGGTCGTCGATGAGAGCGTCGGCGATTTTGACCGGGGAAGGGAAGTACGGCAGCGGCAGCGAGTCCAGCTTCAGCGTCAGCAGCTCCCAGACGCCGACGATCCCGATAATCAGCGCGGTTATGGGCGCCTGCGTCCTCAGCCTGCGGAAGGCTCCTTCCGAAGCGAAGGCGAAGATGGCCCACAGGGCGTACGCCCCGAATAGGACAATGAGCAAATAGCCGTACTGCGCCGAATGCAGCACCGGCTGCTTGTTCGGCAGCACCTCGTGCGCGGTCAGCGCGAGGGCGAGCAGGGCGGCCGGCAGCAGAATGACCGCGACCGAGGCGGCCGACAGGGCGGTTCTTCCGCCGGGGGCGGCGGACAGCTTGACGGGTCGGGTTAATTCCATCGTTCGAAGCACTTCCTCTCCATTCGTCTCTCTTCCTCGGAATCATAGAAAAAGACCCTGCCTCGGGATGAGGGAGGGTCTCCGGCAGTCCGGTCGACTTTCTTGTATAATTCCGATTGTATTAGTAGGTAATTTGGAATGGTTTAACAATAGCACCGACCGTTCGCCGCTGTCAACACCTAATCGGAACGCCGCTTTAACCGGCCGGCGCGGAGTGCTATGATGGGGTTGTATTCGGGAATCGGATGGCAAGAACGAACGAGGCGAGACGGGAGGATGCGGAGATGGAGAAGTTTCTGGCGTTGACGGTGGACGGGCAGGGGTCGGAGCTGGCCGCGGAGGTGCGCGAGTACGCGATCGATCAGCTGCCGGAAGGGGACGTGACGATTCGCGTCGCCTACTCGGGCGTCAATTACAAGGACGGACTGGCCTCCATTCCGGACGGGAAAATCGTGCGAAGCTATCCGCACGTGCCCGGCATCGACCTGGCGGGCACGGTTCTCGCTTCCTCGTCCCCGGACTTCCGCGAAGGGGACGAGGTGCTCGTGACGGGATACGGGCTCGGCGTATCCCGGTTCGGGGGCTTCAGCCAAGCCGCGCGCGTGCCGGCGGATTGGGTCGTGCCGCTGCCGAAGGGGCTGACGGCGCTGGAGGCGATGGCTCTGGGCACCGCCGGGTTCACGGCGGCGCTGTCGGTGCACCGGCTGGAGGAGAACGGATTGTCTCCGGGCCGGGGACCCGCGCTCGTGAGCGGAGCGACGGGCGGCGTCGGCAGTTGGGCCGTGGCGCTGCTCGCGCGCTCGGGCTACGAGGTGACCGCGAGCAGCCGGAAAGCCGGCGAGAGCGGGTACTTGCGCGAGCTCGGGGCGAGCGAGATCGTGACGCCTGCGGAGCTGGAGGTGCCGGCGGGCCGCTCGCTCGGGCGCGAGCGATGGGCGGCCGCGGTCGACCCGGTCGGCGGCCCGACCTTGCCGCACGTGCTCGCCTCCGTGCGGTACGGCGGCTCCGTCGCGCTGAGCGGCTTGACGGGCGGCGCGGACTTCGCCGCGACGGTGTATCCGTTCATCCTGCGCGGCGTGAACCTGCTGGGCATCGACTCCGTCTTCTGCCCGATGGACGTCCGCCGCGCGGTGTGGGACCGGCTCGCGGCGGAATGGAAGCCGGGCGAGGCGCTCGTCGGCGCCATCGCCCGCGTCATTGCGCTGGCCGAGCTGCCGGAAGCGCTCGGCCAAGTGCTGCGCGGCCAGATGCGAGGCCGCGCCGTCGTCGCGCTCGGCGATTGATCGCCGCTAGGCGCGAAGCCCCGACGGGGTCCATGACAGATGGACTCCGCCGGGGCTTTTCATGCGGCCCCTTTTCCCTGCCTATGTACGCAATCCAGTTCCTCTCTTCGCCCCCCAACAAACATTAAAGCCCCGCAACCGCGCGCGGCGGTCCGGGGCATGACGTCAACCTTCTTCCTTGAACTTGAAGCTTCTGGCGATATAGATAACCGGCGTCGACGCGACGGAGATGACGAACTTGAGCACGTACGTCGTCAACGCGATCTGCCACCAGACGTCCCACGGGTAGATGCCGATGAACGCGATCGAGCAGAACACCAGCGTATCGACGAGCTGGCTAAGGCCCGTGCTTCCGTTGTTGCGAATCCACAGCTGCGAGCGGTTCGGATAAGCGACCTTCAGGCGGCTGAAAATACGAACGTCGAGGAATTGGCTGACGAAGTAGGCGCACAGGCTGCCGAGCGCGATTCGCGGCGTAAGTCCGAATATCGTCTCGAGCGCCTCCTGCGAAATATCGTCCGAGCCGGGCTTGAACGCGAGCACCATCTGCATCAGGATCAGCGCCATGATCATGCTGAAGAAGCCGAACCAGACCGCCTTGCGCGCTTCCTTCTCCCCGTACTTCTCGTTGAGCAAGTCCGTGGTGAGATAGATCGTCGCGTAGATCGTGTTGCCGAGCGTCATGACGACGCCGAACATCTCGATCGTCTTGACCACCTGGATGTTGGCGAGCACCGTCGCCGCTCCGATCCAGGCGTACAGACCGTTCTTGCCGAGCAGGCGATAGCAGGCCAGGAAGAGGGCGAAGTTGACGGCCACGAAGAAGACGCCCCATAGAAAATTGTACATAAAGCTTATCACTCCTAGTTTTGATAACGCGGGAGGTCTCGAACCGCGGCCCCGTGTCCCGGGACAATGCCTATCATTATAGCACAGAACGTCCATAGAGGGGGCGGCGATCCAAACGCGCCACAACCGGCTCGCTCGAGAACGAGAGATGCTGCTGGCAACATTACGTATCGGCCCGCCTGCAACTCTTCTCCACCCCGGTTCGTCTAACGACTGAACGGTTAAGCTTTTAAACATCATGAGAAAAAAGGTGGTGGACGCCTTGTTGAAGCAACGGGCGTTAGGTAAAGGAATTTTATTGATGACCGTCGCGATGTCGCTGGCCCTGTCCGGATGTTCCGGCTCCGGCAATACGCCCGCAGGGTCTCCGCAGGCCACGGACAGCGGTTCGGCGAGCCCCTCCGTCTCGCCGTCGGCCTCCCCTTCGGCCTCCCCGTCCTCCTCGCCGGCCGGCTCCGAATCCCCTTCGGCTTCGCCTTCGGCCGAGCCGAGCGGCGGCGGAGCTTCGGCGTCTCCCGTCGGGACGGGTACGAAGCCGTCGACCGAACCGGCGGGAACCGTCACGGCGCTGCGTCTGGCCGACGCCAAGAGCGGCTGGGCCGGCGGCAAGGGCTGGATCGCCCGGACCGACGACGGCGGCGTTCATTGGACGAAGCAATATACCGGGTCGTTCACCGTGAACCAGCTGTTCGCGCTGAACGGGAACAAAGTGTGGGCGACGCTCGCAGAAGGCAAAGACGCGAAGACTGCCCGCCTCGTCCGCTCGACGGACGGCGGCAAGCATTGGGAAGCCGTCGGAACGGTGCCCAACCGGGCATTCCTCCACTTCACGGACGACAAGACCGCGTTCAGCGGCAACGCGACGACGACAGACGGCGGCCGGACGTGGAAGACGCTGAACGTGCCGAAGGGCGTCGTCGGGGACGTCTACTTCCACGACGCGGCCAACGGCTGGGCGGTGCAGGCGAGCTCGGACAAGTACAGCTTCCTCCATTCCGCCGACGCGGGCAAGACCTGGAAGACGGTCATGACGCGCAAGATCCAGGACGGCAACGGCGTGACCGGAACCCTTATCCGCTCGGCCGGCAAGAACGACGCCTGGATCGAAGTCGTCGGCGGATCGGGCATGTCGCAGACGTCCTACGCGCTGTTCCACACGACAGACGGCGGCAAGAGCTGGCTGCCGGCTATCGTCAACAACACCGCGGGAGCCGGTCCCGCCCCGGGCTTCTCGATGGACGACGACAAGTATCCGAAGGCCTCCGGCTCCAAGCCCGGAGCGCTGTACGTCGTCAACCCGCAGACGGCGTTCCTCGGCGGCGAATGCCCTGCCTGCGACAAGCCGAATTCGATCATGGAGACGACCGACGGCGGCAAGAGCTGGGCGGCCCGCAAGAGCGAATTCGACGGCTTCGGCGAACCATATCTCGCGGCGGCGGATGCAAGCCATCTCTGGTTCGTCGCGACGGACAGCGAGAAGCCTTCGGTCCTGTACACTTCCTCCGATGGGGGCAAGAGCTGGAAGAAGGCTCATACGTTCGCGAAGTCCTCGTCCGGAACGTAAACGAGAAGAAGCTGCTCCAACGGCCGCGAATGCGGCTCGGGAGCAGCTTCTTTTCGTTTTTTGGATGCCGCCATCCTCGTTCGACCGCCGCCGTTCGACAAAATAATCGCCCCGTTCGCCGCAAGTAGGCTATGATGGAAGAGAGAATAGTCGAGGAAAGCGGGGAAAATCCGTGCGGCAAGATGTGATCCTCCAGACGAAAATACGTCCGCCCCTCCCGAGGGACAACGGCATCGCGCGCGACCGGCTCGCCCGGCGTCTGACGGAGGCCTTGAACGGGCGGCTGACCTTGGTATGCGCTCCCGCCGGCTTCGGCAAGACGACGCTGCTCAGCCAGTGGGCGCGTCAATCCCCGGCTCCCGTCGCCTGGTTCTCGATCGACGAGACCGACGACGACTTGATGAAGTTCTGGCGAACGTTCGTCCGCTCCGTCGCGCCGTTCGTCTCCCCCGCGCTTCCGGAACGGCTCGAGCCGCTGCTTCTGGCGTATCCGAACGCGACGATCCGTTCGATTCTGGACATCCTGCTTAGCGAATTGGAAGAGAAGGCTCCCGATCGGCTGGCGATCGTGCTGGACGATTACCACACCCTATCGGACGCCTCGATCCACGACAGCCTCGCTTACGCGATCGACCATCTGCCGGACCGGGTCCATCTGACGATCTCGAGTCGGACGGAGCCTCCCGTATCCACGGCCAAGTGGAACGCGAGGGGGCAACGGCTCGATCTGTCGGCGAAGCAGCTGTCGTTCACCCCCGAAGAGACGGGGCGGTTCTGCCGGGATTCGGCGGGGCTGGCGTTGTCGGACGAGAGGATCGGGCAGTTGATGCGGTGGACGGAGGGCTGGGCGGCCAGCCTGCAGCTGATCTCGCTAAGGCTGAGCGAGCACGACGATCCGGAACGCTTCTTCGATCAATACCGGGGCGACGACCGGAACCTGATGCAGTACCTGTTCGAGGAAGTTTTCGGCCATCTGCCCGACGAATTGCGGACCTTCCTGCTTCGGACTTCGGCGCTGTCGCGGTTCGACGCTCCGGCCTGCGACGCTCTGGCGCTGACCGGGAACGCCGGGCGGGTGCTCGAGGAACTGCGGAAGCGCAATCTGCTGCTGTCTCCGCTCGACGACGCGGGCACCTGGTACCGGTACCACCATCTGCTGTCGCTGTTCCTCCGCAACCGGCTGCAGGCGGAGGAGCCCGGACTCTGGCCCGAGCTGAACCGGCTCGCGGCGCTTCATTTCGCAGGCCGCGGCTTGATGGACGAAGCGATCGAGCACGCCTTGGCCGCGGGGGATTCCGCGATGGCGGCCGGCCTGCTGGCCGGCCACGTCCAGACGGTGCTGCGCAACGGGGAACTGGCGACGCTGCTTCGCTGGATGGGGCAGCTCCCGCCGGAAGCGGTCCCGCATCCGCTCGCGCTGCTTCACTCGTTCGTCTTGATCGTGACCGGACAGTTCGAACGGGCCCGCGCGGAGCTGAGTCGCCTGGAGAGAGTGGCGGAGGGGCTGGAAGGAGACGAAGCGCGGGAGATTCAGAGCGGATTATTCTTCGTGAAGATCAATCTGGCCTTCTCCGCCGGCGATTACGACCAGTGGTACGCTTATGCCGAACGGCTGCCCGACATGCTTCCGAAGAGCCCGATGTTCTACTACCTGAACTACAACACGAACGAACCGCTCGTGAGACGAACGGTATTCGGCCTGCGCGGAGAGCAGCCCCCCGGGATCGAAGCGCTTAGCCATCGCATCATCTCGATTCTGGATTCCCGCGGCTGGGGACATTCGCTGTTCGCCCAATATATCGTTCAGTCGGTGGCGGAAGGCTACTACGAATGGGACCGGCTGCGGGACGGCGAAGAGCTGCTGCGCCGGGTCGAACCCGTCGCCCGGCGGCAGCGGATCGGCGGACTGCTCGTTCCGAACCGGATCGTGCTCTCCCGGCTGCGATGGGCCGAGGGCAGCCGGGATGCCGCGTTCGAAGCGCTGGAGGAGGCCGCCGTAGAAGTCCGCGATTACCCCGACGCCGACCATTGGCTAAGCGTCCTTGGTGCCGCCCGGGCACATCTCCTTATCCGGGAAGGGAATCTGGCGCAAGCGGAAAAGGAGCTGAACCGGCTCCGTCTGCAGCCCGAGAAGCCGTCCTTGTTCCGGGTGATGGAGTATACGACCCTTGCCCGCCTGCTCGGAGCCAGGCGCAAGGAGAAGGAAGCCCTCCAGCTGCTGGAGACGCTTATGCGCCTGAACAAGCGGGAGGGCAGCTTGATCGGCATGGCCGAGGTCGCAGCCCTCCGGGCGTTGATCGAAGCTCAGCGCGGGTACCGGAGCGCAGCGTTCGGTTATCTGGAGCAGGCGCTCGACATCGGGCACCCGAACGGCTACATTCGGACCTTCTTGGACGAAGGGGACCCGATGTTGTCCCTGCTTCGCCAATTCCGGGATTACCGGCTCAAGCAGCGGACCGGCCTCGTCTGCGAGCCGGAGGAAGCCGCGCTCGGCTATGTGTCCGATCTGCTGACCCGGTTCGCGCCGAAGGAGCAGCCGATCGCCCGTCCCAATGTGCCGGAGCCGCTGACGGCCAAGGAGAGAGCCGTGCTGCTCGAAGCGGTGCGCGGCGCCGTCAACCGGGAGATCGCCGAGAGGCTTCATCTGACGGAGGGCACGGTCAAGGTGTATCTAAGCCGCGTTTACGCGAAGCTGGGAGTGTCCTCTCGCATCCAGGCGCTGCACCGGGCGGAGGAGCTTCGTCTATTCGAGCTCGAATAGGGGGACGCGAGGCTTACCCGTACACCCGGAACGCGATGTCCTGCTCGTAGTTGCCGAACGCTTCCCCGTACAGCGTCAATCCTCCGACGCGTTCGGCGTCCGCGGGAACCGCGAACCGGATCGTCCAGTCGTTCCGGGACAACGGGACGTCCGCGAGGCGGACGTCGGATACCCGCTGTCCGTCGACGTAAGTTCCGTTGTCGTCGATTCGGATGATTTTCAACCACCCGTATTGATTCAATCCATCATGCCACCAGGCGGGCGTCAATTGACCCCGCCCTTCTCCGCTGTCGCCGGGGCTCGTCCAGACGCCGAGCAAGACTCCGTTCAGATAGAAATGAATGTCCGAGGGCCAGCTCTTGCTCACGCCGGGCGCCTCGGAACCGATCTCGACGGAGATCTCGATCTCGCGCGCCTGCTGTCCGGGCAGCAGGTAATTCGGAATCTGATACTCCACGTACCCTCTCCCGAACCATAGAATCTGCGCGTTCATCCGCTCCGGCTCCAGGAAGTACCGGGGATCGTCGAATTGCCCGATCAGCTTCTCCCGCGTCGCGAGACCGCACGTCGGATGAACCTCGTACCTTGTATAGTGCCCGACCGGCACCGACGCTTCCTGAATCGGACGGCGATGGCGCGGCTCCGAGTTCGGGAAGGCGATCTCCACTCCGTCCGTCGCGAGCGAACACATCTTGTGCGTTCCTCCGTCCCTGCGGACCATCTGCGTCCGGATAAGCCCCCCTTCCTCCAGCTTGCGGATATGCATCGTCATGATGGGCCCGCTCAGCTCCAGCGCCTTCGCCAGTTCCTTGACGTTCATCTCTCGCTCGGCGAGCAGCTCAAGCACCGACAGCCGCACCTCGCTCGCCAGCGCTTCATACGTCGGCAGCCACTTGCGCCCCGTGTTCGCGCGGATCATTCCTGTAGTCCCCCTCTATATAACGCTTGCAAAAAAGACGTTGCCAAACGGCCTTCGCCTATGTTAAATATAAGTTAGATAACATTTTTGTAATTCGATTAATATTTATATTATTTCATGAGGTGATCGCATGTCAAGCGCTGCCGTTAACGCTAAGATGAAGGTGGAGAAGGATTTCCAAGTAGGCGAAGTCGATCCCCGCTTGTACGGGTCGTTTATCGAGCATTTGGGCCGGGCCGTGTACGGCGGCATCTTCGAACCGGGACATCCGTCGGCCGACGAGCAAGGGTTCCGCACCGACGTGCTGGAGCTCGTCAAATCGCTGAACGTCCCGATCGTCCGGTATCCGGGAGGCAACTTCGTATCGGGCTTCAATTGGGAGGACAGCGTCGGGCCCGCCGAGAACCGTAAGAGACGACTGGAGCTCGCCTGGCGCACGATCGAGCCGAACACGTTCGGCTTGAACGAATTCATGGACTGGTGCCGGAAGGCGAACACGACGGCGATGATGGCGGTCAACCTCGGCACCCGCGGCCCGAACGAGGCGCGCGAGCTGGTGGAATACGCGAACCATCCGTCCGGCACGTACTTGAGCGACCTTCGCATCTCCCACGGCTACAAGGAGCCTCATCGCATCAAGACGTGGTGCCTGGGCAACGAGATGGACGGCCCGTGGCAGATCGGAGCCAAGACGGCGGCGGAATACGGACGAATCGCGGCGGAGAGCGCCAAGGTGATGAAGTGGGTCGACCCGACGATCGAGCTTGTCGCTTGCGGCAGCTCCAGCACGTATATGCCGACCTACCCGGAATGGGAAGCGACCGTGCTCGACCACACGTACGAGCATGTCGAATACATCTCGCTCCACCGCTATTACGACAACCATAAGCGGGACACGCCGACGTTCCTGGCCCGCTCGCTCGACATGGACGACTTCATCAAGACGGTCGTCGCGACCTGCGACTATATCAAGGCGAAGAAGCGCAGCAAGAAAACGGTGAATCTCTCGTTCGACGAATGGAACGTCTGGTACCACTCGAACGAGGCGGACCGGAAGCTGGAGCCTTGGCAGATCGCGCCTCCCCAGCTGGAAGACGTCTACAACCATCAGGACGCGCTCGTCGTCGGCTGCATGCTGATCAGCATGCTCAAGAGGGCGGACCGGGTGAAAATGGCTTGCATGGCGCAGCTCGTCAACGTCATCGCCCCGATCATGACGGAGAACGGCGGACGCGCCTGGAAGCAGACGATTTATTATCCGTACCTGCACGCCAGCGTATTCGGACGCGGCACCGTCCTCGTCCCGCTCGTCCAGTCTCCGAAGTACGACGTTCAAGACTACACGGACGTTCCTTACGTCGAAGCGGTCGCCGTCCATAACGAAGCCGCCGGCGAGCTGACGGTGTTCGCCGTCAACCGTCACCTGACGGATACGCTCGGCTTCGACATCGACCTGAGAAGCTTCGGGAACGCGAGCCTGATCGAGCATCTCGTCATGGAGAGCGACGATCTGGAAGCCGCCAATACGGCGGACCAGCCGGACCGGGTGAAGCCTCGCCGGAGCGAAGGCAGCGTGGCGGCGGACGGCACCTCGTTCTCGGCGCAGCTGCCGAAGGCCTCCTGGAACGTGATCCGGTTCAAGTTGTAACGAAGGCTGCTTCTCTCTCGCGCGCGCAGCAAGCGGCAAGCTATCAAACAAGGCGGCCAAGGGATATCCCTTGGCCGCCTTCGTTTAGGCAAAGACATGCAAAAAGAAGCCCTTTATGGGCTTCTCGGATTGGTATCGGGAAGTATGGAGCGGAAAACGGGATTCGAACCCGCGACCTTCTCGTTGGCAACGAGATGCTCTACCACTGAGCTATTTCCGCGAATGATGGTGCGGTCGAGAGGACTCGAACCTCCACGGTATTGCTACCGCCAGCCCCTCAAGCTGGTGCGTCTGCCATTCCGCCACGACCGCGCATTCGAGATGATCCCCCGATAACCAAACGGCTCCCCGAACAGAACTCGAACCTGCTTCCTCTCGATGAATAACCGAGCGCTCTACAGATTGAGCTGATCAGGGAATGGAAACTGAATTGTAGCTTGTAGCTTGCCCGGCGACTTCCTACTCTCCCAGGACCCTGCGGTCCAAGTACCATCGGCGTTAGAGGGCTTAACGGTCGTGTTCGAGATGGGAACGCGTGGAACCCCTCTGCCATCATCACCGGACAAGGATTCAAGGTTTGCCGACAACCGACCGCGACGAACGTCGCTAGGGTACGGTTGTTGCTTACACCCTGATAACCGGATACGAAACGT
>NZ_JACJVR010000128.1 GCF_014212175.1 Cohnella xylanilytica | reverse complement strand
GGCCAGCGGCAGCGCGAGCAGCGAGCACGCGACGTTGAACAGCGTCTGCGCGTGCGCGATCTGCGCGGCGGAGTCGCCCGGCGCGAGCCACGCCGCCGACGCGAGCAGCTCCCCTCGCAGCGGGTAGAAAAGCAGCGCCCCCGACACGTTGAGGGCGATCTGGGCGAGCGCGACGAACCGCCCGCCCCGGCCGCCGCCGAGCGAGGCCAACAGCCCGGTGAAGCACGTGCCGACGTTGGCGCCGAGCACGATCGCGACGCCGGTCGCCGGCGACAAGGCGCCCGCGCCCGCCAGCCCCATCGACATGCCGATGACGGCGGCGCTCGAGTGCACGAGGGCGGTCAAGGCCGCCCCGCCGAGCACGCCCCAGACCGGCCGGCTCTCCGCGGCCGCCATCAGCCTGGAGAACGCGCCGTTCTCCATGAGGCTAGGGCCGATCGACTGCAGCACCGCGAAGCCGACGAGCAGCAGCCCGAACCCGCCGAGAGCGGCGGAGCCGTAGCGAAGCGCGTCGGACAAGCGCCGGGGCATCCGCGGAAGCGCCCGCATCTCCCCCGAGAGCGCGGTCAGCAGCCAGACGCAGACGGCCGCCGCCGCGATCGGGAAGCCGTAGCGGTGAAGGCGCAGGCTCATCAGCTCGGTCGTCAGGCACGTGCCCACGTTCGTGCCGAGAATGATACCGAAGCTGCTGGCCAGCGGCAGCAGGCGGGAGTTGACGAGGCCGATCGTCAGCACCGTCACCGCCGTGCCGCTCTGCAGCAGCGCCGAAGAGACCGTTCCGGCCGCGAAGCCCCTCAGCGGCGTCGAGGTCGACCGGCGCAGCACGGCGGGAAGCCGGCTTCCCGCCCATTGCCGCAAGGCCGCTTCCATGATTTTCATCCCGAACAGCAAGAGAGCGAGCCCGAACACGGACGCCGCGAGAATCGATGCGAGCATGGCCTGTGGCGCTCCTTTCCCTGAACAAGCTTCATTCCCAAAAATCTATGCGACAATCGGACACGACATGTCCGGAAAGGCGTGATCAACCCATGACGTTGACGACCCCAACCCCTGCGAGAATCGTGCTCAGCCGTTCCAGCCGTCCCCGCTTCGAGCAGGGGCACCCGTGGATCTACGCGAACGAGATCGACCGCACCGAAGGAGAGGCGTTGCCCGGAGACCTGGTCGAGATTCGCGACCACAAAGGGCAGTACCTCGCCACGGGCTACTGGAACCCGGCCTCGCAGATCGCGGTCCGCGTCGTCTCCTACCAGCCGCTTCAAGCGATGGACGAGGAGTGGTTCGCCCGCAAGTTCGAGCAATGCGCGGCCTACCGGCGGCGCTTCGTCCAAGGCGAGAGGTCGTGCCGCGTCGTGTTCGGCGAAGCGGACTTCCTGCCCGGCCTCGTCGTCGACCGGTTCGAGGACGTGCTCGTCGTCCAGGTGCTCACCCTGGGCATGGACCGGGCGAGGGACGCCTGGCTGCCGGCGCTTGTCCGAACGTTTTCCCCCAAGGGAGTTTACGAGAGAAGCGACGTCGGAGTCCGGACGCTCGAAGGCCTCGAAGAGAGGACGGGCGTCCTGTACGGGGACTGTCCGCGCTTGATCGAGATCGAGGAGAACGGGCTGAAGGTCGAAGTCGACATCGAGGGCGGGCAGAAAACGGGGTACTTCTTCGACCAGCGCGAGAACCGCGCCGCCATCGAGCCGCTTATGACCGGCTGGGGAGCGCGCAGCGGCGTGACCTTGCAGGAGCGGGAGACCGAGGAAGGCGCGAAGCTCGTTCCCGTCAATGCCAAGGGCAATCCCGTGACGTTCCCGTATTGGGACGGAGCCACGGTGCTCGAATGCTTCGCCCACACGGGCAGCTTCACTCTTCATGCCTGCAAGTACGGCGCCAAGAAGGTGACCTGCCTCGACGTCTCCGCCCATGCCATCGAGACCGCCCGCCGCAACGTGGAGCGCAACGGCTTCTCGGACCGCGTCGAGTTCGTGACCGCCGACGCCTTCGAATATCTCCGCCAGCAGGTGCGCGGACGCGAGGAGAGAGCCGCTAGAGGCGGCGCGGCCGCGAAGGTGGACACGTCGAAGCCGCTCGCCTCGGAAGGGCGCACGTGGGACGTCGTCATCCTCGACCCGCCGGCGTTCGCCAAGACGAAGAGGGCGGTGCCCGGAGCGATCCGCGGCTACAAGGAGATCAACCTCCAGGCGATGAAGCTGATCAACGAAGGCGGCTATCTCGTGACGGCGAGCTGCTCGTACCACGTGCGGCCCGACCTGTTCATGGAGACGCTGCTCGAAGCGGCGGCCGACGCGGGCAAGACGCTTCGCCGCATCGATTGGCGAGGTGCCGGGAAGGACCATCCGCAGCTCGGCGGCGTCGAAGAGGGGCATTACTTGAAGTTCGGCATCTTCGAAGTGCGAAGCCGCAAGGAGATTTGATCTTTTTCTACACGAATCGACATTCTTCTAATTGTTAAGAAAGTATGAGTGTCGAAACCTGTAACATTTCTAATGACTCTCCGTTACATTGGATATGCAAGAGATTCCAATATGCGGAGGGAGCTGTTAATTGATGGAGATTCTAACCTTTGGGCGGCGCACCGTTCCGCTGAAGAACAAGGCGAGAAGGCTGGAGAGCCGCAAACTTCTGAACGAGCGCATGAGAGAGATGGCTTTGGACCTTGAATTCAGACGGCAATGGAAAAAAGTGACGGACGTCGAGCTGTGGTCGGACGCGGCGATCTTCAAATTCTCGGACGGGACCAAACTCTATTTGAACATCTCGTAACGACGAGCGAGGCGAGGGAATTCCTCCCCGTGCGTCCCTACATAAGAAGCGATGCGAGAGCCGGGAGATTTCTCCCGGCTCTTTGACGTGCGCGCCCCGAATCTTCCAATCTTCGAACGCTTGTTTGCCTATCCCGATATGGTACAATAGATTCACGGTTCGCGAACGGGAGGTTCTATACATATGGCTCTGCGTCTCTTAACGGGACGTTCCGGAAGCGGCAAGACGAGGCTCATTCTCGACGAGATTCGCGCTCGGTTGAAGCGGGACCCCGAAGGGCCTCCGCTCATTCTGCTCGTTCCGGAACAGGCTACGTTTCAAGCCGAATACGCGATGGCGGCCACGCCCGGGCTGGGCGGGTTCATCCGGGCCCAAGTGCTCAGCTTCCGCCGCCTGGCGTTCCGCGTCATGCAGGAGACGGGAGGCCTCGCGGCCGTTCCGATCAACGAGAACGGCAAGGCGATGCTTATTCATAAGGCGCTCAAGCGCCGCAGAGAGGAGCTCAAGGTGTTCCGGGGCTCCGCGTCGGCGACGGGGCTGACGGCGAAGCTCGGCGAGCTGTTCACCGAATGGAAGCGGTACGGGACCGGCAGCGAGAGGCTGAAGGAGCTGCAGGCGGCGGCAGAAGGCAATTCCGCGTCGCCTCTGCTGCGGGACAAGGTTCACGATCTGGCGCTGCTCTACGAGGATTTGGAGAGAGAGCTGGAGGGCAAGTGGCTGGACGGCGAAGACGCGCTGGCCCGTCTCGCGGAAGGAGCGGCTCGTTCCGAGCTGCTGGACGGGGCGGAGGTGTGGCTCGACGGCTTCCACGGCTTCACGAGCAACGAATACGCCGTCATCGCGGCTCTGCTTCGGCGCGCGTCGCGGGTGACCGCGGCGCTCTGCCTCGACCGTCCGTACGGCGCGGGCGAGCGGCCGGACGAGCTGGAGCTGTTCCATCCGACGGCGGAGACGTCCGCCCGGCTGTGCGAGCTGGCGATCGCGGCGGGAGCGGGGATGGAGCCGCCGGTCGTTCTGGACCCGCCGGTGCTTCCGCGGTTCGCGGGAAGTCCGGTGCTGGCCCATCTCGAGCTCTCGTACGACAATCGCCTGACGTGGAAGGGAGACCCGGCGCTGCTCCGGCCCGAAGGCGCCTTGTCGCTGCACGCCGCCGCCAATCGCCGCGCGGAGGCGGAGGCCGTCGCCCGCGACATGCTCCGCCGGGTGAGGGAGGAAGGCGGCCGCTGGCGCGAGATGGCCGTCTTCGTCCGCCGGCTGGAGGATTACGCGGACTTGCTCGGACAGGTTTTCGACGATTACGGCATTCCGTACTTCCTCGACGGCAAGGCATCGGCGGCGCACCATCCGCTCGTCGAATTCGTCCGCTCCGCGTTGGAGACGGTTACGGCGGGCTGGAAGTCGGACGCCTTGTTCCGCTGCGCCAAGACGGACCTGCTGCAGCCGGAAGACGGGGAGATCGGACGGGACGAGGTCGACGAGTTGGAAAATTACGTTCTCGCCGCCGGCATCGACGGCTGGCGCTGGCAGGACGACCGTTCGTGGCGGCCGCTCGGGCGCGGCGACCTCGAGGCGGAGGACGAGGACGAGGCGGGCGGCGAGCTCGCCATGGAGCGGATTCTCCGCACGCGCGACGCGCTGATCGGCCCGCTGCGGCGGCTCGAGCGGCGGATGAAGAAGGCCGCCGTCTTCCGCGACCTCTGCGAAGCTCTCTATCTGCTTCTGGAAGAGACGAGGGCCGCCGACCGCCTCGAGCGGTGGAGCGCGGCCGACGAGGCGGCCGGCCTTCCCGGCAAGGCCCGGATGCATCGGCCGCTGTGGGACGGCGTGCTCGACCTGCTCGACCAGCTCGTCGAGATGGTCGGCGGCGAACCGGCGGACGCGGCGATGTTCGCGGGCATGGTGGACGCCGGCCTCGAGGAGCTGAAGCTGGGCGCGGTGCCGCCGTCGCTGGACGGCGTGCTCGTCGGCAGCCCGGAGCGGACGCGGTCCGACCGGATTCAGGTGCTCTACCTGCTCGGAGTGAACGACGGCGTCATGCCGATGGCGATCCGCGAGAACGGCCTGCTGTCCGAGGAAGAGCGGGAAGAGCTCGCGATCGCGGGCGTCGCGATGGCTCCCGGCGCCCGAAGAAGGCTGCTGGACGAGCGGTTCCTGTGCTACTGGACGCTGACGACCCCGTCGCGTCATCTGTGGATCAGCTACCCGCTCGCCAACGAGGAAGGACAGGGGCTTATCCCGTCCGAGATCGTGCGCCGGCTTCGCCGCCGGTTCCCGGGCCTGCCGGAAGGGCAGCCGGCCGCGGAGCCGCAGGCGGGAGAAGACGAAGAGAAGCAGCTCGGGTACGCCGTTCATCCGGGCCGGGCGCTGACGTTCCTCGTGGCGAGGCTGCGGCATTGGCGTCAGGGCGGGGAGCTCGCGCCCGGCTGGTGGTCGGTCTATCGCTGGATGATCGAGCGGCCCGACTGGCGAAGGAAGCTGGAGAAGCTGCTGTTCTCGCTGCATTACCGCAACGAGGAGCCCCCGCTCACCGAGCGGACGAGCCTGCTGCTGTACGGGGACCGGCTGCTGTCGAGCGTCTCCCGGATGGAGAGGTTCGTCGCTTGTCCGTTCCGGCATTTTTCCTCCCATGGACTGAGGCTGAAGGAGCGGAGGCTGTACCGCGTGGACGCGCCGGACATCGGCCAGCTGTTCCACGCCGCCCTCCGGCAGACGACGGAGAAGCTGCTCTCCGAAGGGCCGGCGGGACACGAGATCGCCAGATGGCAGGCGGAAGCGGCCGCGGCGGTGGAGAGGCTGCTGCCGAAGGTGCAGTCGCAGATTCTGCTCTCCTCCCACCGGCACCAGGCGATGGCGCGGAAGCTGCGGGACATCGTCTCGCGGGCTTCTTCGATGCTGGGCGAGCAGGCGCGGCTGTCGGCGTTCCGGCCGATCGGGCTGGAGGTCGACTTCGGGCCGGCGGGCCAGCTCCCGCCGCTGTCGCTGCCGCTCGGCAACGGGCGGTGGATGGACCTCGCCGGCCGGATCGACCGGGTCGACGCCGCCGAGACGGCGGACGGGCTGCTGCTCCGGATTCTGGACTACAAGTCCGGCGCGGTGAAGCTGAAGCTGGACGAGGTCGCCCACGGGCTGTCGCTGCAGATGCTCGCGTACCTCGACGTCGTCGTCACCCACGCCCCCCACTGGCTGGGCCGTCCGGCGAACCCGGCGGGCGTGCTGTATTTTCACGTGCATAACCCGCTTCTTCACACGCTGAACGGAATGTCGAAGCAGGAGGCGGGGCTCGCCATGCTGAAGGAATTCCGGATGCAGGGGCTCGTGCTGGCAGACGGGGAAGCGGTGACGCTGATGGACGAGTCCCTCTCCTCGGGCGGCAAGTCGGCGATCGTGCCGGTCGAGTTCAAGAAGGACGGCTCGTTCTCCTCCCGCTCCCAGGTGGCCGACCGCGGGCAGTGGGACGTGCTGCGCAAGTCGGTGCGCGGCAGCATCAAGAAGATCGGCAAGCGGATCGTCGAAGGCGACGTCTCGATCGCGCCTTACCGGCTGGACAAGAAGAGTCCGTGCTCGGTGTGCGAATTCCGGCCGGTCTGCCAGTTCGACGGCCAGCTCGAGGGCAACCGGTATCTGCAGCTGCCGAAGCCGGGCGGCAAGGACCAGGTATGGCAATGGCTCTCGGAAAATAACGAAGGGGAGGAACCGCGATGACGGCGCGCTCCGGCTTGGAAGCCACCTACCTAAAACCGGCGGGCAGCCGCTGGACGGACGAGCAGTGGGCCGCCATCGCGGCGGACGGCTCGAATATTCTCGTCGCGGCCGCGGCGGGCTCCGGCAAGACGGCCGTGCTCGTCGAGCGGATTATCTCCCGCGTCGCGGACGAGGAGCGGCCGCTCGACGTCGACGCGCTGCTCGTCGCGACGTTCACGAAGGCGGCGGCCGCGGAGATGAAGGAGCGGATCCGCGTCGCCCTCGAGGACGCGCTCGAGAAGAAGCCGGATTCCGCGCACCTGCGTCGCCAGCTGGCGCTTCTGCCGAGAGCGTCGATCACGACGCTTCACTCCTTCTGCATGGAAGTGATCGAGAAGTACTCGACGCTCATCGGGCTCGACCCCGGCTTCCGCATCGCGAACGAGACGGAAGCGGAGCTGCTTCGGATGGACACGCTCGACGCCGTGTTCGAAGAGCGGTACGAGCGGGAGGGAGAGAGCGGGCAGCTCGCCCGGCTCGCGGACCTGTTCGGGGGCGAGCGGAGCGACGAGCCGCTGCACAAGCTCGTGCTCGAGCTGCACGAGTTCGCCCGCAGCCATCCGTGGCCGGAATGGTGGCTCTCCGAGACGGCCTCGCGCTTCCGCGTGGCGGACGCCGCGGAGCTCGCAAAGAGCGAGTGGGCGGACAGCATGCGGCGGGACGTGACGCAGTCGCTCGAAGGCGTCCTTCAGCTGCTGCGGACGGGCCTCGCCATCGCGGAAGGGCCGGGCGGTCCCGCGCCGTACGCGAGTACGCTGGCGGACGACCTCGGCGCCGTCTCTTCGCTGCTCGCCGCCGTGCGCGGCGAGTCGTGGGAGACCTGGAGCGCCGCGTTCGCCGCCTGCTCGTTCGGCCGGCTGAAGCCGTGCCGGGGCGACGATTACGACCCCGCGCTGCAGGAGCGGGTCAAGGGGCTGCGCGACGAAGCGAAGAAGGCGGTGACGAAGCTCGGCGAGGAATGGTTCGTGCGCACTCCGGAGCAGTTCGCGGACGAGCTTCGCTCGCTCGCTCCGGACATCGCCGCTCTCGCGGAGGTCGCGATCGAGTTCGGCGAGCGGTACGAGGCCGCCAAGCGGGAGAAGGGGCTGCTCGACTTCGGCGACCTCGAGCATTACGCGCTGCGCATTCTGCGGTCCGAGGACTCGACTCCGGAACGCTCGGAGCCTTCTGCGGCCGCGCTCGATTACCGGAGGCGGTTCGCGGAGATTCTGCTCGACGAGTACCAGGACACGAACGAGGTGCAGGAGGCGATCGTCTCGCTCATCGCGAAGCCGGAGCCCGGCAACGTGTTCATGGTCGGCGACGTGAAGCAGAGCATCTACCGGTTCCGGCTCGCGGAGCCGGGCTTGTTCCTGGCGAAGTACAAGGCGTACGACGTCTGGACGGCCCGGCGGGAAGAGGCGTCTTCCGGCGGCGAGAGTTTGCCCAAGGTTGACGGTTCGACCGTGGGAGGCGGTTCGCCCGGAGTCGGAGGTTCGATCAGGGGCGGCGGATCGCCGGACGGGCAGGCGTCGAACGGGCAAGCGCCGTCCGGCCTGCGCATCGACCTGGCGCGCAACTTCCGCAGCCGGCCACGGGTCGTGGACGCGGTCAACCATGTGTTCCGCCTGATCATGCGTGAATCGGTCGGCGAGATGGACTACGACCGCCGGGCGGAGCTCATCTACGGCGAAGGCTACCCGCCGGAGGAGAGCGTCGGCGTCGGAGCGCCTCGACCGGGACAGGGACCGGGACGGCCTTCGTCCCATTCGGTGGAGATGATCCTGCTTCAAGCTGGAGGAGCGGCAGGCGCAGGCTCGGAAGCGGACGCTTCGGCGGGCGAGGAGGCAGCACAATCGGCGGCGCAGGCTTCGGACGGGGCCGAGGAGTCCGGGGCGGGCGGCGCCGAAGAAGAGCTGGAGACGGTCCAGCTCGAAGCCCGCTGCATCGCCGCCGAGATCAAGCGGCTGATGGGGACGGACGGGAGCGGCGGCGAGCCGTTCGCGGTGTACGACGGCCGGACGAAGCTGTATCGCCCGCTCGCGTACCGCGACATCGTTATTTTGCTGCGGGCGGCGACCTCGCTCGCTCCGGCCGTGCTGGAGGAGCTGAAGGGAGCGGGCATTCCGGCTTACGCGGATCTGGCGACCGGCTACTTCGCGGCGACCGAAGTGGACGTCATGCTCTCGCTGCTTCAGCTGATCGACAATCCCGATCAGGACATTCCGCTGGCGGGCGTTCTGCGTTCTCCTCTGGTCGGGTTGACCGCCGAGGAGCTCGCCCGGATTCGGCTGCACGGCCGCAAAGTCTCCTACTGGGGAGCCGTGCGCGCAGCCGCGGCGTCCGCGGCGGAGGAAGACGCGGATCTGGCTGCGCGGCTGCGCGGGTTTGCGGCTTCGCTCGAAGCGTGGCGCGGCATCGCCCGGCGCGAGCCGCTCGGCGAGCTGCTCGGGACGCTGTATCGCGAGACGGGGTATTACGACTTCGTCGGCGGGCTGCCCGGCGGGGCCCAGAGGCAGGCCAATCTGCGGGCGCTCGTCGACCGCGCCCGGCAGTTCGAGCGGAGCGCCGGGTCTCGCGGGCTGTTCCGGTTCCTGCGTTTTCTCGGGCGGATGAAGGACACGGGCGCCGATCTCGGAGCCGCGAGAGCGCTCGGGGAGCAGGAAGACGTCGTGCGGGTCGTCTCGATTCACAAAAGCAAAGGGCTCGAGTTCCCGGTCGTGTTCGTGGCGGGGCTCGGGCGGTCGTTCAACAAGCAGGATCTGAACGGCTTGTTCCTGAAGCACAAGAAGCTCGGCTTCGGTCCGAAGCTCGTCGATCCCGAGACGAGGGTCGCCTATCCGACGCTTCCGCAGCTTGCGATCCGCAGGCGGTTGAAGGCGGAGATGCTGGCCGAGGAGATGCGGGTGCTGTACGTCGCGCTGACGCGGCCGAAGGAGAAGCTGATCCTGGTCGGCACGACGAAGAACGCGGAGAAGGAGCTGGCCAAGTGGCAGGAGCTGGCCGAGGCGTCAAGGGACGGCCTGCCCGATTACGCGGTCTCCGCGGCGAACCGGTACCTGGATTGGCTCGGGCCGGCGGCCACGCTCGCTTGCCGGGGGTGGGAGCTGCCGGCTTCGGGCGGATCGGCGGCTTCGGGCTCGCCAAGCCCGTCGCTGGAGGTTGCCTCCGCTTCGGATTTCGCCGCGCGGTCCATGCCGTCTTGGATGACGCCGGGAGCGCTCTGGACGTGCCGGGTCGTGCCGGGGAGCGCGTACACCAAGTCCGCGTCCGAAGACGACGCGGCAGCCGGCATTGAAGGCGAGGAGCCGCTCTGGAACTTGGCGCTCGCCCTGAAGCCCGTGCCGGTACCGGAGACGGAAGCCGGGAAGCGGGCCTACGAAGCGCTGTCATGGATCGATCCGCATGCCGCCGCCGCCCGCCTCGCGGCGAAGACGTCCATCACGGCGCTGAAGCGGCAGCTGGCGGAAGCCGGTCGGGAGACCGCTTCGGCCGGCCTCAGCCAGATCGGCGAGACCGGAGGCGGCGCGGTCATCGAGGAGCCATGGGACGAAGACAGCCGCTTCGACGCGGGCGGCAAGGAGGAGCTGCCCGACACAGCTGCTCTGACCTATCGGCTGCGCCGGCCGAAGTTCCTGTCGGCCAAGAAGCTGACTCCGGCGGAGCGGGGGACGGCCGTTCACCTCGTCATGCAGCATTTGCCGCTCGTGCCGGGGACCGACGCCGACGCGGTGGAAGAGCTGCTCGACCGGCTGGTCGAGCGGCGGATACTTACGACGGAGCAGCGGCGCGCCGTGCAGGCGGACTCGATCGCGGCGTTCTGCCGGACGCCGCTGTTCGAGCGGATGTGCCGGGCGAGCAAGACGTGGCGGGAAGTCCCGTTCAGCTACGGCCTTCCGGCCCGCTCCGTGTACCCGGGGCTGGATGCCGGCGCGGCGGACGAGCCGGTGCTCATCCAGGGCGTCATCGACTGCCTGTTCCCGGAGGATGACGGGCTCGTGCTCGTCGATTATAAGACGGACCGCGTCCTGGGGGACGCGTGGGAAGCGGCGGCGGAGAAGCACCGCTTCCAGATCGAGCGGTACGCGGAAGCGATCGGCGGCATCCTGGGCCGCAAGGTCAAGGAAGGCTACGTCTACTTCGTCGACGGGGGCCGGTCGGTGAGGCTTTTGTAGGGAGCTTTCAAGCGTTTTAACCTGTGCGATTTTTCGTACAAAAATTCGTCGAACTAAACGCAATGAGCTGATTTTGTACGATTTTTCATACGCCATTTAAGCAAGACGACTTCTGGAGGCGGAATCTGTATGATTTTACATACAAAATTCAATTGAGGCGTCTTCTTAAGACAGAGTTTATATGATTTTTCGTACACGCGGGTCCGTATCCAAATATCCAAGATCATTCGTTAGTGATATGGGTCGTACGCAGAAAACCATTTGCGCGCCAAATCGCGGTTGAATCCTTATTCGTAAGTCAGGGCGGGATCGGGTGCGAGCGGACGTCCGTAAGTCGAAACAACCGACTTACCGGGCACTAAGACGGCGGTTGGTCGTCTATAAGTCGAAACAACCGACTTACCGGGCACGAAGGCGGCGGTTGGTCGTCTGCAAGTCGAAAAAACCGGCTTATGGGCGCGATAGCCGGCGGTTGGTGGTTCGTAAGTCGAAAAAATCGACTTGCGGGGAGCGTTGGCGAGCGGATGGCCGCGGATGCCCGTGCGCGCTGGCGGCCCGAGTCGCCGCAGGAGGCTGTGTTATTTTCCATAAAGGAGGTTGTCGGGATGAGGATTCTTCATACGGCCGATTGGCATTTCGGCCGGACGCTGGAGGGGCGGAGCCGGCTGAGCGAGCAGGAAGCGTTCGTCGACGAGCTCGTCTCCATCGTGCGCGACGAGCAGATCGATCTCGTCCTGCTGGCCGGCGACGTCTACGATTCCGTCAATCCGCCTGCGGCGGCGGAAGGACTCTACTACGACGCGCTGGCCCGCTTGTCCGAAGGCGGTCGGCGAGCCGTCGCCGTCATCGCGGGCAACCACGACCACCCCGACCGGGTGGCGGCGGCCACGCCGCTCGCGGCGAGACATGGCGTGCGCCTGGTCGGTCTGCCGCAGGCGGAAGCGATTCAAGTCGACGTCGCCCGCACGGGAGAGACCGCGGTCATCGCCGCGCTGCCCTATCCTTCCGAAGCGAGACTGAACGAGCTGCTTCAGGCCTCTATGGACGAAGAAGCCCTTCGTTCGGCTTACTCCGACAGGGTAGGATCGCTTATGAGGCGAATGGGAGCCGCCTTCCGGGCGGATACCGTCAATCTCGCGATGAGCCACATCTACGTGCTGGGCGGCAGCGAGTCCGAATCCGAGCGCCCTATCCAGGTCGGCGGCGCTTACACGGTAGACCCCGCCTCCCTTCTGGCGGGCCAGCAGTACACCGCGCTTGGGCACCTGCATCGGCCGCAGCGCGTCGCCCGCGACGAGACGATCCGCTACAGCGGATCGCCGCTCGCGTACAGCTTCTCCGAGGCCGGCCAGGCGAAGTCGGTCACGCTGTTCGATCTCGCCCCCGGCCAAGTCGCGTCGCCTCGGGAGATTTTGCTGTCCAGCGGCCGGCCGCTCGTCCGCTGGGAAGCGAGAGGCGGCCTCGCGGAAGTTCACCGCTGGCTCGACGAAGGGCGGGACCCGCTCGCCTGGATCGAGCTCGAGGTGTGGCTGACCGAAGCGTTCACGCTGGAGCAGATCGGCGCGCTGCGTACGAGCCGGGAAGGGCTCGTGCAGATTCGCCCCGTCTACGCGGCGTCGGACGCGGACTCCGCCGAAGACGGCGAGAAAGCCCGGCGAGGCTCGTTGCCGCCGGACGAGCTGTTCCGCCGGTTCTACCGGAGGCAGACCGGCGGAGCCGAGGCCGACGACGCGCTTGTCGCTCTTTTCCTGGAGCTGGCGGGAGACGGAGAACGGGAAGGCGAGGAGGAGATCGTCTCATGAAGCCGATACGGTTGGAGCTGGCCGGACTCCAGAGCTACAGGGAGAAGCAGACGGTCGATTTCGAGCGGCTGTGCCAGGGCGGCGTCTTCGGGATCTTCGGACCGACCGGCAGCGGCAAATCGTCGATCCTCGACGCGATGACGCTGGCGCTGTACGGCAAGGTCGAACGCGCGCCCAAAGGAACGCAGGGCATTCTGAACGGGGCGGAGAGCAAGCTGTCTGTCGCCTTCACGTTCGAATTGGCGGGAGCGGGCGAACGGGTTCGCTACCGGGTCGAGCGGCAATATAAGCGGGCCGGAGAAGCGAACGTTCACGGTGCGCTGTGCCGGTTGATCGAAGCCCGGCCGGAAGGGGACCGCGTGCTCGCCGATAAGCAAAACGAAGTCGACGCCGCCGTCGAGAGGCTGATCGGCCTGACGATGCCCGACTTCACGCGCGCGGTTGTTCTGCCTCAGGGCAAATTCGCCGAGTTCCTGACGTTGACGGGCAAGGATCGGCGTCAGATGCTGCAGCGGCTTTTCCGGCTGGAGCGGTACGGCGATCTTCTCGCGGCCCGGCTTAGTGCGAGGGTGGATGCCGTGCGCGTCGCGCTGCGGGAGACGGAAGCGGAGCAGCAAGGCCTCGGCGACGCTTCGCCGGAAGCGCTGCAAGCCGCTCTGGATCGCCTCGCGGAAGCGAAGCAGGCGGCGGGCAAGCTCCGCGAGGAGCTGCTAAAGGCCGAGTCGGAGCACGAAGCGCTCAGCCGCCGGCGGGAGCGCCGGCTCGAGCTGGAGCGGGTCGAGAAGCAGTTGGCGGAGCTCGATGCGGAGGCGCCCCGGATCGCGGAGCAGGAAGCGCTTCTGGAGAAGCTGAAGCACGCGGAGCGGGTATCGCCCGCCATTCTCGACAACGACGAGGCGGAGCGGGACGCGGCCGTTCGCCGGGAGGAGCGAATCGCCGCCGAAGCCGGACGTGCCGCCGGCTCCAAGGAAGCGGATGAGGCCGCTGCCGGATGGATGGCCGCCCAGGAGGAAGCCGCGAAGCGGGAGCCGGAGCTCATTCTCCGGGCGGAGCGGCTGTCGCAGGCGGTCAAGCTGGAGGACGAAGCCGCCGAGTGGGAAACGAAGCGGAAGGAAGCGTCTTCGGAGCTCGTACATACGGAATCCCGCGGTGAGGAGGTCGAGCGTGCCTTCGCCGAAGAAGCGGATCGCCTGCAGCGGGCCAAGGCGAAGCAGGCCCAGCTTCGCGCCCAATGGGAGGAGCTCGGCCCGCAAGCCGAATCCGCCGGCCGCCTGCAGCAGGCAGCGGCGCGCAAGGAACAGGCGATGGAAGCCGCCCGCCAGGAAGAAGAAGCGGAGCGCGAAGCGGCCGATTGGCGGGACAAGCTCGCCAAGGCCCAAGAGAGGAAGGCGGCTGCGGAGACGGCTGCGGATCTAGCCCGGCGCCAAGGAGCGGCTCTTCGCAGCCGGCACGAAGAGGCAGCCGAACGCGCGGAGGAGCTGGTCGGGCGGATCGGATTGCTGATCCAAGCCGCTGAAGAGGCTTCCCGTCGCGACCAACAAGCGCACGCGGCCGCCCATCTCGCGGAAGGGCTGCGGGAAGGCGAAGCCTGCCCCGTGTGCGGCTCAACGGCGCATCCGCGCCTCGCTTCCGCCGCATCATCGGCGGCTGCGGCGGAGGTCGAAGCGGCGTCCGTCTGGACCGATGCGCTGCGAACGCTCGAGGCGACGGAGAAGGAGTTGGACGCCGCCGTCGAACGGACGGCTTGGTATGCCGACCGCCTGCGTTCCCGGCTGTCCGAAGCGGACGAGGACGGCCTCCTCCCTTCGGCATCCGAAGGGCAAACGCCGGATGATCCGCTCTTGCGGGAAGCGGCGGCGACAGCCGAGCTTCAACCGTTGATTTTCTCCAAGACCCCGGATCACCCGGCCGAATGGCGCGAAGAGCTAGACGTCATAAGCCGGTACTCCAAGGAGTGGCGAGAGCTCAGCGGGAGCGTTGTCTCGCTTCAGGAACGGTGGGAATCCGAGGTTCAAGCGAGCATGCGCGAGCAGGAACTGGCGAAGGAAGCGGAAGCGTCCGCAGCGGCGACGTCGGCCCAATTCCGGGACAAGCTCGCCCGGCTGGCAGAGCAGGCCCGGGTCTTGAGGGAAGCTTGGGATCGGGATTACCCGGATCTCCCGTTCGCGGACGTTCAGGCGCTCGCCTTGTCGGCGGCTGAAGCCGAGAAGGAAGCGAGAACGCTGCGGGAGCGGCTGGACAAAAGCGTCGACTTCGTCGGAGAGCTCGACGAGCGCCTCCGCGCGATGGAGCGGGAGAAGCAAGCGCTCGCCGTGCGTCGAGCCGAGCTCCGCGCCCGCTCCGAAGCGATCGCCGCTTCGGCGGACGCCGTGGCGGCCAAGCTGCGCGAATGGACGGGAGGAGCTCCCGCCCGCGAGATGCTGGCCGAAGCCGAACGGGAGCGAGCCCGGCTCCAATCGGCGCTGGCCGCAGCGAGGAGCAGGCACGACGCTGCGCAGAGGAAGCTCCAGGAAGCGGAAGCAGCCAAGACGGCCGCGGCCGAACGCGCCATCGCGGCGGACGATCGGCTTCGGCGGACGTCGGCCCGGCTGGCGGAGGCGATCGCGTCTTCCGGCTTCGGCGATGCGGCAGAGATTCGCCCGCTCGTCGACCGGCTGTCCGAGATGCCGATACTCGCGGAGGAGATCGAACGCCATCGCGGGCTGCGCCAGCAATTGACCGGGCAGGCGAAGCTGCTGAAGGAAGCGCTGGGAGACGAGCCGGCGACCGAGGAGGCTTGGGCGGAGAGCGCCGCCCGGCTGTCCGCGTTGAAGCGGGAGCTGGAGCTGGCGGCCGAGAGCGCGGCGAAGGCGGAGCGGGACGCCGAGGATTTGACCTCGAGGCGCGACCGGTGGGAGCGGCTCGAGACGCGCCGCGCTTCGCTCGCGGAAGAGAGCGGAAGGATGGCGCAGCTCCAGTCGGTGTTCCGCGGCAATGCGTTCGTCGAATACGTCGCGGAGGAGCAGCTCGAGCAGGTGTGCCGTTCGGCTTCCGAGAGGCTCGGTTACTTGACCCGGCGGCGCTACGCGCTTGAAGTGGACGCGGGGGGCGGTTTCGTCATTCGCGACGACGCCAACGGCGGGCTCCGTCGCCCGGTATCGACGCTGTCCGGCGGCGAGACGTTCCTGACGTCGCTGGCGCTGGCGCTCGCCCTGTCGGCTCAGATCCAATTGAGGGGCCGGTATCCGCTTCAGTTTTTTTTCCTGGACGAAGGCTTCGGCACTCTCGACCCCGAGCTGCTCGATACGGTCGTCACGTCGCTCGAGAAGCTGCAGCAGGACGAGCTCGCCGTCGGCATCATCAGCCACGTGCCCGAGCTGCAGGCCCGGCTTCCCCGGCGTCTCGTCGTCGCTCCAGCGGAACCGGGCGGACGGGGCAGCCGTATAAGTTACGATACGATTTAATTACGTTACTTGAAGAGGAGATATCATGTCCGGCAAAAGATCCTACACGATCCCCATCCTGCTGATCGTTATTACTGCTATGGCCATCGGTCTCGTCGCGCTCTACTCCAAGGTTCTGCTGGACGGCCAGTCGCTCAAGACCGACCGGGGAGAACGCTTGGCCTCCTCGTACAACTATTGCCTGGCGCTCGCCAATACGCTCAATAACGGCGCGTCCGAGCTGGCTCCTACCCAGACAGCGGCCGAGCGGCTGCCGGTCAAGATCAAGATCGGGCAGGTCCAGCTGATGTCCGGCGAGTGCTCGGCCGCGTTGATCGAATCCGGCAGGCTGAGCGGCCAGTCGAAGGAGCAGGCGACGGAAGCCGTCGCGACGGCTCTTCAGGCCGTCTGGGCGAAGCTGGAGCCGATCGGCGACCACGACGGACCGCTCACGGACGAGGAGCAGACCGCAATCCAGCATATTCAAGCGGCAGGCTCCGAGCTCGAAGAGACGCTGCAGGCGTACGCCGTGCCGACGGGAGGGGACCGCTACCGGCAGATGGCCGCCGGTGTCGATTGGACCGCTCCCGCCCAGAAGGCGGTCAAGCAGCTGCAGGAGCTGGCGGCCGCTCTCAAGTAAGCTCGAGTGCCGCTCCGCCTCCGTTGGACGGGGCCGGCGCCGATGCGGTAAGATGAGGGTATTCCCATTTTTTCCGGTGGAGGTTGCGATACGATGGACTGCCTATTCTGCAAGATCGTCGAGGGAACGATCCCGTCGACCAAGGTTTACGAAGACGAATACGTCTACGCGTTCAAGGACATTCAGCCGCAAGCGCCGGTACACCTGCTCGTCATTCCGAAGAAGCACATCGCTTCCCTGAACGAAGCCGAGCCCGGCGACGCCGAGCTGCTCGGACGCGTGACACTGGCCGCCCAGCGGGTAGCGAAGGAAGCGGGCCTCGGCGACAGCGGCTACCGCGTGCTCACCAACGTCGGCAAGGACAGCGGCCAGGTCGTGTTCCACATTCACTTCCATGTCCTTGGCGGCGAGAAGCTCGGCGCTCTGAACGCGAAGGGGTAAGCCGCTCGCGCTTGGTTTTCCAAACAAAGATCTGGAGCGGAACTTGGAAACTATGAAACGTCTCTCGCTTATGCGGGGGGCGTTTTTATTTTGGGAGAAGCTTAATGCAACATGAAATCAAAATTAAAAAAACATAAAAAAATGATTCGATGGTAATTGAAGGAATTTGTCGCTTCGTGTAAGATAGTGGAAATAGGGAACTGGGACTTAAGTTTTGGTTCTCAACGAACAAAACAAGCAGCAGATAATGGCAAACCCGACCGAAAGGCGGGGACGCAAAGCCACGGGCCTGGGACATTCGTCGTGCGACGAAGTGACGGCAGCCGGGTTGCCTAATTGGCTTGTTTTTTTATTTTTCGGGAACAGGAGAGGGTTGAAGTTATGAGAGTTTTTTTAAGAGCGGGGATCATTGTATTATGTATGGTTATTGCTATACCGTTCGTCTCGCCTAATAACGGTTCTCGAGCCCATGCGGAAGCACTGCCTACGGTGAAGATGGACTTTCTCACTCCGGACGCGGAAGGGACGGAGGGATATCTTCCCGATTACGGGCATGAATTCGGAGAACAAAATGGCGTTAACTATGGTTGGACCTTGGATCAATCATCCAATATGGTTTTGATAACCGCGACCGACTCGCCGCTCGAAAGCTCCTTCATCCGTTTGCAAGGGGAGGCGACTTGGGAAATGGAGCTTCCTAACGGGAAATACAATATAAAAGTTGCGGTAGGAGACGCGGAGCAGGACAGCTTGAACACCCTATTCGCGGAAGAGTCGGAATTATTGGCTCAACTTGCAGTTCCGGTGGGAGAATCAAAAGTCCTAACCAAAACTGTTCAAGTAGATGACGGAAGGTTGACTATACATACGGAAGATTCTACGAACATAACGGCACTGCAGTATTTAGAAATTACTCCTTATCGCGAAACGATTCGTAAACCTCGCGCCTTCATAGCTCCTCATATCGGATTACCGGCAGAAGAGAATAAAGTTCCTAGCAACCATATTATTCTGTCAGGCAATCAGAACAACGAGCACAACGCTGTCCCCACAATACCTGTTCCAGGCTTAGGCTCAGAAATATCGCGTTACATGAATGAGAATCTCGAGAATCTGATGCGACAATGGGAACCTTATAAGGAAAAGGCGATATCCTGTACAGGATGCAGCGCTTCCGATATTGCGTCAGCTATTGCCGACAACCACGACACTCCTGTTGCGATTCGGGCTGGGCATCTTAACTTGGACTCTGATGTTACGTTCGGTTCTCCCACCAACCCAGTGTTTCTCACAACGGATGGAATTAATACCAATAAAGCTTTGACACTTACCATTTACGGATCGCTTCTTGTTCAGGGCAACTTCAACGCCAACAACGGTGTGAAAATAAGGGTAATCGCTCCGGATAATCCTAGCGATTCGGTCGGGTCCAATCTTCGCGTAAGCGGGACGATGCATCTGAATAGTGATTCGGAGCTCAATGTGGACGGCGATCTGGTCGCAGGGAGCTTAATCTATAACAATGGGCGTCTGTCAATCGACGTCCAAAGAGCGATCGTTGAGAACAGCATGCATATAAATACGAAAGTCGACATGTCCATTAAGGAAGAATTCATCGTCGGCGACTTGGTGTCCAATAACGATGAGGCAAGTATTCATGTCCAGTCCGGAGATTTCTTCATTCAGGGAGATGTCCATGTCAATAACCATTTAGAGGTGCAAACCGGGGGCGTATGGGCTGTCGGAGGCAACATTACAGCCAATAAGAGACCGATTGTAAACAGCGGGTACAGCGAAGAAGGTAAGACCAAATTAAAATATACTCCTTATGGATTGCTAGCCGAGTATTTTTCGGATCGCGATCTGAATGGGGACAGAATCACTGTGCTGGATGCCAACATTGATTTGAATGGCAAATTCCCGGTGTCTTCAACCGGATTAACGGATGGCCAATATTCGGTTCGATGGACGGGGCAGATTGAGCCTTACGCGACGGACGACTATGTATTTACGATTCAGGCCCGGGGCGGAGTTAAGCTATGGATTGACGGTCAGCCGATTATCGATGATTGGAATCGTACCGGAGAAAACGCGAATGAAGGGACGTTAACGCTAGAAAGCGGACATCGCTACGATATTCGGATGGAATATACAGGGTCTAGTAATCAACCGAGAGCGAGCTTGTCCTGGAAAAGCGCTTCGCTTCAGCAAGAGGTTGTACCGCAGAGACAACTGAGTCCCTTCATGGTTCCGGATCTTACGGCGCTGCCCTCGGATGAAGACATCACTCTCGCATGGACACGGGCATTTAATGGGGAAGGATACGAATTGGAAGCGGACGGCATCATTCATCCGTTGGATGATCGCGATCAGTACGTGGATTCTCCGCTAGAATCGGGCACCTTGCATGCTTATCGGGTCAGGGCTAACGGAGGAGGTATCCATGGCGAATGGTCTCCGATATCCGAGCTATGGACACTCCCGGGCATTCCAGACAACATTCGATTGGAATCTACAAGCGAGACTATTGTCTTGCAATGGGATGAAGTAAGAGGCGCGGTCACATACGAAATTGAGGCCAATAACGAGATTATCGACAATGGGGATTCGACGACTTATACCGAACAAAATTTAAATCCTAATATGCAGCGCGCGTTTCGAGTAAGAGCCGTGAATTCCAGCGGCCCGGGGAAATGGAGCGAAGTTGTCGCCAAGACGACATTGCCGGGGACGACCGGATCCATAAGGACCGAGGCATCGGAGAGCTCCATTAAGGTGAGTTGGGATGCGGTATCAGGAGCCGGTTGGTATGAACTCGAAGTGGATGGGGCAGCTAAGAAAGTTGAAGGAACGGAATATGTTCATGAGCATTTGAAGCCGGGCACTACGCATTCCTATCGAGTTCGTTCAGGCAACGCAGACGGGTACGGCGAATGGAGCGAGCCGGTTCAAGCGACTGTTCTGCCGCCTGTTCCGAAAAATTTGCGCGCGGAGGCGAGCAATGATCGCATAACGGTGGAGTGGGATCCCGTTAATGAAGCAACCGGCTACGAGCTGGAAGTGGATGGAGTAGTCAAGGACATTGGCTCCGAACTATTTTACCTTCACCAAGGCTTGCCCTCCAATACCGATCATTCGTATCGCGTGCGTGCGAAGATTGGAGCCTTGACTGGCGAATGGACAAGCCTGCTTACTCGGACGACTCTCGCCGCATTCCCTGTTAATCTACAGACCGAATCTACAGGGACCGAAATTAAGCTGACCTGGGATCCCGTAGTAGGAGCTGTGGGATACGATGTCGAAGCTGACGGTCAAATCTACGACAGTAAGCTGGAACTGCTCTTCATTCACTCCAAGCTCAAGCCGTACACAAGCCATTCTTACCGAGTCAGAGCCCGAAGCAACGGAGGAGTCGGGCCATGGAGCGAGACGGTCAACGCTCTAACTACGTTGGGCAAACCGGAGAACATCAAGCTTGCATCGACGAAGGATTCGATAACCATTAGCTGGGAGCCTGTAGTCGGCGCAACAGCCTACGAGCTTGCGGTAGATGGCCAGATCATCGATGTCCGAACAAAGACACAATATACCCACGACTCCTTAGCCCCAAATTCCGTGCATGTCTATCGAGTACGAGCGAAGAATGCGGATTTGGCCGGAGAATGGAGCGAAGCCTTTACGAAATCGACCGGATTGGGAGCTCCTGTTATTACTCAAGCCACCGCATACAGTAATCGGATTTCTTTGAAATGGAGCGAAGTCGAGGGGGCAACGGGATATGATGTCGAAGTGAACGGAGTCGTAGTCGATAATGGCGCAGCAATCACGTATATTCATCGCAACCTGGCGTCGGAATCCAAGAATACGTATCGGGTACGAGCCAAGAACAGCGAGGGCGTCAGCGAATGGAGCGCAGCCGTCACCCGATATACGGCGTCCGAATCGCTGAGATTTGTATCGGCGACTTCTACGACGAGTTCTATCTCGTTAACTTGGACATCCGTAAGCAGCGGAGAATACGATCTCGAGATCGACGGCACGGTGATCTCGGGGCTAACAACGACGAGCTATACCCATAAGGTGTTAAAACCAAATACCATCCATATCTATCGGGTAAGATCGCACAGCAACGGTCAAGGCGGAGAATGGTCTGAACCGTTAGAGAAGAAGACCGTGTCCGAAGTAATCGTGAATGTCGGCAAAGACAACCTATTCAACTTAGTCGTTATTGCGCCTCCTAAATCGGGAGCTTCAGAGCGAATTGTTGTTGTAACGTTCAACCCGAACGAAGTCGAGGTCATGGATTTAAGCGCGGTAACCCCGGCGATTGAGTTAAGCGCGGGCGATATTCCGAATGCGGGCATGAGCATCGACCGCTTCTCGGCCGGAGAAATCATCATTCGAGTCCATAATCCGAATAAGACATTTGTTAACGGCATTCGCTTCCTTGCCAAATCGAATAATTCATCCAGCATCACATATACCGTCGATTAGTCCATCTCAAAGGAGTGAACCGATTGAAGCGCCTATCGATCCTATTTTCACTGTTATTCATTATATCGAGCTTTGCAATGACAGCCCCGGCTTTCGCGAAGAGCAGCATCGATATCGTGTTTATTATCGACAGATCTGGCAGTATGACATCTTCTATTAATGCTGTGAAAAACAATGTGAAGCATTTCTCGGATTTGCTGGTCGCCAGAGGAATCTCCTACCGATTGGGTTTAGTCACGTATGCGGCCAGTGTGACAAGATATGATCTAACGAGCGATGTGGACAAGTTCAAAAATCAGGTCGGAAGAATTTCGGTTGAGGGTGAAACAGAGAACGGACTCGATGCCATCATGGAGGCTGGCCAAAATTACCCTTTCGACCTAAATGCCACCAAATATTTTATTCTGATCGGCGACGAAAATGTTGTCAGCCAGAAAAGGTATACTAATACCAGTGTGATTCAATATTTGAGAAGCACGAGCACGACATTAACGACCATTGGGATTGAAGATAATAAAACCCAGTTCCAGCATTTGGCCAATGGGACCGGGGGAATGTACCTCGATTTAAACAGTGATTTCGGTACGACCTTAACGAGTATATTCGAACAAATTCAACAAATCCCCACATTGGAAATAATCGCTCCGACTTCGGGACAAATGCTGAGCGATCTGAACGCCTTCATTCCGACAGTCAAGGTGACCGATCCCGACAGCTCTACGTTGCAGTTGTCCGAATATATCGATTCGGAGACGACGCCGCGGGAGACCAAGACGGTGACGAACTCCACGATAGCTCAGACAGTAAGCTTTAATGCCCTTAATCTGGAGTCGTTAGCCGAAGGCGGCCATACTCTTCGCTTCACGGTGAATGACGGGACGAATACGGTTCAAGATACCGTAGCGATCACAATCGACAAGGCTTCACCAACAATAGGATCCATGAACGTAACGGCGACCGCTACTTCCATTCAAGTAACCGCATCGGCTGCCGATTCGGTATCGGGGTTGCATGCGTCGCCCTATCGGTTCACGGTCGGATCGAATGTGAGCTCGTGGATCACGAATTCAACTTACGCTCAGACGGGCTTGACGCCCAATACGGCTTATAGAGTTCTGTTCGAAGCCCGAGATGCCGTCGGCCACATTGGGCAAATGACGAAGAACGTTCAGACTAAAGCGGAACTTCCCGTTTTGGCCATGGGACAGATCTCCGAGAATGCTGCGGACATCATGCTGCAGGATGCTAATCCCTCTGCAACCGAGTATCAAGTGAAGGTGGGAACCCAGTACATCGGCAATACCGGTTCGTTAACAGCCACGCCAACTTGGATTACACCAGCCAACAAGAAGCTGACCATAACCGGATTAATTCCTAACAGCGATTACACGGTTCAAGCTAAAGCCAGGAATCAAAGCGGAGAAGAAACCGCGTTCAGTACGGCAATCAGTCTGAAAACGCTAGTGAACTCTCCTGCCAATCTTGTCTCGAAAGCGGAACAACGCTCGATCCAGATCAGTTGGACGCCCATTCCCGGAATTAGCCAGTATGAAGTCGAAGCTGACGGCTTTGTTATAAGTATTGGTGCTGCAACCTCTTACACGCACAATGCACTATCCCCCAATACGCAGCATAGTTACCGGGTGAGGGCATTTAATGCAACGGGGGCAGGAAATTGGAGTCAGCCGTTGATCGTATTTACATTGGCCGATCCGCCTGGAATTCCCGCTAACATTCAGGCTATTCCGAAGCAGAACGACATTACGATTACATGGGATGCCGTGGCAAAAGCGGAATTCTATGATATCGAAGCAGATGGATCGGTAATGGAGGCCGGCAACCAGTTGAAATATGTATTAAACGGGTTGCAGCCCGAGTCCGAGCATAAGATCCGTATCCGTGCCAAGAATTCGGGAGGAATCGGCGAATGGAGCGCGCCAATCTTCATTCGCACCCTGCCTGTGCCTCCTTCGACTCCGATCGGATTAGAAGCGAATCCTACGAATAATCAGGTGACGCTTCAATGGAGACCGTCCCAAGGAGCAACCGGCTATGAAGTCGAATCGGACGGCCTCATCCTGGATAATGGGCAGCTTACTCAATACGTTCACCAAGGCCTATATCCATTGACCGGTCATACGTACAGGGTCCGAGCCGTAAATAGCGGAGGAAAGAGCCCGTGGACCGCCCCTATCGAAGTAACGACGCTGCCGGACAAACCGAAGAAACCTTCGAATGTGATGACGACGGCCGACCCGAACTCGATCACCTTAATGTGGTATCAGGTTGCCCATACGGATGAATACGAAATTGAAGTGGATGGAAGCCAAATCGTCAAAGTAAAAGAGAATCAATACGTCCATAGCGGAATCGCTCCGGATTCGGTCCACTCCTATCGGGTCAGAGCGCATAACGTAAGCGGGTATAGCGATTGGACTCGGCCGGCGACAATGTCGACTTTCCCCGCGGGAGACAATAATGATTCCTTAACGAACATGGTGGCCGTCGTGACGAACCGTGCCATAACGATAACTTGGGATACGGTAGCTCAGAACGCCCAATACGAGATCGAAGTGGACGGACGAATGAGCGACATTGGGAGCAACACGGTCTATCACCATGGCGGTTTGCAGGCGGAGGAATTCCATACGTATAAAATTCGGTTGAAGCAAGAGGACAAGCCGGGCAGATGGGTCGCTATTTTGTCTCTATCGACTTTGCCCGACCCGCCGGATGCTCCCGCAAGCTTGAACGGCTTCGCGGCGAACACTTCCATTGAATTGCGGTGGGATCGGATTGCCGGTGCTACCGGATACGATCTGGAAATAGACGGCGAGACGATAAACGCGGGAGCGATGGATTCTTACATCCACAAGGATTTATCGCCGGGAACGTCCCATACCTATCGTCTGAGAGCGAAGAACGAGACCGGAGTAACGGCATGGAGTCCTGCTCTAATCAGTTCTACGACGAGTCCAACCTATTTGATAAATGCGCAGCAAGGACGATCCTTCGATTTGTCTCTGCTTGCCTTTAACGTTCAAGATTTCAGCGAAATGACTTACGTTGTCAAGTACGATCCGACGCAAGTGGAGGTTCTCGATCTGTATCAGTTTACGCCCAAGGCAGATCTAATGGCTTCCGGGGAAATACCGGGATCGAATCTCGAGGTTACTTATTCGAGCGGCAAAATTACCTATAAAATCAAGCGGAATATTGTTCCTGGAACTTCATGGTCCGGCGAACTGGCAACAATCACATTCAAGTCTAAAATAAACGGTCAAGCAGCTATTGATGCTCTTGTCGAATAACGGAATGCGGGGTTGAACAATTGAAGAAGAGAGGAAAATTCGGATTCAGAATCGTGGCCGTGGTCGTGGCTGCGGCGCTAATCACTGAAGCGGGATATTATCTCATTCAAAACAAGACAGAGGCTGCCACTCAACAAAATAATAAGGCTATTGAAGAGAGCGATGCTCAAATAGCGGCGGACATATCGAACCTGACTGGCGTGAAGTCGGAGGATATCCTGCTGCTGAAGCGGACAGGCCTTAACTGGAACGATGTCCTGGAGCATTTGAAAAAGCAAAAGACTGAAACCGCCTCGGCCCAGAGCAAAGAGTCGCGAAGCTCGCTTCTGGCGACATTGGATATGGATGAAGCCGTCAACAAGCTCCGGGCGGACGGTTATCAAGATCAACTCATTCAAAATGCGAAGATGCTGGCGGAGAGGATTGAATACCAATTAACCGAAATTACGAGCGCCGACACGAGAAATGCGAAGCCTTCATCCGCAGAAGAGGAGAAATCTAAATCCGACGGTGAAGATACCGATCAGTTCCGGAAGCTATCCGAGCGTTACAAAGCGACGGAAGCAGTAGTCTTTATGCTAACTTTGTCAGACGACTTCGGTGGAATCGATGCCGTGCTGGACGAATACTTACTAGCCCTTCAGATCGAATTGGATTTGCGGAAGTACAAGGAAGACCCGAAGGCCTACTTGAAAAGCAAAGAGGAAAAGACGGCCTTCTTGCTTCCGAATGCTCGTATTACTGCGGCTAAAATCGAAGAAGCGATGCTGACCCGGATTAATCGATCGATGAATGCCGAAGCGGACGATATCTCGAACTCTATACCTTCAGGCAAGTCGGCCTCAATCCATAACGAGGCGGGTCGGGAGGCTACCGTCCCAAGTCTGCCTATACCCGAGGTAGCGGATGTTCGTCCGGTGAATCCTTCGGATCGGCTCAAGCAAGAACTTGATGCATTGAACCCTAACATGCCGTAAAGGGGCTTGAAAATGAAACTTAGAGCGAGAACATTTATTAAAATGCTGGTCGTAATATTGGTGCTTGGAAGCATGATTCAACTCGGGCAGGCGCTGGCGCAAACAGGGCTGTTCGGGGGAGGGAACAAGATCACATACGAACAGTGGTTGAGTTCGATGCAAGTACATGACAAATTCAAGCTCGAACTGGAGCGCTTGAGTCAACAGAACCATAGCCGCTCCGATCTCATGATCGCCTACACCTTTTTATTCTACGAGTATGGGCAGATCAAGGAATTAGAGCCGATGGTTGTCAAGAAAGAGAGCGGCATTCCATGGGATACCGTCTTTACGGAATATTTGAACGCACATGAGAAGTTCGAGCCACGGACTTTCGATACGGAATACCTGGAAGGTCTAACGACTACCTCAAGAGTGACTGCCGACGATATTATGATTGCGGATCGGCTATCCTTCGCCTCGGGTGAACCCCTCAAGACTTTGATCTCCGACAAGATGGAGTCCGGACAAAGCTGGGGTGATATCGCCGTGGAGCTCGGCATCGTGAATGGGTCGGAGACTTTGCCGCGAGTCCAAATCACGGCTGACCAGATGGAGCAATTCGTAACGGATGAATTCCCTGAGGAACGCGTGGCTGAAGCGTTTGTACTGGCGCAGAAAGTGTATGCGGAGCCCAAAGACGTGGTTGCCAAGATGAAAGGCGGACGATCGGAATCCTTTATCATGGCAGAATTTTGGTCTAGCGAATTTTAAATAAATTCCATATACATGCAACCGACATCGGAGGTGCTGTTTTTTGAAACGCCGGAGCATCGTTTCTATTTTTGCGTTTCTTGTAATGGTAACATTCGGATCTGCTGCTTCAGCGGAGACGCTGGAAGAACAAATGAACAACTTAATCGGACCGCAGCAACAATATAATACGAAGCTATCCCCCGTCTATTTGAGGACGAATACGGCCGAAGAGTCGATCAGTCCACAAAGCGGAGATTTGACACTCGTTCAGACGGATTACGTTCTGCCCGGCCGCAACGGGCTCGATCTCGAATTCAAACGAATCTATAAGAGCGGATCCTCCAACATCCAAGAGATGAATGCCAAGTACGTAGGAGGAGCATGGGTAGATTACGTAGAGTCCGACAACGATACCCCGACTTTCTATGAGAATCGCTACAATCTGGGGATCGGCATGAGGTTCTCTTTCCCGACCATGGAGATTAAAGACAATAAGGATAAGACGAACTTCAAGTTTTTACATACGGAAAGCGGAGACGTCTATCGTCTAAGACCTTATACCCTGAATGATGAAATTGTGTATATGCCGGACGGACAGACCGTTCAGGACGTTGTCGTTCGGGAATCGAACGCGTTCAGCAACGGTCAAAGCGATGGCGTATCCAAGTTTATGATGACGGGCAAAGATGGCAAGAAAACGTACTTCGCGGACGATGGAGCCATCTTGGGAATCGTGGATCGATACGGTAATCAAATCGTGTTCGAACATACGAAGCTGGATTATAAAATCAACAACAAGACGATTACGAAGAAGGTAATATCCAAAATTACCGATACGGTAGGCAGAGTTACGACGATCGAATATAAGGAAGACGCGACATTCAAGGTCGGTAAAATCGACAATAAGGTGTACGGCGCGGAGGAGAGCTACAAGGCTTCGCAAAATCCGAATACGACCGACTCCGGTGATCTGCAAGGGAAATTCCAGGTCATCGTTCATTTGCCGACTGGAAAAACGCTTGTATACGATAAGACGGCCGCTCTGGTCAATAAGACCAAGAACGTTCTACGGACTCGATTGCAGCGCGTGTTCGACGTTGACGGTCAACCGAAATATCATTTGTGGTACGAGCAGCCCGATCTCGGATTTACGTTCATGAATAAGGATAAATATAAGACGTTTAACCGGTACGAGAACCTTACCCAGATCGATTATGTAGGTACGAATCGGTTAACAAGGTATATTTACAATTCCTATAAAAAGGGACTTAGCGAAAAAGGAAGCATGGAATACCGCAAAGTATTCGAGAAGAGAGAGTTGGTCAAAAAAGGATACGATTCTTCGATAGAGAAGTTCGAGGAACGCTTCAAGACCGACGTGAAAAACAAAATCACCTATGCGTATACGAACGAGGCGGACGGATACGGCTTCGAAGGCTACAAGCAGGATGATTACGATTATTTGAAAGTTACGTATCGGTATTATACCGAAATAACGGACGGCCGGGGCAGCAAAACGAAGTTAACCTACGACGGTCTGAATGAATTAGTGGTGACGGAGAGGAACGGAAGCGGGCATAAAGAAGTCATCCGCAACGAAATGGACGGTATGAAGCTGATCAAGAAGTCGGAGACTTTGCAATACGACGTCCATAACGGACAAACGAAGGAGCCTCCGGTTCGCCGAGTCGAGAACTTCAGATACGACCAATACGGCAACTTGACCAACTATACCGGCCCTGAAGCGGCCAGGAACGAGAATGGCGAGCCTACCGATAATGAGCATACTGTCGTGTACACCTATGCTTATGATAGGTTTCACGCCCTCACTTCGAAGACGTGGAAGCAGGATCGGAACTCGACGGTTCAGATCTTGTATGACATTGACGAGAAGGGCAATGTCGTCAAAGAGACCAAGATCAATGCGAACAATAAGGATCAAGGGGTTATAACGGATTACACGTATGATAGCTACGGTAACTTGACGGGGAAGGCCGCGCATTCGAACGGCCAGACGTTCGCGACATACTACGAGTATTCGACAGATGCGGATGGACGCGATATGAAAGGGGCTTATCTAACACGTGAATATAGCTTGCAGAATGCCCAACAGATCTCCAAGCGCTACGCATACGATTTTCTGACCGGCAATCGAACGGCCGAGGTCGATGCGAAGGGCAACCGGACGAATCATCGATACGACGTTCTGAATCGACTGGTGGAGACGACGAATCCGGACGGAAGCAAGCAGTCCTTTGATTACAAAGAGCAGAACTTCGCGAATATGAATATCCGTTTTACGGATCCGGAAAATAATGTTCATGTGTATGAATACGATATTTCCGGGTCAATGGTCCAAGAGAGCGTGAATAACGGAGATGTCGGGGCTCTCGTTCTTGCCAAGATCGAGTATGATCAGAATGGCAATAAGACACAAGAGAAGGATGCGAATGGCAATATCGTTCGCTATGAATACGACAGTTCTAATCGGTTAATTAAAAAGACGATGTATGACAAAGACGGTGCTCTGAAGGGGACGACGACCGTCGATTATGTCATTGGCGCAAGCGGGGATACGCCATTGCTTGTGACAATTACCGATGAAGAGGGATACCCGCGCAAATATTCATACGATTCCTTGAATCGGCTGATCCGATTGGATACAACGCCTGACCGCAATACGATTTACCGAACATCCTATGAATATGATTACGTCGGCAATCTGATCGCGGAGACGGATGCTAGAAATTTCACTTCGCATTATAGTTATGACTACTTAGGCAGGCTGAGATCCAAGCAGGATGCGATGGGCAATGAGACATCCTATCTTTATAATGCCCTTAATCAAATATCGGAGCAAAGAGAACCTGGAGGCAAAATCACCGGGATTATTTATGACGAGCTTGGCAGAGTTAAAGAGAAGAGGACTTTTGCCGAGGGTTCGGAGAGCTTCGTATTTGAAGCCTATGAATACGATCCCGCAGGTAACGTTATTCGGCGTCAGAAGGGAGAAGACTTCGGGGGCAAAAAGCAGGTCTCGACCGACATCAGTTATAGCTACAATTCGGTTAACCGCTTGACGGACGAGTACCCGAAGATAGATGCCTCGAGAACGGGCCATATTTCTTACGAATATGACAAGAACGGCAATAAAACCTCAACGAAGAATGATGCGGATTCGTCGAACAAGCAATACCGATTGACAACATCCAAATATGACTTTGCCGGCCGCGTCATCGAAGAAACCGGAAGTTCCGTGGAAATATCTTCGAACGGCACTCGTATTGAGCATGGAAGTTATCAGAACGTATACGAGAGAGATGGTTCCGGCAATGTCGTTAAGATGAAGAGATTTAACGGGACGGGATACGATACGATCTCTTACGACTACGATTACCGCAATCAGGTGAAGGAGAAGCGGGAACCTTATCAAGGGCAACCGGAAGGCAAGAAAACTCAATTTGTTTATGATAAAACGGGCAGGCTTACAACGGAATCATTGACGGTTCAGGGGAAGAACATTGCAACATCTTACCAATTGGATGGACTGGGCCGGACAATTCGAAAAACGGATCCGCTCGGCAATGTTACGCGTTATGTTTACGACTCCTCTGGGAACCTCGTGAAGGAGATCGATCCTCGATACTCCTCGCTGGAAGCTGTTACTGCTCCAGGCATGGAATATGAGTATGACGGGCTTAATCGCGTAGTGAAGACCTCTGCGTTCGATGGGAATGCCCGTACCGTCATATCCTATAAACAGTATGACGGCAGAGGGAATGTCACCTTAGACGTCCAGGGGGAAGGGTACAATGTTAACGACCCGACGGACTCCTTCGGAATTCGGACAGAATACGATCTTCTCGATCGCAAAGTGAAGGTAACCTCCGCCCAGATGGCAGCCGATAATAAACGCGACGGAACCCAGAAGGTCACATTGCGTTATTCGTATGACGGCTCCGGCAATCTAACCTCGGTGATCGATGCACATGGAGAGGTTACGAATTATAGTTATTATCTCAACAATCTATTAAAGGAAAAGCGTTATCCGGACGGAAGCAAAGAGAGTTACGATTACGATCTTAGCGGAAAATCGTGGAACACCATAATCAATCGGAACGGTGGAACCACGAAGTCCTATATGTCCATTTTCGATAAACCCTATCGCATTGAGTATCCGGATGGTTCATCCGAGTTGTTCACATACTCGCCTCGGGGAGATCTGGCGAAGAAGATCGATCAGGTTGGAAATGAGTCAAGTTTCGAATATGACGAGTCCGACAATTTGACCGCCAAGATCGAATTCGTCTCTCGACTCAAGGATCGTTCGATCTACAAGCGGACGGAACTGCATTACGACGAATCGAACAACTTGATGGATTCGGAGACCTTCTCCTACGAGAGGACTAGCGGTACCGGAGTGACGCCGGTCAAAGCTTCGATGGGCGATCGTACGGAATATGAGTCCGATAAAGCAGGTCGCTTGGTGCGCGTATCCGGACCTAACGGGCATGAGACGATCCAGGAATATGACCGAGCCGGCAATATCGTCGTCAAGAAGCAGAAGGTCGAAGACAATAATTATGATATCACGAGATACGAATATGATGTCCGTTCCCAGCTAGTGTCCGAGACGCTTCTCGTTCGAATGTCGGATTTGGCTCAAGGAGAGTTAGTTGGCGCAAAATTCGACGGTACGTACATCGATCGCGTCTTGTCCTCCACGAAGTATGAATACGACAAGAACGGTCAGTTGAAGAGTCGAACGGATGCGAAGGGGAATAAAACTGTTTTCTCTTATGACTTGGATAATCGTCTCGTTCAGAAGAAAGATCCGCTAAATAACGTTACTTCTTACGAATACAACGACAATGGTCAATTAACGAAAGAAACAGATGGTCTCGGCTCGTCCATTTTCTATGAGTACGATTCCATGAATCAGATGGTTCGCAAGAAACAAATGACGGCCGACGGTTCCTATGGCATAACTCGTTATTTCTACGATAATTCGGGCAACTTGATTAAGGAGATCAGCCCGAATCAATATGATGCTAGCTTAGATCATGCTGCTTCCAGCGCGAAGATGAAGGGAATCTCCTATCTCTATGATGTCATGAATCGCCGCATCGCCACCATTTCGCCGGAAGGAGCAGCAGTTGAATATGTGTCGTTCGACGCTCTTGGCCGTGTGGTCAAAGTCGTCGACGGTTTGCGTTATACGGGCAGTCTAAGCGGTTCTGCCGGAACCGTAATGGAATATGACGGTCTGGGCAACATGGTTAAGCGAACGGACTCTTTAGGCAATAGCGAAAGCTATGAATACAATGTTCTGGGCAAAATGACCAAATCGACCGATCCGCGCGGCTTCGTCACTCGGTACGAGTATTTCCCCGATGGTTCCGTTAGCCAAGTTACGTACGCAGATAACGGAGTCGTAAAATATGCATACGATAAGCTTGGTCGTGTGATATCCGAGATCAATCCGCTTGGAGCCGAGACGACGTACACTTATAGTTCGTTCGGCACGGAGAAGTCGGTTACGGATGCTTATGGGAAGTCGACGGATTCCAAGTTTGATTTGATCGGCAATCTTCTGTCTACGAAGGACAAACGGGGCAACATGTCATTGTACCGCTATGACGGCAACCGGCAGCTAGTAGAGAAGCGTATCCCGTTGGAGCTGGACGGGAGCGGCAATATCGTCTATTCCGTCGAGACCTACCTTTATGATGCAGCGGGACAGTTGATGAAGCAAAGCTTGACCGGGTCACAGGACAAGAAGTTCTTGCGCGAGACGAGTTATACTTATTACCCGAATGGTCTCCTTCATACTCGATCAGACAACAGCGGCGGCAAGGAAGAGTATTATTATGATAAGAACGGCAATCTGTCGCGAACCGAGAAGCTTCGGACATCCGCATTACGAGATATCGAACGGTATGCATACGACAGTTCGGACCGGATGATTCAATACATTCAATTGGCAGACAAAGAGATGATGGACCCCGCTTCTCTTGGCGGAACAATCAAGGAAGATGGGGACCATCCGGGAATGGTGAGACTTGTTACCGCCTATGAATACGATCTTCTCGGCAATCGTACGAAGGAGACGGATCCGCGCGGTTTCGAAGTTCGATATGCATACGATGAGATGAATCGTCTCATTCAAATGTCGCGCCAGCTTAACGGTTCGGAGACGAATGTCCGGTACGCTTATGATAAGTCCGGCAATCGGGTCTCGATGACGAATGAGTTGGGTTACACGACTCAATTCGAATTCGATGGTATGAACCACCTTGTATCTAAGACCGACGCGGAAGGAAAGGTGACTTCCTCCGAGTATGATTTAGCAGGTAACATGGTCGCCGAGGTGGACTCGCTGGGCAACCGGATCACTTACGCTTATGACAAGCTAAACCGTCTGATCATGAAAACGGACGCGAACAAAGTCGTCGTAGGCCGCTATGTATACGATGAAGACGGGCATCAAGTCAAGAGCATCGATGCGAAGGGCTATGCGTCGGGGAGTACGGATTATCAGCGCTATGGGGAGGTATACAGCTATGATCTGGCCGGCCGTTTGACTTCGGCGACCGACCGCGAGGGTCATAAGACTACGTATCGCTACAATGTCGCCGGGGAGAAAGTCTCCGAGACGAACGCGCTAAATAAAACATACACCTACGAATACGACAAAGCTGGCCGTCTTACTCGAGTTACAGACCCAATCGGAACGAGCGTCGTGTATAGTTACGATCTGGCAGGCAATAAACTCGATATGACCGATGGAAGAGGGAAGTTGACCGCATACCGGTACGGATCCTTCGGCACTTTGATCGAGACGACGAATCCGGATCGCAAATCGACCTCGTATCGATACGATCCTTCCTTCCAGCTCGTCGAGATGACCGACCGCAATGGCAATCATACCCGTTATTCATACGATGGCCGCGGCTTGCTGTTGGAACAGAAGGTTACGGAGACGAACGATAGCGTCAAGTTTACTTACGATAAGGCGGGTAATCGTCTTACAATGTCCGATGCAAGCGGCACAAGCGAATATAGTTACGATCGTAACAACCGAGTGAAGTCTATTGTCAAAAATAATGCAATTCAGGTCTCTTATAGCTACGATTCCGTTGGCAATATCAAATCAGTCACGGATGGCAAAGGATATGCGACGACATTTGCTTACGATGCTTCCAACCGGATGGCTGCCGTCACGGCAGGCGGAAAGACGACAAGCTATACGTACGACTTGAACGGGAATCGGACTTCCGTCTCTTACGAAGGAGGAGTGCAAGAGAATTATACCTTCGACCGTAACAATCGTCTTCTCGTTCTCAAGAACGTGAAGCCGGACGGGACTCTTCTGTCTTCGTATACGTACACGTATGACGCAGCTGGCAAACAGTCTTCCAAGACGGACAGCTACGGCAAGACGAGTTATGTCTACGACGACAACGGACGAATCGTGAAGGTTGAAGCTCCAGGCAAGACAACCGTCTACTCATACGATAAGAGCGGCAATCGTCAAACGCTGAATGAGACCTATACGTCCGCTCAACCAAGCGGATTTAAAGATCCTTCGAACGGGAAGGAAGTCGCCTTCATCGTCAAGAAGAGCGAGTATGTTTACTCCGGTGCGAACCTGCTTCAGAGACTGGTCGAGAGAATGCTTGATGAGAGCGGTCAAGAGTTGCTGGAGAAGACAACGGATTATCTGTACGACGATAACGGCAACGAATTGCGGCAGCAGATCAGTTACATTCGCCCGCATACCCGCGATATGAAGCAGGTGACAGGCGCCAATCCGAACGGCGACGGCGTGACGAATAATCTGTACGAAGCGTTCGAGAAAACAACGAATGCGTTCGACGGCTTCAACCGGCTCATCCGGGCGGAGCGAATTCAAGGAGGGTTGCGCTCCAGCATCGAGTATACGTACGACGGGGACGGACTACGTACTCGGAAAGTCTCTCGCAGTTCCAAGAATGACCAAGCGACGGTTACGAACTATACGTATGATCGTCAATACGTCATACTGGAGACGGATGCGAACAACAATGTATCGGTCCGTTATGTGAGAGGCGTCAACTATATCGCTCGAATCGACGCCTCGTCTAAGCTGTCGTACTTCCTGTTTAACGGACATGGCGATGTGGTCCATACCGTCAGCGAATCAGGTACGGTTGAGAATCAGTACGACTATGATATCTTCGGCAATCCGATTCTAACCGTCGAACAGTATTCCAGCTCCATTCGCTATTCGGGAGAATTCTACGACGCAGAGGTCGGCCTGTACTACCTTAGGGCGCGTTACTATGATCCTTATATCGGCAGATTCATCTCCGAGGATACGTACACGGGTCAAGCGGATGATCCGCTCAGCTTGAACTTGTATACGTATGTTCATAACGATCCAATAATGTTCTGGGATCCAACGGGGCATTGGGTTGAGTCGGATAAAAACTTGAATATTGAGGATCAAGCTAAGATTATAGCTTTAACAACAGCTTATTATAATGCTACTTCATCCCAAGAGAAGAAAGCCATTCAAGCCCAAGCATCTAGTATTCGTGATAGTGCGAAAACAGCTCAAAGTAATGGCACATACAACTTGAATGTTGTCACACCATTGATTTTTAAGACAACAGAAATTACTCAAGTTGTGAGTATTGCTACAAATACAAGAGGATACATGAAGGCAGAAGAGTGGAGTAGCGCAATTAAAAGTGCTGGAATTGTCTCCTCTACACCTGAAAGAAAGGTAGATGTAGGTAATGGCAGTACGTCCACAGTGAGCGTAACTACAATTGGACGAACAAATTTATCAGTCACATCGAAAAATGTGGTTACAAAAAATGAGAGAACACATGAAGTTACCTCAGTTGCTACTTCGAACTTAGATATCTCATATAATGTGACCAGCAACGAAGTGAAATTTTTGACTTCTATGGCGAGTAATGGGACATATACCTTAGAAGAGTCTTTAGTTTCCCTAGAACTGTTAGAACAAAACGGAGGTAAACTGTCCAATAAAGATTTGGAGGAATACGGACTTAAAACCTCAAGTCACCTATGGGGAATTGACTCAACGGCATCCTATATTCAAATGTTCTATGAGTTTAGTCAAAAAGGCCAGACTGCAGAAGGAATGAATAAGCTATACCTCCAACGACAACAGCAGCAATTCGAACAGTTGATAGATGGTATGATTCCAATATCGGGTGGTAAGTTTTCACTCGGCTCAAAGCAAGTCACAAAACCTGGTTATGTTAAATCCAAGTCGAGTCCCTCCTCAAAAGGTGAACCTAAAGTCAATAGGCCCACAGCCGATAAGGGGACGGGAAAACTTGATAAACCTGTTGCCGGTGATAATATTGGTAATAGGCTCCGTGGCGAGGGGACGGGTAAGATTGACTTAACTAAATCGACCAATCCCGAAGATTTCCTAAATACTGCATTGAATCGACAGGGACTAGACAAAGCACCGAGTAGTATGAAGGAAAAATGGTCAGAGAGTGGTTTTGACTATGAAGTAAGAATTCATCCTGCCGACCCAAGATACGATAAAGAAGGAAGTATTTATCGAGTATCGAGGAGACAACAAGGTACAAAGGAAGGCACAAATCAAGGTTACGGTTGGGAGTACCTAGGTGACGATGGGAAATGGTATCATACAAGTGAATTGAAGTCAGGTAATGATGCAGGTGCTAAGGCAACTCATATACAATTGAAATAAGGGTGAAAATATGACTTTAGAGGAAGCTAACATTGTTGTTGATGAAATTTGCAATTTCATTAAACAAGAAAAGTGGTTTGACTTCATGGTCAAGCAATACGTTGATAATGAATTAACCTTACAAGGAGGACTTAGCTTAACTTACCCCGACATTGAGATTAAATTTAAGGATGTATTCTTCACATCTCTTCCGATGGAATGGAAGACAGACACTAGTGCAGTTGTCTTATCAATACTGACGGGGGAGGAAGAAAGAATCACAAGTGAAAAATTCCAAGTAGAATATTTACATTATATATTTAAGTTTACCCCTGAGGATTACCCTGATAATTTTGGTTGCTTTATAGCGGCGAAGCAAATATCATATGAGATTTTAAGAACTATGTAATGAATATCCCAAGCGGTTAATCGTCCGCTTGGGATATTTAATTCCAGTAAGAGTATTGAGGGGGCTAAGTGATCTTCTAAAGGTCGTAGAAAGTCATAAAGCAGAGTTAGCAAAGCTCAATAATGAGCATCAAATAAAATTTAATAGATTAATTCAAGTGCAAGCAGTAATAATAAGAGAGCTTTATAGTAACTAGCTGATTTAGAAATATCCTTGGATAAACTTATTACACCACAATTTGTAGAAGGCGCTGTGCCTCAAGTAGGTGAAGCAGATACTGCAAAAAAATTAATAACAACTATTGATGAGTGTTGGAACAAATTTGTATCTACAGGGATGTATTTTGATTGGAAAAGAGGGAAAATAAGTATCTATATAAGTTGAACCAATGATAACTATGCTACATCCGTATGCATAACCGATCAATGATCTTTAATGGCTCTTTCATAATTCGATCCATAAATGCTTGGACATTAGCCATTTCCAAAGTCCTTCAACAAGATTGAATTCTGGACTATATGAGGGCAGAAATACCAGTTCAAGACGATTTTTGTTTTCTTGGAGGAAGCTTGCAAGCAACTTCGCGTGATGAATTCGAGCATTATCCAATACCATAACGATCTTTCCAGTCGGAGGACTTGCTCGAGAAACGCCAAGAATGATTCTGCGTTGTATTGCTCGTCTTCTTTCCAGACGATCTTGCCTTCTACATAATCCAGAGTGACTAGCAGTTTTACGCCGAGGTGCTTTCCAGTTGTCTTAATCAAACGTTGCTTGCCATTAGCAAACCACGTCTTCTGAAGCGCTTGATAGTCTCAGATCATGCTCGCATCTTCAAACAATAAATGATCAATTTCGCCGTTCTCATATTTTTTTTAACCTTGGGAAGGTAGTTTCGACAAACAATCGTTGCTTTTCTTCGTCGGCCGCCGCCAAGGTGTAGGTAGGTTTCGTGAGCTTAGATCCATGCGATGCATCAACTTGGAAACACCGTGAATTGAATACGATTTACCAAATTCACGGTGAATATATTTTCCAATGATTTGCAGTGTCCAGTTAAACTTCGCTGTGAATCCGACATCATGTGGAACACAATCCATGCTCGTTTTCTTGAGCGTATCTTGCTGTTCCTTACTCAGTTGCTCTGGCGGATCAGGTGAGAACTTCATCTGAAGTCCATCTAAACCTTTGTTTCGATATAGTCGCAAATAGGTGTCCCCGTGCTCTCTTTTCTTCCGATACTAACGGCAATGTCGGCGTTGCTTTTCCCAATAAGGTGGAGCTTCACGGTTTGGTATCGCTCGAACATCCGCCTGCTTTTCTCATGTTTCAGTCGTTGCTCCACAGCATACAGCTGCTCTTCAAGAGGTTGCATCTCGATCACCGTCCAAATATTTAATGCTTATCTATTCGACGGATTGATCTAGAAATTCCTTCTAAGCCGCTTTAGTTCAACTTATATAGTAGATGCAAAGAATAGAAAGAAGTTACCAGAGTGTTTTGAAATCATAAAAAAAGAGATGCCTGCAGCTAGAGAAGAGCTGGAAAAGTACTTTAAAGTTCTATTGGGTGTTTATTAGAGGCCGAAGATTACGTCTAACATTATGTTCACGCATCGGAGCCTGGCGGCTCCTCGGTCCGCGAGAAGTGATTGGCAGGGAAGTGAACCCAGCGGTCACACCCGCACCGACTAACTGCGCAAGCGCAGCCAGGCCCTTCGGTTCTTTAAGCCGATGGGGCGTCGTGAATACGGAGACGTTATCTAAATCAAATGTAAGACATAGAGGAGTTTGTAACAAAATGTAGAATATTACCTTCAATAACTATACATCGGAGGCCTTTCATATGCCAGAAAATTTAACTATTCAAGGGATACATGTTCAAACGCTATATTCGCAATACGCCTCAAAGAAATTTATAGTAAATAGAAAATACCAGCGGAAACTGGCTTGGACGATTGAAGAAAAAAGGAACTTCATTGATACAATAATTCGAGGGCTGCCGGTTCCTTTATTTTTATTGGCTGAAGTGAAAAATGATAATGAAATGAAGCTTGAAATTATTGATGGAATGCAAAGGCTTGATGCTATTTTTTCGTTTATTGAACAAAAGTACATGCTAAAAGATGGCTATTTTGATCTGTCTGTCATGGCTGATACCCTTGAAAAAATGAAAACAAAAACTATTTATCAAAGAGAACCGGTATTAGATTCAAAAATATGCAAAGAAATTGCAAATTATTTGTTACCAGTTTCAAAATCTCTTTCTATGGTGCAACAAGAAATCGAAGAAACATTCCGCAGAATTAATTCAAGTGGTCGTCACCTGTCTTACCAAGAGTTACGGCAAGCTGGCGCCATTGGTAAATTCCCAGACTTAGTCAGCAGCCTCGCAGCAGAAATTAGAGGTGATATTTCACGCGATAGTGTGCTTTTAAATGACATGTCAAAAATCAGTATTACAAACAGACGATTGGAATACTATGGAATTAATATTTATGAAATATTCTGGGTTAAGAATGATATTATGTCTTACCGAAATATTCGTGAATCTAAAGATGAGGAATTAATTGCGCATATAATTTCAGATATGATTCTAGATAATAAAGAGAATTATAATGCAGAGGCACTGGACTCTTATTATGGATATAATTCAAATCCACTAGGGGAAACACCACTGGGCAAAACCAAGATTGAAACTGCAATCGACAGAATTTCAGAAGATGCCATAAAAAAACAATTCGATGCTGTATTCTCAGCAATTGAGGAAATCTTAACAAAGAAAAATATCAAGTTTGCAAACCTAATATACAGAAAATCAGATAGAAAAGAAAATTGGCGTTCATTTCACGTAATTTTTATGGCATTTTATGAATTAATTGTTCGTCAATCCAAGAAAGTAAATGACGAAGATGGTTTACTTTCATCACTAAAAGGTATTGGTGATGAATTAATAGACAATCGCGTTTCTGAAAGATTGTGGGATTGGCAATTTAATGACCGAACAGTTAAATCTATTGTTGGTAGAATCCAAAGTTATTTTGCAGAAAGAGTTGTAGATGACCCAGCATTTGATGATTGGACCCGTAACATTACAAAAATACTTATGCAGTCTATCACAGAACAAAATCAGTACGATTTCAAAATCGGAGTTCATGATTTTAATACCGGTAAATACAATGAAACTTTGGTATGGGATATTATCAAAACCCTTTCAGCAATAAACAATCTAGGACCAAATAGGGTTGGCTATGTTTTAATTGGACTGACAGATGATTTGAAAAGTGCTGAAAAACATGAAGCAAAATATCAAAACCCTTTTGTGCAAATTCAAGAATTTTATATTACAGGAATTAAAGACGAAGCAAGTTTACAAACTGGAAATGTAGATAAGTTTCTACATAAGATAATTGAAACTATTAAAAAAGCACCAGTTAAACCTGAGTCATACCTACAATCAATTCTGAACAATATAAAATCAAGACAGTATCACGGTAAGGAAATATTAATCTTAAAAACAGAGTTTAATGAACCTGCTTGGTTCGATGGACGACTATATGAAAGAAATGGATCACATAGTGAGCCTGTAAAGGAAGAAAATTACTATAAAATTTATAATAAATTTCAAAAGTAGATTTATTACAAGCCTTACTTCATGCATCGAAGTTAGGCTTATTTTTTAGTGAAGTCGAAGAAGGCATTGGCTTCAGATAACACCGTATTCCCGCATCGGGTCTGCATTCTCCGACCCTCGGTCCGCCTGAGGCATTTTCGAGGAAGCGGATCCAGGCGGACAACCCTGCGAACCTAACCGCGTAGCGACCGCCTCGTTGGGACTTAAGGTTCTCGGGTTCATGAATACAAGAATGTTATACGACAATATTACTACTGAAGGAGCAATAATGAAACCAATCCGAAATTCGTCTAAATCCGTTATTATTCAAAATCAACAAATTCTATTAACTAAGAACAAGGATGATCTGGGCTTTTTCTATTTGTTCCCCGGAGGAGGCTAGGAAATTGGTGAGACTTTAATAGAAGCAGTATATCGTGAATGTCTTGAAGAGATCGGAGCAGAAATTATTGTTAAGGACTTGATTCATATCAGAGAATACATTGGGAAAAATCACGAATTCGCAGAGTGGGACTCAGATATTCATCAGGTCGAATTCTATTTTTTATGTTACTTAAAAGACTCAAATTCTGGTTTAACCAATGGATCTAATCCTGATTCGAATCAGGTTGCAGTAGAATGGATTGGACTAGAGAAAATTGACACAGTTAGAGTTTATCCAAAGGCACTAGGGATCATCATTAAGAACAATATTAAGTCGAACATATATATTGGAGATGTGAAATAATTTGGAGTTATTTCGAAAATGCCATTATCATCGTATATCACTTTATTCACGCAGCGGGACGGCTGGAGCCGTCCCCTTGGTCCGCCTGAGGCATTTCGAGGAGTTGGATCAGGTGGACGACGAACCTAACCGCGTCGCGGTCGCCCCTCGTTGGGGGCTTAAGGTTATCGGGTTCGTGAATACGGGAACGTAATATGAAATACGAGCAAATCATTAACAGGTGGAGATCATAAAGGAGCTTATATGCATTCTTTATCAATTCGGTTTGAAATCGAAAAAGCAATTAAAAAGTTTCAATTAAATAGAAACAAGCTTCATGAAGTTAGAAAAGATCAATGGAAGAAATCTTAGAAAATATTGAAAATCGCTTTTTAGTGAAGAATCACTATTCTCATGGGTTACATTGGGGATGGAACAAACTTAAAGAACCAAAGTTATCTATGAGATTTGTTGATCAACCATATCAATATATAAGAGAGATAATTGAAGATGATGTTTTCTGGTTCATTGTGGAGGATCTAAATGATAAGTTGTGGATGTATGAGGGGGAGAAGGATACTATTTTTGAGTTAATCCCTGAGTTATGTCACCTAAATGAATACTACCTGGTGTCAAAGAAATATCAATGGCTGATTTGCGAAGATCATCATGAAATTGTCCATCTTCATGGACAAGAAGTCATTCAACGAATGATAACTTACACGCAGAATAATAAAGATAAGATATATCAGTGACATCATCAATCTGGGGAGGGGCTATGAAGCAGATATTAGTATCTATAATCATATTCTTACTTCTTGTAGGATGTAATGACAGGAGATTAGATTTTGAAGAAGTATCTGACGCAATGGGACATGCCGAAAAAATTATGAATGATAACGATTTGGTAACAACAAGTGCTTCTAGTATTCTTGATAACCAATTTATCAATTTTAGGCTGATGGTAAAGGATAGAATTTCAAACGAACAAGCAAAGCTACTTATTGAAGAATTAGTGAATGACATTGAGAGTAATCTTTCTGATATAAAAATCTTTAGGAACAAATATGATTTTAAATTCGATATAAAGTCAGAAAAAGATGGAGAAATATTATATAAGGGACGATTAGATCAAGATCAAATTTGGTGGCAATTCTAGGAGGACAATGACTTCGTATAACATCATAACCACGCTTCAGAGCCTGACGGCACCTCGGTCCGCCCCATGAGATTGGCAGAGAAGCAGATTCACGGACACATTCGCACCGATTAACTGCGCAGGCGCATCAGGACCCTTCGGATCCTTAAGTCGGTGAGACGTCGTGGATGCAGGAACGTTATGTGAAATATCCGAGAACTGAAAAAGAAACTAAAGATTAAATGAAAGGAATTGGGAACACCTTAAGACTGAATCACAGGATGTGCTCGGCATGATTTTCCATTACTCAAAAGGATTCTCACATTAACCGCTTCTGAAAGTTCCTCCGCTTATCAAAACCGACTTCAAAAACGCAATCGTGACCCGAGAAGGACCGGAATCGGCCCCACCTAACGAACCCGTCAAAAAAGAATGGGCAAAAGTTGACACCCCCTTTCCCAATAACCTATAATGAGGTTTGATAACCGTGTGTTGTGGTCTGTTCCGGAGGGAGGGAAAACTGGTGTCCGAAACGAAAGTTCGCAAAAATGAATCACTCGACGCTGCACTCCGCCGCTTCAAGAAGTCCATCGCAAAAGACGGCGTTCTCGCGGAACTGAAAAAACGTAAGCACTACGAGAAACCGAGCGTCAAACGGAAAAAGAAGTCCGAGGCTGCTCGTAAACGGAAGTTCTAGGAGGAGTTTCGCATCATGAGCCTCGCGGAACGTTTGAACGAAGACATGAAGCAAGCGATGAGAGCACAGGACAAGTTCCGGCTTTCCACGATTCGTATGGTTCGTGCGTCGGTCAAAAATCAGGAAATCGAATTGCGCCGACCGCTTGAAGATAACGAAGTGCTCGATATTCTGAGCCGCGAAGTCAAACAACGCAAAGATTCCCTCCAGGAATTTACGAAGGCAGGCCGGGACGATCTGGCCAAGGATTTGCAGGCGGAAATTGACATTATCGCCCAATACCTTCCTGAACAGCTGACCGAAGAAGATATCAAAGCTATTGTAACGCAGACCATTCAAGAGACCGGTGCTTCTTCCAAAGCCGATATGGGTAAGTTAATGGGGGCCTTGATGCCGAAGGTGAAGGGACGCGCCGACGGCAAGCTCGTGAATCAAGTCGTCCAGCAATTTCTGCAGTAACCGACCAGAGACAACAAGCGAAGCACTCCCGCAAGGGGGTGCTTTTTGCGCTAATCGGGCGCGTATCGGTGCTTGCGGCGGAACCGTATACATAGGAAGTTCGTATGCAATCGTAATATAGAAAATCGTGCGACAACGAATCGCCCGGAGCTTGCTGGCCGGACGGGAGCGAATCGCATGGGCGGGGAGGAATGCCATTGCGTTGGAGGAATGATGCCGGCGGCCGTCTCGCCGGTCCGATCGGAAGGCTGCTGCTCGCGTTCGCGGCTTCGCTGCTGCTAATCTGGAGCGGAGCCGGAATAGCGCAGGCGGCAGACGGCAAGGATGGGCCGAAGCCGGCCGAGAACGGCACGGTGTACGTTATCCCGGTGAAGATGACGGTGGAGCGGGGGCTCGCCTCCTTCCTCGACCGCGCGCTGACCGAAGCGGAAGAAGCCCGCGCCGCTCTCGTCGTACTCAAGATCGATACGCCGGGAGGGAGCCTGCAGAGCGCGGACGAGATCGGCAACCGTATCCGCTCCACCGCCGTGCCGACGCTCGCCTTCGTCGACGGGAAGGCGGCTTCGGCGGGCGCCTACCTGGCGCTGAACGCAGGAAGCCTCGCGATGGCTCCCGGTTCGACGATCGGCGCGGCCATGGTCGTGAACGGCTCCGGCGAAGCGGTCGACAACCCGAAAACCGTGTCGTTCTGGACGAGCGAGATGCAGGCTGCCGCCCAGCTGAACGGGCGCGACCCCGCCATCGCCGCAGGGATGGTCGATCCCGGCCTCGTCGTCGAGCTTAAGGAGCTGGGGCGGACGAAGCAGAAAGGCCAGATTATCTCGCTAACCGCGGATGACGCGCTCAAGGTCGGCTATGCCGACGTCGTCGCGAAGTCGGTCGACGAGGCGATCCGCTGGACCGGAATGAGTCAATGGACGACGGTCGACATCAAGCCTTCGTTGGCCGAGAAGCTATCCCACGCGATTACGTCGGGCGGCATGACGACGCTGCTGCTTATACTGGGCATCGCCGGCATCCTCATCGAGCTGCTCGTTCCCGGGTTCGGCGCGCCGGGCATAATCGGGATCGTCTCGTTCGGGCTTTACTTCTTCGGGCAATATATCGCGGGCTTCGCAGGAGCGGAATCGATCGTTCTATTCGCGCTCGGCATCCTGTTCCTCATCCTGGAGATGTTCGTTCCCAGCTTCGGCATTCTGGGCGTTCTCGGCGTCGCCGGGGTGGCGACCGGAATCGCGATCGCCGCCTACGATACGGGGGACGCGCTTCGGGCGCTCGGCATCGCAGGCTTGATCGCCCTCGCGATCGTCGCCGTGTTCGCTTACGCGTTCCGTCGGAAGGGCATCTGGAACCGGTTCATTCTGAAGGACCAGCTGACGACCGAGCAAGGGTACATTCCGCAAGAGTCGCGGGAGTCCTGGATCGGCCGCGAAGGCGTGTCCCTGTCGGCGCTGCGTCCTGCCGGGGTCGCGGACATCGGGGGCCAGCGGGTCGACGTCGTCACTTCCGGCGAGTTCGTCGAGAGAGACCGGCCGCTTCGGGTCACGGCGGCGGACGGTACCCGGATTGTGGTGCGCGAGATTCGGGCGGCGGAGACCGAATAATTTAGTTCTAAGAGGCAGAGAGAAGGGCGGCCCGACAGGGGCGCGACAATAAGATATCGGAGGGATTCGATGGACTTGAATATTCAATTGCTGATCATTATCGCCTTGGCGTTTATCGTGCTGGCCGTGTTTTTTAGCTTTTTCCCGTTTATGCTGTGGATCTCCGCCCTCGCTTCGGGGGTTCGCATCAGCATCATTACGCTCGTGGCTATGCGGCTTCGCCGCGTTATCCCAAGCCGGATCGTCAATCCGATGATCAAGGCGACGAAAGCCGGGCTCGGCCTTACGATTAACCAATTGGAGAGCCACTTCCTCGCCGGGGGCAACGTGGACCGGGTCGTCAACGCGCTGATCGCGGCGCAGCGGGCCAACATCCCGCTCGTGTTCGAACGGGCGGCGGCCATCGACCTTGCGGGCCGGGACGTGCTGCAAGCCGTGCAAATGAGCGTTAATCCGCGCGTCATCGAGACGCCGATTGTCTCCGCCGTCGCTAAGGACGGCATCGAAGTGAAGGTCAAGGCGCGGGTGACGGTGCGAGCGAACATCGATCGTCTCGTCGGCGGCGCCGGGGAGGAGACGATTATCGCCCGCGTCGGAGAAGGGATCGTCACGACGGTCGGCTCCTCGGGTTCCCACAAGGACGTGCTGGAGAATCCGGACCTGATCTCCCGCACCGTGCTGAACAAGGGCCTGGATTCGGGCACCGCGTTCGAGATTCTGTCGATCGACATCGCGGACGTCGACGTCGGCAAGAACATCGGCGCGCATCTGCAGACGGAGCAGGCGGAGGCCGACAAGCGGATCGCCCAGGCGAAGGCGGAGGAGCGCCGCGCGATGGCCGTCGCGCAAGAGCAGGAGATGAAGGCGCGCGTCGTCGAGATGAGGGCGAAGGTCGTCGAGGCCGAATCCGAGGTTCCGCTTGCCATGGCGGAAGCGCTGAAGGGCGGCAACCTGGGCGTCATGGATTATATGAATCTGAAAAACCTCGAAGCCGACACGCAGATGAGGGGTTCGATCGGAAGGGCCGACCCTTCCCGCGGTGACGGCAAAGAGGAACGTTGACCGGGATGGAGCAGCTTTTCGAATTCCTCGTCCGCCATTACTATATCGTCATCGTCGTGGTATGGATGCTCTACGCGATGTTCTTCAGGAAGTCGCCGATCGAGAAGCGTCCGCCCAACCGGATGCCCAACTTTGGAGGCGGAGGGCTCTCCCGGCCGAAGCCGTCTCCGTCCGCCAATCGGCCGGAGAAGCGCGCGGACGCCCCGGGAGAGGCTTCGCCCTTCCCGGAGCCCTCCGAGCCCCGGAGCCGTCCCGAATCGCCGCGACGGCGGCTCGAGAGAAGCGAGCCTTGGCCTTCGGAGCGGCCTGAAGCGGGCTCCGAGCCTTCCGGCTTTCCCGCGGATGGCTCCGGGCGGCCTAGCCGTCTCGACTCGGAGCGGAGCGAACCCGTTCGCCCGCAGCCGGAGTCGCCCGCGAGGCCGGTTAGCTCGAGCCCGCCGCCGGCGCCTGGGCGATCGGGAGCGGCCGAGCGCTCGGCTTCCGGCGCCGGGTATGCCGCTGCCGAGGCAGCGGATCGCATGGCCGCAGTCGCCGCCGCTTCGCCGGCGTCGGCCGGCGAGCAGCCGCTAGCCGCGGCCGCCCCCGAGGCTCCCGGCCTCCGCTTGCCGCGCGACGAGCTGAGCCGGGCTATCGTCTGGGCGGAGATTCTCGGCCCGCCCCGTTCCCGCAAGCCCTATCGTCGCTAAGCAAAACTTCGAGCAGGCTATCCCATTCGGGTCCTTATTCGGGACCTGTAGGGATAGCCTGTTTGTGTTTGCGCACCTCCGCCTCAAGTACGCCCCACCCAGGAGAGTAACCACGTTCCTCAGCTTCTCTCCAAGATCAGCAATCCTGTCCATGAGAGCAACCGCGTACCGCATGCGGACGGAGAGAGCGACGAAGGAGAGGGTCGGGGCGGATGTACGGATGCACGACGCGACATCCCCAACCGGCGACGATCGGCCGCGGCTTGAAATCATTTTCCGCCCGCCTTCTGCATATGTTGTACCGTAAAGGAGGGGGGGCGCGTCATGCCACGAGTTGTCCGCAAGCTGCGCAACTGGACCGCTCGCATCCTCGACCTGCCGCGGGACGTCGTGCTGGACCTTCCGCGGGTGACGATGATCGGAGGGCTGCAGCTGACGGTGGAGAATCACCGCGGCGTGCTCCATTTCTCTCCCGAATCGCTGCGCCTGGCGATGGATAAGGGAGAGATGGAAGTGACGGGCCACGAATTGGTGATCCGCAACATCGGCGCCGAAGAGGTGCTGGTCGAAGGCCGAATTACGGGAGTGCAGCTCAAAGCGTAACCTCTCCGCCCCGACGAACGCGATTCGGAGGCGGTTGAGGCGCATCGCGGGACTTCGCGGCGGACAAGCCGCCAGGCGCCGAGGCGCCGGGGCGCGGGAGCGCCGGCCAGGGGAGGATGTGGAGATACGATGAAGGGAAGCTGGATTCATTACATACGAGGGTTCGTGACGGTCAAGCTGGCGTCCGGCGAAGCGGACAAGTTCCTCGCCGAGACGATCTCGAAGGTGGAGCTGTGGGATATCTCCTACGGCAAAGACGGGAAGCTTCGGTTCCGGGTGTCGGTCCCGGATTTTTTCCGCCTTCGGCCGATAGTCCGGAGAGCGGGAGGACGCACGAGAATTCTCGAGCGTCACGGCATTCCTTTTCGCATGGCCCGCCTGTCGCGCCGCAAGACGTTCGCCGCCGGGATGCTCGGCTTCGTCGCCGCGCTCTTCGCTCTATCTACCCTGATCTGGGACGTGCAGGTGGAAGGGAACGACCGCATCGCGTCGGAGCAGATTCTGCAGGCCGCCCGGGCGGAAGGCGTCTATCCGCTGCAATGGTCGCCCCGGATGAAGGACACGTCGGAGCTGGCGAGCCGCCTCGCGCTTCGGATTCCCGGCGTCTCGTGGGTCGGCGTCGAGAAAAAAGGGACGAAGGTGCAAATTACGGTCGTCGAAGCGGCCAAGCCCGATGATCGGAAGCTTGAATCGCCCAAAGATATCGTCGCCAAGACCGACGCCGTCGTCACCCGGATCGTCGCCGAGAACGGGCGCCCGAAGGTGCAGCGCAACGACCGGGTACGCAAGGGCGACGTGCTGATCTCGGGCATCGTCGGGGAAGGAGAACGCACGAAGGCGGTCGTCTCCAAGGGCGAGGTGCGCGGGCTCGTCTGGCACGAGTACAAGATCGCGTCGCCGCTTACGGTCAAATCCAAAGGCTTCACGGGCGCCTCGAACGAACGCGGCTATCTGGTCATCGGCAACCGCGCTCTGCAGGTGTCGGGGTACGGGCAAGAGCCGTTCGAGCGTTCGGAGGTGCTCGGCGAGGTCAAGCGATTGCGTCTCGGAAAATGGACGCTTCCCTTCGGCAAAATGAACGAAGTCGAAAAAGAAGTATCCTACGCGGAGACGAAGCTTACGGAGGAAGAAGCCAAGCGGGCGGGCTTGGAGCAGGCTCGCGCGGAGTTGCTCGCCGCTTGCGGCCCCGGGGCCGTCATCAAGGGGGAAAAACTTTTGCATGAACATACGGAGAATGGTAAAGTGATGATAAATGTTTTATTCGAAGTAGAACAATCCATCGCGATGGATCGTCCAATCGTTCAGACGAGTCCGGACGAGACGGACCGGACGGAATCCGGGACGGAAGCGACGAATCGCGACTAGCAGAGCAGGGGGAATGAGGCTTTTTGTCGGATAACAAGCACATCATCACGATTCCGCTGCGCAACGCGGCGGAAGGGCTCGCCCTATTCGGACCGCAGGACAAGTTCCTTCGCCTCGTACAGGAGGAATCGGAAGCGCTGATTCATTCCCGGGAAGCGGAGGTCGTCGTCGAAGGCTCCGAATCCGAGGTTCGCTCTCTTCAGCAATTGTTCGACACCCTGCTTCAGTTGATCCGCAGCGGCTTGCCGCTCGGCGAACGGGATGTCCGGTACGCATTCGCCCTGGCGCGCGAGATGAAGGCCGATCAGCTGCTCTCGCTGTTCGGGGGCGAGATCACGACGACGTTCCGCGGCAAGCCGATCATACCGAAGACGCTCGGGCAGCGGCATTACGTGACGACTATCCGCAAGAAGGACATCGTCTTCGGGATCGGCCCCGCCGGAACCGGGAAGACGTACTTGGCCGTCGTATCGGCGGTCGCGAAGCTTAAGGAAGGCAAGATCAAGAGAATTCTGCTGACCCGGCCCGCCGTGGAAGCGGGAGAGAACCTCGGCTTCCTGCCCGGCGACCTGCAGGAGAAGGTCGATCCGTATTTGCGCCCGCTGTACGACGCGCTCAACGACGTACTCGGGACGGAAGGGGTCGCCAAGGCGATGGAGCGCGGCCTGATCGAGATCGCTCCGCTCGCCTACATGCGCGGCCGGACGCTGGACGATTCGTTCGTCATTCTCGACGAAGCGCAGAACACGACCGCCGAGCAGATGAAGATGTTCTTGACCCGGCTCGGCTACGGATCCCATATGGTCATCACCGGCGACGTCACGCAGATCGATCTGCCGAAGGGGAAGAAGTCCGGCTTGATCGAAGCCCAGCGGATCCTGAAGGACATTCCGGAGATCGGCATGGTGACGTTCTCCGAGCAGGATGTCGTTCGGCACCCCTTGGTGCAGAAGATCATCCTCGCCTACAACCAGGATCAACAGGAACAACCAACGTAAAGGAGAGGACGCCGGATGAATCGGAAACGAAGCGGGCCGGCGAGCGTATCGGCCTCCTTTTCGGCAGGGGGATGGAAGCACAGCGGAGCAGTAAGGGTGTTGTTGCTGCTTGTGTTTGTGCTGCTTTTTTATTTCAGTCTCGCGTCCCGGCTCGTGCCGGAGACGTACGATATCGCCTTGAACGCGAAGAGCGCCCACGACATCAAGGCGCCCCACCAGGCGGTCGACGAGAAGGCGACCCTGGAAGCGCAGGAGAAGGCGGCGGACAAGGTCAACCCGGTCTACTCGAACGTGGCGCTGCACAACGAGCTGCTCATCGACGAGATTCTCGTCCGCATCGATCAATTGAACCAGGACGACCAGGTGACGACGGAGAACAAGGTCGACATCTATCGCGGGGAGATTCCGCAGAGGCTCGACAGCTTCATCGCCTCGTTCGTGTCGGTCAACTCCGGATCGGAGACGTATTCCAAGAGCCTTCTGGAGGAGATGCAGAAGGTCATCCAGGCGCAGAAGTACAGCCTTCCCGAAGAGACCTACTACAAGCTTCCGCGGCTGACGTCGGAGCAGATCGCGGAGATGCGGCCGGTCGCCCGGGATATCGTGCGCCGGCTCGTCAGCGAATCTCTCGCCGACGCCGAGACCGCGCGGATCAAGGTGGCGGAGCTCGTCAACGGCAGCTCGCTGTCGCTGAAGACGGAACGCGAGATCGTGCAGGAGCTGGCGCGGTTCGTGCTGACGCCCAACAAGTTCTACGACAAGGACGCCACCGAAGAAGCGAAGGTGCAGGCGAAGCAGAACACGCCCGCCGTCGTCATCAAGCAGGGGGACGTCATCGTCAAGGCGGGACAAGTCATTACGCAGGATCTGTACGAGCGGCTGGACAGCATGGGACTGCTCAAGGAACAGAAGACCTACTGGCCGCAGCTCGGCGTGCTGCTGCTGTCGATTCTGTTCGTGCTGTCGTTCTACGGCTACAGCGAGCTGACGTCGGCTTCGTCGCGCGGCTCTTCCGCGAAGATGAGCAACGTTCATCTGCTGATGCTGCTCATTATCTGCGCGATCAATCTGCTCATGATGCACCTCGTCGCGCTGGCGCATAGCGACCGCTGGCCGAACGTCGGCTTCCTCGCGCCCATCGCGCTGGGCAGCATGCTCGTCACTCTTCTCATCGACATGCATCTCGGGCTCGTCAGCGCCCTGCTGTTCACGGTGCTGTCGAGCATCATCCTGAACGTCGGCCAGCAGACGGTGTTCGACTTCCGCTACGGCTTCATCGCCGCGGTCGTCTCGTTCACGTCGGTGCTCGCGATCCATCGGGCCAGCCAGCGCTCCTCGATCCTGAAGGCGGGCATCATGGTCAGCCTGTTCGGGTCGATCGCCGTCGTCGCGCTCATGCTTGTCGAAGCGGAGCCGGACCGGATCCAGCTTATGGAGTCCGTCGGCTTCATGTTCGCGAGCGGGCTTCTGACCGCGGTGCTCGTCATCGGCATGATGCCGTTCTTCGAGATGACGTTCGGCATCCTGTCGGCGTTGAAGCTGGTCGAGCTGTCCAACCCGAACCACCCGCTGCTCCGCAAGCTGCTCACGGAGACGCCCGGCACCTACCACCACAGCCTGATGGTAGGCAATCTGTCGGAAGCCGCGGCGGAGGCGGTCGGGGCGAACGGCCTGCTCTGCCGGGTCGGCTCGTTCTACCATGATGTCGGCAAGACGAAGAGGCCGTCGTATTTCATCGAGAACCAGAACGGCGGCGTCAATCCGCACGACAAGCTCGATCCGAAGGTGAGCGCGTCGATCATTATCGCCCACGCCCGGGACGGCGCCGAGATGCTGAAGCAGCACAAGCTGCCGAAGCCGATCCGCGACATCGCGGAGCAGCATCACGGGACGACGTTCCTTAAGTTTTTCTACTACAAGGCGGTCAAGCAGGCCGAACAGCAGGGAGTCGAGAACCCGTGGTCGGAAGACGACTTCCGCTACCCCGGACCGAAGGCCCAGTCGAAGGAAGCGGCCATCGTCGGCATCGCCGACAGCGTGGAGGCGGCCGTCCGGTCGCTGGACCATCCGACGATCGAGCAGGTCGAGAACATCATCGGCAAGATCATCAAGGACCGGCTCGACGACCAGCAGTTCAACGAATGCGACCTGACCTTGAGGGAGATGGACAAGATCGCCCAGACGCTCAAAGAGACGGTAATCGGCATGTTCCACTCCCGAATCGAGTATCCTGACGACAAGGATCTCAAAAATCGCAAAGAAGCAAAGGAGCAGCAAGCATGACACTCACCCTGGAATGGATCGACGAACGGGAGAACGCCGGGAGCGGCGAGGAGAGCTGGCCGGGCCTGCTGGAGAAGCTGCTGAACGTCGCGGGCGAGCTGGAAGGCGTCGAAGACGGCGTCGTCACGCTGACGCTGACGGACGACGACGGCATTCGCGAATTGAACAAGGAATTCCGCCAACTCGACAAGCCGACGGACGTGCTGTCGTTCCCGATCCGGGGCGGCGAAGGCGACGAACCGGCCATTCGGTACGACGACGAATACGAGACGCTGGAAGAAGAATATCCGGACGAGGGCGAAGGCGACCCGTTCGCCGAGCTGCTCGGGGACATCGTCATCTCCGTGCCGCGGGCGCTCGCCCAAGCGGAAGAATACGGGCATAGCGCGGAGAGGGAGATGGGCTTCCTGTTCGTGCACGGCTTCCTGCACCTGCTCGGCTACGACCACGAGACCGAGGAAGAAGAGCGGGAGATGTTCGCGAAGCAGGAAGAAGTCCTGTCGAAAGCGGGGTTGTCCCGTTGACCGGGAGAACGGGAAGGAACTGGAACCGAACGGAACGGGAGTCGTTCCGCAACGCCATGGAAGGCATCGCCTACGCGATGCGCAACGAACCGCACATGCGGGTTCACTTGGCCGCCTCCGCGGTCATCGTCGCCGTCGCCTGCGCGCTGAAGCTGCCGCCGGAGGACTGGATGTGGCTGTTCTCGGCGGTCGCGGCCGTCTGGGTGACGGAGCTGCTGAACACCGCCGTCGAACGCGCCGTCGATCTGGCCTCCCCGGGCTCTCACGAGCTCGCGAAGATCGCCAAGGACACGGCCGCGGGGGCGGTTCTCGTCGCGTCCGCCTACGCGGTCGCGATCGGGCTGATCGTGCTCGGGCCGCCGCTCCTGGATTGGGTCCGAAGCCTCTAAGAGACGGCTAACGAATCGTACAGCTCTTATTTTCGAGAATAATGGTCGTTTTAAGATCCAACGAACCCCACAGCTCTTATTTAGCGTCAAAAGACCGATTTATCATGAGAATGAGCCGAATAGCGTCTCTCGGATTCGTTAGCCAAGAAAAAGCCGATTACGGAGCCGAATAACGTTTCTTGGATCCGTTGCGTCTCTGGCCGATGGCGGAGAGCGGTATAAATTCGATAGAAGCTAAGGAGCGGTTGAACATGGAAGCATGGACGAACGAACGGCTGCTTGAAGCCGCCGGCGAAGCGATGAAGCGGGCCTACGTGCCGTATTCCCATTTCAAGGTCGGGGCGGCGCTGCTCGATTCGGAAGGCCACGTGCATTACGGCTGCAACGTGGAGAACGCCGCGTACGGCCCGTCGAACTGCGCCGAACGCACCGCGCTGTTCCGGGCGGTAGCCGACGGCCATGCGGCCGGCTCGTTCCGGGCGATCGCCGTCATCGGAGACACGCCGGGCCCGATTACGCCGTGCGGGGTGTGCCGCCAGGTGCTGTCGGAGCTGTGCGAGCCGGATATGCCCGTCATTATGGGTAATTTAAGAGGGGACGTTAAAGTCATGACGGTCTCGGAGCTTCTGCCGGGAGCGTTCTCGCCTCGAGATCTGAACGCAGGAAAGAAGGACGAAGAGTGAAGGATACATTCAAATCGGGCTTCGTCGCCATCGTCGGCCGCCCGAACGTCGGCAAGTCTACGCTGATGAACCAGGTTATCGGCCAGAAGATCGCGATCATGTCGGATAAGCCCCAGACGACCCGCAACAAGATTCACGGCGTGTATACGACGGACGAAGCGCAGATCGTGTTCCTGGACACGCCGGGCATTCACAAGCCGAACTCCAAGCTCGGCGACTACATGGTCAAGTCGGCCCAGAGCGCGCTCAGCGAAGTGGAAGCCGTCCTGTTCCTGACGGACGTCTCGGAAGAGCTGGGAGGCGGCGACCGCTACATCATCGAGCAGCTCAAGAAGATCGACACGCCGGTCTTCCTCGTGCTGAACAAGATCGACAAGGTTCATCCCGAAGAGCTGCTTCCGATTATCGAGAAATTTTCGAAGCTGCATTCGTTCGCCGAGATCGTTCCGGTATCGGCCATACACGGCAGCAACGTGTCGGCCCTGCTCGAGACGCTGACCCGCTACTTGCCGGAAGGTCCGATGTATTATCCGGCCGATCAGGTGACGGACCATCCGGAGCAGTTCGTCTGCGCCGAGCTGATCCGGGAGAAGATTCTGCAGCTGACGAGAGAAGAGATTCCCCACTCGATCGCGGTCGAGATCGAGAGCATGGGAACGCAGGACAACGGCGTCGTTCAGATCGGGGCGGTTATCTACGTCGAGCGGTCTTCCCAGAAGGGGATCGTCATCGGCAAAAACGGGGCGATGCTGAAGGAGATCGGCAAGCTCGCCCGCCAGGACATGGAGCGGCTGCTCGGCTCGAAGATCTTCCTCGAGCTGTGGGTCAAGGTGAAGGAAGACTGGCGCAACCGCGAGTCGGTGCTCAAGTCGCTCGGCTTCCGCCACGACTGAGCGCGAGGCGCCTGCGATCCAATCGCGATCCCGCAGCAATCCAAGAAGATGGCAGGCATACCGCCGGCGGCCGGGAGCCATCCTAATGACGGAAATACGTTCAATTCATTTCCGTCAGGGGAGGATGAGGCGCGGTGCGGGATTTCACGTGGCACGTGTTTACGCAGACCGGCGATATCGAGGCCTACTTGCTGTATAAGGAAATGAACAAGCTCGGGACGGCCGGCTCGGCGCCGGAAACGGCTCCCGAACCCGGGGCCGGGGAGGCCCTAGCGGAGCCGGCGGCGACCTAAGGACGCCCGGCTTGCGACGGACGGGGGAATGTCCGATGCTCTATCGGATGGAAGGAATCGTCATACGAGGCACGGATTACGGGGAAGGCAACAAGATCGTCACGATCCTGACGCCTTCGCACGGGAAGCAGGGAATCGTCGTCAAGGGAGCGCGCAAGCCGAAGAGCCGTTACTCTTCGCTTGCGCAGCTGTTCACTTACGGCGATTTCTCCTTCTACAAGTCCGGCCAGCTCGGCACGCTGAACAGCGGAGAGATCATCGAGTCGTTCCGGGAGCTGCGCGAAGGGCTCGACGCCGCCGCCTACGCGGCCTACGCGGTCGAGCTGTGCGACCGGGCCGTCGGGGAGGAGGACGCGGGAAGCTTCCTCTTCCATCAATTGAAGGCTTGCCTGACGGCGCTCGCCCAAGGCAAGGACGCGCAGATCGTCATCCGCGCGTTCGAGATGAAGATCGTCGCGACGGCCGGCTACGCTCCGTTGCTGGACGAATGCGCCAGCTGCGGCAGGGCGAACGGTCCGTTCCGGTTCAGCACGCTCGCCGGCGGAGCGCTGTGCGACGGCTGCCGGTACAAGGACCCGACGGCGCTGGAGTTGGGCGAGACGACGTGGAAGCTGCTGCGGCTGTTCGCGGCGCTCGACCTGCGGCGGCTCGGACAGATCAGCGTCAAGGACGTCTACAAGAAGCAGCTGCGATTGGCGATGCGCAAGTGGATGGACCATCATATCGGGGTGAAGCTCAAGTCGCAGAACTTCCTGGACCAATGGGAGAAAATGGCCGAGCTGCCGCCCGCCGAGCCCCGCGCGCCGAGGAGAGGAGCTGCGGAAGGGGCGCCCGACGATCGGCCGCCTGCCGAGGATCGGTCTTCCGAGGAGCCGCCGGCCGGGACTTTCGGGAAGCCATCGGACGGAGAGCCTCCGGGGGAATCGCCATAACGGATTGCCATAACTGCTATCGATATCCATTACATAATGCGCGCGAGATGTGCTATTCTGAATGGGCGAACTCATTCGAATCGAACGAACGAATCCGCTAAGGGCTGACCTGCGGATTTTTTGTTGCGTTTTTTTGGCAGGGCAGAAAGGGGCGCTCAAATGGACAAACTAAACCAATTCAAGAAGGCTTCTCGTCTGCAGGTCGTTCCCGTCATGCTCATTCCGGTCGCCCTCGGGGCGCTGGGAGCCTGGGTGTGGGACGGGGAGTTCAATATCGGGCTGCTGCTTCTGACGCTCGTCGGGGCGGGCGCCGCCCACCTCTTCTCCAATATGATCAACGACCTGTGGGATTACAGGAACGGCACCGACGCCGTCGCGCAGGAGAGCGCGGACGCGATCTCGACCCATTCGGGCTACTTGACGAAGGGCATCTGGAGCGTGCGCAAGTTCGCGGCCGTCACCTGGGGGCTGTTCGCCGTCGCGGCGCTGTCGGGCCTCGCGCTGGCCTTCCTGAGCGGCTGGCTCGCGTTCGTCTTCGGGGCTATCGGCGGCTTGATCGCCTACTTCTACGTGGCTCCTCCGCTGCGGTTCGGCTATCGGGGCAGAGGCTACAGCGAGCTCGCGATTCTGCTGTCGTTCGGGGTGCTGCCGGTTATGGGTTCCTACTACGTGCAGACCTCTCGTCTCGACTATCGGGCGCTGCTGCTGTCGCTGCCGATCGGGCTGCTGACGACTCTCATTCTGTTCAATCACCACTTCCTGCATTGGCAAGCCGACCGGCAGGCCGGCAAGAAGACGCTGGTCGTCGTCTGGGGAGAGAAGCGGGCTCTGCGGTTCTCCCGCTTGCTTCTGCTGTTGGCCGCCCTGAGCTTGATCGCGTGCGTCGCTGCGGAAGTGCTGCCGATCTACGCGCTCGTCGGCTTGTTGACGGCGATTCCGCTCTATTCCGTCTACGGCCGGCTGCAGGACCGGAACGCTTCGCACGCATACGGACCGCTGATGGGGGCTTCGGTGAAGGCGACCTTCCGCTGCGGGTCGATTCTGATCTTGTCCTTGATTCTCCAAGGCCTTATCTAAACGACAGGAGACGATAATATGGAGACGCGACGGATATTCGGGGATTTCCATACCATTCTGAACGAAGGCGAAGTTTGGAAAATCGGCGGCTTCCCGCTGCCGGACGGCTCGTTCTGGGAATATCGCGAGCCGGACGCGGTCGTCATCGTGCGCAACGGCATCCTGTACGTGCGGGCGCCTCTCAGCCGGAAGCACGACAAGGTGCAAATTCTCGACAACGCGAAGCATATGTATTACTCCGTCGAGGATGTCGAAGTGCCCGAGAACGGCGAGGCGAGCTTCGAGGTGCAAATCCGGGCCCGGACCCAAGGGACGGCGCCGGGCGATCTGTACGACGGCTACGTCTCGCTGAACCTGCTGGACTTCACGACGGGCGCCGCGCTCGACTTCTTCGCCGGCAACGACAAGTACGCGAGCGTCTACGCGGTGCTGCCGTTCCCGGGCGTCGAGGTGCCGCCTTCGGACAAGACGAGGTACTTCTGCATTTTCAAGGAGGATACCGGCTTCAAGGCCCGCGAATTCAACACGTACAAAATCGCGTACAACCGCGCGGAGGACGAGGTCGTCTTCTATCTGAACGGTTCCGAGGTGCGCCGCGAGAAGGGCGTGCCGGTTAAGTTCAACCGGTTCACGATCGCGCTCGGCATCATGACCGAGAAGGATCTGACGCCGGAAGGCAGCGTATCCGTCCACGGCCAGACGGTTATCGCGGAGTATTCCCCCGTGACGGTGACGATCAAGACGCCGGACGTTTGACACCCGAAGCCCCGATAGGATAGAATGAGCAGTACAAATGGATATCGTCTCGACGATGGAGAAAGTAGCCGGTTGCTTCCGCAACCGCAGCGAGCCGGGGAAGGTGCGAGCCCGGCGCGACGTACCGGCGAACATGGCGCTCCGGAGAGACGGCCGCAAGGCGAAGAAAGAGCGGGCCGAAGGGCGCGCTCGCGGCGGAACGGGACGGCTTGACGGCGTCCGCGCTCCGGGCGAGGCGATGCCGGAGGCCAAGTAGGGTGGAACCGCGGGACGCAAGCTCCCGTCCCTACGTCTGCGATCGGGCGGACGTAGGGACGGGAGTTTTTTGGCTTGTTCTCCCCTCGCCGTCGCCGCCCGGCGGCCCAGTCTGAGCGATGTTTTTAGATTTTTCGGCGGCACCGGGCAGGTCAAGCGGAATTGTTCTGGAGAAACGAAGCGGTCGCTTTTTGTCCACGGATTCCTTCCTTACTGCGGGGTTGCCAATCCAAGGAATCCGGGGGCAATGGCGATCGGAAGAACAATCCGCTCCGCATGCCCGACCTTCCCGCCGAATTCCGTAAAGGAGAGAGAAGCTAATGAACTTTCAGCAAATGACGCTGACGCTGCAGCAGTTCTGGGCCGAACAGAACTGCATCGTCGTCCAGCCGTACGACGTGGAGAAAGGCGCCGGAACGATGAACCCGATGACGTTCCTGCGCGCGATCGGCCCCGAGCCGTGGAACGTCGCCTATGTGGAGCCTTCCCGCCGCCCGGCGGACGGCCGCTACGGCGAGAACCCGAACCGCCTGTACCAGCACCACCAGTTCCAGGTCATCATGAAGCCGTCTCCGGACAACATCCAGGAGCTGTACCTGGATAGCCTGAAGCGGCTCGGCATCGACCCGCGCCATCACGACATCCGGTTCGTCGAAGACAACTGGGAGTCGCCGACGCTCGGCGCGTGGGGACTCGGCTGGGAAGTATGGCTGGACGGCATGGAAGTGACCCAGTTCACGTACTTCCAGCAAGTCGGAGGCATCGACTGCCATCCGGTCGCCGTGGAGATTACGTACGGCATGGAGCGGCTCGCTTCCTACATCCAGGAGAAGGAGAACGTGTTCGACCTCGAATGGGTGGACGGCGTCACCTACGGCGACGTGTTCAAGCATCCGGAGTACGAGCATTCCAAGTACACGTTCGAGATCTCCGACGTCGCGATGCTGTTCCAGCTGTTCTCGACTTACGAAGCCGAAGCGAAGCGGGCGATGGACGAGAACCTCGTTTTTCCGGCGTACGACTACGTGCTCAAATGCTCGCATACGTTCAACCTGCTCGACGCCCGCGGCGCGATCAGCGTTACGGAACGAACGGGCTACATCGGACGGGTGCGCAACCTGGCGCGCCAAGTGGCCGCCACCTTCCTGCAGGAGCGCGAGCGTCTCGGGTTCCCGCTGCTGAAGAAAGGAGTGGAGATCGATGGCTAAGGACCTGCTGCTCGAGATCGGGCTGGAGGAAGTGCCTGCGCGCTTCGTGCGCGCGGCGATGGATCAATTGAAGGAGAAGACCGAGAAGTGGCTCGACTCCGCCCGATTGGGTTATAAGGAAGTAAAAGCGTTCGCGACCCCGCGCCGCTTGGCCGTGCTCGTGACGGAGCTGGCCGACAAGCAGGCCGACGTCAGCGAAGAAGCGAAGGGGCCGGCCCGCAAGATCGCGCTGGACGAGTCCGGCGCCTGGACGAAGGCGGCGCTCGGCTTCGCGCGCAGCCAAGGCGTCGAGCCGGAGGCGCTGTTCTTCAAGGAGCTCGGCGGCGTCGAATACGTCTACGCGATCAAGTCGAGCGTCGGCGTCGAGACGGCCGCCCTCCTGGCGGAGGCGCTGCCCGCGCTCGTCACGTCCCTGACGTTCCCCAAGAACATGCGCTGGGGCTCGTACGAGCTGCGCTACGTCCGCCCGATCCGGTGGCTCGTCGCGCTGCACGGCTCCGAGGTCGTTCCGTTCGAGATCGCGGGCGTCGCGACGGGCAACGTTACCCGCGGACACCGGTTCCTCGGCGCGGACGCCATCATAGAAGAACCCTCGCAATATGTAGGCAAGCTTCGCGAGCAGCACGTGCTCGCGGACGTGGAAGAGAGGCAGGCGGCCATTCTGGCGGGCATCAAGGCGCTGTCCGAAGAGCGCGGCTGGCATATCGCCGTCAAGGACGACCTGCTGGAGGAAGTGCTGTTCCTGGTCGAGACGCCGACGGTGCTGACCGGCTCGTTCGATCCGGCGTTCCTGAACATTCCGCAGGAAGTGCTGATCACGTCGATGCGCGAGCATCAGCGCTACTTCCCGGTGCTGGACGCGGCCGGCAAGCTGCAGCCTCACTTCGTCACCGTCCGCAACGGCGACTCCCTGTCGCTGGACGTCGTGGCGAAGGGCAACGAGAAGGTGCTGCGCGCCCGTCTGTCCGACGCGAAGTTCTTCTACGAGGAAGACCAGAAGGTTAAAATCCCGGACTTCCTGGCGAAGCTGGAGAATATCGTGTACCACGAGGAGCTCGGCACGGTGGCCGACAAGGTGCGCCGCGTCCGCGCCATCTCGGACGAACTGGCGCGCAAGCTGCGCGCGGACGAGACGACGCGGGCGGACGTCAGCCGGACGGCCGACCTGTGCAAGTTCGACCTCGTCACGCAGATGGTGTACGAATTCCCCGAGCTGCAGGGCATCATGGGCGAGGACTACGCGCTTAAGGCCGGGGAGAAGCCCGAGGTCGCCCGGGCGATCAACGAGCATTACTCGCCGCGCAACGCGGGCGACACGCCTCCGGCGTCCCTCGTCGGCGCGATCGTCGGCATCGCCGAGAAGATCGACACGATCGTCGGCTGCTTCTCGATCGGCATCATCCCGACCGGGTCGCAGGACCCGTACGCGCTGCGCCGCCAGGCGGCCGGCATCGTGTCGACGCTGCTGGCGCACGAGCTGGAGCTGACGCTTCCGGAGCTGTTCCAGCTTGCTCTGGACGCCCACGCCGCCGCCCGCCCGCCGAAGCGCGAAGCGTTCGACATCCTGAAGGATCTCGGCGAATTTTTCTCGCTGCGCGTGAAGAACGTCCTCACCGAGCAGCAGATCCGCTACGACGCGATCGACGCGGTGCTGAGCGCCGGCAGCGACGACGTCCGCCGTACGCTGCTGCGCGCGAAGGCCTTGCAGGCCGAGACCGAGGAGGCGCGCAAGGAAGCGTTCCGCCCGGCGGTCGAAGCGTTCGGCCGCGTCTGCAATCTCGCTTCCAAGGCGGGAGACAACCGCCAGGTCGTCGCCGATCTGTTCGCGGATCCGGCGGAGGGAGCCTTGTACGAGGCATGGCAGCAGGCGCACGGCGAATTCGCGAAAGCGATGGCCGAAGCCCGCATGACGGACGCTCTCGACGCGCTCAAGGGGCTGGCCGGCCCGATCAACCGCTTCTTCGACGCCGTCATGGTCATGGCCGAGGACGAAGCGGTGCGCAACAACCGACTCGGCCTGCTCGCCACGATCGCGGACGACGTCAAGTCGTTCGCGGACTTCTCGAAGTGGGTCGGATAATCGCGAAGAGGAGGTGAGGCGGATGTCGTCCGACAGCGTCACGGTATACGTCGTGTCCGACTCCGCCGGGGATACCGGCGAACTCGCCGTCCGGGCGGCGGCCGCGCAGTTCCATCCGCTCCAGGTGCAGATCCGCAGGGTCGGCTTCATCCAGTCTCGCGAAGGGATCGACGCCGTGCTGGACATGGCCGCCAGCGACAAGGGAATTCTGCTCTACACGCTCGTCATCCCGCGCTTGCGCGAGCATATGACGACGCAGGCGGAGGCGAGGGGCATCGTCACGATCGACCTGCTCGGCCCGTTGATCGACAACATGGAGCGGCTGTTCGGCCGGCCCTCGCGGCACGAGCCGGGACTGAACCACGTGCTGGACGCGGGCTACTTCCGCAAGGTGGAGGCGGTCGAATTCGCCGTCCGGTACGACGACGCCCGCGACGTGACCGGCATCCTGAAGGCGGACATCGTGCTCACGGGCGTCTCCCGGACGTCGAAGACGCCGCTGTCCATGGTGCTCGCCCACAAGACGTTCAAGGTCGCGAACGTGCCTCTCGTGCCGGAGCTCGTTCCTCCGAAGGAGCTGTTCCAGGTCGATCCGAAGAAGGTCATCGGCCTGACGATCCGAACCGACGCGCTCAACGCCATCCGCAAGGAACGGCTGAAGGCGCTCGGGCTTCCGGATTCGGCCTCGTACGCGACGACGGCGAGAATCGAGCAGGAGCTCGAATACGCGCACGGGATCATGAAGAAGATCGGCTGCGTCGTCATCGACGTCTCGAGCAAGGCCGTGGAGGAGACGGCGAGCCTCATTCTCGACCATTTCCAGAACGGTTGACCGACCGGGAATACGTCCCGCTTCCTGCAACCAGCCCTCCGCCCCGCGGAACGGCTGGTTGTTGCTTCCCGGACCCGATAGGGAGGATTTGACAAAAAATCGACAGATTTATGGCTGAAGTCTTGACATCATCGGGCGGAAGGTATATCATTTTAAAATTTAATGGGACGCAGGCAGGATTTTGAGCCCGTTTAGCGTATATAATAATACGGCAAACTTTGGGTGGAATCGTGGTGATGTCGGATGATCCCGTATCGGAACCGCGTCGTCGTCGACGGGGACGCCTGTCCCGTCAAGGCAGAGATTGCCGAGACGGTGCGAAGCTGCGGAGCGACCGCGCTGATGGTGTCTTCCCACGACCACCGGCTCGTTCCGGAGCCGGGCGTCGAAGTCGTGACCGTGGACGCGCACGACCAGGCGACCGACCTGTACGTGGCGAACGCGCTCAAGCCGTCGGACGTGCTGGTGACGGGAGACTACGGGCTGGCCGCGCTCGGGCTTGCCCGGGGAGCCGCGGTGCTGACGCCCCGCGGGAAGCTGATCACGGAGTCGGACATCGACGGGCTTCTGGCCCAGCGGCACTTCTCCGCCAGGCAACGCCGGGGAGGCGCGCGCACCAAGGGCCCGCCGCCGTTCACGGGGGAAGACCGGTCGCGATTTCAACAAAAACTGACCTTTCTACTGCGGGGGATGCAGGAGAATCGACATTCTTAGCGAATTGTAATACGTGCCGTGCCTAACGGATCGCTGGCCAGACACAGACATTGAGAACGGGATCCGCTTAGGCGACTGATTCGGAAGAGATCAGGCTCGCTGACTTGGAAGAATCGCGCAAGAGAAGGTGGAATTCGAATGAACAACGGCATGATTCCACAGTCGGCCATCGATGAAGTGTTGCGCCGTTACGATATCGCGGAGACGGTGGGGCGTTACGTTCATCTCACGAAGCAGGGCAAGTACCTGAAGGGGCTGTGTCCGTTCCATTCCGAGAAGACCCCGTCGTTCACGGTGACGCCGGAGAAGCAGATTTACCACTGCTACGGGTGCGGGAAGGGCGGCAACGTCATCAAGTTCGTCATGGAGATGGAGAACGAGACGTTCCCCGAAGCCGTGAAGCGGTTAGCCGAAGAAGCGGGCATCGCGGTCACCTGGTCGACCGTCAAGGAGGGAGAGGAGCTCTCTCCCCGCCAGAAGGAACGGGAGACGCTGGTCGAGGCCCACGGCTACGCGACGAAGCTGTACCACTACGTTCTTCGCAACACGGCCGCCGGCAAGCCCGCGATGGACTACTTGCGTTCCCGCGGCTTCTCGGACAAGCTGATCGAGGAGTTCGGAATCGGCTACGCCCCGTCCCGATGGGACACGCTGACGCAGGCGCTGCAGAGGAACGGCTTCGAGCTTCCGGAGATGGAGAGAGGCGGTCTCCTCTCCCGGAGACAGGAGGGCGAGGGCTATGTCGACCGCTTCCGGGACCGGATCATGTTCCCGATCCACGGAGGCGACGGACGGGTCATCGCCTTCGCGGGAAGATTGATGTCGGCCGGCCAGCCGAAGTACTTGAACTCGCCGGAGACGCCGCTGTTCGCCAAGAGCCGGACGCTGTACCGGCTGCCCGAGGCGCGCGGGGCGATCCGCAAGACGCGCCAGGTCGTGCTTTTCGAAGGTTACGTCGACGTGATCAAAGCCTGGTCCGCCGGAGTGACGAACGGAGTGGCCACGATGGGAACGGCTCTGACCGCCGAGCACGCGGCGCTTCTGCGCCGGTTCGCGGACGAGGCGATCCTGTGCTACGACGGCGACGACGCCGGACAAGCCGCCGCGGCCAAGAGCTTGCCGCTGCTGGAGAACGCGGGCTTCCGGGTCCGGGTCGGCCTGCTGCCGCCGGGCATGGATCCCGACGAGTATATCGGAGCCCACGGCCCCGAATCCTTCCTCCGCGAAGTGATCGAAGGGGCGGTCTCCGCCGTCAAATTTCAGCTCATCTATTTAAGGAAATCCCATATACTCCTAGAAGAAGATGGGAAGATCCGGTATTTGCGCGACGCGGTGCAGCTGATCGCGAGGAGGGATTCGCCGACCGAGAGGGAGATGCTGCTCAAGGAGCTGTCCCTGGAATTCGAGGTCTCGCTCGATACCCTCAAGCAGGAAGCGGCCGACGTTCGCAGACGAGAGAAATTGGGAACGTCTGGGGATATTCCGGACGGAACGTGGAATAATGTATGGAATGACAACCGCTCTTCATCCAAACACCCTCCTCTTGGGCCGGCGTTCGTTCAAGCGGAACGGCAGCTCATCTCCTGGATGATGCAGGATGCACAGACGGCCATCCTCGTTCAGAACCGGCTCGGGGACCGTTTTCTCGTAGAGGATCACGCGGCTCTCGCCGCTTACTTATATGGATATTATTCGCAAGGCAACGATCCGGACGTCGGCAGGTTCATCGCGTTCCTTCAGGACGACCGCTTGGAGCGCGCGGCGAGCGCCATCGCGCTGGAAGATACCCCCTTCGACGAGAGGGTGCTGGAGGATTGTCTCCGCACGATCGGCCAGGCGGCGCTGACGCGCGACATCGAGAGCAAGAAAGACGAGATGCTGCGGGCGGAACGGGCCGGCGACATTATGCGTGCCGTACAAATTGGAACAGAGATTATCGCCCTGGAGAAGCAGCGCAAAGAGGGCTGAAGCCGCTGCGGATTCGGGGAGGAGGGAGTCGGAAATGGCGAACGATCAACACACCGGGTTGGAGACGGAACTGACGCTGGAGCAAGTCAAAGCCCAGATGATGGAGCAGGGCAAGAAGAAGGGCGCCCTGACCTATAAAGACATCATGGAGAAGCTGTCTCCATACGATCAAGACGCGGACCAAATCGACGATTTCTTCGAGCAACTGGCGGACCACGGCATCGAGGTGGTCAACGATCACGACGAGCTTGGACGCGGCAACGACGAAGAGGGCCACGACGAATTCAACTTCGACGACGACCTCAGCCTGCCTCCCGGAATCAAGATTAACGATCCCGTTCGGATGTATCTGAAGGAGATCGGACGAGTCCCGCTGCTCGCCGCCGACGACGAAGTCGAATTGGCGAAGAAGATCGAGCTTGGCGGGCACGAAGCCGAAGAAGCGAAGAAGAGGCTGGCCGAAGCCAACCTCCGTCTCGTCGTCAGCATCGCCAAGCGCTACGTCGGACGAGGCATGCTGTTCCTCGACCTCATCCAGGAAGGCAACATGGGCTTGCTGAAGGCCGTCGAGAAGTTCGACCATATGAAGGGCTTCAAGTTCAGCACGTACGCGACCTGGTGGATTCGTCAGGCCATTACCCGCGCCATCGCCGACCAGGCCCGCACGATCCGGATTCCGGTGCATATGGTGGAGACGATCAACAAGCTCATCCGCGTGTCCCGCCAGCTGCTTCAGGAGCTCGGACGCGAGCCGACGCCGGAAGAGATCGCCGAGCAGATGGAGCTGAGCGTGGACAAAGTCCGCGAGATCATGAAGATCGCCCAAGAGCCGGTGTCGCTCGAGACGCCGATCGGGGAAGAGGACGACTCTCATCTGGGAGACTTCATCGAGGACCAGGAAGCGCTGGCCCCGGCGGACGCCGCCGCTTACGAGCTGCTCAAGGAACAATTGGAAGACGTGCTGGATACGTTGACCGAACGGGAAGAGAACGTGCTGCGGCTGCGCTTCGGCCTCGACGACGGACGGACGCGGACGCTGGAGGAAGTGGGCAAGGTGTTCGGCGTTACCCGCGAACGGATTCGCCAGATCGAAGCGAAGGCTCTTCGCAAGCTGCGCCACCCGAGCCGGAGCAAAAGGCTAAAGGATTTCCTCGAATAAGCCGATACAGGTATTAGCCTGTTGAGATGACCTTCTGCCGAGACGGTTGAAGGTCTTTTTGTTCCAGAAGGGACGAGAGGAGACAAGCCTGATGCCCGTATCGGAAGATGAGAAGAAGAAATTGATCGTCAAAGAGATCGAATCCTGGCGGCGGGGGAAGATGCTTCCCGAGCAGTACTGCGACTTCCTGCAGAATCTGTATCTCGACGATCTGGACGATCGTCCGAAGAACGTCGTGGGACTCGCGGTTCAGAAGATCGGCCAGGCCACGCGCAAGCAATGGCTGTTTGCATTTGGAATTTTTGTCTTGATCTGTTTGATTGTACTTCATTTTAGCGCGTTTCCCCTTGCATTGCAAATCGGCCTTATCGGCCTCGGAACCGCCGGCTTCGTGGCCGGGGGCGCCTATTGGCGGGAGCGGCTGCCGCTGCGGGCGTATTTGCTGCTCGGAGCGGGCATGCTGTTCCTGCTGGGAACCGGAGTCGAGCTGCTGCATCTGCACGGCTGGGGGACCGGAGGCGGCCCGATCGCGCTGCTTATGATCTGCGCGCTCGTCTGGATCGGGTGCGGCATCGCGCTGCGGTTCGGCCTGCTGCATTGGTTCGGCTGGCTGGCGATCATCGTGCTGTACGCCTGGCTGCTCGGCCGCCGAATTCCCGATCCGAGCGCCCTGCAGGTGCAGCTGTTCTGGCTGCCCGCTTCGCTGCTGTTCGGCTGGATCAGCTGGTTCATGCACGTGAAGTTCCGCTCGGCGGGCACGGTCATGTTCGCCACGGCGCTCGTCCTCTGGTACATGCCGGAGCTGTATTCGGCTCTTCGCCATCTGGACGAGAGGTGGATTCAAGCGGGGCTGCTCGTGAAGACGGCGGCGCTCGGCTTGGCGTTATATCGGTTCCGAAAACATTGGATGGAATGGGTTGTAGAATCATGACGGATACGAAAAGGTACGAAGAGGCGGACGTGAAGCTGTCCGACCGGTTGTCCGCGCTCGCCGAATGCGTTCCCGAAGGCGCGCGCTTCGCCGATATCGGAACGGACCACGCGCTGCTGCCGGTTCATCTCGCGAGATCGGGGAAGGTTCCGTTCGCGGTGGCCGGGGACGTTCACAAAGGACCCGTCGAGGCGGCGCGTCGGCAGGTGGCCGCGGCCGGGCTGACGGGCAAAGTATCGGTGCGCCATGGAGACGGCTTGACGGTGCTGGAGCCGGGAGAGGTCGACGCGGTGTGCATCGCCGGCATGGGGGGCAGCTTGATGGTGCGGCTGCTGGAAGCGGCCGGAGCCCGGCTCGACGCGGTCCATACGCTGATCCTGTCTCCCCACGTGGCCGAGGACCAAGTCCGCCATTGGCTGATCGAACGCTCGTACGTGCTCGACCGCGAGCGGCTCGTGGAAGAGGACGGAGAGACGTACACGATCCTTCGGGCGGTTCGCGCCGGGAAGGAGGAAGCGGATCGGCGGAACGCGGAGCTGTACGATTCCGGACTGCTCGCCCCTTGCGTCCCCGCGATCGCCCGGCCCTTGCTCGAGCTGATGGGTCCGCTGCTGCTGCGGGGCGCTGACGGGGCGTTCGGACGGAAGTGGGAGGCGGAGATCGCCAAGCGGGAGCATATTCTCGGCCAGCTTCGCCGCTCTACGGCCGAGGAGGCCGCCAGGAAGGCCTCGGAATGGGAAGAGACGATTCGAACCTTGAAGGAGGTGCTCGCATGCTGGCGCGCGGAGAGACGATCATCCAACTGATGGAGAAGCTGGCGCCAAAGCATTACGCGGTGCCGGACGACCGGATCGGATTGCAGGTCGGCTCGCTTCGCAAGGAGGTGAAGCGGGTTCTGGTGGCGCTGGACGTCACCCGGGCCGTCGCCGAGGAAGCGGCGGAACTCGGCGCGGAGCTGATTATCGCCCACCATGCCCCCTTGTACCGGCCGCTGAAGCATCTGCAGACCGATACGCCGGAAGGAGCTCTCATGGCGAGCTTGCTTCGCAACGACATCGCCGTATACGTGGCCCATACGAACCTGGACACGGCGGAAGGCGGCATGAACGACTGGATGGCCGAGGCGCTCGGCCTCGAGGGACGGGGCGTGCTGGAGGAGGTCCATACCGACAAGCTGTTCAAGCTGGCCGTCTTCGTGCCGGAGACCCATCAAGACGCGGTTCGCAGCGCGATGTTCGGGGCGGGAGCCGGCTGGATCGGCAACTACAGCCATTGCAGCTTCAACGTCGAAGGGAAGGGGACGTTCCTGCCGCGGGAGGGGACCAATCCGTATCTCGGGCAGCAGGGCAAGCTGGAGACGGCTTCGGAGGTGCGGATCGAGACGGTCGTTCCAAGCAGCGTTCACCGCGCCGTCATCCAAGCCATGCTGAAGGCGCATCCGTACGAGGAAGTCGCTTACGATCTATATCCGATGGACCTGAAGGGGCGGTCGTTCGGTCTGGGCCGGGTCGGAACGCTTCCGGAGCCGGAGTCGCTGGACGCGTTCGCGGAGAGAGTCAAGGCGGCGTTCGACGTTCCGTTCGTCCGCGTCGTCGGAGATGGCTCGCGGCAGGTGCGCAAGGTCGCCGTGCTGGGAGGCTCCGGCTCGCGGTATATCCGGCACGCCAAGTTCGCGGGAGCGGACGTCCTCGTCACCGGGGACATCGACTACCATACGGCGCACGACGCGGACGCGATGGGACTTATGATCGTCGATCCCGGGCATAACGCGGAGAAGATCATGAAGCCGAAGACGGCCGAGTGGCTTCAAGAGAGGCTCAGGGAGAAGGGCTACGCGACCGAAGCGATCGCATCCCGGTTCGACACGGAGCCGTTCAAGCTTCGCTGAAGCGCGGATCGCTGGCAAAGTTGTCAACGACTTGCCGTTGTATCCGAAGCCGATTCGCGCTATACTAGACGTTGCACATCGGAAAGTTCGACAGACAATCGCTGGCGGCGCTAGCCGCGAGAGGAAAGTCCGGGCTCCACAGGGCAGGATGCTGGATAACGTCCAGTCGGCGCGAGCCGAAGGATAGTGCCACAGAAATGGACCGCCGATGATCTCGTCCCTGCTTAGTGGGAGATGAGAAACAGGCAAGGATGGAACCGTGGTGTAAGAGACCACGAGGAGCATGGGCGACCCTGTTCCTGGTAAACCCCATCTGGAGCAAGACCGAAGAGAACGCGGCGGCTCTCGAGGCCGCAGCCCTTGCCCGGGGCGCGTTCGGGTTGGTCGCTTGAGCCTGTCGGCAACGGCAGGCCTAGAAAGATGATTGTCGCTTCCATCCGTGGGAGGACCGCCCGGTCCGCGATACCACCGGAAGTACAGAACCCGGCTTACGGCGAACTTTCCGGAATGTCAATCAAAAGCCCCAAGGCATCTGCCTTGGGGCTTTTGATTGTTTATTGGCGTCGTCGGCGCATCTCAATCCTCGTAAGCTTGATCCTTCTCCGCCTTCCGGACGAACAGCAGGAAGACGGTAATCAGAACGAAGGCGATGAGCGCGAGCAGCGGAATCGTGATGAAGCCGAACCAATCGAGGTAGTCCTCGTTGCACGGAACGCCCGAGCGGCACGGCACGATGCGGGCCATGCCCGGCACCATCTGCTCCATGTAGTGATACAGCGAGAACAGTCCGCCGATGACGCCGAGCGGAAGCGCGTATCCCGCCATTCCGCGGTCGTCGCGCAGGGCCGCCCGGCCGAGCAGAAGAACGAGAGGATACATGAAGATCCTCTGGAACCAGCATAAATCGCAAGGGATGTAGCGCATGACTTCGCTCAGGAACAAGCTCCCGCCGGTGGCGACGAGCGAGACGACCCAAGCGAAATATAGTCCGTAATTGCGAACCCAGGAAGACACTTGTCCATCCTCCGATCGATTCTACTTCGTTTCGACGTTCGCTTCCTTCAAAGCCTCGTCGATCTTAGCTTTTAATTTATCCAGGTTGAGAGCGTGCTCGTCGTCGAGGCGCTCCCCGTTGATGAGAACGGTCGGCGTTCCGGGGAAGTTCTTGCTTCGGGCGAGCTTGTTCTGCGCATCGACTTCGTCCTGGTACGTTTTGTTCTCGATATCGGCCTTCAGCTTGTCGTAATCGACCTTAATGCCTTCGCTGCGAGCCACTTCCGTCAAGAATTCGGGCGTCGCCCAGACTTCGTGCTCTTGCGGTTGCTGTTTACGGTATAACGCATCGTAATATTTCCAGAACTCGTCTTTGTTCTGATGATACACGGACTGGGCTGCCAGAGCCGCGTCGTTCGAATCCTGCCAGATAATCGTATAATTCAAGAACGAGAGCGATACCAGGCCCGTGTCGATGTAATCCTTCTTGATCTCGGGCAGAAGGTTCAAGCTGAAGTACTGGCACGTCGGACACTTGAAATCGCCGAACTCGGCGATCTTGACCTTCGCGTCGGCCGAGCCCATCGTCGGAACGTTGTCGTAATCGATCGCCACCGGCGCTTCCTTCGGCTTGAAAATAATAACCGCCGCGATCAGGGCGACGAACACGACAGCCGTCGTCCAGACGAGAATTCGGGTTCTCCGCTTTTTCTGCTCCTGCTGCTTCTGCCGAAGCTGCCTGTTCTCCGCTTTGCGTTGCGATTTCTGCAATGATTTTCTTCCTTTCTCCCCAATTGGAACCGATATAAATACCTATTTTCCCATCTTCCACTGTACAAGCCTAAGCTTAAAATAACATGAGAAAGTTCCCCGTGCCATAAAAAAACCTGAAAAAGGAGAGTTACTTTCCTTTTCAGGTCGATTCGGTGAAGTTTTTAGCCGCCGCTCAGCAGCCGTTGAAGCTCGCGCCGGACTCTCTCGGGGAACGTCAACAGCGATTCGCCGGGCGCGATCTGGTCGCCGGCCGCCCCGGTTGAAGCCGCGTCGGTCGGCTGCCCTCCGCCGGCGGAGCGGACCGCCGCGTTCACGTCGACGAGCCCGTAGCCGAAGTCGACGTCCTTGCCGGGATTCCCCAAATCCTTCGTCGTCCGCCGCATCAACTCCATGACCTCTTCGTTGCTCAAGGCCGGATTGGCCGAACGAATGAGCGACGCGAGAGCGGCGACATGCGGGCTGGCCATGGACGTGCCGGACAACGCCGCGTACCGGCTTCCCGGATACGTGCTGGCGATCGACGTGCCGGGGGCGGCGACGTCGATGTAGTCCCCGTAATTCGAATATTCCGCCTTGGATTCGTCCGCGTTGGTGGCGGCCACTGCGAACACTTCCGGATAAGCCGCCGGGAAGCCGGGCTGGTCCGTATTGTCGTTGCCGCTGGCGGCGACCAGCACCACCCCGTGATCGTAGGCGTATTTGACCGCGTCGTGGAGGAACTCGGCCTGGGCGTAGTTGCCCAGACTCATGTTGATGACGTCCGCCCCGTGATCGGTCGCCCAGATGATGCCCTCGGCCACCGAATAGGTCGTGCCGGCTCCGCTGCTGTCGAGAGCCTTGACCGGCATGATCTTCGTATACCACGTCATTCCGGCGATCCCCTCGTTATTGTTCACCTGAGCCGCTATGATGCCGGCCACGTGGGTGCCGTGCCCGACGTCGTCGTCGGGAGGCTTCGACGGATCGATAATGTTCGTCCCCTGAACGAGCCTTCCCTTCAGATCGGGGTGATCCGCCTGCACCCCGGTATCGACGATGGCCACGATCATGTCGTCCTTGCCTTTGGTGACGTTCCAGCCCTTCTCCGTGGCGATGTCCGGGAGATTCCACTGATACCTGCCGTACAGCGTGTCGTTGGGCTTGGCGACCGTCTGGCCGTCTCCTCCGATCTCGTTCGTCAGATACAGATAGTGGGGTTCGACGAATATCGGATTCCATTTGGCAAAATGGTTCTTCAGCTCGTTCATCGAGTACTTGCTGGACCGGAACAAGTACGTCTGCCCTCGGTGCCGGACGACCGTAAGACTGAGCTCCTTGCGAAGAGCCAGAAGCTCGGCCGGCTTCAGCGGCTGGCGGAATTTGACGACGACCTCGTCCACGGCGTAGTGGCTCGCGTTGCCGTTGTCTTCGCCGGTCCGAACCGTCTTGTCCTTGTTCGTTCCCGGCACGACGGACTCGACGCGGTACCGGCCCTCGGCCGGGTAAGGGACGAGGCGCATGTTCCGGCGCTGATGGCGCTCGACTTCCTCCACGACGTCCGTGCTGACGAGCGCCGTGACGCCGTCGCCGCGCTTGTAATCGGGCATGGCCAGAACGAAGTGGGTCTTGCCGCCGTACTTGAACGAAGGCGATTCGTAGGGCATTCCGCGCTTCAGCGATTCGCGGGCTCGCCCGAGCTCCTTGGCCGCCGTTCGCAGCAGCTCCTTCGGAGCTTCGCCCGCGTTGACCGTCCTGCCTCCCGACGTCCAGGAGACGGTGACCATATGAGGATGTTCCTTGACGGCCTGCTTCAGGTGAAGGGCCTTCTCGCCGTCCTTGATCGACTTGTGCTCCAGCATGAACCGGGACATGTCACGGGAGCAGTCGAGCCGGCACAGCTTCTCCGTCGCTTCCATGTCGCGCCGGACGGCGTGATGCTTGGAGAACGTCTCCTGCTTGACCGAGAGCGGCTTCCCGGGCGATACCGAATACGTCCGGGGCGCCGGAGCCGCGGGGGACGGAGACTTGGCGACTCTTGGCGGCGCGACGACGGGAACGATGAACAGAGCGACGGCTACCGTGAACAGCAGCCCGATAATCGCATTGCGGCGCAACCGGCCGACCTCCTTTTGCGTAACCCATTATGATAAGATGCATTAGGTTTAGCTTGAGGCGGACGGGCAAAATTATACGGGACTTTTTCGGCCTTGCCAGTACCGTTTCCAGTCGATTTGTGGTACGATGAGTTTGATTTTCGCCGCTTTCGCAGCAGCGACGCTTTGCGATGTTCGAAATTCGAGATGACGGCGCTTTCGTCGAAGCGAGAAGCTCTCGGCGCGGAACCCGACTCGAGCACGCTTGTGGACAATGAAAGGGGAAAGCTATTTATGCCAACCGCCAACGTGAAGGCGATTGCCGAATCCAGCAAGGACAAATTGAAGACGGCTATTGTGGAACTGGAGAAATTTCTGAACGGGCACGCGCTCCCGCAGCTGACGAACGAAGAATCGTCCGAAGAATCGATCGCCGTTCATGCCGGGCTGCTCTCCGACTTGAGGCATCTGCTCGTGTTCTCGGAGGTCGCTTACGAGAAGCTCGGCGCCATTCTGCGCAGGCCGAATTTCGATCTTGAACTCGCGGAGCGCACGTTGTACGAAGTGTACCATCATTGCGTGAACGCGTTCTTCTATCCGAAGAACGAAGGATATTCGGAAGACGGGCGGTACGCCTACACCGGACAAGACGCCATTCGCTTCCGGGCGAAGCCGGTTCGCGCGGTCCGCGACGTCGTTCTGAACATCTCCCGGGTGTACGAGGAGCTGCGCGACGACCTGTCTTATTACGAGAGCGAATATTTGACCCAACGCCGGATGTTGGGCCAATCCAAATAAGGTAGTCCCTGCGGGTCTCCCTCCAACCTCCACCCCCCGATTAAGCATACCGCCTCCGGCGGTGCGCACACTACGATCGGGGGGTGATTGGTTCATGCCGCAAGGAGTCGCTTGCAGCGTCAGCAACTGCTCGTATTGGGGGGAAGGGAACCGCTGCGCCGCCCAGGAGATCGCGATCGAGATCGACGCGCATTCCGCCCGGGGAACGGGCGGGGAGGAGTTCGCGGACGAATTGTTCGGCGGCCATCGGGACTCGGCCGACCGTTCTTCGACCACCTGCTGCCTGACTTTCCGGCCGAAGGACCGGGAATAGGCGAGGGCGGGCTCGCTCTTCGGGCCGCAAGAACCCGGAAGCGGCCGGAACGATCGGAAGACGGGACTTTTCGCGCCGATGGACTTGTTGTACAATGGTAGGGATGGTACAACGATCCGGGAGCGATTAGGACATGACCGATATGAGAGTGACCATGGATCCGCGCGTCATGAAGGAATTGCTCTTGTCGCAGTTCCTGTCTGGCATCGATCCCTTCGGCGGCGCGAACGATGTCGCTTCGGCGGACGAAGGCGGCGGAGTATTCGCCCAATTGCTCGGCGGCCTGCTGGATTCGTCGGCCGATCCGCTCGGTTCGGGCTTCGGAGACGGGATGTCGTCCGTTCCCGGAACGGGATCGGGATGGACCGGAATTTCCGGGATGACGGGATTGGCCGGATTGTCCGGAACGTCGGGATTGGCCGGATTGTCCGGAACGTCGGGATTGTCCGGAATGTCGGGCTGGACCGGCTTGACGGGCTTATCCTCGATCGCGGGGCATTCGGGGTTAACGGGATTGGCGGCCGATACCGGCGCGACTTCCGCTTACGACGGGTTGATCGCCGCGGCTTCGGCGAGATACGGAGTCGACCCGGCGTTAATCAAAGGCGTTATACAATCGGAATCCTCCTTCCGGCCGGACGCCGTATCCTCGGCCGGCGCCAAAGGCCTTATGCAGCTAATGGACGGCACCGCCAGAGGGCTGGGCGTGACCGACTCGTTCGATCCGGCCCAGAACATCGATGCGGGCACCCGGTATTTATCGTTCCTGCTTCGCAAGTACGACGGCAACGAAGCGACCGCTCTCGCCGCTTACAACGCGGGTCCGGGAACGATCGACCGCCTCGGCTTGCGCACGAACGAAGACGTCGTCGCCCGCCAATCCGAGCTTCCCTCCGAGACGCAGGCTTATGTGCGGAAGGTGCTTGAAGCGCGGTTGGCTTGGACTTCTTCGCTATAGAGAAGCCCCGGGAATCCCCGGGATCGCGCATACGAACGACCGGATCAAAGCGGATGAAGATCTTGCTTTGATCTTTTTATTGTATCGGGGTTACGCAATCGAAGGCCGATTCGGGCCGTGACAGGAGGATGAAGGTGAAGACGCTTTATTTCGATCATTGCGCCTCGACGCCTCCTTACGAGCAAGTGGTAAGGACCGTCGGCGAGCTGATGAATCTCCATTACGCCAATTCGGGGGCGATTCATCGCGCCGGCGCGGAAGCGATGAAGCTCGTGGAGCGGGCCCATGCTTCCGTGGCCGCCGCTTGCGGGGCGAAGCCGGAGGAGGTCGTGTTCACGTCGGGCGGAACGGAGAGCAACAATCTGGCCATCAAGGGAACGATCCTGGCTTCCTCCCGCCGGGGAACCAAACATATGATTACGACGTCTATCGAGCATTCTTCGGTGCACGGCGTCGCCAAGCAGCTCGAGCGGATGGGCGTCGAAGTGACGTTCGTTCGGCCGGACGCGTCGGGCCGGGTGTCGGCGGAGGATATCGCGGCGGCCCTGCGCCCGGAGACGGTCCTCGTCAGCGTCATGCACGTCAACAACGAGACGGGAGCCATTCAGCCGATCCGGGAGATCGGGCGGCTGTTGTCCGTCTATCCGCAGACGCGCTTCCACGTCGACGGCGTCCAAGCCGTCGGCAAGCTCGAGCTGGATTGGGCTTCCTCGGGCGTCGATCTCTACTCGGCCTCGTCCCATAAGTTCCGCGGGCCGAAGGGGGCCGGATTCCTGCTCGTCCGCGAAGGAGTGAGGCTCGAGCCTCTGCTGGCGGGAGGCGGGCAGGAGGACGGCGTCCGCAGCGGCACGCACAACGTGCCGGGCATCGTCGGCACGGCTCAAGCGCTCCGCCTGGCGACGGAGACGAGGGAGGAGCGCGCGGCGAAGATGCACGGGCTGCGCCGGATGCTGATCGGATTGCTGCAGGACATGCCCGAGCTGGTGCTGAACGCGGCGGGCGACGAGAGCGTCTCGGCGCCTCACGTCGTCAACGTATCCTATCCGGGCATGCGGCCCGAGGTGCTGGTGCACATGCTGGAGAAGCACGGCATTCTCGTCTCCACCCAATCGGCCTGCTCCTCCAAGAGCTTGAAGCCGAGCCGGGTGCTGCTGGCGATGGGACTGGACGAAGCCCGGGCTTCGGGAAGCATCCGGATCAGCTTCGGGGACGAACATACGGAGGAAGACATTCGGCTGCTGGCGGAGCGGCTGCGGCTCGCGATCTCGAAGCTGAAGCCGCTTGAGAGGAGTTAAAGATGATCTACGATCTGGTAGTAGTGAGATTAGGGGAAGTGACGATCAAGGGCCGGAACCGCAGCCGGTTCGAGGGCATGATGCTGGCGCGAATCCGGCAAGCCCTCGCCGCCGTGGAAGGCTTGGAGTACGAGAGAACGTACGGCCGTATCTATATCCGGCTGAACGGAGTCCGCTTCGAGGAAGTCGAGGAGCCGCTGAAGGACGTGTTCGGCATTCATTCGTTCAGCCCGGCCGTCCGCTCCGGACACGATCTGGAGGAGGTGCGGGCGGCCGCGCTGACCTTGATGAACGGACTTGAACCCGTTCCGCAGACATTCAAGGTGACGGTGCGGAGGGCCTGGAAGGGGTACCCTCACGATTCCCAGGAGATGAACCATCTCGTCGGCGCCCACGTGCTTCGCAACACGCCGGCTCTGAAGGTGGACGTTCACCATCCGGACGCGGAGCTTAAGGTAGACATTCAGCAAGAAGGAGTCTATCTCTCGTGCGCGGTCGTTCCGGGAGCGGGAGGGTTCCCGCTCGGCATGAACGGCAAGGCGATGCTCCTCTTGTCGGGAGGGATCGACAGCCCCGTGGCCGGCTGGATGGCGATGCGCAAAGGGCTCGAGATCGAAGCCGTGCACTTCCACAGCTATCCGTTCACGAGCCAGCAGGCGACCGACAAGGTGATCACGCTGACGCAGAGGCTGGCCCACTACGGCGGGAGAATCAAGCTCCATCTCGTGCCCTTCACCGAGCTTCAGACGAGAATGGTGCAGAGCGGGCATGAGCATCTGATTATCACGCTGATGCGCCGGACGATGCTCCGCATCGCCCAGAGGCTCGCGGAGAGAAGCGGGGCGCTGGCGATCGTGACCGGCGACAGCCTCGGCCAAGTGGCCAGCCAGACGCTCGGAAGCATGAACGTCATCGGCCGAACGATCGAGCTGCCGCTGCTTCGGCCGCTCGTCATGATGGACAAGCGGGAGATCATCCGCATCTCGGAGAGAATCGGGACGTACGAGACGTCGATCCTTCCGTTCGAAGATTGCTGCACGCTGTTCGTGCCCAAGTCGCCGGCGACGAATCCGAACCTGCGCATCGTGGAGAAGGTGGAGGCCGGCATCGGAGCCGAGCTGGAGAAGCTGATCGAGGAAGCGGTCCAAGGAACGGAGACGATGATCCTGACGACGGAAGGCCGGGCGGACCGAGCCGCGGCCGCGGCCGCCTCTGCCGAGCCTTCGGACGAGGACCGCTGGTTCTAAATCGCAGAACCCCGGCAATACCCGAACATAAAGAAGCCGCGAACCGCACCTTCGTGCGATTCGCGGCTTTTGCCGTTAACACGGGACCTTGCGCGCCGGGCTCTCACTTCTGAGGGAGCTTATCTCCGTTCAGCACGGAGGAAGCTGCCTTCGCCAACGCCTTCCTCTTCTTGAAGGCATTGGCCCACAGCCCGCCGACGACGACCGCCGCGGTCATAACGGCGATGAACGTCCAGCTAAGGACGGGATTGTCGTGGAAAATAGCGTCCAGCTTAGGCTCGTGCGTCACCATCTTGGCCGCCGTATAAGCGAGAACGGCCGAACCGATGTAGACGATCCAGGGGAAACGGTTCAGCAGCCGGACGAACAGCGTGCTTCCCCAGACGACGACCGGGATGCTGATGACGAGACCCATGATCACGAGCAGCTCGCTGCCGTGCGCCGCGCCGGCGACCGCGATCACGTTGTCCAACCCCATCGCCGCGTCGGCGATGACGATCGTGCGGACGGCTCCCCCGAGCGTCGTGCTCGCTTTGATGTCTTCGTGCTGCTCCTCCTGGACGAGAAGCTTGAAGGCGATCCATAAGAGAACGACTCCGCCTACCGCGAGCAGGAACGGGATCTTCAGCAGATAGACGATCAGCAGAGTGGCTACAACCCGTATGAGAACGGCTCCGCCGGTTCCGTACCAGATCGCCTTCTTCTGATGCTCCTTCGGCAGGTTCCTGGCGGCAAGGCCGATCACGATGGCGTTGTCGCCGGCGAGCAGGAGATCGATGAAGATAATGGTCAATAACGAGGTCAGAAATTCCAAACTGAAAATGTCCATGACGACTTCCCCCCAACTCCAATTCAATTGTTATACGCGCAAGTCGGAATAACGATTCAAAATTCGCGAAAAAAACTTTTGGCATATCCCCGGGGGCCTGTACATACATCTCATCTGAGGAGGTGGAGGCATGGGCATCGGAGAGAGCTTCATGATTTTTGCCGAGATCGTGCTGATCAATTTGCTGCTGAGCGGCGACAACGCGATCGTCATCGCGATGGCCGCGCGGCGCCTCTCCCCGGATCAGAGGCAAGCGGCCGTCTGGTGGGGGACGGCGGCGGCCGTGCTGCTCCGGTGCGTCCTGACGCTTGCGGCGGTGAAGCTGCTCGCGATTCCGTTTATGCAAACCGCCGGCGCCGCGCTTCTGTTCGGCATCGCGCTGAAGCTTCTGCTCGACGACCACGGGCATGCCGAGGGGGAGACGCGATCCGCCACGACGCTGTTCGGGGCGGTGTGGACGATCATCGTCGCGGACTTCGTCATGAGCCTGGACAACGTGCTGGCCGTCGCCGCCGTCGCCCGCGGGGATGTCGCGCTGCTTATGATCGGGATCGCGATGAGCATTCCGATCATGATCTGGGGCAGCTCCTTCATCCTGCGCGTTCTCGACCGCCTGCCGTTCCTCGTCTACATCGGCGGAGCGCTGCTCGCTTATGCCGCAGGCGAGATGCTCGTTCAGGATCCGGGGCTTAAACGCGCGATGCCGAACGTATCCGAGAACTTCGCGCACGCGGCTCCGTACGCCCTGGTGGCCTTGCTCATCGCGCTGGCCCTCCTGCTGAGGCGCCGCAAGCCCGGAGCCGTCCGGTAGACGGCCGCGCCACGCCTACTTTTTCTGCGGCGGAACTGGTTTTTTCTCGCGACTTCCATTAAACTTATAGAAAAAAGCCGCCGTCTTCGGCATTCGGCCGGTCGGCGTTCTGCGCAGGTAGTTTTATGCAGACCATAGATAAAGTGGGGGAGCGTCGTGAACAAGCAATCCGCCGCGGTCGGTGTTCTCATCTTGGCTGCGGGATTGGTCATTTTGCTCGGCAAGCTTGGGGTATTCGCTTTTATCGGATCCGTTTTCTGGCCGTTGTTCATCCTCATTCCGGGAGTTCTGCTGCACGTGCTGTTCTTCGGGCGCATGCTGCCGGCCGTCTCGCTGATTCCGGCGGGCATTCTGACCGTCGTGTCGGTGCTGCTCCTGATCGGCAACTGGTTCGACTGGAGCGTAATGAAGTACCTGTGGCCGTTCTTCCTTCTGGCTGTCTCGGTCGGCTTGTACGAATATTACACGTTCGGAGACGTCCGTTCCCGCGGCATCTGGACCGCTTCCATCGTCCTGGCGGTGCTGTCCGTGGCGCTGTTCGTCCTGACGCTTCTGTGGACGTGGGGCATCTACGTCGTGGCCGTCGTGCTGATCGCCCTGGGCGCCTGGCTCGTCATTCGCCGCCCGCGCTTCCGGTAATCTCGATTATCGCTTGATAATTAAGATTCGTGGCGTATAATAGAAGGGATGTAGGTGGAGAACGCCGACCTCGCGTCGGCGTTTTTCCGTGACACCGGATTTCGGGGTTCAAGCGGAACCGTTTTATGATTGGGCACAAGAAAAGCAAGGATCTCCCGGAAGAGTTTACGTCCAGCCTCTCGAGCCCCTTTGCTGCCTTCAAGTTCTATTCAAGCAATGGGATAAGAACAGGCGGCTGGAAGGAGATACCTGCCGCAACCTTAGCCCTTCATCATTCGTTCTCCGTTTAACCCTCATATAAAGATAGGAGTGGAAGCATGCATCCAAGAGATCGCATTCGCAATATCGCCATCATCGCGCACGTCGACCACGGCAAGACGACCCTCGTCGACCAGCTGCTGCGGCAATCCGGCACGTTCCGGGAGAACGAGCAGGTGCAGGAGCGCGCGATGGACTCCAACGACCTGGAGCGGGAGCGCGGTATTACGATTCTGGCCAAGAACACGGCCGTGCACTACAAAGACTACCTGATCAACATCGTCGACACCCCGGGGCACGCCGACTTCGGCGGCGAAGTCGAGCGGATCATGAAGATGGTCGACGGCGTCCTGCTCGTCGTCGACGCCTTCGAAGGCTGCATGCCGCAGACGAAGTTCGTCCTGCGGAAGGCGCTCGAAGCGGGCCTCACGCCGATCGTCGTCGTCAACAAGATCGACCGTCCGGCCGCGCGTCCCGCCGAAGTCATCGACGAAGTGCTCGAGCTGTTCATCGAGCTTGACGCGAACGACGACCAGCTCGACTTCCCGGTCGTCTACGCTTCGGGCCTCAACGGCATCGCCAGCCTCGATCCGAACGTGCTCGGCACGACGATGGAGCCGCTGTACGAGACGATCGTGGACAAGATTCCGCATCCGACGGAAGACACGGAAGCGCCGCTGCAGTTCCTCGTGACGCTGCTCGACTACAACGAATACCTGGGCCGCATCCCGATCGGCCGCGTCAACCGCGGCAAGATCCGCCAAGGCCAGCCGGTCGCCGTGCTCGACCGCGAAGGCAAGATCCGCCAGGCCCGCATCGAGAAGCTGTTCGGCTTCCAGGGGCTGAAGCGGGTCGAGATGGAGGAAGCCGCGGCGGGCGACATTATCGCCATCGCGGGCATCAAGGACGTCAACATCGGCGAGACCGTCGCCGATCCGGCGAACCCCGAAGCGCTGCCGGTGCTGAAGATCGACGAGCCGACGCTGCAGATGACGTTCCTCGTCAACAACAGCCCGTTCGCCGGCCGCGAAGGCAAGTTCGTCACGTCCCGCAAGCTGCGCGAGCGCCTGTTCAAGGAGCTCGAGACCGACGTCGCCCTGCGCGTCGACGAGACGGACAGCCCGGACGCCTTCATCGTAAGCGGACGCGGCGAGCTGCACCTCGGCATCCTGATCGAGAACATGCGCCGCGAAGGCTATGAGCTGCAAGTGTCGAAGCCGGAAGTCATCGTCCGCGAGATCGACGGCGTCAAGTCCGAGCCGATCGAACGGCTGCTGATCGACGTTCCGGAAGACAGCATGGGCGCCGTCATGGAGAGCCTCGGCACGCGCAAGGCCGAGATGGTCAACATGATCAACAACGGCAACGGCCAGATCCGCCTCGAGTTCCTCATTCCGGCGCGCGGCCTGATCGGCTACCGCACGAACTTCCTGACGCTGACGCGCGGCTACGGCGTCATGAACCACGCGTTCGACAGCTACGGCCCCGTCATCGGCGGCCAGGTCGGCGGACGCCACCAGGGCGTGCTGATCGCGAGCGAGACGGGAACGTCGACGTTCTACGGCATGATGAGCGTCGAAGACCGCGGCATCCTGTTCGTCGAGCCGGGCACGGAAGTGTACGAAGGCATGATCGTCGGCGAGCATACCCGCGACAACGACATCATCGTCAACATCTGCAAGGAGAAGGCGCTGACCAACGTTCGCTCCGCGACGAAGGAAGATACGGTCCGGCTTAAGACGCCGCGGCTCATGTCGATGGAAGAAGCGCTCGAATACTTGAACGACGACGAGTTGTGCGAGATTACGCCGAAGTCGATTCGCCTGCGCAAGAAGATCTTGAACAAGAGCGAACGCGACCGGTACGATAAACAGCGCAAGATGGCGGAGTCCGGCGTTTAACGCGCCGAGCTCCCCGGCCATCGGCGCTTAAGCCGAAGCGTAGGAGGGATTCCCGATGCAAGCGTGGTTCCACGATCATCCCGTTATTTCCTATCTGCTTATTCTCGCCTTTACGATCTACATCTTCAACGCCGTCTTCCGCATGGGCAGGCTTCCGATCCTGAAGGAAGTCATCGTCCACGTCATCATGGCCATCGGCTGTCTCGTTCTGCTGCTGCTGCAGCTGGACAAGCTGCCGATTATCCAATGCATGGCGGTAGCCGTCGTCATGATGCTGATGCTCCGCGCCCGCCAGCTGTACGACAAGCGGCGGGGCAAGGGCGGCGACAAGCCCGCGGGCCGCGCGGAGCCTCGCTGAAGCGGCGGGGCTAGGCCGCCGCGTCCGGACTTCGTCTATCAATCTACGGACGGATGGGGAGATGCCGATGCGACTGACCGACACTTTGTTCTATTGGCTGCAGACGAAGCTGATGACCGAGCGCCGTCCCGACGACGGGGCGGCCCGGGAATCGCTTCGCTACTTCGCGCAGATTTTGTCGGAAGACCACGGCTTGGCATCGATTGAAGTCGCCTCGCGCGACGAAGCGAAAATTTACGTCTCCTATACGGACCGGGAGAACAACGGGAAGACCGTCTGGTTCGACCGGGAAGCGGCCGAGCAGCTGTCGAACGATCTGTACGGCTTCGGCGGAGAACGAGACGACGAAGATTTCGAGGTGACTTAGATGAGCACGAGCGCGCCATTGCCGCCGCGATCCCGCGGCCCGGCCGCCAAGCCGGTCGCCAAAAAAACGAAGCGCCGCGCGCGCAGGGGACTGACCGTCCTCTTTACGATTCTCGCCATCATTATTATCGGATTGGGAAGCTACGCCGGCTACTTGTGGAAGGAAGCCAACGACGCGCTGGGCGACATCGCCATGCCGGGGGGAGATTCGAAGCCGATCCCGTCCGCGGAGCGCGCCCAGGTGAAGCCGATCTCCATGCTTCTGCTCGGAATGGACTACCGCAAGCAGACCGGAAGCATGAACACCGACGTCGTCATGGTCATCGCGATGAATCCGCAATCGAATACGGCGACCGTCGTCTCGGTCCCCCGGGACACGGACTTGCAGCTCAGCGGCTACAAGGAGCAGAAGGTGAACGCCTTCTACGCCGGCTTCCATCGGATCGCCCGGACGAAGGAAGGCTTGAAGGACGAGGCGGCTGACGCTTACGCCCGCGACAATACCCGGGAGATGATGGGCAAGTACTTCGACATCCCGATCGACTATACGGCCGTCCTCAACTTCCAAGGCTTCTCGGACGTGGTCGACGCCCTCGGCGGCATCGACGTATACGTGGACCAGGACATGAGATGGGTGGACAACGCCGACGGGACCGACATCAACTTGAAGAAGGGCGACCAGCATCTCGACGGGAAGAACGCGCTCGACTTCGTCCGCTACCGGAAGTCGAACCGCGGCACGGCCGCCTCCAGCGACTTCGACCGCAACGACCGGCAGAGCCGGGTGCTCGGGGCGATCGTGGACAAGATGAAGTCGTTCGGCAGCATTCCGAAGCTCGGCAACGTCATCTCGGCCGTCGGCGACAATATGCGAACCGACATTCCGAAGGCGCAGATCGAGAACATGCTGAAGGCGTATTACGATATTAACCGGGAGCAGATTCGCTTCATTCCGCTGGAAGGCGTCTGGAAGAGCCCGTTCGTCTATATCAACGACGATAAGCTCGAAGAGGCCAAGCGGGCGTTGGCGGAGGAGCTGACGCCGAACGGCCGCGCCTCGCAGCCGGAGGCTTCCTCCGAAGCTTCCGGAGCGTCCGGGGAGTGACCTCGCCCGATCCGAGGAGCGTCGCGAAGCTGTTCATGCTTGAAGGATGTTCGACACTTTGACGCTTGGAATCGGAATCGGCCCTATGCTATAATAGGGCCAACAATCCGACGGCCGGGGCCAGCCTGAAGGCAGAGCCTCGCGCGGCGAGGAGGATGGCGGATGGCGAAGACGATGGCGGCTCCTTCGGGATTCCGGTTCGGACGTATCGGCGGCGAGCTGCGGTTCGCGGAGCGAATTCGACGCGAATCGGCCTTCGCGTCCGCCCGTCTTCGTCCGTCCGAGGCCTCGGAGCGCGCGCCGCGCCGCGGCGCCGCCCCGATATGCCCGTTCGGACAAGATGATATGCCCATGAGAGAAGCCCAGTGATTTTCACTGGGCTTTTTTTGTTCTTTTCGGGCGGAGAAGCGTCGTCCGGCGTCGATTTCCGTGACCGCATTATCTGCCGGCGGAAGTGCCTCCGCGAGTCGTCCCGTGTTGGATCTGCGAAGAACGGACTCCCGCATGGCCGTCCGGGGAAGCCGGCGGAACGACGCTGCGCGGCATCTGCGGCACGAGCCGCCCGACGATATCGGCCAGCTCTTCCGCGAAACCCGCGATCGGGCGTCCTTGGCGGACGTCCTGACGGATCTCGCGAAGCCGCTGGGCCATGTCGACGTCGGCGGTCACGACGGCGTCGATGCCGTAAGGATCCTTGCGGAACGCTTCCGCGACCGCGTACTTGACGGTGCCGACGCGCGAGCGTTCCAGCGTAGGCTCGACGTCGATGCCGACGATCGCGTACTTGCCGAAGACGACGCAGTTGGCGCCGCGGACTCCCTTGACCCCTCTGGCCAGCTGCTCCAGATGAGCGGCGACTTCGCTCGGGTGGGCGATGGCCGTTCCGCCGTATTCCGGCCCCGGCGTCGCGCTCTGCACGTTAAGCCGGCCGTCCGCGGCGGGAGGAGGACTCGCCTGCCGCGTTCCGCAGCCGGAGGCGCCGAACGCCAGACCCGCGAGCAGAAGACCGGCGGCGAGACTAGGGCCCGTTTTTGCGATGTTCATGAGGATCACCATCCTGTTGTAAATTCTGCATGGAGGGGATGCCCGGAAAGCCGCCCGGAAAAGACGCGCTTTCGCCAGCAACCGTACAACCTGATCTCATTGTTCCCCGTCGTCAGCCTGCGATTCAGGAATGGTCAAATCGCCACAATCCGTCGAACCCGGGAGGGACAGCCGTTGAAAAAAATCTACGTGCTCGATACGAACGTGCTGCTGCACGATCCGATGGCCATGTTCTCCTTCGAAGAGAACGAGGTCGTCATTCCATCCGTGGTTCTGGAGGAGATCGACTCCAAGAAGAGGCTCGCCGACGAGATCGGGCGCAACGCCCGCTTCGTCTCGCGCGAGCTGGACCGGGTCCGCGAGGGCGGACACCTGCACAACGGGGTCGCGCTGGACAACGGCGGCGTCCTCAAGGTCGAATTGAATCATCGCCGGTTCGTACGCGTACAAGAGCTGTTCGGCGAGATGACCAACGACAACCGCATTCTGGCCGTCGCGCTGAATTACCATATCGAAGAACAGGAGAAGCCGGAGCCGAGACCCGTCATTCTCGTCAGCAAGGACGTCCTCGTGCGCGTCAAGGCCGACGTGCTCGGCATCACCGCCCAGGATTACTTGTCCGACCGCACGGTGTCGCCGTCCGACCAGTACACGGGCCATCTGACGCTGCACGTGCATCCGTCCGTCATCGACGAGTTCTACACGTACCGGTTCCTCGGGATCAACCATCTCGGCCTGAAGGTCAAGCTGCATCCGAACGAATTCGTCATCCTGCGCGACGAGCTCGGCACGAGCAAGTCGGCGCTGCTCAAGGTCAGCCAGGACGGCCAGCGGCTCGAACCGCTTCACTTAAGCAACGATCCGGTATGGGGGATCACGGCCCGCAACGCGCAGCAGCGCATGGCGCTCGAGCTGCTGCTAAGCGACGACGTTCCGCTCGTCACGCTGTCCGGCCGCGCCGGCACCGGGAAGACGCTGCTGACGCTGGCGGCGGGACTGATGAAGGTCGAGGACGAGCACAAGTACAAGAAGCTGCTGATCGCGCGGCCCGTCGTGCCGATGGGCAAGGACATCGGCTATCTGCCGGGAGAGAAGGAGGAGAAGCTGCGTCCGTGGATGCAGCCGATCTACGACAACCTGGAGTTTCTGTTCGATACGAAGAAGTCGGGGGATCTGGACAAAATTTTGATGGGCCTCGGAAGCATTCAGGTGGAGGCGCTGACGTACATTCGGGGGCGGTCCATTCCGGGGCAGTTCATTATTATCGACGAAGCGCAAAATTTAAGCCGGCACGAGGTGAAGACGATCGTCTCGCGCGTGGGGGAGAACAGCAAGATCGTGCTCCTCGGAGACCCGGAGCAGATCGACCATCCTTATCTGGACGCGCAGAGCAACGGACTCACCTATCTGATCGAGCAGTTCAAGGCGGAAGGGATAAGCGGGCATGTGACGCTGGAGAAGGGGGAGCGGTCGAAGCTGGCCCAATTGGCGGCGGAACGTCTGTAACCGGGGGGAAAAGGAGGCCCGGGGGCGCGGCCATAGCGCCCCGCATGGCCGGCGCGGCGCAACGGCGCTGCGCCATCGGAGTTGCCTAATCGGCGCTGCCGCAACCGACGCTATGGCAACCGACGCTATGGCAACCGACGCTATGGCAACCGAAGTTATGGCAATCGGCGTTGCCTAATCGGCGCTGCCGCAACCGAAGCTGCGGCGACCGACGCTGTCGCAGACGACGAGGCCGAAGCGCATAACCGCCTTAACCGTACCAGACGACGCCGCAGCCGTAGGCCTTCGCGACCCGCTCGACCCATTCGTCTTCCTTCCGTTCCACGCCGTGCCAGACCCGTTCGTTCTCCCGAACGGTAACGACCATATTCTCTTGCAGTTGCAGAAGGGCCGGGGCGGCTTCCGCTTCCGGCCCTTCCGCCGTCAGCCGGAAGTAGGCGACGTCCGGCCAGACCGTGTACGAACGGCCGTTCATCGTCTCGATGACGACGTCCTCGTACAGGCTCTCCCGCTGAAGCCCGTCCTCCGGGAGCAGCAGCAGCTCCAGCGTCTCGAAGCCGGCGTTATAGCGCCTAAGCAGCTCCTCGACGGGCGGAAGATCGTCCTCGGAGCCGAGAACGAGAAGCTCCTTGCGGCGGTCGAACAATTCGACGCGTTCGGCGATTCCTTTGACGATCTGGGCGTAATAGCCCGGCCGCTTGCCTTCCGGCAAATGCATCTCGACGGCGAGCTTTCGGATCATGGCGATTCCTCCTTGTGGCGGGCGCGAATTCGATTCCAGAAGCCTGAAGCGTTTACAAAAAAGACGCGACATTCCTCTTCGTTCCTGCTATCATGATAACCATCGATGATGGATTCGGCTAGAGTCCGGAAGGAAAGGAGGCTGCACGTGGGTCGTCGCAAAACGCTGCTCGTCGTTATCGTCCTCGGCTTGATGGCGCTGCTTCTGTCCCCGTGGACTTCGGCCCCGGTCGCCGTGCCGGAGCCGTCGGCTTCGCCGAACGAGCCGTCGGCCCCGACTCCGGCCGCGACGCTGCCCGCCGAGGAGGAGCCCGCCGAATTGAAGGCGGCCGTCGTCTCGGACGAGCCCGGGTTCGAGCTGCTGCGGGAGCAGGCGGAATCGCTGCGAAGCCGTCACCCCGACACCAGTGTAGAATGGGTTCGGATCGAACCCGACCGGGCCGATCTGGGCTTGGAGCTGCGCGACTACGCGCGCGAGGCCGACGTTCTCCTCGTGCCGAACGAGCGGGTGCGGGAGCTCGCCGTCGAAGGCTCGCTCTTGCCCGTCGACGCGGCGTTCGTCGGGGAAGCGTTGTCCGAGCAATTCAACGCCCTGGTCTCCCAGGTGAAGTGGAACGGGTACCTGTGGGGAGTGCCTCGAGACTTCGATCCCTACGTGATCGTATGGAACCGCAACGTGCTGGACGCGATCCGGGCGGCGGATGCCCCCGCCTTGTCGCCGCCTCTCGGCCTGCCGCAATGGCAGAGCCTGCCCCGGCTGCTCGCGGACAAGGGGCTGATCGCCTCGTGGCTCGCCATCGACGGCTCCGACCCGCTGGCCTTCCTCGCCTGGCTCGGCGCCGTCACCGGAGGCCGCCAGGACGCCCTCTTCGACCGGACGGAAGAGAGCTGGAACGGCGAGGGGTTCGACCGGGCGATGGAACTGCTCTCCGGCGAGAGGGTCGGGCTGTCGCTGACGAAGCCGGACGGCTCGTTCTGGCCGGCGTTCGCGGCCGGGAAGTACGCCGCGGCCGTCGTCCGGGAATCCGCCGCGGCGAAGGGGCTGTCCGAGCTGCCGGCTTCCGCGGCGGCCGCCTTGTCGGTCGACCGGTCGTTCTGGGACTCCGCGTTCGTCTGGCCTTCCGGCACGAGCTTCGTCGTCTCCTCCGGGACGGAACACGAAGAGGCGGCCCGTTCGTGGATCGCCGAGATGACGGAAGCGGCCAACCAGCTGCAAACGTACGAGGAGACCGGTCGCCTGCCCGTCTACCGCTCGTTGTACGAACGCTTGACGGGCCATCCGCCCGACTTGGCGTCGGCCGGCGTCCGTTCGTTCCCGAATCAGCCCCCGCTCGCCGCCGAGCCCGGATTGTCCGGGCAGCTGGAGAGGCTTGGAGCGCTGTGGAAGGATTGGATGGAAGGCCGCCTGTCGCTGGAGGAGTGGAAGAGGCGTTGGCGCTCTTCACTTGCCGATGCGCAGGCGGACGACTAGCCGTCCGGGCTCCAGGCTGACGGAGTCCGCCTTGATGTACTTGATCAGCTGCTGAGGGTAGAAGCCGAGGTCGAACTCTCTCTCGAGGTCGGCCCGGGTCGTGTCCGGCAGCTCCAAGCCGTTGAACACGAGCTTGTCGATATGGAAGACGATCGCGTTCTGCGGCTCGTTCTCAACCGTATAATGCCCTTCGATGCCGACCTGGATGTCGCCGTTGCTGCCCTCCACCTTGAGTACGTCCGTGCCGAAGGAGATGGCGAACTGCTTCAGCCTCTCGTCCTGGCTTCTCAGGAATTCGTTCAATTGCCCGTCGGTAATCGTCAGCGTCGTCTTCAGCCCGCTCGTCTTGAGGGTATCCGGATGCTCCTGAATCCATTCCGGCAGCTTATCCATCGCCTTCGCGAGCGAGTTGAAGTGCTGCTTGACTTCATAGAGGCCGACGTTGCGCCAATAGGCCTCCATCTCGTCCATGAGCCGCTTCAGCTTCTCGGCTTCGCCGCTCGCGGTCAGAGCCTCGTCCAGTTCCTTCCGCAAGGCGATAACCCTCTCGCGCTGGGCCCGCAAGTCGCTCTCGACCCGGGCGAGCTCCGTCCGGTTGCGGGACAGCGTGTCATAACCCTTCTTGATGCTCTTGTATTCCTTATCGTATCGGTCCATCGTCTCGCGGTCGGAGCGGACGACGAGGTCCATCATCTCCCATGTGCGCAGCAATTCCTTCATGGACTTCGAATTCAGGAGCGCGGACCACATCGCGTCCTTCTGGCCCATATAATAGGAACGAAGGACGCGTCCGGCCCGCTCGCGCTGCGCGGCGATGGCGATCTCCTGTTCGGCCAGCCGCTTCTCGGTCTTGGCCATCTCGTCCTGGGTGGCTTCGCGAAGCCCGGAGATCCGCTCGATCTCGCGGTCGATCTCGACGGCCGAGAGGCTCTTCTCCAGCAGCCGTCTCGTCTCCTCGTCCACTCCCGAAGCCGTCGGGTCGGCGTAGACCGGGTTCGACAGAGCCCCGGCGCGCGAGAGGGCGAGCAGCAGCAAGAGCGCGATCCAGCCCATGGCGGATATACGGCGGCGCGTCATCGGGTCTCCTCCCTCCGTCCGGACAAGCGTCGCGGTAATCCAGTCTATGATTCGCTCCGCGCTATCATGCTTCCAAGCTATTATAATATGATCGGTACGATACGGGGAAGGAGAGTGGCACGCGATGACGAATTCGGAGCGTTCGCCGCGGGAGCCGGGCATCGCCGGGGCTATCCGGGAGGCGATTCGCGCCGGCGGCCGGACGGGTCGCGACATGGACGGCCGGGAACGGCGCTGCATTTCGTTCCGCGACTACATGGCGATCTGCCTGTACGATCCGGCTTACGGGTATTATCGAGGCCCGGAGAAAGTTCGCGTCGGCCGGGAAGGGGACTTCTACACGAGCTCCTACATAGGCGACGTCCTGGGAGAGAGGCTCGGCGCTTATGCGCGCGGGCTCGCGGCCGAACGGTTCGGACGCGCGGAGACCGTCGAGCTCGTCGATTGGGGCGGCGGGACGGGGCGGCTGGCCAAGCAGATGCTGGGCGGCTGGAACGCGGCCGCGGAAGCCGCCGGAGCGGGAGAGACAGGAACGGGAGAGGCCGGAGCGGCAGCGTTCGAAGGGCCGCGGGTTCGCGTGACGGTCGTCGACGACGATCCCGCGCATCGCCGGGAGGCGGAGACCCGACTCGCGGCGGAGATCGCCGCGGGAGCGGCGCGCGTCCTGAGCGCGGCGGAAGCCGAAGCGCAGCCGTGGCGGGAGCGGCCGGTCGTCGTCGTCGCGAACGAGCTGCTGGACGCGATGCCGGTCCATCGCGTCGTCCTCCGGGGAGGCCGGCTGCGGGAATGGGCCGTCGCGTGGGACGACGAGTCGGGACGGCCCGTTCCGTGCGCGGCGGAGCCGAGCACGCCGCGCCTCGCGGAGACGATGGCGCGAAGCGGGATCCGGCTGCGCGAAGGGCAGACGGCCGAGATCGGCCTGGAGGCGGCCGATTGGATCGCTTCGCTGGCCGGGAAGCTCGGCCGCGCGATCGTCGCGGTCGTCGATTACGGCGACGAGGCGGAGGAGCTGACGGCCGGGCATCGGATGGCCGGCACGCTCCTGTGCTATCGCCGCCACGTCGCCAGCGGCGATCCGTTCGAGGCGCCCGGCGAGCAGGACATCACGGCGCACGTCGATTTCACGTCCGTGCGGGCGGCCGCCGAAGCGGCGGGATGGAGCGCGCTCTGGTACGGGACGCAGAAGCGGTTCCTCGTCGAAGCGGGCGTGCTGGAGCGGCTCGCGGAGCACGCGTTCGCCGATCTGTTCCACCCGGTCGCCCGAACGAACCGGGCGATCCGGCAGCTGCTCTTGTCCGACGGCATGAGCGAGCTGTTCAAGGTGCTCGTGCTCGCGAAGGGCTAGCGGGTTGGCCCGCGGCCCGAATAAAAAAAGTCCGGAGCGACTCGGCTCCGGACTTTCGGATTCTTATCCCCAAACGAACGATCAGTAAGGCAATCCCATCTCGAATACGCTCCAATAGGTAAAGCCTAAGAACGCGATGATCATATAACCCCAGAACATGAAGATATATGTACGCTCCGTAAAATTCAGGTAGCCGAACAAGAAGAATACGGCCGACTGAATAAAGAACAGCAACGCCATCTCCCACATATCGCCCGCGAACGACATCAGAGCGATTAACAGCGTTAAGAAGCCCAACACCCGGAACATGCGTGCCATGATTGATCCTCCCTTCTGCTCGATCCCCTGATTTTCTAAAGCATATTATACCTTCAGCCCCAGCAAAGTGTAAACCGGAAGAAGTGACGAATTGGCAAACTTTTCGTCCGTGCGTTCAATGTTCCCGAACCTTCGCCTTTTTATTCGTTCCGTTCGCGCCGATCCCGCCGAGGTATACCGATTCGAAAAATGGATATACATAGAAGTATCCGATAGATTCTATGAACTCTACCATGGGCATAGAAATAAATCAAATGCCAAAACTGGCGCGATGGTGACAATGACGAGGAGGGAGTTCTTGCATGACGGCTGTTAGACAGGACGCTTGGAGTCCGGACGACGACTTGATTCTGGCGGAGGTGACGCTTCGCCATATTCGCGAGGGCAGCACGCAGCTGGCTGCGTTCGAGGAAGTGGGGCAACGGATCGCCCGCACGTCGGCCGCCTGCGGATTCCGCTGGAATAGCTGCGTCCGCAAGCGTTACGACGAGGCGATCGGGATCGCCAAGCAGCAACGGCAAAAACGCAATTATCTGAAGAAACAAGGGATTCCTCCGGCCCAAGCGGAGAAGCTGGCGTCCTCGGACGAAGGCGAGACGGCCAAGCCGGACCTGGTGACGGCGGAATCGCTGTCGATGGAAGCGGTGATCCGGTATTTGCGCCAATGGAAAAACACGGTTCAGGATCTGACCCGGCAAGTGCGGGCTCTGGAGAAAGAATTGAAAGAGAAGGAAGAGGCGCTCGCGGAGCTGAAGGAAGCGAACGAGAAGCTGTCGAAGGAAGTAAACGAGGTTCAGACGGATTACCGGGTCGTGAACGACGACTACAAGGCGCTCATCCGAATCATGGATCGGGCGCGGCGGCTCGCCTTCCTCGCGGAGGAGCCGGACGAAGAGAAGACGCGCTTCAAGATGGACGCCAACGGCAACCTGGAGCGAATCGAATAGCGGCAAGTCCCTAGACGGCCATTCCCGCGCGCAGCGGGAGTGGCCGTTGCTATTCCGGGGGGCGGGTGTGGTAAAATGAACCAACCATTGTCGAACGCAATCTTGGAATCGAAAGGAAGAGCGCGAATGAACCCGATCGCCGTCATGGGGGGAGGCTCGCTCGGCTTGCTGCTCGCCGGCAGGCTGGGAGCGGCGGGCACGCCGGTCGAACTGTGGACGAGAAGCGAGGAGCAGGCGGAGCGGCTGCGGCGCGAGGGAGTCGCCGTTCTCGAAGCGGAAGGCGGCGCGGCGGGGGCCGGCTCCGGCTCCGGCGACGACGCTTCGGATCGCGCCGGCGCGTCCGAGCTTGCCGTCCGCGCCAAGCCGACCGCGGCCGCGGCGGCGCCCGTCGCCGCGATGCCGTTCGGCCGGGGCGGAGCGCCGCGGCGGGCGACGGTGCTGTTGGCCGTCAAGCAGACGGCGCTGACGGACGAGCTGCTGGAGGCGCTGTCCCGCATCCTGGCTCCGGGCTCGGCGCTCGTCTGCTTCTGCAACGGCGTCGGCCACGTCGAACGGCTGGCGGAGGCGCTTCCCGGCATCGGTCTCGCCGCGGCCGTCACGACCGAAGGGGCCTTGCGGACGGACGGGCGTACGGTCGTCCATACGGGGAAGGGCGTCACCTGGCTCGGGCCGGCGCCGAGATTCGACGCGATTCCCGTCCGGGACGCCGCGATGCCCTCCCCCGATGCGATGCGCGATATCGAAAATCGACTGCAGCAGGCAGGATTTACCGTATCGCTGTCGAATAATATGGCAGAACGCATGCTTCGGAAATTGTTGATCAACGCCGTCGTCAACCCGCTCACCGCGCTTCTTCGCGTCCGCAACGGCGAGCTGGCGGCCACGCCCGAGAGGCTGGCCCTCATGCGGGAGCTCCACGGGGAGACGGCGGACATTCTCCGGCGCTGCGGGCTTCCTCGGGAAGAGGAGCTGCCGGACGGAGAGCTGTGGGACGAGCTGCTGGACGTCTGCGCCCGCACGGCGGCCAACCGTTCGTCCATGCTGCAGGACGCGATGGCCGGGAGGCCGAACGAGATCGACGCCATTAACGGGGCGGTCGTCCGGATCGCGAAGAGGCTCGGGACGCCCGCTCCCTGGAACGAGAAGATCGCGGCGCTGGCACGGGCGATATCGAGCGAATAAGGAGGAGGAGAGATGGCAGCATTCTGGGATGCCTTGGTCAAGGCTTACGCGGCGCTCGCCGTGGTGCCGATAATCCCGTTCCTGCTCGTGTTCGCCGTCGTATCCGTGCGCAGCGGGGACCGCAACCGCGCCATCAAGCTCTCGATGGACATCACGACGGCGTTCCTGCTCGGCTGCGTCTCGATGCTGCTGAACCGGATGGGGACGTCGTTCGGCCCTTATATCATTCTTCTGTTCATGCTTATCATGGGCGGCTTGATCGGCGGCGCCCAGAACCGGCTGAGGGGCAAGGTCGACGCGGCCAAGCTGATCCGCGCGATCTGGCGGCTGTCGTTCCTCGTCATGAGCGTCATGTACGTGCTGCTGATGGTGATCGAGCTGGCCCGCAGAGCGTTCGGCGCTACGGCTTGAGCGCTTGGGGCATGGGTCTCGAAGACGCGGATTTTGGCTCGAATAATAGGAAGAAGCGAATATTAGATGGAAGCAATAAGACGGGATGCATTCGAATCGCGAAGCCATGTTTCGCGGGAGCATCCGACTGAACGAAGGGAGCGGCCTGCCCGGGAATCGGGGGCTGCTTCTTTTTTTACGCACGAGCTGTAACGAACTCCGAAATCGCTATTTCGCGCGCAGAGCCCATTTATGAGATCGTAACGAATCCAGGCGATCTTATTTGGGGCTGTCGCCAGGAAAAAAGGGGCTTCCGGAACGAAATAGCGTCCGCTCGATTCGTTAGCGCCTCCCCGCCCGACGCCACCATCCGGCTCGAGCCCGCGTGACATTCGTCCAACACCTCCTCCAACGCTCCTCCAACCCATACAGCGGCTCGTTATTTTGACCAAACCGTCGATGCAGCTTGGTGGACCTCGCTCCTCCAAGCTCGCCTCTGTTCGCCACAGACAGAAAGTGTATTACCTATTGTAAGTTGGTAACCGCGTTGGACGAATGGGAAACGTGGAAAAAATGACCGCTAGTCCAAAATTATCAGAGACGATATAATCGGAATTGCCTACATTTTATACAGACGAAGGGGTATCTCAGCATGCGCAAATCGTGGCTACTCGTTCTCGCGTTGCTCCTCGCGACGGGAACCGTTCTGGCCGGCTGCGGCTCGAACAAAGGATCCTCCAAGGATCAAGTTTTCAACATGAACCTGACCTCCGAACCTCCGACCCTCGATCCGGCGCTGGCTCAAGATTCCGTATCGTTCACGGTGCTGACCGGCCTGTACGAAGGTCTCACCCGCAAGGACGCCGACGGCAAGGTCATTCCCGGCATCGCGGAGAAGTGGGACATCTCGGACGATCAGAAAACGTATACGTTCCACCTGCGCAAGGACGCCAAGTGGTCCAACGGCGACCCGGTCACCGCGCATGACTTCGAATATGCCTGGAAGCGTCTGCTCGATCCGGACATGAACCCGGCTTCGCCTTACGCTTACCAGCTGTACTACGTGAAGAACGCCCAGAACTACAACATCAAGACCAATAACCCGAACCACGTCAGCGACCCGGCCCAAGTCGGCGTCAAGGCGCTCGACGATTACACGCTCCAGGTCGACCTGGAGAACCCGACTCCTTACTTCCTGAACATCACGTCGTTCTGGACGACGTTCCCGGTTCACAAGTCCGCCAAGGACAACGCGGCCTGGGCGGCCGAAGCGAACACGATCGTCTCGAACGGCCCGTTCAAGATCACGACGTGGAAGCACGGCAACGAGATCGACCTCGTGCCGAACGAGAACTACTACGCCAAGGACGAAGTGAAGCTGAAGAAGGTCCACTTCGTGATGGTCAAGAACGCGGCTACCGAGCTGCAGATGTACCAGACCGGTCAGCTGAACTTCGCGGGCTTCCCGACCGGCGAGATTCCGACCGAGCAGATCGAGAAGCTGAAGCAGACGAACAAGGACGAGCTCCGCATCAAGCCGATCGCGAGCACGTACTACTACAACTTCAACAACCAGAAGGCTCCGTTCGACAACGCGAACATCCGCAAGGCGTTCGCCCTGGCCGTCGATCGCCAGCAGCTGGTCGACAAGGTCACCAAGGGCGGCCAACAGCCCGCCGTCGGCTTCGTGCCGCCGAGCATCCTGGGCGAGAAGAAGAACTATCGCGAAGAGTATTCGGATGCCGACTTCCTGAAGCCGGACGTCGCCGCCGCCAAGGAAGCGCTGGCCCAAGGCATGAAGGAGAAGGGGCTGACGACGTTCCCGTCCGTCACGCTGACGGTCAACGAAGGCACCGGCCACAAGCAGATCGCCGAAGCTCTCGCCGACATGTGGCGCAAGAACCTGGGCGTCGAAGTGAAGATCGAGACGCAGGAATGGAAGGTGTTCCTCAAGAACCGCCAAAGCCTGAACTACGACATCGCGCGCGCCGGCTGGTCCGCGGACTACAACGATCCGATGACGTTCGTCGACATGTTCACCTCGAACAGCGGCAACAACGACATCGGCTTCAAGAACGCCGAATACGACGAGCTCGTGAAGAAGGCGACCGCTTCCTCCGATCAGCATGAGCGCATGCAACTGATGAACAAGGCCGAGACGATCCTCATGAAGGACAACATGGCCATTCTGCCGCTGTACTACTACACCGGCGTTCACATGGTCAAGAAGAACGTGCAGAACATCGTCATGGACTACCAAGGCATGATCGATTACACGCGCGCTTCCGTCGAATAAAAATTAGCATGAACCAGCATCGGGATATGTCGGGCGAGTCCCAAGCATATCCCGATTTTTACTTCCGGGAATCGGCATAGGGGAGAAAGGAGTGGAATGACGTGGTGCGTTACTGGACGGGTAAAGTCGTCTCCGTCATCGTGTCTTTGTTCATTTTGGCGACGGCGACGTTTTTCCTCATGAAGGCCATTCCGGGCGACCCGTTCACGGCCGAGAAGGCGGTTCCGCCGGAGATCAAGGCGAAGCTGATGGCTTTCTACGGTTTGGACAAGCCCGTATGGCAGCAATATTTGATCTACCTGAAGAAGCTTCTCCATCTGGATCTGGGCATGTCGATGAAGAGCCAGTACCAGACGGTAACGGGAATTATCGCCGACTCGTTCGGGTTCAGCTTCCGGCTCGGCATCTTCGCGATCGTCGTGTCCGTCGTCGTCGGGGTGGGGCTCGGCATTCTGGCCGCCATGTACCACAGGAAGCTGATCGACAGCGTCTCCATGGTCATCGCGGTGCTCGGCGTGAGCGTGCCGAACTTCGTGCTCGCGTCGCTGATGCAGTACGTGTTCGGGGTGAAAATGGGACTGTTCAACGTCGCGGGCCTTAACGAGCCGCTCGATTACGTGCTCCCGGTCATCGCGCTCTCCGCGCTGCCGATCGCGTACATCGCCAGGCTGACCCGCTCGACGATGCTCGAGGTGCTGTCCGCCGAGTACATCAAGACCGCCAAGGCGAAGGGACTTCGCAAGCGGGTTATTATTTTCAAGCATGCGCTCCGCAACGGCATTCTGCCCGTCGTTACCTATCTCGGCCCGATGACGGCGAACATCGTGACCGGCTCGGTCATCGTCGAACAGATCTTCGGCATTCCGGGACTCGGCCAATACTTCGTCGGCAGCGTCTCGAACCGGGATTACACGCTGATCATGGGCATTACGCTGTTCTACGCGGTCATTCTGATGGCGGCTCGTCTCCTGACGGACATCGCGTATGGATTGGTCGATCCGCGGATCGGACTTCGTTCCCGGAAGGGGGTCTCTTGATGAAGGACAATCGAACGGCCGCGTTGACGAAGGAGATGTTCAAGAAGCTCTCGTTCCGTCCGCCCGCGGAGACGATCGCCGGAGAGAGCGTTCCGGTCTGGCGGGACGTCCTGCGCCGCCTCGCGTCGAACAAGCTGGCGATGGCCGGCGTCGTGTTCCTCGCGCTGCTCGCGGTCATGGCCATTATCGGTCCGCTAATCTCGCCGCACGACTACTTCACGAACAATCTCGACCGCACGAACGAGCCGCCTTCGGGCGACTACTGGTTCGGCACGGACAACCTCGGCCGCGACCTGTTCTCGCGGATCTGGATGGGCGCTCGAATCTCGCTTATCGTCGGTCTCGCCGCGGCGTTCATCGACCTCGTCATCGGCGTCATCTACGGCGGCATCATGGGCTACGTCGGCGGACGCACGGACGAAGCGATGAACAAGGCGTCGGAGATTCTGTATTCGATTCCGTACCTGCTCGTCGTCATTCTTCTTCTCGTCGTTATGGAGCCGAGCATGTGGACGATCATTCTCGCCTTGTCCGTCACGGGCTGGATCAACATGAGCTGGATCGTCCGCGGGCAGATTCTGCAGCTCAAAAACCAGGAGTACGTGCTGGCCGCCCGCTCGATGGGGGCGTCCGGGGCGCGCATGCTGTTCAAGCATCTCATTCCGAACACGCTCGGCCCGATCATCGTCACGCTGACGCTGACCGTTCCGTCGGCGATCTTCTCGGAAGCGTTCCTCAGCTTCCTCGGCCTCGGCGTTCAATCGCCCGCCGCTTCGTGGGGGACGATGATCAACGACTCGCTGGCCAGCTGGACGCTGTACCCGTGGCAGATGCTGTTCCCGGCCGCGCTCATCAGCTTGACGATGCTAGCCTTCAACGTCTTCGGCGACGGTCTTCGCGACGCGTTCGATCCGAAGCTCAAAAAATAAAATCCGTTCTATCATGGGAGGTGACGAGATGGACCCCATTCTTCGCGTGAACGACCTTCACGTATCGTTCCGGGCGCGGGGCGGGGAAGTGCAGGCGGTGCGGGGCGTCGATTTCGAAGTGAGAAAAGGAGAAGCGATCGCCATCGTCGGCGAATCCGGCTCCGGCAAAAGCGTCACCGCGCAAAGCGTCATGCGCCTCCTGCCGACGCCTCCTTCGTTCGTGAAGCAAGGCTCGATCGAGTTCATGGGCAGGAACCTGCTGGAGCTGTCCGAGCAGGAGATGGAGTCGGTTCGCGGGAAGGACATCGGCATGATTTTCCAGGATCCGATGACTTCGCTGAACCCGACGATGACGATCGGCCATCAAATAACGGAAGGCCTTATCAAGCACCAAGGGATGGATCGCAAGGCCGCCCGCGAGCGCGCGCTCGAGCTGCTGCGGCTCGTCGGCATCCCGAATCCGGACACCCGGTTCGGCCAATATCCGCACAACTTCTCCGGCGGCATGAGGCAGCGCGCGATGATCGCCATCGCGCTCTCCTGCAACCCGGCGCTGCTCATCGCCGACGAACCGACGACGGCGCTCGACGTGACGATCCAGGCCCAGATTCTGCGGCTCATGAAGGATCTGCAGGAGAAATTCGGCACGTCGATCATTCTGATCACGCACGACCTCGGCGTCGTGGCCGACATGTGCGACCGGGTCATCGTCATGTACGGCGGCCAGGTCGTGGAGACGGGGACGAAGTGGGACATCTTCCGCAATCCGCAGCATCCGTATACGCGCGGCTTGCTTCGCTCCATGCCGAGGCTGGACCAGCCGAAGGGCGAGCCGCTCGTGCCGATCCACGGCACGCCGCCCGACCTGCTCGCCCCTCCGAAGGGCTGCGCGTTCTGCGCGCGCTGCGACGAAGCGATGCAGGTGTGCGCCGAGCTCGATCCGGAGCTGAAGCCGGTCGGCGAAGCGGGGCAGACGGCCAAGTGCTGGCTGCATCATCCTTTGGCGAAGGAGGCGCAATGATGAACGCGACGACAGCAACCAAAGTGTCCGTAGGCGGAATCGGGCCGATCGGGGCATCCGGTTCTCCGCTGCTCGAAGTCGACCGGCTCAGCAAGTTCTTCCCCGTCGGGGGCGGCCAGACGCTGAAGGCCGTGAACGACCTCAGCTTCGCGGTCGGCAAGGGCGAGACGCTGGGCGTCGTCGGCGAGTCCGGCTGCGGCAAGTCGACGGCGGGCCGGACGATCATGCGGCTCTACGAGCCGACCGCCGGCGAGACGCGGTTTAACGGCAAGAACATCTACCGTCTGAAGGGCGCCGATCTGAAGGCGCTGCGGCGCGAGATGGCGATGATTTTCCAGGATCCGTACGCGTCGCTGAACCCCCGGTTCAGCATCGCCGACATTATCGCCGAGCCGCTCGACATCCACGGCATCGCCGGCAGCTCGAAGGAGCGCAAGCGCAAGGTCGAGGAGCTGCTCGAGAGGGTCGGGCTGCGCTCGGAGCACGCTTCGCGCTACCCGCACGAGTTCTCCGGCGGCCAGCGGCAGCGCATCGGGATCGCCCGCGCGCTCGCGGCGAATCCGAAGTTCATCGTCTGCGACGAGCCGATCTCGGCGCTCGACGTGTCGATCCAGGCGCAGGTCGTCAACCTGCTCCAGGAGCTGCAGCGGTCGCTCGGGCTGACGTACCTGTTCATCGCGCACGATCTGTCGATGGTCAAGCACATCAGCGACCGCGTCGCCGTCATGTACCTCGGCAAGATGGTCGAGCTCGCCGAGAGCTCGGAGCTGTACGCGAACCCGAAGCATCCGTACACGCAGGCTCTCCTGTCCGCGATTCCGATTCCGGATCCGGAGGTGGAGGCGAGCAAGGAGCGGATCGTGCTGTCCGGCGACCTGCCGAGCCCGATCGACCCGCCGAGCGGGTGCCCGTTCCGCACGCGCTGCCCGTTCGCGACGGAGAAGTGCGCCGCGGAGGCGCCGGAGTTCCGGCAAGTGAAGGACGGACACTGGGCTGCCTGCCACTACGCTTGACCGATAAGAGTGCCCAACGGTATGAAAGCCTGCGCGAGCAGGCTTCCATGCCGTTTTTTCTGCGGATGCCCCATTTACATACAAGCTCCGTTATCCATGATAGGGTCCATCTCTCCGGATGAATCCTTCCGCGAAGAAGCTCCGTGCGTCTGACCGGACCGGCGAGCCCAATCTCGCCGACTTAGAGGGCTGCGCCGCAGGCAAGCGGATTCATTTGTACGATTTTTCGAATAGCGTCTTCGGAAAAAAACAAGGCAGGCGCAATTTGTATGGTTTATCGTACAACAAGTAAGCGAGGCGCCTTCTTGAAGCAGTATTTGTATGATTTTTTGTACATCATGTACGAATCGAAATATTCCGGGATAGGTTACGTTAGGGAATTGGACATTCGTAGTTTTTTTGCGCGCGACTCGCGGTTCTCTCGGATTCCTCTCCTTTCCCCGTCAGGACAGTTTTTTTATGGAACGCCTCATTCAATAACAGGATTTCCGCTTTTTGGCTGACGGCATGGTTCCCAAGCTTGACGTCAATGATAAAGTCATTGCTCAGCATCCGCCGATATAAAGACATAATCTCGCTGTCGGGCCAATCTCCCATTTCTTTCGTTTCGGGCGGGATGACCGAATATCCGGCTTGCGCGACCAGGCGAATGTTATGTTTAATATCCGCGGCTATCTTGCTTAGAGTGCTATCGCTCCTTGCTATCTCTATATCCGCCATTCCGTCGTTCGTATAGAAATGCCTGTTCGCGACGGCCAATGCGGCATGCGATACATGGAAGGCTAGAATGTCCCGCTGGATTTCATAATGCAAATCCGCCGTTTCCATAATTTTGGCCAGTTCCTTCACTCTTTCGCTTATCCGTCCGTTTATTTCGCCGAACATGGTTCCTTGATGCTTTTCGGTACCGAATTGAGCGTAGAGAACGTCTTCTTTGATGTCTCCGCCCGCGCCCGGGAATCCCGGAAGCAGCCGGTCGCCCACGATTTCAAGCCAGGTGTCGTATCCAACGGTGTTCGTCAAGGTGACAATCGTTTTGCTCCTATTATTCTTGATGGCAGCCAGGGCGGACTCGGATTGATCATATCGGACGGGAACGAAGATGTAATCATAAATGTCGTCGTTATCAAGCGTCTCTATCGTCTTGATCGGCATTTGCTTTATCGTCCCGTTGTCGTTGTATCTCAGTCCGCTCCTTGTCAGCGCATCCAGCCTCTTTCCCCGTGCCAGCATGGTGACATCCAGTCCGTACTGCGCAAAGCGAAGCGCGTATAAGCTGCCGATCACGCCTGCGCCAACGATCAAGAGTCTGGTTTGGTCGGCGTTCATTCCGATCATTCCTTTCAGCGAATTGACATTCATTGCTTAAGCAACGCTTGTCGGATAAAATAATAGTTCCAATCTCTTTGAACTTCAACCGGCAGATGAAGCGGATAGTCGCATAGACGACACATGGCGAAAAATGATGTTTAAGCAGGGGGATGGATATGGCGAATCGGCAAGATCCAAGGGTTTTGCGCACGCGACAGTTAATAAAGGATGCATTCAGAGATTTGTTGCGGACGAAAGGGTTCGATTCCATCACCATAAACGATATCGCGCAGAGAGCTACCATAAACCGCGCCACCTTTTATGCCCACTTTGAAGATAAATATTCTTTGCTGGAAGAAATCACGGAACAGGTTATCCGCGAGATGATTCCCGAACAAGTGATGAACGCGAGTGAGTTTACAGGCGAAATATGCGACCAACTGATCGCGCTCACGCACCGCTATATCGAAGATTTCTATCGGATATGCAGAATGGATTCCAAATCGATGGCTACGATCGTGGATGCGAAAATAAAGAAATTGCTGCAGCAGAAAATCGAGAGCATCCTATTGAAAGAGGATACTTGCCAAATGGCAGACCGCAAGCATACGGAGATCATGGCGGCCATGACCGGTTCGGCGATCTATGGCGCTGCGTATTATTGGTTAAATGAAAAAAACACTCGAACCGATTTGCTTGCGGATCTGGTTCGTCCTTATGTCATGAACGGACTGTCGCGCTCCCGGATGCGCGAATAGCGTCCGCGTGATCCGTTCGGGCGGCGAGGCCCCGACAGGCAACCATTTTCGGATTCTGCTCTTTGCCGAAACAGGCCTGTTCATGTACAATCAACATGGATATGTACCTTGATATGTAACTTACTCGGGAGGAGCCCTTATGATAGTTACCCCTCTAGAAGGGTTGTCTTCTCCGACCCTGGCGGAACGATACCGGAAGGGAGACCCGGATGTGTGCAAGCTGTTCGGCTCCCATCCTTCCCATTCCCGGCATTGGCGAGACCGGGCGGAGTACCTGGACCGCGAAGCCGCGGGCCGCGCGAACCGCAAGCGGCTCGCCGAAGCGCTCCGGGCGTATCACGACCGGCTTCCGGCCGGCGAGGAAGCGCGGCGATCGATCGACCGGCTGGAGCGGGAAGACAGCCTGGTCGTCGTCGGCGGCCAGCAGGCCGGCTTGTTCGGCGGGCCGCTGATGATTCTGCACAAGGCGCTGACGGTGGTGCAGACCGCGCGTTACGCCGAGAGCCTGCTGGGCCGGCCGGTCGTTCCCGTCTTCTGGATCGCGGGAGAGGACCACGACTTCGAAGAAGCGAATCACGTTCACGTCTCGTCGCTGGACGGAGCGGACGTCAAGAAGGTGAAGATGGACCGCCCCGCCGGCCCGCGCCGCTCCGTCAGCCGCACCGGACTGACGGCCGAGCAATGGACGGCGGCGATCGAGGAGCTGTCCGCATCGCTGCCGGATACGGAATTCAAGCCGAAGCTGCTGGACCGCATCCGGAGCTACGCCGAGGACGCCCCGACCTTGACGGTCTCGTTCGCCCGGCTGATGGCCGAGTGGTTCGGGCCGGAAGGCCTCGTGCTGCTCGACTCCGACGATCCCGGGATTCGGGCGCTGGAAGGAGAGTTCTTCCGCAAGCTGATCGAGCGGAACGAAGAGCTGGAATCGCGCCTGCGGGAAGGGGAAGCGCTCGTTCGCGAGCTCGGATTCCCGCTGCAGGCCGAATCGGCCGAAGGCTGCGCCAACCTGTTCCTCCATCACGACGCGGGCCGACTGCTCCTGTTCCGCAAGGACGGGCGCTACATCGACCGCAAGGAGGAGGCCGCGCTGAGCGAAGAGGAGCTGCTCAGGCTCGCCGACCGGTCGCCGGAAGCGCTCAGCAACAACGCGCTGACCCGGCCGCTTATGCAGGATTACGTCCTGCCGGTGCTGGCCACCGTGCTCGGGCACGCCGAGATCGCCTATTGGAGCGGGCTCGGTCCGGCCTTCCGAATGTTCGGGATGGCGATGCCGATCGTCGTCCCGAGACAGTCGTTCACCTTCCTGGAAGCCGGCGTCTCGAGCCTGCTGGAGAAGTACGGAGCGACCGTCGAACAGATCATCTCGGACGGCGAGAGATTAAAGGCCGAATGGCTCGAGAGCCAGGACGATTGGCGGCTCGAGGAGAGGTTCCGGGAGGCCCGCGAGCGGTTCCTCGAGCTGTACGCGCCGGTGCTGGACACCGTCGCCGCCATGCAGCCCGGCCTCGCGAAGCTGGGAGAGGGCAACCGCGACCGCATTCTGGAGCAGATCGCCTACCTGGAGAACCGGGCGGTCGACGCGCTCGCCAAGAAGCACGAGGCGTCGCTTCGCCAATGGGACCGGATGCGGTGCTCGTTATGGCCGCAGGGCAAGCCGCAGGAGCGGGTGCTCGGGATCGTCCATTACTTGAACCGGTACGGCCCGGATTGGCTCCGGCTGTGGCGGGAAGTGCCTTACGACGCGGCCGGGGGCCATCGCCTGGTCGCGCCTTGATCTTTTGCGCTTATGGATACGCATCTCAACCAGGAGGGATTACCCCGTATGAAAACGACGTTAAAGAGCATCATCCAAGATCCGTCCCTCGCGCCGGAGGGCAAGCTGAAGATCGACTGGGCTTCCGCGCATATGCCCGTCCTGAACCGGATTCGCGAGCAATTCGAGCGCGACCAGCCGTTCAAGGGGCTGCGCGTCGCGATCTCGCTTCATCTCGAAGCGAAGACCGCTTACCTGGCCAAGGTCGTGCAGGCCGGCGGGGCGGAAGTCGTCATCACGGGAAGCAATCCCCTGTCGACCCAAGACGACGTGTGCGCCGCCCTCGTGGAGGACGGCATCGCCGTGTACGCCAAGTACAACCCGACTCCGGAGGAGTACCACGACCTTCTCGTGAAGACCGTGGAGACGAAGCCGGACCTCATCATCGACGACGGCGGCGACCTCGTCACCATCCTGCACACGGAGCGCCAGGACCTGCTCCCGAACGTCCGGGGCGGCGCCGAGGAGACGACGACGGGCATTCTGCGCCTCAAGGCGATGGATAAGGAAGGCTCGCTGAAGTTCCCGATGGTCGCCGTTAACGACGCTTATTGCAAATATTTGTTCGATAACCGCTACGGAACCGGCCAATCGGTCTGGGACGGCATCAACCGGACGACCAACCTGGTCGTGGCGGGCAAGACCGTCGTCGTCAACGGCTACGGCTGGTGCGGCAAGGGCGTCGCCATGCGCGCCAAGGGGCTCGGCGCCAACGTCGTCGTCACGGAGGTCGACGCCATCAAGGCGGTCGAAGCCTACATGGACGGCTTCACCGTGCTGTCGATGGACGAAGCCGCCAAGGTCGGCGAGTTCTTCGTCACCGTGACGGGCAACAAGGACGTCATCCGCGGCCATCATATCGAGAACATGAAGGACGGAGCCATTCTGTCCAACGCCGGCCACTTCGACGTCGAAGTCAACCTCGTCGAGCTCGCCGCGCTGTCGGTGTCCAAGCGCACCGTTCGCCGCAACATCGAAGAGTATCAATTAAAGGACGGCCGCCGCATCTACGTGTTGGCCGAAGGACGCCTCGTCAACCTGGCCGCCGGCGACGGACACCCGGCCGAGATCATGGACATGACGTTCGCGCTTCAAGCGCTCTCGCTGAGGTACGTGAACGACAACTACCGCTCGATCGGCAACCGCGTCGTCAACGTGCCTTACGAGCTCGACGAGCAAGTCGCCCGCACGAAGCTCGAGTCGCTCGGCATCTCGATCGACAGCCTCAGCGCCGAGCAGAAGGCGTACCTCGACAGCTGGGCGTCTCACTGAGTTTTTGGTCGACTCAAGGCAGAATAATCATTAAACACGGCCCTCATCCCGAAGCCTCTTCGGGAGGGGCCGTTTTTTTATGGCCGCTCGGCTGACGATTGCTATTTTTCGCTAGAAAACGGTCCGCTGACAACTGAATTATTTGAATATTATGAACGAATATAAGCGAGGTGCGTTGACGCGTCCAGGGGCGTGTGCTACTTTAGGAGCAAATATTTTAACCAAACAATCAAATGGTTTTACTTTTTGGTTAAGAGGAATCAATCCAAGAACAGGAGAGATGAACAATGGGTGCGACTTCCAACGAACTCGATTTTAACAAGCTCGATTTTGGCGTGTTCCTTCCGGTAGCGAACGGAGGATGGGTTATCTCGACTGCGGAGCCGCGTCCGGACGGAAGCTATGCTCTTAACCGGGAGGCGGCCGTGCTGGCGGAAGAGCTCGGACTCGACTTTATCATGTCGATGGCCAAGTGGAAGGGGTACGGCGGAGAGACGAATCATTGGGGGACATCGCTGGAATCGATGACGATGATGGCGGCGCTGGCGGAGGCGACGTCCAGGGTGAAGGTGTTCGCCACCGTCCACACTCTTCTCTATCATCCGGCAGTCGCGGCGAAGATGTTCTCGACGCTCGACCAGATCAGCGGCGGACGAATCGGAATGAACGTCGTCTCCGGCTCCTATGCCGGCGAGTTCCGCCAGATGGGCACATGGCCGGAGCATCTGGACCATGACGCCAGATACGATCTGGCTCGCGAGTGGATTCAGGTCGTGAAGCGCCTCTGGAGCGAGGAGCGGGTAACCCATAAAGGCGATTACTTCCGATTGGAAGATTGCGAGTCGAGCCCGAAGCCGCTTCAGAAGCCGCGTCCGCCGATCATCTGCGCCGGAGCCTCCGAGAAAGGAATGGGCTTCACGATCGAGGAAGGCGATGCCTGCTTCATCGGCGGACGCGATCTGGAGGAGCTCGCCAAGGTGAGCGCTCGAGCGAAGGAGATGGCGGCCGAACGCGGCAAGACGATCAAGACGTATTCGATGTTCGGAGTGTTGCCGGGCGACTCGGAGGACGAGGTGCAGAGGAGGCTGCAAAGCTATCGGGACGGAGCCGACCTGGAAGCGATCAAGGGCCTGCTGCGCAGCTACGGCTTGGAGCCGGACGGCCGCGAGAACTCGATGCAGGCGCGGGCGCGCAATGTGTTCATGAACGAGATGCTGACAGGCGACGCGGAGAGCATCGCGAGACAAATCCGGCACATCATGGAGACGACGGGGCTGGACGGCATGATGCTGACGTTCGCCGATTATATCGGGGATTTGCGCTATTTCGGGGAGAAAGTGCTGCCGCTGCTGCGCGCGGCGAAATAATCGGCCGCGGGCCGGAGGGGACGGAGCGGCTGGATGAGAGTACCTAACGAAAACTCGGCGCTATTGGTGGTGGACGTGCAGAACGACTTCTGCGCTCCGGAAGGATTGATGGGCCGATTCGGCGCGGATCTATCGCAGGTGGATCCGGCGATCGAACGCATCGAACGCTTGATCGAGGCGGCTCATGCCGCCGCCGTTCCGGTTGTCTTCGTGCGGCTGGTGACCGCGCCGCATACGGATTCGAAGGCGATGCTCGCCTGGTACGCCAGGCAGGGAGCCGACGCCTCCGGCGCCGCGGTATGCAGAGCGGCAACGCCGGGGGCGAATTTCTACAAGCTGTACCCGGGAGAGCGGGATTACGTAGTCGACAAGCAGCGGTACAGCGCGTTCATCGGCACGAATTTGGAGCTTGTACTGCGCGGTCTCGGTGTCGACAAGCTGGTCGTCACCGGGGTGACGACGGAATGCTGCGTGGAATCGACGGTCCGGGACGGCTTCATGCTCGATTACGAGACGTTCGTCATTACGGACGCTTGCGCGGCTTACGAGCCGGAGCTGCATGACATGTCGCTCAGGCTGATGGCCCTCAATTTCGCCTCGCTCGCGGAGACGGAGGACGTGCTGCGCGACTGGGCGGCAGGGAAGGGAGAGACGGGATGACGCCAAGGAACTCGGATTCCTCGAAGGAGAAGGCGGCAATCACGGAGAGGAAGAGCTTGACGTTCGAAGAGGCGGCAGCGCTTATCCGCGCCCATGTGGACCGGCAGGAGCTGATCGATCTCATTCTGGAGCTGGGCAACATTCGCAGCCTGCCCGGATTCGAGAAGGATGCGGGCGACTACGTCTACGCATGGATGGAGAAGGAAGGCTTCTCGCCCAAGCGGATCGGGATGGTTCCGGACCGCTTTAACGTTATCGGGCGAATGGGCGGCTCCGATCCGGCGAACGGGCGGAATCTGCTGTTCACGAGCCACCTCGACACGGAAGCGCCGCAGTACAACTGGCGCGACAGCTGGAAGTACCGCCCCGGAGGCTCCGTCGACGATCCGGGCTGGATTCGCGCGGAGCTGAAGGACGGCGTGTTCTCGGGTCATCCGGTCGAGAACGACCGGGGGCCGATGGCTTGCTTCCTGATCGGAGCGAAGGCGTTGAAGCGGGCCGGTCTTGTCTTGAACGGCCATCTCTATCTGACGGCTTGCCCGGCGGAGATCGGACCCGAGCACGTAGAGGAGTTCCAAGGGTCGATTTACCACGGCAAAGAGATCGGCGCCCAATACATGATGACGCACGGAGGAGTGGCTCCGGACTTTGCCGTGGCGGCGGAAGGGACGGACTTCGGCATCACGTGGGTCTCATGCGGATACGCGAATTTTCGGGTTGATATTTACGGGCAAGACGTGTTTACGCCGCTCTTGACACATCCGCCGCGGCTGCGGGACCACCCGAGCGCGCTGGTGCTCGCGTCCCCGCTCATCGAAGCGGTGCAGCGCTGGGCGGCGGGCTACGAGGAGCGGCACGTCTACCTCTCGGCCGGCGGTACGGCGGTTCCGAAGGTGCAGATCGTCGCCATTCGAGGCGGCGATCCTCATATTATGGGCGGGGGCAGCGAGGTTTGCTCGCTCTATCTGGAGGTCGGACTCACACCGGCCCAAGCGATCGCGGACGTACAGCGCGAGCTGGAAGCGGTGCTGGCGGAAGAACGGTTCGAAGGCAGGATCGAGCCGATCGTCTACCGGCAAGGCTTCGCGGCGGACGAACGGAAGGTAAGGCCGCTGCGGGACGCGATCGACGCCGCGAGCCGGTCGAGCGGCAAAGGCGGCGCGGAGATCGGCCACTCCGTCTATTCCAGCATGTGGCGCGATCACAACGTGTTCAACATGTTCGGCATTCCGGCGGCTACGTACGGACCGCGACGATTCCGGCCTTCGGTCGACGACATGGTGGACGCCGCCGTCATTTACGGAGCGACGGCCTGGCTCGTGTGCAACGGGATTCGGGAGGGAATCGAATGAGCGAGAGTTGCGATTCGCCGGACAACAAAGCTTCCGTTCGGGAGCGCATCTTGAAAGCCGCGGAAGAAGCGTTCGCCGCCGGCGGCTTCCCGGGAACCCGCGTCGGCGAAATCGCCGTCAAGGCGAAGGTCAATCAGGCGCTGATCTACTATTATTTCGAGTCCAAGGAACGGCTGTACCAAGAGGTGCTGAACGGCTTGTTCTCGCAGTGGGAGGCCATGCTGAGCCGACTCGATTGGGAGGGCAAGGACGTCCGGGACTTTATCCGCGAATACGTCACGGCGCAGTACGAGATGAAGGTCCGAATGCCGCATCTGTACAAAATTTTTCATTGGGAGACGCTGGAAGGAGGGAGCTTGTTCCAGAAGTATGCGTCTTCCCTGTGGACGCAAGACTTCTACGATATCGCGGACAAGCTGGCCTCATGGAAAAGCGAGGGGGCCATCCGCTCGCAGGCGAACGAGAAAGCGCTCCTGTTCCTCATGTTCGGGATGATGGACCAATTTTATTTTCGCTCGGCCAAGGACTTGGCTTCGATTCTCGGAGAGGAAGGAAGCGAGGAGGAGCTGCATGCGAAGGTTGTGGAGCAGATGGTCGGATTGACGCTTCACGGCCTGCTGTCGAGGGACGAGAAGCCGGGCCGGCCGGCTTCGTCTTCCCGCGGAGTTCCCGCCATTGCCGTGCTGCGGCCTTCTGGGGAGGCCGGCGAAGCCGAAGAGCCGGAGGTCAAGGAAATGTTGAAGGTGCTGGAGGACGGCTTGGGAGCGGAGCTTCGGACGGTGGACGAGCGGACGCCCGGAGAGGCTCTTACCGGCGAGGGCGGTCTTATTCTTCTGTTTGCTGCGACATCGGTAGGGGAGATGCCGGGGTGGCTCGGCGCTTGGCTTCAAGAGCTAAAGCGCCATCCGGCGGCGGCGGAAGGGAGAGCTTTCGCCATTTGGACGCTCGGCGGCCATGCTGCAGCCGAACGGCTGCAGCGGCTGCTCGAGGAATCGTTCAACGAGCTGGGAGGTTATGCGATCTCCCGCTTGCGCGGGCAAACGCCGGGCGATTATGCAAAGAGATGCCTGACCTGGCTCCGGTTGACTTGATTCCTAACGATATGTAGATATTCTGTAGAGAAAGCGTTATAAAAATGTCAGATAATTGATTGTTCTTAGCAATATATCTGATTTTATGTGATTATAACGTGATTATTATTGACACTAAATTCCTACGGGGATACAATCGACCTAAATCGAGCACGGATTCAACTTCTATGCGTTAGGTTATTTAACTCAATTGGACGAGGAGGGGACCGAATGTCTGCAATGTCTGCCGAGGCGTTATCGGAGGGGAAGCAAGGAGGGCCGGCGACTTTCCCGATTATCGATACGGACGTGCACGAACGAATGGTGTCGATCGAGGATCTGCTGCCTTACATGAAGGAGCCGTTTCTTGGTTACATGAAGCATTGGACGGGCTGGGGCGAATTGAAGTACACGCATCCGATCGGAGGCTCGCGCCTCGATTCGCTTCTGCCGAACGGCAACGTGCCGGGGTCGGATTACGGGGTATTGAAGGAGCAGCTGCTCGATAAATACGATATGACGTACGCGATTCTGACGGGGTTGTTCTATCCGGCGACGATGGAGGCGCAGTTCGAATTGGCGGCCGAGCTGGCATCCGCCTATAACGAGTGGTACGTACGCAATTGGCTCGAGAAGGACGACCGCTTCCTCGGCTCCATCCATGTCGCTCCGCAGATGCCGGAGACGGCGGTGCGGGAGATCGAGAAGTGGGGCGACCATCCGAAGATGGTGCAGGTTCTTCTGCCGATCGGCACGGCGCCTCTCGGGGATCCTTATTATCATAAGATTTACGAAGCGGCGCAGCGCAAGAACCTGGTTATCGGAATGCATCAGGGCAACTCGGTGACGACGGGCTTCGGCCAGCCGCGCTACTACGTGGAGTGGCATACGATCTTATCGCAGGCGTTCATGGGGATGGCGGTCAACCTCATTCTGAACGGGGTATTCGACAAATACCCGGGAACCCGGGTCGCGATGATCGAAGGGGGCTTCACCTGGGTTCCGTCCCTTATGTGGCGCATGGACCACAACTACAAGTCGCTGCGCAGCGAGGTTCCGTGGGTCAAACGCTTGCCGAGCGAATATATCAAGGAACACTTCCGCTTCTCGACGCAGCCGATCGAAGATCCGAATCCGCAGCATATGCTTCGCATGGTTGAGATGATGGAGAGCGACGAACTGCTTATGTTCTCGACGGACTATCCCCACTGGGACTTCGACTCGCCGTCGCGAAGCCTTCCGACGACCTTCTCGCCGGAATTGAAAAGGAAAATTTTCTACGATAACGCGAAAAACTTCTATCGATTGCCCGATTCTCCGAAAACGGCGGGGGGGACAGACCGATGAGACAAGTGGTGGCATGCGGTTCGGAAGAGATGGCTCCCGGCCAGAAGAGGGCTGTTCAAGTGGGGAGCCGCTCCATCGTGCTGGTTCGGTTGGGCAACGGAGATTATTGCGCGCTCATGAACGCTTGTCCGCATCAAGGCGCTCCGTTGTCGGAGGGGGAGTTGACGGGGACGACACTGCCCTCTACAGTAGGGGAATACGTGTATGGGAGAGACGACGAAGTCCTGCGTTGTCCCTGGCACCGGTGGGAATTCGACGTGACGAGCGGCAACGCGTTGTTTAACGACCGTCGAGCCTGCGTCAAGCGATACGACGTGACGGTCGAGGGAGGGGACGTCGTCATCCATTATTGAGATGGAGAGTGGAAGGCGATATGTCGCGTAGCAGGGAGAACGAAATCTTAAGGTTTCTGAGTAAAAAGTCGCCCGCGACGGTCGAAGAGCTCGCGGATCTTCTGCAAGTGTCGGAGGCGACGGTGCGCCGGGATCTGGTGCTGCTGGAGAACCAGGGGCTCGTTCTGAAGAGGCGGGGCGAGATCTCGCTGCCGGGGCTTGGCGTAGAGCCTATGTTCAACCAGAGGCTGAATCAGAATGCGGGGCCGAAGCAGAGGATCGCGCAATATGCGGCGGACCAGATCGAGGAAGGCGAAGTGATCGCTCTCGATGTCGGAACGACCACGGCCGCTCTGGCCAAAGAGCTGTTGAAGCGCAAAGGGTTGACGATATTTACTTATTCTCTGCAGATCGCCTCGGTCTTGTCGCGGAGCCAGCACAATATCTACGTAATCGGCGGCGGATTCCGCAAACAGGAAATGTCGATGGTAGGTTCCCTGGCGATCGAGACGATCAAGCAATTTCATTTCGACCGCTTCTATCTGGGGTTGGGCGGATTCTCCAAGACGGAGGGACCGACCGACTATGCTCTGGAAGAAGTCGAGATCAAACGGGCGCTGATCGAACGGTCGAAGAAGGTGATTGCGCTTGTCGACAGCTCGAAGTACGGCATGACTTCATTGGTCAAGGTTTGCGATTACGATGACATCGACGAGTTGGTGACCAACGAACTGGAGGGAGTGCGGCTTGCCGACGAGCTTGAATTGGGCGCTAAATTAACGTTGGTTTGAAGAATGGATCGGCCTTCCGCGACGCATGGCTGGGGTTGCTCTCCCGAATAATAGGGGGGGCTCTCTGCCTGGTCGGAGAGGGGGCTTCTGCGGCCATTTAATGTCATGTTTTAGTCAAATAATCTTACTCGAATCGAGGTTATTTAGTTTAGCTAATGGATGAAGACCCTTTTCAGGTCCTTTATGTAATTAAAAATGACATATATATGACTCCATAAGCTGTAGGAGATGGCTGCCATGAGGAAGAGATTGCTCGAAGCGATACGTCAGACCGTATTTATGGGACCTGCCGTCTTGGTCTATCTTGCGGTACTCCTGATCCCGTTCCTGCTCGGATTGTATTATTCGATGACCGATTGGAACGGAGCCTCCGCGTCCTATTCCTGGGTCGGCTTCGACAACTACCGGTCGGCGCTGTTCGACCCGGACTTCATCCGCTCCTTCTGGTTCACGATCCGGCTTACGCTGGCGATCGCCCTGCTTATGAACGTGATCGGCTTCGGTCTCGCCTTCCTGCTCACCAAGAAGCTTCGATTCCGCAACCTCTGGCGGGCCGTCTTCTTCGTCCCTAACGTGCTCGGCGGACTGATTCTGGGATTCCTGTGGAACTTCATCTTCACCAAATGCTTCGAGGCGATCGGGGAAGCGACGAACTGGCATCTATTCACGATCCCCTGGCTCGGCAATGAGAACACGGCATTCTGGTCGCTGGTCATCGTGAGCGTATGGCACGGGCTTGGCTACGTGATGATTATCTATATTGCGGGCTTGGCGGGCGTCCCGGCCGAGATTCGGGAAGCGGCGCAAATCGACGGGGCGGCCGGTTGGACCTTGCTGATCCAGGTTACGTTCCCGCTTATCATGGCCTCCATCACCGTTTGCCTTTTCTGGACGATCAGCTCCACTCTCCGAATCTTCGATTTGAACTATTCCCTCACCTCCGGCGGACCGTTCGGTTCGACCGAATCCGTCGCGATGAACATTTATTACGAAGCCTTCCGGGACAACCATTTCGGACTGGGCTCCGCCAAAGCCGTCATCTTCTTTGCGGTGGTCGTCGTCATTACGGCCGCGCAAGTGCTTCTGACGAAGCGCAAGGAGGTGGAAGCATGATCGGAAGGCGAGCGCGCAAGCGTCTGATCGCGGCGGAGGGGATGCTTCTCGTCGTTTCCGTTGCGTTCTTGTACCCGTTGGCGTTGGCGCTGATGAATTCCTTAAAGACGATGAACGACATCCTGATGAATATGGGCTCCCTGCCTCGGGAGTACGTGTGGTCGAACTATGAGACGGCCTGGAACGTTCTGAACTTCCCCCGCGCCTTGTTGAACTCTCTCCTTATCGATGTCTTCAGCGTCCTCGGAGTCACGCTGATCTCCGCGATGTGCGCCTACCAGATCGTGAGACGTTCCGGGCGGTTCAACCGCGCGATGTTCGGTCTCTTCGTCGCATCGATGGTCATCCCTTTCCACGCGATCATGATCCCGCTTGTCCAGGTACTGCGCGAGCTTGGAATGATCAACAGTCTGCATGGCATCGTATTCGCCTATTGGGGCCTTAGCCTCGCGTTCGCCATCTTTCTTTATCACGGCTTCGTCAAAGCGTTGCCCTACGAGATCGAAGAAGCGGCGCTCATCGACGGGGCGAGCGTTTACAGCGTCTTCTTCCGGATCGTGCTGCCGCTGCTCAAGCCGATTACGGTGACGGTCGTCATCATCAACGCGCTGTGGATCTGGAACGACTTCCTGTTGCCGATGATCGTGCTGCAGGGTCCGGACAACCGCACCATTCAAGTGGCCATCAACACGATGTTCGGTCAATACATGAAGCGATGGGACGTCGCGCTTCCCGGCATCGTCATGTCGCTCGCTCCGAGCGTTCTGTTCTTCCTTCTGATGCAACGCCAGATCGTCGAAGGAATCTCGAGCGGAGGAATCAAGGGATAAGCGGTCGCGCTTCTCTCATCAGCTTCCTCGGCTCTGGATTTATAGATCAAAGAAACGTTAGGAGAGGGTGGAGGAAATGAAGAAGAATCGCATGAGAACACAGTTAGAAAAACGGATGTCCGCAGCGGCATTCGCGGCCGGGTTCGCCGCCTTGATGCTGACGCTCGCCGGATGCGGCGGCACGGACGACGCCGGCGGCGTCTCGGGCGCGTCCCCGGCCGGGTCGGCTGCGCCGAGCGAAGCGACCCTTAATCTGTACTTGAACCGTTCGGAGAGCGTCGACGCGTTCAAGAAGCTCAAAGAGGTTTACGAAGCGGCCTATCCTAACATTACGCTGAACATCGAGACGTCCCAAGGCGGCGAATTCAACACGAATCTGAAGACGAAGTTCGCCGCAGGCGCGGGTCCGGACATATTCACGAACTCGGGCTTTACGGATTTGGATACCTGGGTCGACAAAATGGAAGATCTGTCCGGCTCGGAATGGGAGAGCGCGGTGCTGGACCGCTCGTTGGACGGCATCACGAAGGACGGCAAGGTGTACGGCTATCCTCTGTCGATGGAAGGCTATGGCTTCATGTATAACAAGGATGATTTCGCCAAGGCGGGCATCTCCGAGGCGCCGAAGACAATGACCGAACTCAAGGATGCGGTGGCGAAGCTGGAAGCGGCGGGCTTCAAGGCGTTCGTACCGGACTACGGCAACTTCTACGTGCCGGGCGTGTTCGAGACGAACAATGCGGTGGCCAAGCAGTCCGACCCGAACCAATTCCTGTCCGATCTGAAGTCCGGAGCGAAGAAGATCACGGAAGACCCTCTCTTCTCGGATATGCTCGATTTGGTCCAACTGCAAACCGATCATGCCAGCAAAAATCCGATGTCGATCGACTATACCGGCATGATCACCGACTTCGCGGCCGGTAAGGGCGCCATCACGCTCGGCTGCTCCTGCTCTCAGCCTCTGCTCGACCAAACGCAACCCAGCTTCGAGGTCGGCGTGTTCGGCACCCCGCTGAACGACGACGCGGATCTGAACGACCGGGTGTTTGTGCAAGTGTCCTCCTATCTGGCGATCAACAAAGATTCGAAAGTCAAGGAAGAAGCGAAGCGATTCATCGATTGGCTGTACAGCTCCGACGCCGGCCGCGAATGGTACGTCAAGGATTTCCGCTATCTGCCCGTCTTGAAGGGGCTTGAGACGGACGCCGCCAGCCTGGGCTCGATCGGGGCTGGAATCAAAGCCTATATGGACCAGGGCAAGTATTTGGCCTATGAATATCCGAAGTATCCGGAGGGGCTTACGACCGAGTGGGGCAACACGTTGATCAAGATGGTCGCGGGCAAGCTGGACAAGCAACAGACGTTAGCGGAGCTCCAAGCGGTCTGGGAGAAGATGTCGAAATGACGCAAATCCGCCGCTTGGGGGACCCCGGGCGGCGGATGCGAACGCAATCGATCGGAAGGAGACTTGCTTTATGTTGTCGCAGGAAGACAATGAGTTGATTACAAGAGTCGGACCCGGCACCCCGTTGGGCAATTTGTTCCGCCGGTATTGGATCCCGGCCTGTCTCTCCGAGGAGTTGAAGCCGGGGGGCGCGCCGCTGCCGGTCAAACTGTTGGGCGAGCGCCTGGTCGCCTATCGGAACAAGGAAGGGAAGATCGGCCTGCTCGGCGAGTTCTGTCCGCACCGCGGTACTTCGCTGACGCTGGCCCGCAACGACGATTGCGGCTTGGCCTGCATCTATCACGGGTGGGCGTTCGATACGGACGGCTCGTGCACCAATATGCCTTCGGAGCCGGACTTCAGCCGCTTCAAGGAGAAGATCAAGGCCCTGAGCTATCCCGTCTGCGAGACGGGCGGCATCGCCTGGACCTACATGGGCGAACCGGAGCGCATGCCCGCTCCTCCTAAGTTCATCTGGACCTCGCTTCCCGAATCCCACCGGATGGTGGCGAAGGTATATCAGGAATGCAATTACCTTCAGATCTGGGAGAACGAGATCGATTACATGCACGCGGCTTTCGCCCATCTGGCCTTGAAGGAGCAAGATATGAAGGAAGGGGCGTTAAGCACGGAACTCGGCATCAACCCTTCGCATCCTCTCGTCACATCGCGCAATCCGCTTCTCAGCGTTCAACCGACAACGTACGGCTTCCGCAATATGTTCGTCGGTCAGGCGGACACATCGGAGAATGCCGATCAATTCATTCTCGACGCTCCCATTCTGATGCCTTCCTTCGCCTTCACGCCGCGCGTCAAGGAAGAGGACCATCTGTTCCACGCTTATGTGCCGATCGACGACACGACGACCTGGTCGTACGACGTTCATTTTACGCTGGACCGCCCGCTGAACCACGACACTCAGATGGAACGGCGCGGTCTGTGGGTGGATGAGAACTACAAGAAGATATACAACCGCGACAACAATTACAAGCAGGATCGGTCGCTGATGGAGAGCGGGAACTTCTCCGGTATTCTCGGCATCAGCAATCAGGATCACGCGGTAACGGAGAGCATGGGGCCGATCGTCGACCGGTCGAAGGAGCATCTCGGCACAAGCGACGTCGGCGTGATTGCATTGCGGCGCATGGTGCTAAAATCGATCAAGCTTCTGCAGAAGGGCGAGATTCCGCCCGGACTCGATCCGGGCATTCCGACCGAACGCATCTACAGCGAAGGCGTCATTGCCCCGCCGGGAGTTCCTTGGAAGGAAGCCTGTCCCCTCGATCCGGTCTTCGAGCCTTCCAAGGCCGACAACCCGGTCAACAACTGATTCGACTTCGAGGAAGGGGGAATTCCCGATGGTCTTGCAGCCGACGGAGGCGAAGCTGCCCGACAAGGAGGCGCATGCCGGAACCGAGATGGGGGCTGTTCATCTCAAGGTAAGCAGCCTGGAACAATCGGTTAGCTACTATACCGAAGTGATCGGTCTCTCGGTGCTTAACCGCTACGCCGGCCTGGTCAGACTGACGGCCGACGGCGTTTATCCCTTGGTTATATTGGAACAAATTCCGAACGCCCTGGCGCTGCCGCCGGGCGGGCACAGCGGCTTGTATCATTTCGCCCTGCTCGTCCCGAACCGAAGAGACTTGGGTCTCATGCTGAAGCATCTCGTCGATAAGCGGATCGGCTTCGGTTCGGCGGACCATGACGTCAGCGAGGCGCTCTACCTGTCGGATCCGGACGGAATCGGAATCGAGATCTATCGGGATCGCGACCGGTCGGATTGGCGTTACTTGCCCGATGGGCAAGTGTTCATGAAGAGCGATCCGCTCGACGCCGCGGGATTGCTGCGGGAAGCGGGCGGGAGCGAATGGAGAGGGCTGCCCGTCGGTACGAAGGTCGGCCACGTCCATCTTCACGTTGGCGATCTGGATCGCGCCGAGCCATTTTACAGCCGTCTGCTAGGCTTCCGCATCATGCTCCGCTATGGGCCGTCCGCGATATTCGCCGGTGCGGGAGGTTACCACCACCACTTAGGTCTGAACGTCTGGGCGGGAGCGGGAGCGCCGCCGACGCCTGAAGGGGCTGCCGGCCTGAAGTATTTTACGATCGTGAACCCGGATCCCGGCCGCATCGAACGGCTGCTGGAGGAGTTCTCCGCTCGCTCGATCCCCGTCGATGCCCGCGGAGACGGCTGGTACTTCAAGGATCCGTTCGGCATCGGCATCCGATTGACGACGTGCGGGATTTTATAGCCGGGATAAAGAAGCGGGCTGCAATAAACGAAGGAAGAGTCTGCGAACGATGAAGAGGTGAGAGGAACGATGGCCAAGCTTCATCGGCTTGAAGCTTCTGCGGATACCGTCGTGTGGGGCTATATCGGAGGCCGGCAGCGCCCGGTGCTTGAGGTTGAGCCTGGCGATTCCGTGCTGCTCCGCTCCGTCTCGGGAACGCCGGACGACGAAGTGCCGCACGATTGGATACCGGATTCCCTGAAGGACATTTACCGGAAGGTGACGGATCGCGGACCCGGCGTGCACATTTTGACCGGCCCGATCGCAATCAAGGGAGCTTCCCCCGGAGACACGCTGGCGGTTGATATCGAGCGGATTCGCATCGATGCCGCTTACGGCTTCAATTATATGGGTCCGATGTCCGGGCTCTTCTATAACGAGATGGACGAGGCGGAAGTGGCGATCGTCTCGTATGACGAGGAACGCCGCTTCGGTCGGCTGGGGCGGGCGACGATTCCGCTCCGTCCGTTCTTCGGAATCATGGGGGTGAACCCGCCGGAGGATTGGGGCCGGATTACGAGCGTAACCCCGGGCCGCTACGGAGGCAACATGGACAATAAGGAACTGACCGAGGGTACGACGCTTTATCTTCCGGTCATGCGCGAGGAAGCGCTGTTCTACGCGGGGGACGGACATGGCGCCCAGGGCGACGGCGAGATCGACGTGACCGCGATCGAGACGTCGCTCGAAGGGCGGTTCAAACTGGATCTGCTGAGAGGAACCGGTCAGAGCTGGCCGTACGCGCGCCGGGGCTCGACGCTGATCAGCATGGGCTTCGACGAGGATTGGGCGACCGCGCTCAAGGCGAGCGCGAATCAAATGATCGGACTGCTCGAGCTGCAATTCGGACTGAGCCGCCGCGAAGCCTACCGGCTGTGCAGCATCTGCGCCGACTTCCGGGTCACCCAGGCGGTCAACGGCATCAAGGGTGTCCACGGATTGTTCGACACTTCCGTCATCATCGCTTAAGGGCGGCTACCAGAACGAACGAGGTGATGAATGTGTCCTCTTATTCCTTGGGGATCGATGTCGGTACGACGGCCGTCAAGGCGATCCTGCTGTCGGAGAATCGCATCGTCTACCAGACGAGCGCGGCGCACGACTTATTGTCTCCGCATCCCGGTTGGGCGGAGGAGGATGCCGGACAGTGGTGGCGCAATGCGATCCGGGTCGTCCGCGAGACGCTCGCCGCGGTTCCGGACGCGAGGGAAGGCATTCGCGCGATTGGGGTGAGCGGCATGGTTCCCGCCATCGTCCTATTGGATGAGAAGGGAGAGCCGCTGCGCAACAGCATCCAGCAGAACGATGCGAGAGCGACCGGGCAGATCGAACGGCTCAAGAGGGAACTCGATCAGGAGAAGCTGTTCGCAGCGACCGGCGGGTTCACGAACCAGCAGCATGCGCTGCCGCGCCTGCTATGGGTTCGCGAGTGCGAGCCCGAGATATGGCCGCGAATCGAATCCGTTCTCGGCTCCTACGATTATTTGAATTACAAGCTGACCGGAGTTCGTGCGCTGGAGATCAACTGGGCGGTCGAGAGCGGCCTGTACGATATTCGCAAGCGGGAATGGATCGCGGAACAACTGGACTTGCTCGGCTTGCCGTCTGACGTCTTCCCCCAGGTGAAGGAATCGGCAGAGAGAATAGGCGTCGTCTCCGAGGAGGCGGCTGCGCTGACCGGGCTTGCGGCCGGAACGCCGGTCATTGCCGGCAGTGCCGACCATATCGCTTCGACGCTGGCCGCCGGCATTATCGATCAGGACGAGTTATTGATAAAGTTCGGAGGAGCGGGCGACATCCTCTACTGCATGAACGAGATCCGTCCCGCCCCGGAGCTGTTCTTCGATTATCACGTTTACCCCGGCAAATACCTGTTGAACGGATGCATGGCGTCGAGCGGCTCGCTCGTCAAGTGGTATTCGAACGAACTGCTGCAGGACGAATCGCCCGATTTGTTCGCCAGACTCGACCGCGAAGCGGAGCAGGTCCCGCCGGGATCGGACGGGCTCGTCGTACTTCCGTATTTCCTCGGAGAGAAAACGCCGATCTTCGACCCCGAAGCAAGAGGCGTCCTGTTCGGGCTTAGTCTGGCCCATAAGCGGGAGCACATCTTCAGGGCTATTCTCGAATCGGTCATCTACGGATTTCGCCATCATCTCGAAGTCATTCACGGCTTGGGCTACGAGCCCAAGCGAATTCTGGCCACGAACGGCGGCGCGAAGAGCAAGTTCTGGTGTCAGATCGCGGCGGATGTGCTCAACGCCGAAATTCGCTCCTATCCTTCCCATCCGGGATCTGCGCTCGGCGTTGCTTTCCTGGCGGGCAAGTCGGAGGGCGTCTACGAGCGCTGGGAGCAAATACGAGACTTTCTAACCGATTACCGAGATTATAAGCCGTCCCCGCACCGGGCGGCTATCTACGATAAAGCCTATGCTATATACCGCGAGCTGTATATGCGGTTAAAACCATTGTTCGCTTCGATCGGCAAGCTGTACGACGGAGCGGCGGAGAGTCGGGAGGAGCAACCGAAATGAGCAACCTGCAAGGCAAAGTGGCCGTCGTTACCGGGGCGGCAAGCGGAATCGGCCGCAGCATCGCCGTGCGTCTCGCCATGAGCGGAGCGACGGTCGTCGTCTGCGATTTGAACGGCGAAGCGGCTGAGGCGACCGCAGGGGAACTGCCCGGCAGCGGTTCCCCCCGCCACGGATTTGCGGCCGTTGACGTGACCGACAAGGATCAGGTACAGGCGACGGTTCGTGGAATTATCGGCGAGTACGGCGTCATTGACATCCTGTGCAACAACGCAGGGGTGTCGACGATGAATCGCATCGAGAACCTGACCGAGAAGGAATGGGACTTCAACTTCGACGTGAACGCGAAGGGGGTATTCTTGTTCACTCAGGCGGTATTCCCCTATATGAAGGCACGCGGTCGAGGCAAGATGATCAACACCGCCTCGATGGCGGGCAAGCGGGCGACTCCGCTGCTCGCGCATTATGCGGCGTCAAAGTGGGCAGTCGTCGGCTTCACCAAGAGCGCGGCGGTCGAGTTCGCTCCATTCGGCGTGACGGTCAATTGCGTCTGCCCCGGCTTCGTCCGCACGGGAATGCAGGATCGGGAATTGGTGTGGGAAGCGGAGCTGCGCGGGATGACGCCGCAGGAGGTGAAGGACGAATACGTGAAGCTGACGCCGCTGGGCCGCATCCAGGAGCCCGAGGACGTGGCGAAGTCCGTCTGCTTCCTGGCATCGGACGAAGCGGATTTTATTACCGGGGAAGCGCTTGACGTGACGGGCGGGGCGCACCTGCTGTAGGAGGAAGGAACGATGGGGATCGAATTCGACGCTCTTCGCTATCCGCACGCATCGAGAAGAACGACAGTATACGGCCGAAAAGGAATGGTGGCGACTTCCCAGCAGTTGGCGGCGCAAGCGGGGCTCGACATTCTGAAGAAAGGCGGCAACGCCGTCGATGCGGCGGTCGCGACGGCAGCCTGCCTGACGGTCGTGGAGCCGACCTCCAACGGAATCGGCGGCGACGCCTTCGCGCTCGTATGGACGAAGGGCGAGCTGCATGGCCTGAACGCCAGCGGCCCCGCGCCCGCTGCGATCTCCATCGACAAGCTGAAGGAGCAAGGCTTCTCCGCGATGCCGAAGTACGGCTGGCACCCGGTAACGGTGCCGGGCGTTCCTTCGGCCTGGGCGGAGCTGTCCCGGCGCTTCGGCCGGCTGCCGCTTCGCGAGCTGCTCGAGCCGGCCATTCGCTACGCCGAAGACGGATACGCGGTATCGCCGACGCTCAGCGCCTTCTGGCATCGCAATTACGAGCGGCATCTGCAGGAATTTCCCGAGCCCTTGCTCGAGCGGTGGAGCGAGCTGTTCATGCCGAACGGCGCTCCGCCGAAGCCGGGGGAGATTTGGTCCTCGCACCGGCACGCGGAGACGTTGTCCGAGATCGCGGATACCCGGGCGGAATCGTTCTATCGCGGGGCGTTGGCCGATCGTATCGACCGATTCTCGCGGGAGGGCGGAGGGTATCTGCGCAAGGCGGATTTGGCGGGCTTCGCGCCCGAGTGGGTGAAGCCGATCCGCGCGAGCTACAAGGGCTACGACGTGTGGGAGCTTCCCCCCAATGGCCAAGGCATCGTGACGCTCATGGCGCTTAATATTTTCAAAGGACTGGATACGAGCGAGGACGATCCCGCCCGGTACCTGCATCGTCAGATCGAAGCGATCAAGCTGGCATTCGAAGATGGCCTGGAGGAGATTGCCGATCCGTCCAAGCTGCGGGAGGACGTCGTCGAGCGGCTTCTCTCGGAGGAATATGCGGACCGCCAGCGCCGGCGCATCGGGGAGGAGGCGATCGTGCCGCGCACGCCGCCGATTCCGACCGGAGGAACCGTCTACCTGTGCACGGCCGACGGCGAGGGCAACATGGTCTCCTATATCCAGAGCAACTACATGGAATTCGGCTCCGGACTGGTCGTGCCGGGAACCGGCATCGCGCTGCACAACCGCGGGCACTCGTTCTCGCTGAATCCGGCGCACCGCAACGCGCTGGAGCCGGGCAAGCGGACGTATCACACGATCATTCCGGGCTTCCTGTCGAAGGGCGGAGAAGCGATCGGCCCGTTCGGCGTCATGGGGGCGTTCATGCAGCCGCAGGGGCACTTCCAGGTAGTGCTGGGCGCGCTGGATCAGGGGCTCAACCCGCAGGCGATTCTCGACATGCCGCGCTGGCGGTGGGACGAAGGCGTGAAAATTCTGGTCGAGCCCTCGTTCCCGGAGGAGCTGGCCGAGTCGCTGCGTCGCCGGGGACACGAAGTGGCTGTCGGGGACAACCCCGGCATGTTCGGCAGAGGGCAGATCATCTGGCGGGATCCCCGCACGGGCGTGTTGTGCGGAGGGACGGACCCGCGGACGGACGGAGCGGCCGTTGCCTGGTAAGGGGCGGCGGCTCGCGATTGCGACAGCTATCATGAATCGATGTTGGAGGAGCGTGCAAGGATGACCTGGTTAAAGGATGTTATCGGCACCGAGAAGGCTATTATCGCGATGTGCCATTTCAACGCGCTGCCCGGGGATCCGAGCTTCGACCCGGACAAAGGAATGGACGAGGTCGTCGATTGGGCCCGAAAGGATTTGAAGGCGCTGCAGGATGGCGGCGTGGACGCCGTCATGTTCTCCAACGAGTTCAGCTTGCCTTATCTGACGGACGTCCGCACGGAGACGGTAGCGGCCATGGCCCGCATAATCGGAGAGCTGATGCCGGATATCCGGGTCCCGTTCGGAGTCAACGTGCTGTGGGACGCGAAGAAGTCGCTCGACCTCGCCGCGGCGACCGGCGCGAAGTTCGTGCGGGAGATTTTCACCGGCGTTTACGCCAGCGATTTCGGCCTATGGAACACGAACGTGGGCGACACGGTCCGCCATCAGCGATATATCGGCGCCTCGAACGTCAAGCTGCTGTTCAACATCGTGCCCGAGGCGGCGCAATATCTGGCACAGCGGGACATCGAGAGCATTGCCCGCTCGACCGTGTTCAATAACCGCCCCGACGCGCTCTGCGTATCCGGCTTGACGGCGGGCGCCGAGACGGATTCAGCGATGCTGAAGCGAGTGAAGGATACGGTGCCGGGCACCGTCGTGCTGGCGAATACGGGGATGAGGCTGGACAACGTTGACAGGCAGCTTGCGATCGCCGACGGCGCGGTCGTGGGAACAACGTTCAAGACGGACGGGAAGTTCGAGAACCATGTGGACGAGAAGCGGGTGAGAGCCTTCATGGACAAGGTGAAGGAGTTTCGGGGGGTACTCGTCAAATGAAGCGGCGTCTTCGGGAACTGGGAGACGGTCCGCCGGTCTCGGAGGGCTGCGGTTTAAGTTGGATGAACGAGCCGGACGAGTGGAGCGTCCGGGACGGCCGTTTGACGATGGTTGCCCCGGCGCGGGCCGACTTCTTCAACGATCCCGGCTCCGATTCCTCCGTGGCGACGGCGCCGTTCCTGTATGCCGTCTTGAAGGGCGACTTTGTCGCCAATGTCCGGCTGAGCGTCGAGATGGCCGCCCAATGCGATTCGGGCTGCCTCATGGCGATGTCCGACGATTCGAATTGGGCGAAGATTTGCTTCGAATACATGAATCGGGTGCCTACGATTGTCACCGTCGTCACCCGGTCAAGATCCGACGATTGCAATTCCATGGCGTCCGGGACGGAGACTCCGTTCCTGCGGCTGGCGCGCTCGGGGAGCGCGTTCGCCTTCCATTATTCCGAGGACGGAACGAACTGGGAGCTGGTGCGCTATTTTCGGATGGAGGTTCCGGACGAGCTGAAGATCGGCGTCGTGGCGCAAGCTCCGTTCGCCGACCGCTGCAAGGTGACGTTCTATTCCTTCGAGACGTCGGAGGGTGCCGTGGAGGACGTCAGAACGGTATCTTAACGAAGGAGGCTAAAGCCGATGGAGACTTTCGTGCATATGAACCCGACGAAGCTTATTTTCGGCAAAGGGACGTTAACGCGGCTGGCGGAGGAACTGAAGCCGTTCGGACGGAAGGTGCTGGTCGTCTACGGCGGCGGGAGCATCAAGCGCAACGGCGTCTACGATGGCGTCATGGAGCAGCTGCGTCGCGCCGGGAACGAGTTGTTCGAGATGGGAGGAGTCGAGCCGAATCCGCGGCTAACCACGGTTCATAAAGGAGTCGGCATTTGCAAGAGGGAGGGGATCGACTTCCTGCTGGCAGTCGGAGGAGGAAGCGTCATCGATTGCGCGAAGGCGATTGCCGTCGGAGCGGTCTACGAGGGCGATGTGTGGGATATTATCACGAAGAAGCTGTACGCGCCTGGCGCGCTTCCTTACGGGGCGGTGCTGACGTTGGCGGCGACCGGCTCCGAGATGAATGCGGCTTCCGTCATTACAAACTGGGAGACGAGGGAGAAGAACGGCTGGTGGGCGCACTTTAACCACCCGAAGTTCTCGATTCTCGATCCGTCGTTTACATGCACGGTGCCGCTCGACCAGACAATCAACGGAATCGTCGACATCATGACGCATATTTTGGAGCAATATTTCCACCATACGTCTAACGTTCCGGTGCAGGACTCTTTCTGCGAAGCGCTTTTGCGCACGGTGATCAAGACCGCGCCGAAGCTGGTGCGCAATCTCGAAGACTACGAATCCCGCGAGACGATTCTTTACGCCGGAACGATGGCGCTCAACGGGACGCTGGCGATGGGAGCGCCCGGCGATTGGGCAACGCACAACATCGAGCACGCGGTCAGCGCAATGTACGACGTCGCGCACGGAGCAGGGCTAGCTGTCCTGTATCCTTGCTGGATGGAGCATGTGCTGGACGAGGGCGCGGCGAAGTTCAAGCAGATGGCCGTCGAAGTGTTCGGCGTCGATGCGGCCGGACGTTCGGATCGGGAGACGGCGATGGCCGGCATCCGAGCTCTGCGCGAATTTTGGACGTCGATCGGAGCGCCCGGCCGGTTGGCGGATTTCGGAATCGGCGACGAGAGCTTCGAAGCGATGGCCGACAAAGCGATGGCCAGAGGTCCATTCGGTACGATGAAGACGCTGCGTCGCGAGGATGTGCTCGCCATCTACAAGCTGGCCATGTGACATGCGATTGCGCGCGTGCAAAGGGCGGGGGTCGGAACGAGAGGCAGTGGGAAGGGGATAACGGGAGATGGCGATTCTTCAAGCGGACGGGCGGACATTGGACGTCGAAGTCGTCGTCTTCGACAAGGACGGCTTGCTGTTCGATTCCCAGTATTTCTGGAAGCGTCTTGCGGAGGCGAGATTGCGCGAGTTGTCGCGGCTGCTCGAGCCGGAGGAGCTGTGCGATTGGATCGATCTATTTGGCGTCAGGACAGCGGACGAAGACGGGGAGATCGCAGGGGCCGATCCGAACGGCATCTTCGCGCTGGCCTCTCCCCAGGAAGAGGCGGTAATCACCGCTTCCCTGCTGATGCGGCGCGGCGGAGGCGATTGGGGGCAGTGCCGGGAAGCGGCCGTCGCCGCGTTCGAGCGGTCGGACCGGGAATTCGCGGTGTTCGACGCCCTGCTGCCGAAGCCGGGCTTTCCGGCCGTATTCGATCGGCTTCGGGAGGCGGGGATTCGCTACGGCATCGCAACGTCCGACGACAGCCGCCGCACAATCGATTCGGTGGGCCGTTACGCAACGGTCGGCGAGCTGGCATTTATCGTCACGCCGGCGGACGTCCGCCGCGGCAAGCCGAATCCGGATATGCTGGAGTGGATCGCCGAGCGGACGGGAGCGAGACCGGAGAGGATTGCCATGATCGGCGATTCCTTCATCGACATGCAGATGGCCCGGCAGGCAGGCTGCTTCGGCATCGGCATTCCCGACGATCCGGAGATGCGGGAGAAAATGCGGCCGTTCGCCGACGCGATCGTCGGATCGCTGGAGGAGATTATCGTAACGGAAGGGTAAGGGGAGGCAGCGATGAGCGACAGCACCGACTTAATCGTCATCGGCGGAGGTCCGGCGGGATTGTTCGCCTGCTACTACGGCGGAATGCGGAACGCTACCGTCACTTTGATAGAGAGCTTGCCGCAGCTCGGCGGCCAACTCTCCGCTTTATATCCGGAGAAGTTTATATACGACGTGGCGGGCTTTCCGAAGGTTACCGCGCAGCGGTTGGTGGACGGGCTCGTAGAGCAAATGTCTCATTTTCCTATCGATATCCGGTTGAACGAACAGGCGCTGGGGGTGCGCAAGCTCGACGAACGTCTGTTCGAAGTAACGTTGACCAGGGAGACGCTGCGCGCGAAGGCGGTACTGATTACAGGCGGCGTCGGCGCGTTCAGTCCGAAGCGTCTCGAGATCGAAGGCGCCGGCAAGTACGAGCGAACGAATCTGCATTACTCGGTGACGGATCTCGAGAGGTTCCGGGGAAGGCGCGTTCTGATCACCGGAGGAGGGGATTCCGCCGTCGATTGGGCGCTTATGCTGGAGCCGGTCGCCGCGAAGGTGACGCTTGCGCATCGAAGAGACAAGTTCCGCGCGCATGAGCATAGCGTCGCGAGATTACGAGAGTCGTCCGTCGCAACCAAGACGCCCTGGGAGATTGCCGGGCTTACGGGCGAGGAGCGAATCGAACGAGTGACGCTCCTTCATTCGGCGAGCGGAGAGCGAGAGGAGATGGAGGCGGACGACGTCATCGTCAGCTATGGCTTTCTCTCGCAACCGGGCCCGATCGCGGACTGGGGGCTGAAGATGGAGGGGGGCTCTATTCTCGTCGATTCGCGAATGGAGACGAGCGTTTCCGGCATTTTCGCCGCCGGCGACATTACGGCTTACGAAGGCAAGCTGAAGCTGATCGTCGTCGGGTTCGGTGAAGCGGCGACCGCCGTCAACAACGCCAAGACGTATATCGACCCGTCGTCGAAGCTGTCGCCGGGCCATAGCAGCCATATGAAGAGATGATCTCCGTTCAGGGAATTTTCTCTGTAAGAACTGTAACATTTAACCATCCCCTTGCGTCTGAACGGTCAGATGACGATGAGGGGGATTCGATATGCGGGGGAAAAGACAAGCGATACGACGCGCAAGAGGGTTGGCCGTCGCAATGGCATTCGCGCTGTGGGCAGCCGTCCTGGCCGGCTGCTCGGGCTCCAGCGACGATTCCGACTCCGCTCCTGCCGGTCAAGCGGCCGCAAGCTCCGCTCCAGCACCGGCTCCGGGGGAGGAGCAGCTGAGCGAGGCGAAGATGTCCGTCAAATTCGACACATCCGTCGCGGCCGCCGACCAGGCCAATTCCGCCGAATCGGGAGAAGCGGCCGCTCCCGCCCAAGCGGCGGAAGCTCCCGCGGAAGGCGGGACTTCCGCGGCTTCCTTCGGTTCGCCGGAGGGGGCATCGCTCGGCGCCATCGCGGACGCGAACGCGGGCTTCAACCGGAAGATGATTTATTCGGCGAACGTCGTTCTGAAGGCCAAGAGCTTCGCCGAAGCCGAAGAGCGGGTGAGCAACGCGATCTTCCAGAGCGGAGGCTTCATCGTCCAATTCGCCGATACGAAGAGCGAGCATGAGATCGGGTCCACGTACGTCATTAAGGTTCCTTCTTCCGGACTGAGCAATTTTCTGACCCTTCTCAAAGAGATTCCAAGCGAGAGCTTCGAACGCAAGATGCAGGGCAACGACGTCACCGAGGAATACGTGGATCTGCAGGCGAGGCTCGAAGCGAAGCAGAAGGTCGAAGCTCGTCTGCTCGCCTTCATGGACAAGGCGACGAAGGCGGACGACCTGGTGAGATTCTCGACGGAGCTCGGCGGCGTCCAGCAAGAGATCGAGCAGATCAAGGGCCGGATGCGGTACCTCGACCAGAACGTCGCCTACTCGACGGTGAATCTGCGTCTCTACGAGTCGATCGGCGAGGAAGTTGACGCTGCGCAAGGACCGGAGAAGAAGAAGTCGCTGGGCGGGAAGCTGTCGGATACGATGCAGGCCAGCTTGAACGTGCTCGGAGACGTCGGAGCCGGCATCCTTACTTTTCTCGCCGCCATCCTGCCGGTCTTGCTCGTCCTCATCCTCGTCGGGGGGCCGGTCGCCTGGGTCGCGCTGCGAACCCGCCGCGCAAGGCGGGCGAGGGCGGAGGCGAGAAGAAGAGAGCTCAACGCCAAGCCGGAAGCCGCGCGGATCTCGACCGAAGACGCCTCTCCCCATGAGGAATCGATTGCGGCGGGCGAGGCTTCCCGAGAGCCGTCCGAGGAACCGAACGACCGATAGGCGAACGGAGGTTCTGTTCTTTAATCCTCAACTTTCGCAGAGAGAA
>NZ_JACJVR010000127.1 GCF_014212175.1 Cohnella xylanilytica | reverse complement strand
GATTATTTCGACGATTTTATACGACAAATCACACTCGTTCAGCCGCCTGCCTTCCAATCCTGCACGGTCCGAACTAGGCAAAATTGGACCATTGTAAAAAAACAAACCCGCGAGGCGCTCAAGGCGCTCGCGGGTCGTTCGCTATAGCGGCAGGATTCCGATTAGTCGGCCAGCCGGGCCGCTTGCAGCAGGCGGCCTATGGCGACGGCCGCTTCCGCGCGGGTGGCGGTGCTCAGCGGCTTAAACTCGCCGCCGGATTGGCCTTGCAGGATACCTAAGCTTGCGGCGAGTTCGACCGCGTCCGCGGCCCAAGCGTGAATGGACGCTCGGTCCGGGAAGCGGGCAGACACCGTCTGCTCCGGCGATGCCCCGCTCGGCGCCGCGGGCGCATCTCCCGTCGCCGAAGCCCCGCCTTGCGGCGAAGCCCCATCGCCCGCCGCCAGCCGGAACGCCTGGGCGAGCATGACCGCCATCTGCTCGCGGGTGATGACGGCGCCGGGGAGGAACGCGCCGTCCGGCGTTCCTTGGACGAGCCCGTATTCGCCGGCGACGGCGACGTCCTTCGCGTACCAAGCGTTCGCCGGCACGTCGGAGAACGACTTGCCCGCTGCCTCGGCCCGCAGCCCGAGCGCCCGAACGAGCAGCGCCGCGAATTCGGCGCGGGTGACCTCGCGGTTCGGCGCGAACGCGTCCGCGGCCACGCCGTTCACGATCGTTCTCGACGCCAGCCGTTCGATCTCCTTCTTCGCCCAGTGGTTCGCCAGGTCGGCATACGTTACCGGATGCTCCGCAATCGCGAAGATGCCGTTAACCGCGCTTCGGATCGTCGCGACGGTCTTGCCGTCCGCCGTCTGGAACGTCGCAGGAGCATACTCGAAGCGTCCCGTCGACGGATCGTACAGAAGCGCCGTCGCCGCGCCCGGATCGAGCTCGCCGCTCACGTCCAGCGTCCTCTCGACGTAAGTCCGGCCGAAGCCGCCGATCGCCTCGGTCTTGTCTCCGTCCTTGAGCGAGATGCCGAACTCGACCGGAACGCCCGCCAGCCGGAAGCCCTGCTCCTTGGCCTGCTCCTCCGCCTTCTTGACGGCGTCCTCGCTCAGCGGACGAACGGCGAACTTCCATAGAGCCGCCGCCGGATCGGCGATCGTCCGGCTGTCCAGCAGCCGTCCCGCCAGCGACAGCGGGAACCGGTACGAGGCTTCGCCGGAACGAACGACGATCGTCGCGTTCGGGTTATCCGCGAGCGCCTGGCGAAGCCCGGCCACGGTGAACGGCAGCTCCCCGGCGGCACCCGAGCCCGTGCCCGTTCCCGCCTCCGAGCCCGCACCTCCGAGCTCGAAGACGATCGAGTCTTCCTTCGCTTCCGCCAGCTTGCGGTCGTTGGCAGCCGCACCGCCATCATTAGCGACGGGCGCCTCCCCGCCGCCACCGCCTCCGCTTCCGGACCCCGAGCCCGGAGACGGTCTTCCGGCCGCTTCCTTCACCTGCAAGCTGTAGGTCCGCTTCGCGTCGCCGCAGACGACCTCGACCGAAGTCGTTCCCACGCCGCGAGCGACGACTTCTCCGCTATCGTCGATCGTCGCGACGGAGGAATCGGCGACGGTCCAATCGGCGTTCGCGGTGACGTCGGCCCCCTGCCGGTCATACACGCGAAGCTTCGTCTTCTTGCCCTTCTCCAGCGCGAAGCGGGCCGTCGTGCCGTCGCTCAGCTTGACGCTAAACGGCTTGATCGCGTTCGCGAAGCCCTCGTTGAGCTCCTCGAGCGCGAACGCATCTCCCGCCGCGTTCGCCACGTCCGCGATTTTCGCGCCACGGAAGATGACATTGTCGAGGAGAACGGTACCGCCGACCGTCGAGGAGACGTCGACTCCCTTCGTCCCCATGCCGTCGAACACGAGATCCTGTAGCAGCACGTTGCCGATCTTGAAGTTCCCTTGGATCGACAGCCCTTGGTAGGCGCTGTCCAGCGCGACGTTGTCGCGGATGACGACGTTGCCGTCCAGATCCTTGTCGCTGGCGAACACCCAGATCGCGCCGAGATCGGTCGCGTACCCGGTGTCGTAGCTGCCCGTGCGGATAAGCGTGTTCCTCTCCACGACCGTCGTTCCCGCGAACGACACCGGGTTGAAGCGGGTCGATACCGCGATGCCGGCTCCGTTCGTGATCGTGTCCTTGGCCACGTTATCCAGAATCTTATTGTCGGTACCGCCGAAAACAACAATGTTATCCGCCAGCCAAGGCAGCGATACCGTGTTGAAGCGCGCCGTGTTGTTCACGCTGGCCCGGCCTTCGGCCGACCAGATCGCGATGCCGTCGTCGCCCGGGTAGCGAATGTCGGATTGCTCCATCCAGCTATTGCTCGTGCCGACGCAGAAGTTGATGCCGTCCGCCATCAGGTTGCGGATGCGCAGGCCGAGCATGTACAGACCGTCGGTGATCTCCTCGCCGTCCTTCAGCTTCGTGAGCCACAGCCCTGCCTTCGTATGTTCGATCCAGACGTTCTGGATGACGGATCCCGGACCGAACGCGCCGTGAAATGCATTCGTAATCGCTTCGTCGTCGCGCTCGTTGATGCCGCCGTCGATGAGCAGGTCGTACACTTGAATGTTCTTGCCCCGACCGACGAACTTCGCACCGTTCAGCCGCGTGTGCCACATGCCAGCCCCGCGGATCGTCACGTCGTCGAGGTAGAGAAGCCCGTCTCCCAGCTCGAACTCGCCCTGCGGGAACCAGACGCCTTGCCGGGCCGCCTTGGCCGCCGCCATCGCCGCTTTGAACGCGGCGGTGTCGTCCGCGCCGTCTCCGGAGATCGCGCCGTAGTCCGTCACCGAGACGAACCCTTCCGGCTTCGCGAACGGATCCGCGACTTGCTCCAGCTCCGCCAGGTCGACGACGTAATAGTCGGCGGCGCTGTCCGCGTCCTTCTCCAGCCGGATCGTCGCGCCGGCCGGAACGTTCCCGATGAGGGCATGAATCTCGTCGAAAAAGCGGTGAGCGCTGCCTTGGTCCGGATCGTTCGACCAAGGATAGCTGCCGTACTCCCACGCGTATTTGGAAGTCAGCTTCAGCTTCTGCCGGAACTCGCCGTTGACGTACAGGCCGAGCGTCGCTTCCTGGCCCGCCCCGTCTGCGCTGTCCGGGATCGAATAGCGGAGGACGATCGAATTGGCCGCCTTCGCCGTCTTGAATTCGACGTACTGTCCCGTCTCGCCGAGCCTGACCGCCCGTCGGCCGGACGCTTCGGAGGCGACGTCGCGGTAAGCGCGCGAAGGCCCGATCAGCGTTCCGTTCGTCGAGCCGTCCTCGGCTTCGTACGTAATATAAGGAACCGTCGCTCCCCGATACGCCTTGTTCACAGAGTTGTCGACCGTCAAGGAGTCGATCGCCGCTCCGGCGCCATTCCCGGCATCGAATCGGACTTCGACCGAGTTGATGCCGCTTCTAAGATTAAGGTCGAGCGAGAGGCTCCGCCAGCCGGACGCCTTCGGCAGCGTCAGCGTCTGCGCGCGCAAGCCGTTCACGTACAGGCTCGGCGCGCGAGAAGCGTCGCCCGCGTTCATGTAGCGCAGGGTAGCCTTGTAGCCGCCCGCGGCTTGGGCGTTGACGGCGAAGGCGATCCTCGCGCCTTCCGCCTCGAATCCGCCGGCGTAGCCCGAGCCGGCGAAGCCCGCCGCGTCGGACGCGGCCTTGGCGCCGCCGCCGAGGAAGGCGTCCTCGGCCTCGTAGCGCACGTCGGACGCGACCGGCTCGAACGCCCAGAGCGCTTCGCTCTTCGCGGCCGCCGCGTTCAGGCGGACGGCGCCGCCTTCTCGCGCGAGCATCGGCTTCGCCTCCGACGCCGCGCTGCGGATGATCCGGTACCCCAGCGACTCCTCGATCGTCCACTGCGCCGCGGCGTCCGTTCTCCGCGACTCGTCGACGACCGCGAGCGCGCCTCCTTCGCCGGACGCGAGCAGGCGTCCGGTCGACCGGTTTTTCAACAGCTTGCGCCCGTTGAAGTCTTGAACGAGCCACTGCGAGGAGGAGCCTCCGGCATTCCCGAGAACGATCTTGCCGCCCGTCTCCTGCAGCGTCTTCCCTCCGGCGCTTATCGTCACGTAGTTCGTGTCGTTATGCACCGGGGTGGACGTGACGTCGCTCCGTTCGCCGCCCATGGACGGCGTCTCGTACTCGGCCGGCGCCGCTTGAAGCTCCCATTGCAGCGAGCCGTAAGAGACCGGGTACAAGCCCCTCTCCGCGTAGCCCGCCGAGTTCTGAACGTTGACGTATTCGTCGCTGTAGCCGCCGTTCAAGCTGCGAATGAGGGCATTCGCCCCGTCCGGGGACGGCTCGATCGCCCATTCGACGGACGGATCGCTCCCGGCCGACGCCTTGCTCTCGATATAGCGATAGTCCGGGCTCGTCGCCATGGAATGCCCGGTAACCCGGTTCCGGATGCGCGTCGTTCCGTCCTTCGTCTCCAGCACCCAATGCGAGTAGCCGTTCGATTCCGCGACGTCCCCGTACAGGACGACTCCGCCGCTATTTTCATAGAGATACTGGCCGTTGTACACGTTCCGAATGCGGATCGGGCCTTCCGGCAGGCTCGGTCCCTCGTCCGCGACGGGCTCCGCCTTGAACAGCGCGCCGTCCGCGATGGCCCCGTCCTCCGCCTTGACCGACTTGCTCACCCGGACGCCTCCGCCTTCGTCCTCCGCCCGGATATAGTGCGCGGCCCACGCGCTGCGAAGGGCGATGTAGCCGGCCTCCTGCGTGCCGTCCATGAACCACTTCGCGCTGCCCCACACCGGGTAGATCGTCTGAAGCGTCTGCAGCGGCTGCGGGGGATCCGCCTGCTCCACGTCGCCGCCGACGTTCTCCATCGCGACGTAGTGGCCGGTCGCCCGGTTCTTGAGCCGGACGGAGCCGTCGCCCGCGTCCTCGAGGAACCAGACGGCGGACGGATCGGACGCCGGCTTCTCCCCGTAGCGGACGATGCCTTGGGTCGGGTCGGACGCCGAGACTTCCTCGTACAGCGCCTGGCCGGTCTTCTTGTTCACGAGCCGCACGTTCGACGGACGGTCCTCCGCCACCGTCAGGAACTTCCACTTCGGGCTTCCCCAGTTGCGGTTGATCGCTGCGTACTCGGCGTATTTGGTCAAGTTCTGAAGGTTGATCAGACGCTCGACTTCGCCGCCGGAGCTCGGATCGTTCACGCTGCAGATCAGCTTGGAGCCGCCGCCTAGCGTCTCGATGATCCAGACCGCGCTCGTCCAGCTGTCCTCGACGTCGGACACCTGGATGTGCCCGTCCTTCATCGATTGCAGGTTGATATAGTGGCCGGTAGCGCGGTTTTGAATTCTTTTGCGCCCGTTAAACTTCTCGATGGCCCACTGGTCGCGCTGATCGGAGCGGACATTGCCGTACTTCAATTCGCCGTTCTCGTCCTCGTACAGGACGAACGGCTGCCATTCGTTCTGGATGCGCACGTACTGCGGCGTGCCGTCCGTCGGAACGGACGGGTCCTCGAGCAGCCACTGGGCGCCGTCCGAGTTCGGGTCGACGTCTCCGGAGCGGGCCGTGTCCCCGTCTTCCGCGATGTTCAAGTACCCGGCCCCTTCCGCCCGGCCGCGGATCGTGACGTAATCGTCGTACTGGCTCGACGCCTGGAAAAACCATTGATCCTCCGCGGAGCCCTCTCCCGCTCCGTCCGTCGCCAGCAGCGGATCGCCCGCCGCGACGTAATGGCCGGTGGCCGCGTTGCGGATTCTCTTGGCCCCGTCGTAATCTTCCACGATCCACTGGTAACGCGGATCGTCCTTTTGTTCGGTGCCGAGAGCGCCATGCTTCACGACGCCTCCGTCTTCGTACAGGTAGTCCGTTCCGACGCTGCCGGTCGTGAAGTTCACGATGCGGACCGGCTTGATGTCGGATACCGGCTCCAGCTTCCAGTGGGCGTTGGCCCGGCCGGCGTTGGACCAGTCGTTCGAGCGGGCGAACGTATCGTCCGGGAACTGCGTGTTCAGCACGTAGGAGGCATTGAACGCGCTGGAGAACGTCACGTAGCCCGGGACGGAGGCTCCCTGCTCGTCCTTGGCGTCGGCGACGGTCCATTCCAGCTTGAGCGGATCGTCGGACGTTCCCGTTTCGATTTTCCGCCAATAGTTGTCCGGATCGAACTGAACGATAGACTGGCCGGTCGCGCGGTTGCGAAGCTTCACTCCGCCTCCCTCTCCCGGCTCCACGTACCACTGCGCCTTGGCGTCGCCCGGGTCGACCTTGCCGAAGGCGACCGTGTCGTTCGGACGGTCGGGCGCTTCCGGGTTCGCCTTGACGTACAAGGCTTGGCCGGCGCGCTCCCGGTTCACGATGCGCACGGGCTGCAGCTCGGCGACGGGCTCGAACGCCCACTGCGGGCTCTCGAACGTCACGTTGATGTCGTTGCTCGCTTCGGCGAAGCCGAGCTGGTCCTCCTCGTGGATGACGAGGTTCGCCGAGGAGGGGACGGTCGCGCTCTTGATCAGGCTGTAGCCCGCGCGGCTCGCCGGCTCGATGTACCAGCGGTCCGCCGGCGCGCTCTCCGCCGCGGCCTTCGCCGTCAGCGGGTCCCGGCGCTTGGACACTCCTTCGAGCGTGATGTAGTGGCCCGTCTTGCGGTTCTGAATCCGCTTCGTGCCATCAGGGCCATCCTCGATCGTCCAATGCGAGGACGTATCCTCGGAAGCGGTCAAGCCGTAGCGGACCACTCCGTCGGAGGCTTCGTACAGGTAGTTGCTTTGCCATTTGTTTTTGATGCGGATATAGGCCGGCGACGCGTCGGCCGCAGCTTCCGCTATGGCGTCGACGGTTGCGTCGACGGTCGAGTCGGTCGTTGTGTCGGCCGTTGCGTCGGTCGCCGCCTCGCCGATCGCTTCGCCGTTCGCCGGCGTCTGCGGCGTCTGCGGCGTCTGCGGTGTCTGCGTCGGCGTTGGCGTCTGCGCTTGCTCCTGCGCCGCCGTCTCCTGCGGCGACGGAACGGACGGTCCGTCCGCGAACGCGGCGGGAACCGCGGAGAACAGCAGGATCGCCGCCATCAAGCAGGCCAGCCATCTTCGAGCCCTTGCCATTCGGTAACCCCCTCCAAGAAATAACATTCCTATCTATCATAGTTTGGAATCGCTTTCATAACGATGTGCAATTTTAAACGAAATAGGTGCGATTCTACGGGGTGAGAGACATTCGCGGTTCATATCGGGCAATTCCCACGATATTATAATGTTATATAACATAACATTTATCCGTTGTGTTTGACGATAAATCAATTATATGTTATATATACTTACATAGTGTTTGGCGGATTTAGCTATTAGCGAGTAGAAAACCGGTACGGGCAAAGAATGCGGTTTGCGCTGCATTCCTTGCTGTTGTTCCGGTTTTTTATATTTATTAACATATGGAGCTGGGAGGAAAAGAGATGGCGAAGAAATGGGGTTTGGCCTTGCTGACGCTCGCGTTGGCGACGGGATTGGCGGCATGCGGCAACAATAGTGACACGAGTGCGGGCGCTTCGCCCGGGACCGCGTCAACGGGGGCTGAGGCCGGAAGCGGGAACGGAAGCTCCGGCGAACCGACGAAGCTATCGTTAGCGTTGTCGAGCTGGGTCGGCTTCGCTCCGCTCTATATCGCGCAAGAGAAAGGCTTCTTCAAGGAACATGGTCTCGATGTGGAGCTGGTCAAGATGGAGAGCGTCGCCGATCGTCGAAGCACGCTGGCCGCGAACCGGATCCAGGGCTTCACCTCGACCGTCGACACCCATGTGGTCACGGCGGCGAGCGGAGTGCCAGTCGTACAGGTAGTCGCGCTCGACGATTCTTACGGAGGGGACGGCCTGGTCGCGAAGAAGGAAATCAAAAGTCTGAAGGACCTCGTCGGCAAGACGGTAGCCGTTCAGACGGACGGAGGCGCGAGCTTCTTCTGGTTCCTCTACCTGCTCAACAAAGAAGGAATCGACGAGAAGGACATCAAGCTCCAGAGCATGACGGCGGGCGACGCGGGAGCGGCCTTCGCCGCCAAGAAGGTGGATGCCGCCGTTACTTGGGAGCCATGGCTCTCCAAGGCGAAGGATACCGACTTCGGCAGCGTCCTGGTCTCGAGCGACGCTACGCCAGGCGTTATCGCCGATACGATCGGATTGCGCAAGGACTTCGCGGATGCGAATCCGGACGCGGTTAAAGCGCTCGCCCAATCCTGGTTCGAAGCGGTCGAGTACTACAAGACGAACGAGGAAGACGCCGTGAAGATCATGGCGAGGGCGTTCGACCAGACAACGGACGAGTTCAAGGCCGGATTAAGCGGCGTGCGTTATTACGACCAAGCGAGGAACCAAGAATATTTCGGCACCAAGGAACAACCGGGAGCTCTTCGCGAGCTGACGGAGCTCGGAGCGAAGTTCTGGCTGGACCACAAGCTGATCGATTCGGCTCCCGACATCGACAGTCTGATCGACTATTCCGCCATCCGTTAAGGAGAACATCATGAACAGACCCGCTATGCGACGCAAATCGAAGAGAAGGAGATGGCTGGAGCCGCAAAGCTCCATCTCTCCCCGCCTCTACCTTGCCCTGACGCTGTCCAGCTTCGCCCTTCTTCTCGCCGTCTGGTCCTTGCTGACCTATGGCGGCATCGTCGACAAGCTGTTCTTGCCGTCCCCCTCCAAGATCGTCGAGTCGGGAATTACGCTGTTTACCGAATTCGACTTCATTCAGGACATTCTCGCAACGGTTTACCGAGTGCTCGTCGGCTTCGTCTTGGCGTTCCTCGCCGGTTCCGCGCTCGGCGTGCTGATCGGGACTTATAAAGCCTTGGAAGCCTTCTTCGAACCTATGATATCCTTCGTCCGCTATATGCCGGTATCCGCGTTTATTCCCTTGTTCATCCTGTGGATCGGAGTCGGGGACGTGGAGAAAATCTCGGTCATCTTCTTCGGCAGCCTGTTCTCGATCGTCCTTATGACCGCCGTGGAAGTAGGCGGCGTCCGGCGCGAGCTGCTCGAAGCGTCTTATACGCTCGGCTCCTCCCCGCTCGGCGTGCTTCGCTCCGTCATTCTGCCGGCCTCCCTGCCCGGAATGATGGAGATCGCCAGGCTGGTTCTGGGCTGGGCATGGACGTATATCATCGTAGCCGAGCTCGTCGCCGCTTCGACGGGAATCGGACATGTCATCATCGAATCTCAGCGGATGCTGAGAACGAGCAACATTATTTACGGAATTTTGACGATCGGCGTTCTGGGGTTAATAACGGACTTGATCCTGAAGCGGGCCATCCGCGGAATGTTCCCGTGGAATTACGGAAGGTGATGACCGATGCAGCCAAAACTCGAGATTCGCAATGTCAGCAAGAGGTTCCCCGGAGTCAAAAAGAAGCCGGACGTGCTCGCCCTCGACACCGTCGACCTTCACATCGCCACAAACGAATTCATCACCGTGCTCGGCCCTTCCGGCTGCGGCAAATCGACGCTTCTTCGCATTATCGCGGGGCTGGAGGAGCAATCGACCGGCAGCGTGTATTTGGACGGCGAAGAGATCGACGGCCCTTCCGCCGATCGGGGGATGGTGTTCCAGGCCTATTCCCTGTTCCCGTGGCTTAACGTTGCGGAGAACATCGAATTCGGGCTGAAGAACAAAAGGATAGGAGCCAGGGAACGCAAGGAGATCGCTGCCCAATATATCGATTTAGTCGGATTGAGAGGGTTCGAGAACCACTACGCCAAGCAGCTGTCCGGAGGCATGCAGCAGCGGGTCGCCATCGCGCGCGCATTGGCGAACGATCCCGAAGTGCTGCTGCTCGACGAGCCGTTCGGCGCTCTCGATAATCAGACGCGGACGCTAATGCAGGAGCAGCTATTGGAGATTTGGGAGAAAACGAACAAAACGATCGTCTTCATCACGCACGACGTGGAGGAATCCATCTACCTCGCGAGCCGGGTACTCGTCATGACCTCCCGGCCGGGGAAGATCAAAGCGGATATCCCGATTGAGCTGGAGCACCCCCGCTCCTACCAGATCAAAGTGGATCCGCGGTTCCTTCAATACAAAGAGCGCCTCACGGAGCTTATCCGCGAGGAGAGCCTGAAGGCGATCCAAGAATAACGAACGGCAGTCCGCCGCGGCTAGAAGCCGGCGGCGGACTGCCGTTTTTACCGTCTATAGGATGTTATCGAAGTCCCTGCTCTTGCAGCGAGAGACGGAACTCCCCGCCGGCTCCGCGCACGGACACGGTCAGGACCTTCTTCGCCGCGTCGTAATGCCGAGCGCCCGACTCCTCGGCGCCGGACAGCTGCACCGACGACGGCTCGCGGTCCAGGTTCCCGACGGCGATGCGCAGCTCGGACGCGTCTCCCTCGTACCCGTCGTGAACGACGCTCGCGCTAAGCGTACGTTCGCCGTCCGCTTCCGTCCAAGCAAATTCCCGCAGCCGGTAACGCCCGCTCTCGTAGCCGAACGTCCGGCCATCGTCCTCGAACAACCGGAAGCTGCCTTCCCCTCCGGCATAGACGCGAAGCGTCGTCGGCCCTTCCACCGCCTCCTCCGCGTGCTGGCGAAGAGGCTGCTCGGGAAGGATCGCTCCCGCCCGCACGTACAGCGGCATCACTTCCAGCGGCGCCTGCGCCAGAACGAACCGTCCGCCTTCCAGCCTCTCGCCCGTCCAGAAGTCGAGCCATACCCCTTCCGGCAAATAGACGGAGCGGGCGGTCGTCCCCGGACGCAGGATCGGAGCGGCGAGCAGGTCGCGGCCGAGCAGGAACTGGTCGCACAGATTCGCGACGTTCGCATCCTCCGGATATTCCAGCAGCAGCGGACGGACGATCGGCAAGCCGGTCGACGTCGCTTCGTAGAACAGGGAGTACAGATACGGCATCAATCGGTACCGAAGCCCGAGGTATTCCCGGCAAATCGCTTCGACGCGTTCGCCGTATACCCACGGCTCCTGGTGCGGCGTGTCGATGGCGCTGTGATTGCGGCAGAACGGGAACAGCGCGCCCGCCTGCGTCCACCGCGCGACGAGCTCTCCGCTCGCATGGTGGGAGAAGCCGCCGATGTCCGGCCCGGCGAACGCGACCCCGGACAACCCGAGGTTGAGCACCATCGGGATGCTCATCGCCAGGTGCTCCCAGTAGCTGCGGTTGTCCCCCGTCCATACGGCCGCGTAGCGCTGAATGCCCGCGTACCCGGCCCGGGTCAGCACGAACGGACGCTCCCCGCCGAGCCCTCGCGCCATCCCCTCGTAGGTGGCCTTCGACATGAGCATGCCGTACAGGTTATGCCATTCGCCGTGCGTTTTCGGACGGCCGCCATTGGCATGAACGACGTCGACGTCCATCGTCTTGGACGCGGTGTTGAAGACGGAAGGCTCGTTCATGTCGTTCCAGATGCCTTCGATGCCGTGGTCGATATAGAACTGGTGCAAGTCTCCCCACCACTTGGCGGCGCGTTCGTCCGTATAGTCCGTGAAGGCGCTCGGTCCGGGCCACACGTTGCCGATGAACGTCTCGCCCTCGAGCTTCTTGCAGAAGTATCCTTCCCGCACTCCTTCCACGTAGACCGGGTACTTGGGGTCCTGCTTGACGCCGGGGTCGACGATCGGCACGACGCGGAAGCCCATCTCCTTCAGCTGCCGCATCATCCCCTTCGGATCGGGGAACCGCTCCGGATCCCAGGTGAACACCCGGTATTCGTCCATGTAGTGGATGTCCAGGTAGATGACGTCGCAAGGAATCCGCTTCTCCCGCATCGTCCGGGCGATGCCGAGCACTTCTTCCTCGTTCATGTAGCTGTAGCGCGACTGCTGGTAGCCGATCGCCCAGCGCGGCGGCATCGGCGGCTTGCCGGTCAAGCCGGCGTAGCGCTTCACGACGTCCTTCAGCGTCGGCCCTTCCAGCACGTACAAGTCGAGATTGCCGTTCTCGGACTGGATGGCGTACCGGTCCGGCGACGTCCGCATGTCGAACGCCGCGCGGCCCGGATCGTCGAGGAAGACGCCGTAGGCCGCCCCCGTCCCGCCGGAACGGAAGTGGATCAGCAGCGGAATCGATTGGTACAACGCGCTAATGTCCGGGACGTGCGGCTCGTAGACGTCGCTGTTCCACATCTCGTAGCGCTCGCCCTTCTTGTCCAGGAAGCCGGTCTTCTCCCCCAAGCCGTAGAAGTGCGAGTTCTCGTCCATGCCCGCCGTCAGCGTCGCGCTGCGGTCCCGGTCCCAGAACAGGTCGACGCCCGCGAGCAGCGTCTCCCCGTTCGCGCGGAAGACGGAGAAGATGCCCCGTTCCCGGTCGACGGCGACGGCGACCCCGCCGGCGGCAACCGCGCGATAATCGCGCGCCGTCTCTTCCAGCGAGACGGCGCCGGCCTTCGTCTGCGGCAGCACGGCGGGCGTCGTCGCCAGATCCGGCGCGACACCGAAGAACAGGCGGATGCGCACGGCACCATCTGCGAGGAAGGTCAGCGAGAGATTCGCCTTCTCCCCGTACAACCGCACGCCTTCTTCCGCGAGTTCCCACCGCGCGACGCGTCCGATCCGGTGGACGGCGGCCCGCGCCTCTCTCTTGTCGTTACGGTCGGGGTGGATCGTCTCGCTCGTTAACATGTTATCTTCACCTCTGCATTAAGATGCCTGAGTCTCTTGGAGCCGCTCCGCCAGATCGCCGACGATTCGGCCCATGCTGCTCCCCCTCGCTTAAGACCCGATAGCTCATATCATTATGGAAGAACGGTCCGGCCAAAAGAATGCGCATTGTTATGGATACCGTGTGAGATTCTTCGATCTTGCCGGGAACGCAAGGCTCCCCTCTGCAGGTCTCTGCTAAAATAGTAATATTTCTCCTATTTCCAATAGAAATGAGCATTTCCTAGATATAACCAAATTAATTATTATGAGGGCAACTCCCGGCGGATCTTGAGAGATTTCCTCTATGCGCTCCGCCGCTTGGACAACTTTATGCCGATTGCGGCGAAATGGAGGAGGTTCATGACGATCTCGGAATTCCTTCGCCTGGGACTCGCGATAATCTTCGCATTCGCGGGAATCGCCAAGCTCGCCGGACCCGCATCGTTCCGGGCGACGATGCGTTCCTTCCTTCGGCGCGAACGATCGGTCCGCGCGGCATCATGGCTCGTCCCCGCGCTTGAGATCGCGGCCGCGGCCTTGCTGCTCTGGCCCGTCCGCTGGTTCGGGGAAGGATTGACCGTTCTGCTCGCGTCGGGATTCGCCGCCGTCGCCGGAATCGCCTTGGCGCGAAAAGAACGAATCGAGTGTCACTGCTTCGGCAAAGCCATCCCGCAAACCCTTGGCGTGCCGACGCTCCTGCTCGCGGGAATGCTGGCGCTGTCCTCGGCCTACTTGCTGTACGACGGCTCCGGGAGAAGCCCGCTCAAGGCTTCGCCGGCCGACGCGGGGGCCGCCATCCTCATCTGGGTCGGCCTGTTCGCGATCGTCGCGCTGCTGCGCGCGATGTTCCGGTCCATGCGCTCCGAATCTCATCCTTAGGGGGAATCCTGTCGATGAATCCGCTTTTTATGGTCTCCTATTTCACCTTGTGGGCGTTAACGCTCTGTCTGGGCGCATGCGTCGTTTATATGCTCCGCCGCATGAACAGGATCAAGCGGCCGAATTTCCCGCCGGGCATTCCGGAGGGCGAACTGCCCGGACTGGAGCCTCGCTCCGAATTTCCCCGTCTCGACATGATCGATACCGCCGGGAAGGAAATCTCGCTGCGGAATACCGTTGTCGTGTTCTCCGTTACGGGGTGCGGCGTCTGCAAGCTTCTCTATCCCGTGCTGCATAAATTCAAGGACAAGCACCCCCATCTGAAGCTCGCGATCCTCATGTTCGAGGAGAACGAAGGCGAGCTGCCGGCCGTCATGCAGGAATACGACATCACGCTGCCCGTCATCCCCCATCGGATGGAGGAAATGACAGTTTACCGGACGACCGTGTTCCCGTTCGCCTATACCCTCGATTCGAATGGCAGGGTCGTCGCCAAAGGACACGTGAACGAAGAAGCGCATTTGCGGACGCTGGCCGAGCCGATCTTGCCGCAGGCTCCCTCGCTCTCGCCCGCGGGCTGACCGAATGGCGGGATGGAACGCGGCCCGCAGACAATTGGCGTTGACGCTGGGGGCCATGGTGCGCATGACGGCACTCCTGTTCCGAATAATGCCGCTGAGAATGGCGACGCTGACGGCCTGCGAATTCGGAACGGCCATGCTGCCGGTCGCGCAAATCTATATGACGGCCGAACTGGTCGCCGCCGCCCAAAGCGCTATCGGCCAGGGCGGCGGTTACGGAAGAGCATTGGCCCTTCTTCTGGGGCAAGCCGGTCTCTATTGGCTTCAAAGCTGCCTTGACATCGCGAACCGATTCCAGAACAGCCGCATCAAGCTCGGCCTCATGCTGCATATGGGACATCGGACCGGCAGCAAGTCGACCCGCCTGCCGCTCATGCGTCTGGAATCGCACGAATTTTACGACCTGCAGGAACGGGTATTCGCCGGACTCGAGCATCGGGGATTGCAATTCTTCTCTTCGATGACCCGAATCGTGCAATCGGTCGCGACGCTGGCGGGGTTGATCGTCGTTCTGCTCGGCTTCCATCCGTTATTGGCCGTCGGCTTGGTGCTCCTGGTCCTTCCTTCGCTGTACATCGACATCAAGGAGAGTCGGTTCCGGTTCTTCCAGGATATCCGGCAGACGCCCAAGAAGCGGAAGGCGGAATACTTCTTCGGCCTCCTGTCCAACCGGGAATGGGCGAAGGAGATTCGAATCTTCGGCTTGTCGAATCATTTTCTCGGCCAATGGAAGCGATTGTACCGGGAGAACGGCGAAGAGCAGCTGGAGCTGGAGCGCCGCATGTCCTGGCTGAAAGCCGGCTTCGCTACGGCATGGGCTGCCGTCTTCTCGCTCGTCGGCAGCCTGCTGCTTAAGCTGGCTGCATCAGGACGTCTTGGACTGCCGCCGTTCGTGGCGCTTCTTCAAGCGCTGTCGTCCGTGCAAGGCAACCTGCGCGCGATGTCTGCCCAGATCGCCGGAATATACGAGCTGGCTTTGTACACGCAGGAATGGTTCGACTATCTCCGAATGGAAGAGGAGAACGAGGCCGGGGGACAAGAGGAGTCCCCCTTCCCCTTGAAGCAGGGTATCGATGTCGCCGGACTCGCGTTCCGTTACCCGGGAGCCGAACAGCCGGCGCTGGACGGCATCTCCTTCCGCGTTCGTCCCGGCGATAAGGTCGCGATCGTAGGGGAGAACGGAGCCGGCAAGAGCACGCTGATCAAATGCTTGCTTGGCCTGTATCCAACGACAGCCGGACGGATCGCCTTCGACGGAATCCCCGTCGACCGCATCGACCCGAACGCGCTGCGGGCCGGAGTAGCCGCGATCTTCCAGGACTTCGTGCAATATCAGCTGTCGCTCAAGGACAACATCGCATTCGGAAGCCTTCGGCATCGGGAGGATCCCGACAGGCTGCTCGAGGCCGCCGCCAGTTCCGGCGCCGACGAGTTGGCTTCGCAGCTGCCGCATGGATTCGACACGGAACTCGGCTACCGGTTCCTCGGAGGATACGAGCTGTCGTACGGACAGTGGCAGCGAATCGCGATCAGCCGGGCGTTCTTCCGCAACGCCGACATCCTGGTGCTGGACGAGCCCACCTCCGCCCTCGATCCGATGGCCGAAGCCGCCTTGTTCGATCGGCTCGCCGATCTGAGCGAAGGCCGCACCACCTTCTTCACTTCGCACCGGTTGGGTATATGCCGGAAGGCCGATCTGATTCTCGTCATGAAGAACGGCCGCATCATCGAGCAAGGCAGCCATGAAGCGCTTATGGATCTGCAAGGCGAATATGCGCGGATGTTCCGAACCCAAGCGGAAACTTATCGCTAAAGCCGATGACCCCCATGCCCTGAAAGGAGGTGAACCAAACGATGAGCTGCTATTATTATTGCGGTTATGGCTGCACGAACTCCACGGGAAGCGCCTACTACAAGCGCTGCCTGAACCAAGCGAACGGCTCCTGGTCGGAGTCGCAAGTAGGCTGCTGCTAATGCAGGACTGACAAGGGAGCTGTCCCATAAGTAAATTTTTTGCTCGCTTTGGGAACAACCCGCTCGCAAAATGGGGTAGAAATCACTGAATGGCGGCGTAGGGAGAGTTATCCCTGCGCCGCCATTGCACGTTTGGGTCCATTGCTGCTCAGCGGGACCCTTCTCAGTCTCGCTTCGATCATGTCGATTCCGAATCGCCGCACGGTTCCCGGCAACTGGCCAAGAGTCGCTTCGACCTTCTCCGAATGAGGTGCAAGCAACGAGTATCCGCTGGTCGCCGATGCAAGCTGTAACCGAGAATAAACTGATTTTCCGTTCCGACCTGCACATTGTAGCCCGGCTTACGCTGGCTGTTTCGCATAACAAACGCGATGTCGATTTCGAAGAGGCGATGAAATAAATAGGGGGTCTGTATCCATCGCTAACTACAAAGCAGGGGCCGTCCCTCAGTCATTGTTGATGACCTTTGGGACAGCCCCGTTGCTTTTTATTATTTCATGAAGCTCTATATCGATATATCCAACGAGAATAGGTCCATACGTCGCTGCATGAGAGAGGAGGGCTGCCCCTCGGCGGATGCGCTCCGCGCCGGGACAGCCCTCTCTGCTCTAACGATTAGTTAACCTTGATATTGTTGTAATACTTTTCTTGCATCAGCTTCGCCGCGCTGTCGAGCAGCTTCTTCGGATCGGCATCCTTCTTCGTGAAGACTTCTTGGATGACGTTCGTCATCGTGCTGTAGTAGTCTTGCGTGTTGTATTGCGCTTCCGGCTTGCCGTCGAGCAGAGCGGCTTCAGACGGGTCGTACTTGTACGCGTTGTCGTACTTGGCGAGCAGCTCTTGCACCTTCTTGCCGTACTCGGAATCTTCCTTGTAGTAGTTCATGTGCGGAGGCACGTAGTACTTGCCTTCGCTCTTCAGTTGTTGGATGCTTTGCTCCAGCGATGCCAGCGCGTCGTCGGAGTAGTAGTCGAACACGATATAGTTGAATGCGGCTTGCTGCTCGGCCTTGCTGGCGTTCGGGTTGATGATCAGGTAGTCGCCGCCGAGGACGCCGGTGTGCTTGCCGCCTGCTTGAGCGGCCGGCATCGGATAGACCGCCAAGTCTTCCGGCTTCATGCTCGCTTGCAGCGCTTGCTGCAGAGGGCCGTCGGCGCCTGCGATAACCATGGCTGCGCGACCTTGCGCGAACGCCCCGGTGGCGCCGCCCCAGTCGAGCGCCCAGTCTTGCGGAACCGCGTTCGCTTCCCAACGCAGCTTCTTGTAGAGTTCAAGAGCTTTGACGCCGGCGTCGGAGTTGAAGGCCGCGGTTACTTTGCCATCGGCGACGTTCTGAATCTCGCCGCCCGCTTCGAACAGGAAGTTCGTCCAGTTCCAGCCGCCGTCGCCGACTTTGGCCATCAGAGCGACGCCCGCGATGCCCTTCTTCGGATCGGTCGCTTGCTTGGCGATATTGTAGAAGTCATCCCACGTCCAGTCGTAGGAAGGAAGCGCGATGCCTTTGTCGGCCAGCATCTTCTTGTTGATCACGACTTCGCTGACGTAACCTTGCTGGGCGACGCCGTAGACTTTGCCGTCGAGGATGAACTGGTTCTGAAGAACCGGGTTGATGTCGTCCTTATGCTCGTAATTGTTCCACAGATCCGTAATGTCCGCGGCCCAGCCCTTCTCGACCAGCATCTTCGCTTCCGTCGCGTAGGTGTTGAAGAAGGTCGGCGCCTCGTTGGCGGCCATCTTCGGACCGATCTCGTCGACCTTGTACTGCCAGTCGTCCTTCTCGATCTTGACGTTCGGATACTTCTCCTGGAACCGCTTGATCTTCGCGTCTTCGATCGTGCGGAGTTCTTGCTTGTCGGCCGTCGGATAGTGAATCTTGATCGTTACCTTCTCCGCGTTCGGATCGACGGACGGCGATGCCGCGGAATCCGAAGGCGACGCCGCCGGCGAAGAACCCGAGCTCGAAGGCGACGGGCTGGCGACCGAACCGTTGGTGTTGTTGCTGCCGCATGCGGTCGCCAATGCGCTGAGCATGGCCACGCCAATCAGCAGAGCCGGCAATTTTGTCTTTTGCATTGTAACTCCCCTTATCCGTGTGGAATTTATGCTACGACCTCATCATAATGGAGGCGCATTCACTAGGGCGATGTGTATTCCTATTCGCATCGTGTGCAACATTACGATTCGTCGCGCGCGCAGCATGACGATCTGCGCTTGTACACCTTTACGTTTCGTCGAATCCCGTTATCCCTTCACGCCGCCCAGATGAAGCCCGCGCATGATGAACCTCTGGAACAACAGGAAGATGACCATCGGCGGCACGGCGACCATCGCCAGAATGGCGAATTTGATGTTCAGCTTGATGCCTCTCGCGTTGATGACGTTCTTGTAAATCGCCGAAGCGACCGGATAATGCTGGTCGTCATGCATGATCAACGAAGGCCAGAACCAGTCGTTCCAGGCGGACGAGAAGATGAAGATCGCCAGCGTGGAGATGATCGGCATCGCCAGCGGCAGCGCGATTCGCGTGAAGCCGTACCAGTTGGACGCCCCGTCGATGCGGGAAGCTTCGAAGATCTCGTTGTTGATGTCGTCGAAGAAGCTCTTAAGCAGCAGCATGTTGAAGGCGCTCGCGCCGGCCGGCAGCCAGAGCGCGAAGAACGAGTTCATCAGCCCGAGGTCCTTCAGGTTGACGAAGTTCGGCACGATATACGTCGACGGCGGAATGAACAGCGTCGACAGGAAGAAGAGGAAGATCAGCTTCCGGCCGGGCAAGTTCAGCTTGGACAAGGCGAAGGCGGCTCCGCCGAGCGCCGCCACCGTTACGATCAGATTGCCGAGGAAGACGAACAGCGAGTTCCGCATGAACAACGGCAAGTTCATGAGGTCCCAGCCTTCCTTGAAGTTCGTCGTGACCCACTCTCTAGGCAACAGCTTGGGCGGGAACGAGTTGACGTCGATCGTGGACTTGAACGCGTTCAGGAACGTGACGGCGATCGGGTACAGCATGCTGAGGACCATCGCCAGTATGACGATCGACATGACGACGATCAGAATTCGGGTCGCGGACTTCTTATAGTCATGGGTGGACAGAATACCGCGTTCGGCTGCTCTCATGATTATCTGTCCCCCTGGTTGTTCAGTCTGAATTGGATGATGGCGAGCACGCTGAGCACGATGAACATCAAGACGCCCATCGCGGAAGCGACGCCGTAATTGAGCTGCGTGAAAGCATACTTCACGATCTTGAGCCCGTAAGTCATCGTCGCGTTGACCGGTCCGCCGTCGAGCATCGCGAGCTGCGATTGATAGCCTTGCGACGTCGCGATCAGTTGCATGATCAGCATCAAGCCGATCAAGCCCTTGATCGAAGGCAGCGTAATATGGCGGATGCGCGCCCAGATGCCGGCCCCGTCGATCTCCGCCGCTTCGTACCAGTCTTTAGGGACGCTGAGCACGGCCGCCAGGTAGATCAGCATGGCGGAACCGAACGATTGCCAAGTCTCCATGATGACGAGCGAAGCCATCGACCACTTCGGATCCGTCATGAACATGATCTGATCGAGGCCGATCCATTGCAGTGCGGCGTTGATCGGCCCGACCGGATCGTAGATCCAGCGCCACAGGCCGTAGAGCACGACGAGCGGGATCACGTTCGGCAAGTAAGCCATGACGCGCAGCGCGCCCTGAAGGCGCCGAACCTCGGAGATCGCGACCGCGAACAGAATCGGCACCCAGAACCCGATGATTAGGCAGAGCGCCATATAATACAACGTATTTTTGATCGATTGGCCGATCGTGGAGTCGTGGAAGACCGTCTTGTAATTGTCGAAGCCGACCCAGGAATTGCCCTTGACGAAGTCGACGTCCTGGAAGCTGAAGATGACTCCCTTGACGATCGGAAGCCACAAGAACAGCACGAAGATAACGATCGCCGGCAAGAGGAATAAATACCCCGACCCATGCTTTCTGATTCTGGATGGTCTCCTGCTGTTGGTTGCTGCCGGCGGACGAGCCGGCACAACGGTGGTGTGGTCCATGGCGCTCCCTCTTTCCCTCTGTATATGTGTCTTTATAATTGTAGAGAAGCGGAGGGGGGAGTGAACATGTGCGTTTCTATGACGATCGTGTTCGATCTTACTTCTTGAGTTCGCTAGGGCTGATGCCGTAATATTTCTTGAAGATCTTGCTGAAATGCTCCGGAGATTCGTAGCCGACGCGGTCCGCGATCTCGTAGCGTCGCATATCCGTCGTCATCAAGAGGCGGCGGCTCTCCTCCATGCGCAGCTTGATGACGTACTCCCACAGGTTGCATTGCATGTACTTCTTGAACAGATAGCTTAGATAGTTGGGGCTGACGTGGTTGTGCTGGGCGACTTCGTTCAGCGTGATCCCTTTCTTGCCGTAGTTCTCGTCGATATAACGCTTGGCCTGCTCGACGATCACATTGCTCTGAGCGACCCATTCGTCTTCCGAGGACGTCTCCGCGTTCATCGCCCATTTGTAATCCCCGTAATAGAAAATGTAGTGATCCCGATGCTCGGCATTCCACTTCATCGCCCTGTGCGCTTGCAGGCTCAACATCGGAATGAACGTCGCTTCGCGCAAGATCTGGCTGATGCCGACGATACTCTTCATGCGCAAGTAGCGTTCGATGTTGAAGAAGAGGCTTCGCCCGATGAATTCGAGCTGCTCGATCCGGTTCGCGTTCGTCTCCTCGTACGCCCGCTCGCTCCAGGCGAGCAGCACGCACAGCTCGTGGTTCGGCGAATAGAACGCGTGATGGCTCCAATCTTGGCCGAGAAGCTCGCTGGCGATGTTCAAGGCCGCGTATTCGAACAGCCCTTTGTCCTTATCGGCGACGCCGTCCAGCAGCAGGCGCGCCCGTATAACGGCGAAGTAGGGACCGCCGATGTCGACGCCGAACCGGCTTCTCAATTCGGACGCGACCGTCTCCGCTTCCCGATCCTCGCAGTTCATGAGCCGATTCAGCAGCCGATGGCGGTCCTCGTCGGGCTGCTCCATCTGGAAGTTGGCCCGCATGAGCGACATCTCTTCTTCGCCGACGGGGGCGGGCCGCTCGATCTTGAGCAGCACGTTGCGAACCGTGTTCAGGAAGTGTTCGTTGTTGAGCGGCTTGATCAGGTAATCCTTCGCGCCGAGCCGCATCGCCATCTGGGCGTATTGGAACGTCTCATGCGCGGAGATGACGATCGTCTCCACCCACGGCTTGATGATCTTAGCCTGATGCATCAGCTCGATGCCGTTCATCGTTCCCATCTGGATGTCCGTCACGATCAGGTCAACGTCTTCCAGGCGCAAGTAGTCGAGCGCTTCTTGTCCGTTGCCGGCGGTCAGAATCGTTCCGATCGCAAGACCGGAAGTACGGAGCAGATTGCTGAGGCCCTTGCAAATGAGCGGTTCGTCGTCGACGAGCAGAATCGTGTACATATCAGGTCCCTCCCGCTTAACTTATTCCTGCATCCGCCGCGTTCGGCTTCTCTTCCTGAAGACGGAACGGCAGATGAATCGTCACGAGCGTGCCTCCGCCCTGCGGCATCGAATATTGAATGCCGTAGACCTCGCCGAAGTGCAGCTGGATCCGTTCGTGAACGTTGTGAACGCCATAGCCGGAACGGTCTTCAAGCCGCGGCTCGCGGATCATCCGGTTGAGCGCTTCGTGGTCGATCGGCTTGTAGCCGTTGTCCTCCACTTGGACGACGACCTCATCTTCTTGCCGCAGCATCCGGACGACGATGACGCCGTCTTCGCCCATGTTGCGCACGCCGTGGATGATCGCGTTCTCGATCAGCGGCTGCAGCGAGATTTTCGGAATGAGGCTCGTCAACGCTTCCTCGTCCGTCTCCCAGTGGACTTGGAATTCGTACTCGTACCGCTTCTGCTGCAGCAGCGTATAAGCCGTCGCATGCTCCAGTTCCTCCTGAAGCGTGATAAGCTCGCGCCCGCGGCTTAGGCTGATCCGCATCAGCTTCGACAGCTCTTTGATCATCTCCGCCGAATCCGAGTTGCCCTCCAGCGTCGACTTCCAATAGATACTTTCCAGCGTGTTGTAGAGCAAGTGCGGATTGATCTGCTGGTAGAGCAGCTGCAATTGCGCTTCCTTCTGCTTGATGTCCAGCACGTATTGTTCTTGGATGAGAACGTTCAGCCGGCGCGCCATGTTATACACCGAATGAATGAGCACGCCGACCTCGTCGTTGCGGTCGATCACTTCCGTCGGCACCTTGCGCCCGGGCTCGTAGACCCGGGCGAAGCCGGCCAGCTTCTGCAGCGGGAACAGCAGCGACCGCCAGAAATACGCCATGACGATGATCGCGAAGAGCGAGTACGCGACCGAGATCAATTGGATGGCGTGCTTCACTTCGCTCTGCTGCCGCAGCATCGAGGCCGCGGAGATCCGGTAGACCAGCTTCTGCTTGATCTCGTAGTCGGCGTGCTGCACATAGATGTAATCTTTGTAAATATCGTCGGTCGTGTTCTCGTTCTTCGTCCCGACGACCATCGACGGGGGCAGATCCAGCTTCTCGCCCATGCTGTCGTGCACGGTAGAAGCGAGAATCGTGTTGTCGTAATCCGTCAGGAACATCTCCCCGTTATCCGGCAGGGAGACCGAATTGAGCGACTGCTCGATTTTCTTGTCCATGTTGCTCGCGACCAGCACGCCGACGATCAGCTTGCCGCTGATCGTGCTGTTCACCGCGCGAATGTACGCTAACGTCTGCGAACGGCCGGTTCCGATGCCGTCGATGATCCTCAAGAATCCTCTGCCCTTCCGGGAGATCGCTTCGTCCGTCCAGGAAGGCTTGTTCAGATCCGAGTAGAAGAAGACGCCGCCGTTGCGGAACTTGGACGAAGTCTGCGGGGCGAAGCTGTACTTCTGGAGCGGATCGTATACGTACAAATAATAGGCGATCGAGTCCCCTCCGGACGTGCCCATCGTGAACGTCGGCAGAAGCTTGTCGGCGGTCTCGTATACTTTCAACCGGTCGTAGACGTCCTCGGCGCCCGCCTGCAGTTGCTGTACGTTCGGATTGACGATGATCGTCGACATGACGCGATTGACGGTGTCGATGTCCCGGTTGATCAGAAGATGGTTCTGCTTGTTGAGCTCCATATAAGCATTCGTGACGTGCCGCTTCAGAATGCTCTCGGCCTGGTTGTTGGCGTACAGATTCAACACGAATACCGGACTGACGAGAATAAGAAACAGCAGGATCAGTTGGCGGTTCAGCTTCATCCTCGTCAGCGGGTTGCGAAAGCGAAGTTTGAACAAGGCGGCGCACCTCCGGCGGATGACAATTCAAGTATGATCGCTTGTTGCGGCAACCGTAAGCGCTAACAGGAAAATGCGTAATTTTGCGCCTGAATTGCGTGGAATCGCTCACGGGCGAAGCGATTATTCGAACGGTCTATGATCACTTGCCGCCCCCGGAAGGTGCTTCCATCGGTTTATCGTCTTCGGCTGCGCACCGGGAGCAGACGCACGCCTTGCGGCGCAGTTCCGCGGGAATCCGGCTTAGCACGGCTTCGGGAATTCGCGCCGTCATGCACCAGCAATCGCCGGGCGGCTCGCCGGCCGTAACGGCGCACCCGTTCGGCTGCCCGCACAGAGGGCAACGGGAAGGGTCAACTTCGGAATCAAGGAGCGGCGACGCCGAACGACCCGAAGTTCCTTGACTCGGTACGATCGGCTCTTCCGGCGATTGAGATGGTTTCTCCGTAGGTTGGGTCATGACGCTGTTCCCCGCTTTCATCCAGTTCTTGTCTTGTCTTAGCAAGATCGTACCTTCAATCCGGCAGGCTGACAATAGAGATCGCATTTGGGGATACAAAAAAGGAAGCGAGGTTTTCGAAGAAACTGAACTGGCCCCTTGTCAAGGACACTTCAAAAAAAGAGCTAAGCGGCTGACAAAAGAAGAGCTGCCCAGGTTCTTTTTTGATTTTTGCATCCAATTGTCCTTGCGGAAATTCCTTTTCTTCAGCAAAAAATCCCGTCTGCCCTAAGCGGCAAGACGGGATTTTTTTGTTCTGATTTGAGTGGAGGTGCACGAGCTCCGTTTTGCCGGAGTTGTTCTAGATTTTAGAGCATCTCCCGCTTCGGAGCTCCGTTTTGCCGGAGTTGTTCTAGATTTTAGAGCATCTCCCGCTTCGGAGCTCCGTTTTGTCGGAGTTGTTCTAGATTTTAGAGCATCTCCCGCTTTGGAGCTCCGTTTTGCCGGAGTTGTTCTAGATTTTAGAGCATCTCCCGCTTCGGTGCTCCCCTTACTTCGCTTCCGTGAAGTAGAAGGCCAGGCTGCGGAAGTCGCCTTCCAGCACCGGCAGCGGCAGGCCGGCGTGCATGAGCTCGTCGCCGCCGTAGACGCGGTCCGTGCCGCGCAGGGCGTACGTCTTGTCCGGGTCGAGCCCCTTCAGGCGGAGCCGGCCGAGCGGGCCGTTCGGGATGGCGAGCGTGCGCACGTAGATGGCGTAGGCCTCGGCCTTGTCCTCCGAGACGAACTGCCAAGCCGTCTCGTTCCCCTCGAACGGGTTGAGCAGCCGGTAGAAGTCGCCCTGCTGCACGAGTCCGCGAATCTCCTTGTACTCCGCGACCTGGCGGGCGATCTCCGCCTTCTCCTCGTCGGCGAGCTTGGACAGATCGAGCTCGTAACCGAAGTTGCCCGACATCGCGACATGGCCGCGAGTCGTCAGCGAGGTGATCCGGTGCACCTGATGGTTCGGCACGGCGGAGACGTGGCTGCCCATCGAGCTCACCGGATAGACGAGGCTTGTGCCGTACTGGATTTTCAACCGTTCGATCGCGTCCGTGTCGTCGCTCGTCCACGTCTGCGGCATGTAGTAGAGCATGCCCGGGTCGAACCGGCCGCCGCCGCCCGAGCAGCTCTCGAACAGAATGTCCGGGAAGGACGACGTGATCTTCTCCAGCACCTCGTACAGGCCGAGCATGTAGCGGTGCGCCGTCTCGCGCTGCCTCTCCGGCGGCAGCAAGGCGGAGCCGATCTCGGTCATGTTGCGGTTCATGTCCCACTTCACGTAGGAGATGGGCGCGCTCGAGAAAATCGCCGTCAAACGCTCGACGATATAATCGCGGACGTCCTGGCGCGAGAAGTCGAGGATGAGCTGCGTACGCGCGAGCGTCCGGCGGTGATCCGGCACGTGCAGGCACCAGTCCGGATGGGCGCGGTACAGGTCGCTGTCCGGCGAGATCATCTCCGGCTCGACCCACAGGCCGAAGCTGAGCCCCTGCTCGTTCACCTTCGCGGCGAGGCCGTCGAGGCCTTCCGGCAGCTTGTCCGTGTTGACGAACCAGTCGCCGAGCGAACGCTTGTCGTCGTTGCGCTGGCCGAACCAGCCGTCGTCGAGCACGAACAGCTCGAGGCCGAGCTCCTTCGCGGCGCTCACGATCCGGAGCAGCTTCTCCGAATCGAAGTCGAAGTAGGTCGCTTCCCAGTTGTTGATCAGGATCGGGCGCTCCTTGTCGCGGAACGCGCCGCGGCACAGGCGGGTGCGGTACAGCTTGTGGAACGTCCGCGACATGCCGCCGAGCCCTTCGCGCGAGAAGACGAGCACGGCTTCCGGCGATTGCAGCGACTGGCCGCTCTCGAGCAGCCATTCGAAGTCGAACGGGTTGAGCCCGATCGACAGGCGCGTCGAAGCGAATTGGTCGACTTCGGCCTGGGCGAGGAAGCTGCCGCTGTACACGAGGTTCATCGCGTACACTTCGCCGTGGTCCTCGTTCGCGTCCGGGGAGACGACCGCGAAGAACGGGTTGTGCTGATGGCTGCTGGAGCCCCGGCGGCTCTCGATCGCCTGCACGCCCGGCATGAGCGCCCGGCGCGCCAGATGGCGCTCCCGCGCCCAGGTGCCCCACAGGTGCACCGCGTCGAACCGCGAGTGCGGCAGGTCGACGCTGGCGCTCAGCAGCCGCTGCACGCGGACCGGCTCGCCGCCCAGGTTCACGAGCTTCGCCGAGCGGGCGATGGCGTCGCTGTTCCGGAACGCGGTGTAGCTCGCGATCAGCTTCAGCTTGGCGGCCGCGTCCTCCAGCTCGATCTCCAGCGTCTCGGCTTCTCCGTCGTTCTCGGCGTAGACGGCCGGGAGGCCTTCCAGAGCCGGCTTGCCCGGAACGATCCGGTGGCCGGTCACCTTGAATTCGGCGATCGTCGTGCCATTGGCGAGTCGAACCTGGTAAGCCGGCGAGCGGAAGTCGCTCGTGCCGTACCCCGGATATTCCTGAGGGAGCGTGTCGAGCGAGAACGTCTCGTCCTCCGGGAACGGATTCGGGTTGAAGGATGGACGGAACGACTTCGGCATCATGTCGTGAATCGCGGTTCCGCGAATGCGGCTGCCCCAGTATAGATGAGCCAGGTAACCGTCTTTGACGATCTGCATCACGTAGCTGACGTTGCCGGATTGCAGATGGAACGTACGGGTTGACTCGTCGTAGCGAATGGCCACTTGCTCCACACCTCTCGTATCGGGAATCGGGAATCGAAAAAAAATACGAATGCCCTGTCCCTAATACGTATACTGGACTTCAAGCCCGATGTCAAACCCGAAGAAGGCGAGACCGCGCGAATCGCATCCCCCGCCCGCCGCCGTCAGCCCCGAACGGCCGCCCGGGCCGCCGCGAACCGGTTCTCCGGAACCTTCAGCCCGAGATTCTCCCGCAGCGTCGCTCCCTCGTATTCCGTGCGGAACAGTCCCCGCTCCTGCAGAATCGGAACGACCAGATCGACGAACTCCTCGATCCCTTCCGGCTGCTGCGGAGCCATAAGCATGAAGCCGTCCGCCGCGCGATCCTCGAACCACTCCTGGAGCGTATCGGCGATTTTGTCCGGCGTCCCGACCAGGTGGTCCCCGCTGAACGAACCCGTCAGCAGCGAATAGACCTGTCTCAGCGTCGGGTTTTCCCGGGCAATGACGGGCTGATGCTTTTTATAGTCGGACTTGCTCAACTCCAGCCGGTCCAGGCCGACGTCCGCCGCGCGAGAATCGAGCGTGACCCCGCGGAAGTCGACGCCCGGGAAATAGTCGGAGAGGAACGAGATGCCCGTCTCTTCCGTGATGAGCGACTCCAGCGTCTCCAGCTTCTCCTTCGCCTCGCGCTCGGTGCGCCCGATAATCGGGGAGATCCCCTGGAGAATGACGACGTCCTCCTCGGCCCGTCCGGCCGCGACGACCTTCTGCTTGAATTCCCGGTAATACGCTTGCGCGTCTTCCTTATTATATTTGATGGAGAAAACGACCTCGGCCACGGAAGCGGCGAACTGCTGCCCGGCGTCCGACGTGCCCGCCTGCACGAACACCGGATGCCCCTGCGGCGACCGGCCGATGTTGAGCGGGCCTTCCACGGAGAAGAACTTCCCTTTGTGGTAGATGCGGTGCAGCTTGCTCGGGTCGAAGAACACCCCGCTCTCCTTGTCGCGCACGAACGCGTCGTCCTCCCACGAGCTCCACAGCCCCCGGACCACCTCCAGATACTCCGCCGCCCTCTCGTAGCGGAAGCTGTGCTCGTAATGCTCCGCCGCGCCGAAGTTGCGGGCCGTGTTGCCCGACAGGTCGCGCGTCGTGACGATGTTCCAGCCGGCCCTTCCCTTGCTGATATGGTCGACCGACATGAACTGGCGGGCGAAGTTGAACGGCTCCGAATAGGAGGTCGAGGCCGTCGCCACGACGCCGATCCGGGACGTGGAGCTCGCGAGCGCCGCGATGAGCGTGATCGGTTCGTAGCGGTTCAGAATGTTGGGGTGGGATTGCTCGTTGATGGCCAGGCTGTCGGCGAGAAAAGCGATGTCGAACTTGCCGCGCTCCGCCGTCTGCGCCAATCTCCGATAATAATCGATGTCGATGCTGGCGTCCGCCTTCGCCGACGGAAGTCTCCAGGACGCGACGTGCATCCCCGTGCCGACCAGATAAGCCGATAATTTGATTTGCCTGCGCGCTGCCATCGCCAAGGTTCCTCCTCGCGGATCGCGAGCCCCTCCCGCACGCCTTAAAAACGGCGAAAGGCGCCTAATCCTTCGCGGCGGAAGGAATAGGCGCCTTTGGTCGTCCAATCGGCTGGCGGGCTCTATAAATCCGAGTTGTTTAGTATGAATATATGCTCCTACTGTATCATCATTCGTCCGCAGCGTCAATCCCGCAGCCGTTCCGGGCGTCCGGGAACGGAACCCATTCCTGGGACCAGGCGGACAGCTCCGCGAAAATTCCTTGCAGCGCGCGCCCCTTGTCCGTGAGCGAATATTCGATCCGCACCGGGGTCTCGGGGTAAACGTCGCGCCGGACGATGCCTTCGTGCTCGAGATCCTTGAGCCTCTCCGAGAGCAGCCGGCCGCTAATATTGGGAAGGGAGGACTCGATCGCGCAGAAGCGCTGGGGGCCGGACAACAGTTGGAAAATAATAAGACCCGCCCAACGTTTGCTAAGGATGTTCATCGCCTTCTCGAAGCGCGGGCAGATTTGGGTCTGGAGTTGGAAGATCTCCATTGCAGTCACCTCGTCATACTTGCATTGTAGCACAGCGGACCTGCAATAGACAGGCGGGAAATGAGAACAAATCCCTATATCGGCACGAGGCGCCGGAGCCGTCTCCGATTCCCGGGCGGGAAGAGCTCGGGGACGCTGAAAAAAACGACGGCTGACCAATTCGCATGCAGACTTGTTACCCGGGCTCAGAGTCGCTTCTCATTGCGGGGATCGTGCCCGGTTGAGCTGTGAATCCGATGCGGATTCCGATTGCCACCAGGAACGAGATAGAAAAAAAAAGGCCGCCCCGCAGGGCGACCCTTCCGCTTCGTCTTAACGCGACGGCTCCCGCTCCGCGAACAGCTCGAGATACCGGCCGTAGCCTTCCTTCTCCAGGTCCTCCTTCGGAACGAACCGGAGCGCCGCCGAATTGATGCAGTAGCGCAGCCCGGTCGGCGCCGGCCCGTCCGGGAACACGTGGCCCAGATGGGAATCCGCCTCGCGGCTGCGCACTTCCGTGCGCGTCATGAAGTGGCTGTAATCTTCCTTCTCCTTGATGATCCCGGAATCGATCGGCTTCGTGAAGCTTGGCCAGCCGCAGCCGGAATCGTACTTGTCGAGCGAGCTGAACAGCGGCTCTCCGGAGACGATGTCGACGTAGATGCCTTCCCGGTGGTTGTCCCAGTACTCGTTGCGGAACGGCGGCTCCGTGCCGTTGTTCTGGGTCACCTCGAACTGAAGGTCGGTCAGCTTCTCGCGAAGCTTCTCCTTGTCCTTCGCCGTGTTCCAATGCGCGGCGATGAAGGCGTCGCGGCCGGAGCCCTTCCGGTACATCCGATAGCGAAGAGGGTTCTTCTTATGAAAATCCTGATGATAATCCTCGGCGGGGTAAAATTCGGAAGCCGGTTCGATCGGCGTCACGATCGGACGGTCGAAGCGCCCGCTCGCCTCCAGCTCTTGCTTGGAACGCTCGGCCTTCTCGCGCTGCTCCTCGGTCGAATAGAAGATCGCCGTCCGGTACGAGGAGCCGCGGTCGTGGAACTGGCCTCCTTCGTCCGTCGGATCGATCTGCTGCCAGAAGATGTTCAGCAGCTTCTCGTACGGCATAAGCTCCGGATCGTATGTGATCTGCACCGCCTCCGCATGCCCGGTCGTCTCCGAGCAGACTTCCTCGTAGGTCGGCGATTTGGTGTGACCGCCCGTGTAGCCCGAGACGACCCGGATAATGCCGGGCAGCTCCTCGAACGGCGTCACCATGCACCAGAAGCAGCCTCCGGCGAAGATCGCCGTCTCGTAACGCGGATGGGTGGAGTTCTGACCGCTCATATCGTACCTCCTCAGCTCGATCTTCTAGAATGTTTATTACCCATTGTACCAGAGAATGATTCGCGATTTAACCACAAGGATTGGACGGCGTCATTAAAAGGGCCTCTCCGAATGACGACCGCGAATTCCGGTCTCCTTCGGGGAGGCCCCCGGCTTTTATTCCGAAGGTCGTTATCCGAGAATTAATTCACCGTAAGGGTCTCGGTCTTCTCTTTATCCGTCCAGTGGTATAGGAACGGATTCAATTTCAGCTCGCCTTGCGGAACATTGCGGTAGCGTTCCACCTTCCGTCTCGTTCCGTTGCCTCCCGGCGCCTCCGGTACATATTCGGCAAGCAGCCGCTTGTCGCCCGCCGCGATATACGTCTGGGTAATGCCGCCCTCCGTCTCGCTGCGCCAGTTCGATTCGACGATCAAATCGGCTCCGTCCTTGTAATAAGTGAACGCGACCGGGAAGCCGCCTACTTCCGTCTCGATCGTTCGCTTCGCGTCCGTTGGGCCGGCAAGCTCCAATAGCTGATCCGGGCTTGCCTTGGCTTGAACCTTCAAAGAACGGAGACGGACCTGCATGGGGACGTCGGACCAATCGCGATACCATTCGGGAGACAAGAAGCGGTAATAACGATCCCGCCCATTCCCGTTCATGAACATGCCTCCTTCGATTTCCTTCCCGTTCAGCAGCAGCGTGGCTTGTTCATAGTCTAAGTAAGGATAATCCTTAAAGCTCCGAACCGGTTCTTCATAAGTTAACCGAATCTCCAGAGGCGTCACGACCAGTTCCTTGAAATCCGCTCCCGCCGCGTTAGCGACCGAACGAGAATCCAGCTTCCGGCGATAAATCGCTTGTTCCGCCTTCTGGCCTTCCGCTTGGAAGGAGAAATTCCATTCCGCGTTTATACGGCGGCTCTCGGCCAGCCTCGAAAGGGCAAACTCGGCCGACGCCAGTTGGGCGTCGGACAGCTCGTAGGTTTCCTCCATGAGAACGGAATTATCGCCGGGCGGCGGGAGTAACGTCGACCGGGTCGGATTCATCGGCTGACCGTCCGAACGAAGTATCAGGCGCGGATTCAGGGCGGCGTTTATGCGAGCAGAGGCCGCCGCGAGCCGATAGCGGACCGTATAGACGCCGCCTGTCCGTACGATGGATTCAATCGTCGCTTCCGCAACTTCTTCATCGTCCACCTTCGCCGTTTGTCCGTTAGGACCCATGGCTCTCAGATCGACCGGAACAGAGACTTCCTTATACAAAATAAGGTCCTTCACGTTCAGCGAATAGTTCCGCATCCCCCGCTCCATCGGAGCGTTCGCTTCCAGCAGCCCGTTTAGCGTTCCGCCCTCCTCCGCGGTCATGTGATCGCTCAAGCGGAGGAGTCCGCCCCGGCCGTCCGTTAATTCGGCCGAGCCGAACGCAACGTAATCGAACGAGGACAGATCGGATCCGCTCAATTGGAATAACAGGTCCGTCCGATAATCGTCCGATACCGCGCCCAGCAGATGGAAGGAGTAGCCTCCGCTCGTTATCGTCCGGTCGATGCGCACGCCGTCGCCGCTCTCCAAGGATTTGGCGGCTCGCTGGGCGAACCAGTCCCAGTTGAGCGCTGGCGCGGCGAATGCCGGCACCGCGACGGCCAGGCATAGCGCGATAAGCGCCGGAGCCGCCCATTTTCTTGGGCGAAGAGAGAACGAACGTCGCCTGAAGCCGGCCCCCTCGCTCTTCGCGACCCGGTTCGATATCGCGCTCCACATCGCCTCCATATCCGGGTCGGCCGGGCGGCTGCGATCGGCGATGCGCTTCAATTCCAGCTCTATCGGTTCAGTCAATGCACTCCACTCCTTTGATTGTGTAAGCCTCGGCGTCTTGAAGAAGAACCTTCACGTTCTGGTGCCCCTTATGCAATCGCGACTTGACGGTTCCCAGAGGAATCTCCAGCACGGAGGCGATCTCCGGCAGGCTGAGTTCCCCGATATACCGAAGAAGCAGCACGTCCCGAATTCGCCCTGGCAGCTTGCGGAAGAGACGGTCAAGCTCGCTGTCGGCTTCCTTCCGTTCCGCCTCTTCGTCCGGCCCAGATGCCGATCGAAAACGCGTAAGCGTAAAGAAGAGACGTTCTTTACGCCTTCCATTCCCCGCTCGTTTCAGATGCGTACGGCACAAATTCATCGCGATTCGGAGCAACCAGGGCTTCAAATAGTCGTGTCCAGCCCTCTCGTACCGAAATGCCTTAACGAACACATCCTGGCACAAGTCCTCCGCGTCCGCTCTATTGTTAAGCATGGATAAACAAAGTCGATAGACGTCGCGGCTGTAAGCCTCGAACAGCTCTTTATCGGTCACGCTCTTTTCCCCCCTTCCCATTGTACTGCCTATAAAACCATCAACGCGGGAAAAAGGTTCATTGGGCCTGCAGAGCCCCGAGCTCAATCGCCTAGAAAAATAGGGCTGTTCCGATCGGTCTAAAGAGCTTAGACACCGGAACAGCCCGCAATCTTAGGGTGTATAACGATTTATTTATCGATTCCCGAATGGGCGACGGCGAAAATTATCGGTCGAACCGGTACGTCCAGAAGCGCTCGGTTCCGAACCGCTCTTGCAGCTCCCGCGACTTGTACGCCTTGTCCGAATCGATGCCGGGAACGTTGAACTGCGAACGGTGCGCCCGGATGGACGCCAGCTTCGGCTTCAGGAACTCCCGCACGTCATGAACGACGTCCGGCTTCCCGATCGCGTCCTCGTGGTCTCGCGCGAACGCCATGCACCGAACCGGAGGCCGGCTCTCCCGGGGCAGCCTGCCGACCGTCCGGACGACCGCCTCCCCGCAGGCGTCGTGATCCGGATGCACGGCGTATCCCGGATAGAACGTGTAGACGACCGACGGCCGAAGCTCCTCGAGCAGCTCGCCGATCCGGCCGTCCAGCAGCTCCTCTTCCTCGAACTCGATCGTCTTGTCCCGGAAGCCGAGCAGCCGAAGGTCCTGAATGCCGATGGCGCGGCACGACTCCTCCAGCTCCAGCTTGCGGACGGCGGGCAGCGTCACCCGGCTGGCGAACGGGGGATTGCCCATGTTGCGCCCCATCTCCCCGAGCGTCAAGCAAGCGTAGGTGATACGGTCTCCGTCCTGGACATGCTTCGCCAGAGTCCCCGACAGGCCGAAGGATTCGTCGTCGGGATGCGGCAGGACGACTAGAATCTTTTTATTCATGCGATGGTTCGTCTCCTCTCCTCAGAACGGCTCCGGGCTAAGCTGCAGCGATACGATCAGCTTGCCTTGCGTATCGTGTCCGGCCATAATCAGCCGGTCCGTCTCCGTGCCTTCGTAATGGGTCAGCCCCTCCGTATAGATCCAGCCGTTCTCCATCTTGAGCCCGACCCGGTACGGTCCGCTCCCGGAGATGCCTCCATGGGAGAAGCGGACGACCGCGTTGGTGATGAAGTTCGCGGCCGGGTGCTTCGTGCTGTCGTAATAGGCCGTGTACGCCCCCGAAGTCATCTCCAGATGGACGTACAAGTCCCGGTCCCGCAGAGCGTCGATTCTTCTCTGCACGTCCGCTGTATCGATAAGCTGCATAAGAGCTCCTCCCTCGCGAAGTTTCGATCGTTCCTCTCTAGTATACACCCGCGGTGCCGCTCTGCGGAATAAAGGGCATCGTCCGCCGATTCGCGGCGCTCTGCGCCGAAGATGCCGTCGCCGCTTTACAATGATAAGCACAAGAGCCGGCGGAAGTATGCTATATTTTTACCGCGCGCCCTCGTCCGGTGCGTTCATCTCGGACTTCAGGAGGTTGCGATACATTGAATTCCCCTCAATCGGTCGTTGTCGCGATATTGGAGACCAGCGACGTGCACGGTCACGTCTACCCGACGGACTATCGGGGCCCCGGGGACAAGCCGCTCGGGCTCGCGAAGCTGTCGAGCATCATCCGCCGGGAGAGAAGCGCCCATCCGTCCCTGCTTCTTCTCGATAATGGCGACTCTCTGCAGGGCACCCCGTTCATGTACCATTACGCGAAATACGACGGGACCGGCGTTCACCCCGCCGCAAGAGCGCTGAAGGCGCTGAAGTACGATGCGGCCGTGCTCGGCAATCATGAATTCAACTACGGACTGGACCTGCTGAACCGGGCGATCCGGGATTCCGGCTGCCCCTGGCTCTCCGCCAATATCGTCGGCGAATCCGACGGCCGGCCGGCGTTCGGGCAGCCCTACCGGGTGTTCGCCCTGCCCGAGGGCGTTCGGATCGCCGTACTCGGCGTGACGACGCATTATATCCCGCGTTGGGAAGATCCGTCCCATATTCAAGGGCTCGCCTTCGAGGACGCCTTGGAATCCGCCCGGCGCTGGGTCGCGCATATTCGCGCCGCCGAACGTCCGGACGCGGTCGTCGTCTGCTACCACGGCGGCTTCGAGCGGGACCTGGCCACCGGCGAACCGACCGAGCCGCCGACCGGGGAGAATCAAGGCTACGAGATGTGCTTCCGCCTCGAGGGCGTGGATGTGCTTCTCACCGGGCACCAGCATCGGCTGCTGGCCGGGGAAGTGAACGGCGTCGCGGTCGCGCAGCCGGGCAGCGCCGGTCAGGCGATCGCGAAGATCGAGCTGGAGTTCGAGCGGACGGACGAAGGCGGATGGGCGATTCTCCGCAAGACGGCGAGCCTGCTTCCGGTGGAGGAGGAGACGCCGGCCGATGCGGAGCTGCTCGCCCTGTTCGCCGAAGACGAGCGCAGAACCCAGCAGTGGCTGGACCAGCCGATCGGAGCGGCGGAGGGCGACATGACGATCCCCGACCCGTTCGCCGCGCGCCAGGCCGACCACGCGTTCGCCGAATTCGTCAACCGGGTGCAGATGGAGGTCACCGGAGCGGAGATCTCCTGCGCGGCTATCTTCACCAACGAAGCCAGAGGCTTCTCGGAGCGGATTACGATGCGGGATGTCGTGTCCAACTACATCTATCCCAACACGCTGAAGGTCGTTCGCCTGACCGGCCGCGACATCCGCGCGGCGCTCGAACAGAACGCCCGCTACTTCGCGCCGGACGAGCAGACGGGCGGCTTGCGCGTGTCGGCGGCCTACCTCGAGCCGAAGCCGCAGCACTTCAATTACGACATGTGGGAGGGCGTCGAATACGTCCTCGACATCTCGAAGCCGGAAGGACGGCGCGTCGTCAAGCTCGAGCGGAACGGCGAGCCCCTCGATCCGAACGCCGAGTTCGAAGTCGTCATGAACAGCTATCGCGCGGGAGGCGGGGGCAACTTCGACATGCTGAAGGACAAGCCGGTCGTACGCGAGATTCCGACGGACATGACGGAGATTCTGGCCGATTACATTCGGAAGCGCGGAACGATCCGAGCCTCCTGCGACCATAACTGGCGGGTCGTTTATAACCCCGGAAGATGAGAAAAAAGATCCGCGCGGGCGGATCTTTTTTCTATGGATGACCCATTCGCTACCGGAACTTTGTCCTGGCACATTTGAATTGCACTAGATTCTGCTTCAGAAAGGCACCTTGCTGAATGGTGTACGAAAAATCATACAAATTCTGCTTCAGGAAGGCGTTTTGCTTGAATGGTGTACGAAAAATCATACAAAAACTCCTTCAAGAACTCGCCTTGCTTGAATGGTGTACGAAAAATCATACAAAATGCATCTGCCTAGTTTTTCCCGACGGTGCGTATTCGAAAAATCATACAAATGAATCCGCCTGCCTGCGGCAAAGCCCGCCATGTCGGCGAGATTGGGCTCCTCATTTTCGCATGCCGATATCTTAACCCTTGATCAACTTGCCGCGGAGCTTGTTGGACAGCAGCTCGATCAGCAAGATCAGCACGACCAGGCCGATTAGCAGGGAGCCGACCTGGTTCCACTTGTAGCTGTTCATGGCGAAGATGAGCGGAGCCCCGACGCCGCCGGCGCCGACCAGACCCAGAATCGAAGCTTCGCGCATGTTCATGTCGAACCGGTAGATCGTGACCGACAGAAAGACCGACAGCAATTGCGGGAAAATCCCGTAGCGGATCTTCTCGAAGGTCGTACAGCCGATGGACGTCATCGACTCCAGCACCCTCGTGTCCAGCTCCTCGATCGCATCCACGTACAGCTTGGCGAGCATCCCGACGGAGGTGATCCCGATCGTCAGCACCCCTGCGAACGGTCCGGGACCCGACACGCGGATGAACATCAGCCCGTACACGAGCGCCGGAATCGTCCGGATGACGATGAGCAGCAGCCGAGTGAGCCAAGCCGCCGGCTTCGGGACGATATTGGACGCGGCGAGGAACGCGAGCGGGACGGACAAGACCGCGCCGACGATCGTCCCCATGAACGCGATAGCCAACGTCTGCACGAGCAAATACAAGACGCTCTGCTTCGAGACGTTGAGCAGCAGGTCCAGGTCCGGATTGACGATGCCCTTGATAATATTGAACGAGATTTGCAATCCGCCCTTATTCACGTCGGCGAAATTGACGGCGGTGAGCGACCATGCGAACAGCCCGAGGACAAGGATCGCGACGGTCAGGAGATACCGAAGATTGCGGGGCGAAGCCAGAAGCTGCTTCTCTACTGTCGTCATAAGCGCTGCCTTCTCCTTAGATTAACTTTTTGCGGAAGTGTTCGCTAACCGTCTCGATCAGATATACCGTTACGACCAACGCCAGAATGATCATCCCTACGCTCGGGTACTCGCGAAAGCCGATATTTTCTTTGATCAGAAGTCCGACACCTCCTGCTCCCACATAGCCCAGAATGGCCGCGTAGCGAACGTTGCCTTCGAAGCAGAACAGCGAGGTGGACAAATAACCCGGGAGCACCTGCGGAACGATCGCGTAGCGGAACGCTTGGATTCGCGTCATGCCGATCGATTCCATCGCTTCGAAGGGTCCCATGTCGACGTTCTCGATCTGTTCGTACAACAATTTGCCTACGTACGAGAGAGTAAACAGCAGGATGGCGACCACGCCCGCCATCGGACCCAGTCCGAAGACGAAGGTCGCGATCAGAGCGGTCACCAGAGTAGGCAGCGTTCTTAACAGGCTCAAGATGATTTTGAAGACGGCCACGACGGCCTTGCTGCGGACGATGTTGGCGGAAGCCAGCACGGCGAACGGAAGGGCGATTAACGCTCCGATCATCGAACCGAGCAGCGACATCTGCAGAGTCGAGACCAGAGCTTGCCACAGAGCGGGGAAGGAATCCCACTTCGGGGGAATCATCTCGCCGATAATGCCGAAAAATTTGCCGATGCGCGTAAACAGCACTTTCAGGCTGAAATCGGTGAACCGGACGGACAGCACGGTCGCCGCGACCAAGATCAGCAGAACGAGCGGAGTCCGCGACCGCTTCTCCGCTACGACTTTGCCGCTTGGGAGCAGAACTTTTTTCGGAGGAAAAAGTTTATCGTACATGGGCCAGCTTCTCCTCCGGCGAGGACGCCAACGCTTCGATGTTGCCGCCGTAGATGTCTTCGAGAATCTCCTTCGTCACCCGGCGGGACTCCCCGTCGAAGACGACCTCTCCCTTGCGGATGCCGATGATCCGGTCCGCGTATTCGAGCGCGACTTCCACGTGGTGGATATTCATGATGACGGAGATGTTCATCTCTTGATTGATCCGCTTGAAGTCGTTCATGACCATTCTCGAGGTGACCGGGTCCAGCGAAGCGATCGGCTCGTCGGCCAGAATGATGTCGGGATTCTGCGCCAGCGTGCGCGCCAGCGCCACCCGCTGCTGCTGGCCGCCCGACAGCTGATCGACGCGGACGTAGGCTTTGTCCAGGATGCCCACCTTGTCCAGCGCTTCCAAGGCTTTGATCTTCTGCTCCTTGGTGAAGAGGCCGGTCAGCTTGCGCCACAGCGGCAGATCCGGCACGAACGAGACGAGCACGTTCTTGATCACGGTCGTCCGCGTCACCAGGTTGAACGATTGGAAGATCATGCCGATTCGGCGGCGGAAGCGGCGGATTTGCTTGCCTCTGAGCCTGGTTACTTCGACGTCGTCCACGATCAACCGGCCGCCGGTAATGTCGTGCATCCGGTTGATGCAGCGAATAAGCGTGGACTTGCCCGCGCCGGACAGGCCGATGACCGCGACGAATTCGCCCTGCTCGATATTCAGGTTGACGTTCTGCAGCGCGATCGTCCCGTTCGGATAGGTTTTCTGCACATCGATAAACTGTATCATGGAACTTCCCCGATCTTGTAGTTTCTAGAACGACAAAGATGAGAACATCATTGGACCTTGATGCTCTCATCCCGTTACTTGCTTGAAGCGCCGATGCGTTCTTGAAGCTTGTCCGCTGCGATTACTTCTTCAGGCTCTTGATCAGCTCTTGCGCCTTGCGCTCGGAGTCGTAATCGGAGGATTGGGCCGGCTTGTAGCCTTCATGGCTGTAGATCGAGATGACTTTCTTGCCTTCTTCCGTTTGGGCGATGGCGATGAAGGCGTCTTGGAGCGCCTTCTTGAACTCGTCGGTCATGAGCGGATCGTTCTTGCTGACGCTGATCGTGTCGTTGTAGATTCCGTCGGTTACGCCGATAACGTTCGTCTCGTCCCAGATCGACGCCTTGCGGCCGTAGTCCGTCGTCCACTTCGCTTCATTGTCTCTTCTCGCGTCCGCATAGGTCACGAGGACGTCGACTTGGCCGGCGGCCAGACGGGCGAAGGAGCTGCCGTAGGAATCGGACGTTACGACATGAGCCAGATCCGTCAGGCTCTTCTGATAGTTGCTTTGCAGCCACAGGGTCGGGTAGATGTAGCCGGCGGACGAGGAGGTCGACATGACGGCCCAGTTCGCGCCGTTCAGGTCGTCCCAAGTCAGCTTCTCGCCCTTGTTCACCTTGGCGGCGAGCTCTTGGCCTTTCTTGGAAGGACCGGCAATGAGCAGAGAGCGGTAATACGTCGCTTGGTCGGCGGTCGGCTGCGTCGGCTTGTTGTCGTTCCAGTCCTTCGGATTATCGGAATCGTTCGACAGGCCCGCGCGGGTAGCGGTCAGAATCACGTCCGCTCCGTCTTCGTACAGGACGTAAGTGCCGCCCGGAATGAGGCCGATATCCGTCGTGCCGGCCGTCAGCGCTTCTCCTACGGCTTCGTACGTCGTGCCGACGTCGATGCTGACCGTGCCGACATTGTAGCCTTGGGTAGCCAGCTGCTTCTTAAGCAGATCCTTGAGCGGGTCGGTTGCCGTAATGATTTGATCCGGGTCTTTGGACGGAACGAAGCTGATTTTCAGCTCCTTGATCTCGGCAGCCGCGGGACTTGCGCTCTCGGAAGGGCTCGCGCTGGCCGATACCGAAGGAGACGGGGATGCGCTGTCCGAAGGGCTGGCGCTTGCGTTCCCGTTATTGTTGTTGCTGGAACCGCAGCCCGAGACGAGTCCGATCGCCAAGGCGGATACGGCCAAAAGCATGAATTTGTTTTTCAATTTCGACAACTCCCCACCATTTTTATCCTTGATTTCTAGTCTTCAAGAAGCAGGACAAGCCTGTTCCCGGAAACATAACTCATCATACAAGCGCTCTGTTAAACCGCGATTAACTAGGTGTTAACTTAATTAGTAGTTTTTTGCCAACGTTTAGGGCCGGGCGTTGACGGACCGCATGGCTTCAACTGTTTTGTCCGCATAACGAGCCCCGAATATCGCACACTACCTCCATCCGCGCCGGAAGGAGGATGACAGGCATGGCGAAGCAGCAAGGACACGCGAACAAGAATACCCAGACCAAGACGTCCGACAAGAAGGGCAACAGCTCCGGCAACAACCATTGACCGGGGGTTCGGGCTCGGCCCGCATAAACGGAAAGTCCCTCGCGCTCGCGGCGCAAGGGACTTCCTTGATTTGGCACGGCTTATGGCGTTTAAGGCTTCCCTGCTAAGGGTAAGTCCCCATAAGGGGTTTCCGGGTTTCCGGGTTTCCGGGTTTCCGGGTTTCCGGGTTTCCGGGTTTCCGGGTTTCCGGGTTCACAGCTTTATGCCTTCATTGACTTCCAGGATTTGTAATCGTGGATCGCGATGCCGGAGAACGTTCCGTGCTTGGCCATTAACGCGCTCGCCTTCGCGAGCTGCTCCGACATTTTCACGCGGCCTTCTTCATAGAACGTAATGTTCGCCCCTTCCGGACTGTTGATGGTCTCCACGCCGATGGCGGCCGGAATGCCCAGATCGGCGGCTTCCGACAGCTGGGCCGCGGCCATGTTGGCGATCGCCTGCGCCGAATCCCGGTAAGCGAGGATGGTGACCGCCCCGTACTTGCGCATCATCCAGCGGCTGAGCGTCTCGGATCCGTCCGGCGTCCGGTAGTTGCAGAGCCAGAACGGAATGTCCGCGGCGATCGGCAGCTTCAGCTGCTCGGCCCGGTCCACGATGTATCGGACGTTGTTCTGCCATTGGGCGATAAAGGTGGAGCCTTCCTTGCTCCAATACGGCAAGGCGTACGGCTCGATATCGACGTGAATGCCGGCGAACCTCTCGCCTTCCGCGGCATTCTTCTGGTACTCGGCGAGCCAATCGAAGGAACGATCGATGTTCGGGCGGTTGATCTCGAAGCCCCAGGAGGCCCGGCCGTCCAGGGCGTGCACCTCGATCCCTCTCTCCCCGGCTTGGCGAATGAACGCGGCATATTCCGCCGGCTTGACGTCCCGGTTGATCTGCAGATAGATGACGTTGACTCCGTTCTCCTTGCAGAACGATAAGATCTCGGAGGAAGAAGTTCGAATGAGAGGCGTCTCCCAGAGCCAGGTGGCTTTGGTAAAAGGCGTTTGCGCGCTTGCCGGCACAGGCTTCCACCCCATTCCGAAAAATATCGCGATGACGAGGAATAACGACAGGGGAGCGAGAATGCGGTAACGCAACAGGCAACAGTCCTTTCTCTCGTGGTGTACTTCAAGTATGGACGAACCCGGAAGGCTCCGAATCGGCCGCAGGCCCCAATCCTGCGCGATGGGATAGACTAATTTGGTATACGGAAAGGCTACATGGATGAGAAAATGGCACTACGCCGCCGTCGGAGCGATCGTCTTGGCATTGGCGGCGGTATCGATCATGGTCCTAACGGAAGGACGCGGCAAAACGGTGAATCGGGACACGGCGACATGGGTATGGGATCTGAACGCGCTGCTGGACGGCGATGAAGCGAACGTCCCGCGCGTGACGGAATTCATGAAGGAACGACAAGTGCGGACCGTCTACTTGCACGTCGGAGCGGCGATGCTCGGCGAGGAGGCAGGACTGTACCGCGCGTTCAATCGCGCGGCCTCCGCCGAAGGCATCGAAGTGCAGGCGCTCGGCGGCGAGAGGAACTGGGCGCTGGCCGAGGGGCGGGCGGGGATGCGCGAATTTCTCGGGATGGTCGCCGATTACAACGCGGCCGTCGCGGAGACGGAACGCTTCGCGGGCGTTCATCTGGACGTGGAGCCCTACTCGCTGCCGATATGGGACGAGGACCGCGAAGGGACGATCCGCGGGTGGCGGACGACGGTCGAGGAGATGAGCGATTTCGCCCGGGCGCACGGCCTTCGCTCGGGCGTCGACATTCCCTTCTGGCTCGACGAGATTCCGGCCTTCGGCGGCGATTCCGGGAGCGGCGAGGCTTCGGAGAATTCGGGAACGCCGCGGAACTCCGGTTCCGGCGCCGAAGAGGCTTCGGAGACGCTGGACCAGTGGATGATGCGCTCGGCGGATTCGGTGACGCTGATGTCCTATCGCAACGAGGCCGAAGGCTCGGGCGGCGTGCTCGATCTCGTGAAGCAAGAGATCGAGCATGCGCGCGGAACGGGCGCCGTCGTGCTCGTCGGACTGAACGTCGCCAAGGATACCGAGCCGAAGCTGACGTTCCGCGGGCTTGGCGCGGACCGCTTCCGCGACGCCGTCTCCCGCATTCAGCGTGCCTACGCGGGCAACGCCGGCTTCGGCGGCATCGCGGTCCACGACCTCGCCGCCTGGATGCAGCTCGAAGGCGCCGGCACCAAGGAGGCAGACTAGACGGTCTGCCTCCTTGATGCCTCTTTATTTCTGCGGTCGCCAGCCGCCTCGTCTTCTCCTCGGATGTACCTCAGCCGCCGAGTCGCTTTGGCTCGTCCCTCCGACTCCCTCCATTTGTCAGCTGCCCTTCATCTTAAGCGCCCCCAAAAGAAGCCGCCCCCGCGATGGAAGGTCTTCCATGCAAGGGCGGCTTCTTCGACCTCGGGTCAGCCCGCGGACGTCTGGACGGGCTCCAGCTTGTGCTCGACCGGCGCGCCGAGCTTGTAGATGTGCGGCAGCTCGTACGCCTTCAGAGCGTTGCGCGTGTCCACGATCGGGACGCCCAGCGAAGCCAGCTCGCCGTAGTCGAACGCGTCGTGGTCGGTGATGAGCACGAAGCAATCGTAAGTACGGAACTGTTCGAGATTATACGGCACGGAATGGACCGTCTCGCCGTGCTGGTCGCGGAACGACGTCGCGAACGGATCGTAGTAGTCCACGATCGCGCCGCCTTCTCGGAACAGCTCGTACACCTCCAGCCCCGGCGACTCCCGCAGGTCGTCCACGTTCGGCTTGTACGCCATGCCGAGGATCAGGATGCGGGATTTGCGCAGCGACTTGGAGTCTTCGTTGAGGATGTTCGCCGTCTTGTTCACCACGTAATACGGCATGTTCGAGTTGACCGATTGCGCCAGCTCGATGAAGCTGCTGTAGAACCGGTACCCCTTCGCTTTCCAGGACAAGTACATCGGATCGAGCGGAATGCAGTGGCCGCCGATTCCCGGACCCGGGTAGAACGGCATGAAGCCGAACGGCTTCGTGCTCGCCGCCTTGATGACCTCCCAGATGTCGATGCCCATCCGCTCGCACATCATCGCCATCTCGTTGATGAAGGCGATATTGACGCTGCGGAACGTGTTCTCGAGCAGCTTGGACATCTCCGCCACCTTCGGGGACGAGACGGGAACGACCTTCTCGACGATGTTCTCGTATAGCAGGCAGCCCAGCTTGGCGCACTCCGGCGTCGTGCCGCCGAGCACCTTCGGGGTGTTGTAGGTAGCGAACTTCTCGTTGGACGGATCGACCCGCTCCGGCGAGAAGCAGAGGAAGTAGTCGCGCCCGGCGACGTGGCCGAGCCTCTCCAGCTCCTGCTCGATCAGCTCCTCGGTCGTGCCCGGGTACGTCGTGCTCTCCAGGACGATGAGCAAGCCTTTCTTCATATACTTCTTGATCTGGTTGACGACGTAGACGATGTAGGAGGTGTCGGGATCCTGGTTGGCGCTGAGCGGAGTCGGCACGCAGATCGAGACGGCATCGAGCTCGGACAGGACGGCGTAGTCCGTCGTCGGCACGAACCGGCCGTCCGCCAGCGCTTCGGCGAGCTTCTCCGAGGAGACGTCCTGAACGTAGGATTGGCCTTGGCGCAGCATCGCGACTTTGCGCTCGTCCACGTCGATGCCGTACACCGCGAACCCTTGGCGCACCATCTCGACGGCGAGCGGAAGTCCCACGTACCCGAGACCGACGACGCCGAGCTTCGCCTGCTTGTTCTCGATGGCGTGGTGCAGGCGCATGTAATTGACGTTCATAACGAATGTCCTCCTTTATAGGTTAGGCTAGTGGATCGAATGGGAAAAAGCGACGGCAATGACCTCCTGCTGCAATCGGGAGTCGATAAGTCCGGGCCGCCCGGGGGCGCCCAGTATGTAACCGCCATTTTGGCGGTTACGGCAACCGTTCGCGGCTGATTCGCTTCTGCAACCGCCGTTTTGGCGGTTACGGCAACCATTCGCGGCGGGTTCGCCTCTGCAACCGCCGTTTTGGCGGTTACGGCAACCATTCGCGGCGGGTTCGCCTCTGCAACCGCCATTTTGGCGGTTACGGCGACCGCTCGCGGCGAATTCGCCTCTGTAATCGGCGTCGCCCCTGCCCGTCCGCGATCCATCGTTCGGCTTGCGCAATCGCCCGGCGCGGAGCACGGACATTCGCCGCGGCGGCCAAGCCCGTCGGCGCTATTGCAGAAGCTTCTCGATGCGCTCTTCGAGCTCGACCGGCGAGAACGGCCGGGTGATGTAGTCCGCCACCCCGAGCTCGAAGCACTTGTTGATGGACTCTTCCACCCGGTTGTCGGTGAACACGACGATTTTGCTGCTCGCGTTCGGATCTTCCCGGTGCAGCCGCGTGAGCAGATGGAAGCCGTCCATGCCCGTCAGGTTCAAGTCGGTCACGACGACGTCCGGCTTCATCTTGCGGAACAGGTCCAGTCCCTGCGGGCCGTTCTCGGCCGCGAGCACCCGGTAGCCCTTCAGCCGGAAGCGGAGCTCCAGGTAGCGGCGCATCTCCTCGTCGCCGTCGACGAGCAGCACCGATTGGGTGCCGCCGGGCTGCACGTGCTCCTGGAAAATGACGATCTCCGGAGCCTCCGGAAGCTGCGCGAACAGGTCCGCCATCTTCTCGAACGCCCGCGGGTTGCGTTCCGCGTGCTCGCCCGCGTCGGCGATCATAATCGCGAACTCCCCGGGAACGAGCCGCATCAGCTCCTGCTTCACCCGCAGCGCCAAATAATGCGTCCGGCTCCAGGCGACGCCGAACAGCAGGAACGCGGCTTCGCGATTCGCGACCGTCACCGCTTCGACGGAACGCTCCAGCTCGGCCTCGAGCCGCGTCCGGATCTCGCGCGTCGTCTCCTCGAACGACTGCGGGCAGCGGACGAGCAGGATGCCGCAAGGCTCCCCCCGCGCCGATTCGTCGGACCTCCAGAACCGTTCCACGACTTTCTCGTACATGACTTCGTTCAGCCGCTTGGCTTCGAGCCGTTTGCTCATCCTTTTACCTCTCCTCCTATATCAACGGGAGCTCCGTCCGCTGCATCGCACGTTGAGCGCGTCGGATGAAGACTCTCCGGAATGTTGAAGCTTGCCGGAACGCAGGACCCGCGGCCCGGATCAAGCGATCTTGCCGCTCTGGGCCACGGCCTGCGCGTCGCCGCCGGAAGGCTCCTGGTTCCAGCTCTGCCGCGTCATCACGCCCCACGAGTTGTTCTTGCGCAGGAATTCGATATGGCCCTGCAGCCTCCACAGCACGCCGAGCTGATAGTAGCCGAGGAACATAAGCGCGGAGAACGCGGTCATCTTGACGAGGTCCCGCATCCGCGTGTAGCGGCGGAACGCCAGCTCCTCGAGCACGAGCGACCCGACGGCCATGACGAAGCCGTTCAGGAAGTTGATGAGCGCGAACGTCAGCAGCACCCGCCACTGCGTCATGTCCATGGCCACGTAGCCGATCAGCGCCAGCAGCCCCGTCAGCTTGAAGTACGGATTCAGCGTCTCGAAAATGACGTTATAAGGCATCGTAAGAAGGCCGAACACCTTGTACTTCGGGCGAAGCAGCATGTCGCGGTTCTCCAGCATGTTCTTCAGGTTGCCGCGGCCCCAGCGCTTGCGCTGGCTGCTCAGGATGCGGTACGTGTCCGGAGCCTGCGTCCAGCAGACGGCGTCGGGACAGTACGCGACCCGGTAGGGCAGCTTGTTCTCCAGCATGTGGCGGTGCAGCTTGATGATGATGTTCATGTCCTCGCCGGGATAGCCGTCCCGGTAGCCGCCGACGTCGATAACCGCCGACTTGCGGAACATGCCGAACGCGCCGGACACGATGATGAGGCCGTTGATATGGCTCCAGCCGATCCGGCCGCCGAGGAACGCCTTCATGTACTCGAGCGTCTGGAACATCGGCCAGATCTTCTTCGGCAGCTTCACGTCCGCCACGACGCCGTCGCGGATCGTGCACCCGTTGGCGATGCGCACGTTGCCGCCGATGGCGACCGTCTCCGCCGGATTCTCCATGTACACCCGCGCCATCCGGATCAAGGCGTCCTTCTCCAGCAAGGAGTCGGCGTCGATCGACGAGATGAGCGGGTAGTGCGACAGGTTGATGCCCGCGTTCAGCGAGTCGGCCTTGCCGCCGTTGGGCTTGTCGACGACGTACAGGTTCGGATACGCCGGATTGTGGTACACCTGGCGGATCGGAGTGCAGTCGATCGAATAGCGGATCGTCTCGTCCTCCTTCGGCACGAGCCGGAACGCGTCGATCAGCACCTGGAGCGTGTTGTCCTTCGAACCGTCGTTCACGACGATAACCTCGTACGTATGGTAGTTCAGCGTCAGCAGCGACTTCACGTTCTCGATGATCGTCAGCTCCTCGTTGTAAGCAGGCACGAGCAGCGACACCGGCGGCGCCGATTCCGAGCCCGACAGCGACTGGAAGCGGGAGTAGACCGCCCCCTTGATCATCGAGTACACGCCCTTGTAAGAGAAAAACAAAATCGTAAAATAAATGAGGGTTACCGCCATGACGTAATACATGGCGACCGACCCGTATCCGAGCAGAAGCTCTCTCATCTCATAACCTCCGTTACCTGTCGCTTAACAGCTCCTTCTGGCCGAAGAAATTCCCGTATACGAACCGCTGCATGTCCCTGACGGCCACCCATTCGACGCTCCGGCCGAGCGACGGCGATTCGTGGCTCTTCATCTCTTCTTGAATGACGGTCCGCGCCGTCTCGGCGACCGCTCCGGTCTCCTCCTCCGCCGCTTCGCACAGGGCGGTGAAGCCTTCCTCGCCGAGCTTGGCGAGGCTCTTGGCGCTGTTGTAGCGCACCTGCCACTCCGCATCGGCGAGCGAAGTACGCAGCAGCTTGACGCAAGGCTTCAAGCCGAGACGCCCGAGCGCCTGGGCCGCCTGCGCCCGGACGTCGGCGTCCGGATGGGCGAGCAGCTTGCGCGCCCGCTCCTCCGTGACGACGGCGGCGTCGCGCAGCAGCAGCTTGCTCGCCTCGAGCCGGATGTCCGCGTTGTCCGACGCGGTCAGCTTGAACAGCAGGTCGCCCGAGCCGGCGAGCGAATGCTTCTGCATCGCCGCGAGCGCGAGGCGAACGCGGTCCGCGTCTCCGCCGCGAAGGAACGTCTCCAGCATCGCCGAGTAATCGAGATCCGACTCGGCCAGAATGTCGGCGACGAGCGGCTGCGATTCCTTCTTGTGCGAGAGCAGCAGATGGACCATGTCGCGCAGCTCCTCCGTATGCCGGGCGCACTTGGCGATCGCCCGCCCGACGATGAACACCATCGGGCTGAACCGCATCGAAGCGAGCAGCTTCATCATGCCCGGCACCGCTTGATGCGACCGCATGCAGCCCAGGTAGTAAGCCGCGTCGAGCTTCACCCATTCGAACGGGCTCTCCAGCCGCTTCAGCTGGCGCTCGACGAGGCCCATCCGCTCGCACAGGGCGATCAGCTTCGCCTGCTGGGCTCCGCGCAGCTGCTCGATCCAGACGATAAGCTTGTCCTGGATCACCCGGAGCTCCGCCGGCTTCAGCGAACCCGGCGGCGGGTAGAGCGGCTCCTCGCCGTCCAGATTGGCGAGGACGTAAGTGAACCAGTCGCCGTGCTTGGCCTGGTAAGCCTCCGCCGCCTGCCGCCGGCGGATGTCCCGCAGCTTCAGCGTATACAGCGCCGCGAGACCGACCGCGATGACGGCGACCAGCACGCCGATAAACCAATAAGCGGCTTGCAAATTCGAATGCACCCTTCGATCAACCTCCCGTCTTCGGCCTTTGTCCGATCTCCGTGTAAACTTCCTGCATGGCCGTATAGCTCGGCTTCAGCCGTTCCGTATAGGTCACCGCGTCCCATCCGTCCCATGTGTACTTCGGAACTTGGGTAACGGGGTAGCTTCCGGAAGCGGTCTCCGCTTCGAGCCCGACGACCTCGTTCGTCTCCTTGTCCACGATCCACGGCACGAAGCGGATGCCCTCGATGGCTTCGGTCGAGAACGCCTTCTTCGGCATCTCGTAGCTGACCGCCCGCTTCGAGCTGGGATCGGCGAGCCCGAGCAGCATCCACGGGATGCGCAGCTCGATGAAGCCGCCTTGGTACTGCCACATCGCGAGCGAGTCGTAAGAGGCGCTGGCCGGGTTGTTCGTTCCCCGCTTCAGCGTCCCGACGTCGATGTTCTCGTACGGGTGGGCGGTCTTCGTATCCGGCGGCTCCATCTTCAGGCTGACCGGCAGATGCCAGTCGTTGAACAGCCCCGAATCGTCCTTCAGCTCCTGTGCGGACATGTCGATCATTCCGTACACGTAGCCGTACAGCCTTTTCTCCATATCGTACCTGGCCGCGATCTTCACCCCGGTCTCCTTGTCGTCGCCGATCGTGACGAGCGTCTCGAGCCCTTCGTCCAGCGTCTTGCCGGGCAGCGCGTCGCCGCGGCGGTTGCCGCCCGGCAGGGAGTCCGTTCCGATCTCGATCTTCTCCTTGGAAGGATCGAACGGATGGTCGAGACGAATGCCGAGGTAGACGTACGCTTCGTCGTGGGCCGCTTCGATGCTCTCGATGCCGGGAACGTCCGCTTGCAGCTTCGTCTTCCGCGAACTCTTGAGCTTGTCCCAGTCGCCGTCTTCGCCGTCGATGACGAGCTTGTCCTCGAGGCCCGCGTACATGCCCAGCACCCCGAACTGCTTCTCGTTCGTCAGCACGTTGAGCCAGTAGGCTCTGCGGTCTTCCGGAAGCTCCATCGGCATCGTGTTCCACGTCTTCTTGAACCACTCGTCCTGCCACATGAACAGCAGCGCTCCCGAATATCCTTGATCATGGATGATCTTCGTCAGCTCGGCGTCGATCTTCCCTTGCTCCGTCTCGTTGTGGCCGCCCTGCGAACGGCCGAGCGGAGCGAGGTGGGAGACGCCGGCCGACGACGGGACTCCGTATTCGGTGACCATGATCGGCATTCCCTTGTGGTAGGCCTTCAGCTTCTTCAGGTACGGGGTGTAGGTGTCCGTCCGCCCCTTGCCGTCCTTGTCGTCGAACCGGAAGAAGTCCGGATAGTACGGATACACGTGATAAGAAGCGAAGTACCCCGCGTTCCATTGCACCGGCTTCAGGTGAGTCGCGTCGACGCTGACGAGATCTTCGGTGAAAAGCGGCTCGTTCGGATGCGACAACACGTCGGTCGTCACCCAGTTCGTGAAGCTCATCGGATGGCGCCAGCCGTAAGCCTGCTCGGTCTTCGCCGCGTAGTCGACCATCTGCGCGAGCCACGCCTCGAACGGAGTCGCCTTGGCGGTCGTCGCGAAGAACGGCCCGACGTAGCTCGCTTTGTCCTTATGCCGCTTGTTCGTATTGGCCACCATCTCCGGGTCCCATTCGGTGCCGATGCTCCAGCCGAGCAGGTAAGGGCCCGCGTTCGCTTTGTACGTGCCGGACGACTTGCCCTGCGTGCCGGGCATCGTCAGATCGCCGTACACGGCCTTGACGTCGTTCTCGATCTCTTCGCGGAACGCCTTCTCGATCTCGGAGTCGTAAGCGTCCTGCTTCTCGATCAGCTGCTCCTCCGGCGACCAGATGCCCTGGATGAAGTAGAGCGGGTCGTCCGCGTGCTTCCGGTTGAAGTCGACGAGAGCCTCGTAGAACACCGGCTGGTGCCGGGTGTAGACGCGGATGACGTTCGCTCCCATCTCCTTGATCTGGCCGAACCAGCGCAGGTAGTCGGCGCGTTCGATCGGGAATTCGCCCGGGAAGTGCCCCGGAAGCGTCGCCCCGAGGTTCACGCCTTGGGCGAAGAAGGGCTGCCACTTGCCGTCCTTGAACACCTCGACGTTCTCGCCCGCGGTCTTGAACTTCAGCATCGTTCCGTCCGCTTGCGTCTCGCTCTCCACGGCGCGGCCGGCGAAGGCATTATGCTCCTTCAGATAGAAGCCTCCCGCCAGCAGCGCCCCGAGGAGAACGACGCCGGCCGCGATCCCTTTGCCGCTTCTCCACCAGGGACGATGTCCGTTCATCGGTGCCCCCGCCTCCTATTCGACCGTGACGCTCTTGGCCAGATTGCGGGGCTTGTCCACATCGTAGCCGCGGGCGACGGAAGCGTAATAGGCGAGAAGCTGCAGCGGAATGACCGTCAACGCGGGAGCGATCATCGGGTGCGTCGACGGGATCAGAAGCAGACGGTCGACGGATCCGGCCAGGCCGGCCGTCTCCTCGGTCGCGATGCCGAGGACGCCCGCTCCGCGCGCCATCACTTCGCGGATGTTGCTGACGGTCTTCTCGTACAGGTCCGGCTGCGTGGCCAGCGCCACGACCGGCGTCCCTTCCTCGATCAGCGCCAGCGTGCCGTGCTTCAACTCGCCGGCGGCGTAGGCCTCGGAATGGATGTAGGAGATCTCCTTCAGCTTGAGCGAGCCTTCCTGGACGACGGCGTAGTCGACGCCGCGGCCGATGAAGAACAGATGCTCGCGGCTTGCGATCTCTTCCGCGTAGGATTTAATCTCGTCCTTGCGCTGAAGGATGCTCTCTACCTGCTCGGGCAGCTTCGTCAGCGCATGGACGATCGGCCCGATCTCCTCGTCCGGGAGCGTGCCCCGGATGCGGGCCAGATGGATCGCGAACGCGTAAAAGGCCAGCAGCTGCGTCGAATACGCTTTGGTCGACGCGACCGAGATCTCCGGACCCGCCCAAGTGAACAGCACGTCGTCCGCCTCGCGGGCGGCCGTGCTGCCGACGACGTTGGTGACGGCGAGCACGCGGGCCCCGTGGCGCTTCGCTTCGCGGAGCGCGGCGAGCGTGTCGGCCGTCTCGCCGGACTGGCTGACGACGATGACGAGCGTCTCCGGCGTGATGAGCGGCGAACGGTAGCGGTACTCGGAAGCGACTTCCGCTTCGACGGGCAGTCGCGCCCAGCGTTCGATCGCCGTCTTGCCGACGAGTCCGGCGTGATAGGCCGTTCCGCAAGCGACGATATGGATGTTGCGGAACTGTTTGATTTGCTCGGGCGTCAGCTTCAGCTCCGGAAGGTATACCCACGGGTAGCCCTTGAACAAGCGCCCGCTCAGCGTGTCGCGGTAAGCCTGCGGCTGGTCGTGGATCTCCTTGAGCATGAAGTGGTCGTACCCGGCCTTCTCGGCGACGGCCAAATCCCAGTTGACGCGGAACAGCTGCTTCGTGATCAGGTTGCCCTCGATCGTCATCAGCGTCGCTTCTTCCCGCGTCAGCACGGCCATCTCGCCGTCGTCGAGAATGTAGACGTCGCGGGTATGCTCCAGAATGGCGGGGATATCGGAGCCGATGAAGTGCTCGCCTTCGCCGATGCCGATAATGAGCGGGCTGTGCAGGCGAACCGCGATCAGCTTGTCCGGCTCGAGCTCCGACAGGACGGCGAGCGCGTAGGCGCCCCTCATCCGCTTGGTCGCCCGCTGCACGGCCTGGACGATGTCTCCTTCGTAGAGGGAGGCGATCAGATGGGAGACGACTTCGGTGTCCGTCTCGGAGACGAAGCGCGCCCCTTGCGCCGCCAGCTCGTCTCTCAGCTCCATGTAATTCTCGATGATGCCGTTGTGTACGACGGATATTTTCATATGGGTGTCCGTGTGGGGATGGGAGTTCAAGTCGGAAGGCTTCCCGTGGGTCGCCCAGCGGGTGTGCCCGATTCCGATCGTCGCGGACGGCATGTCCTGCGAGCGGAGCTTGTTCTCCAGTTCGGCGATCCGGCCCTTGGCCTTGACCACCTTCAATCCTTGATCGGAGCAAACCGCGATTCCGGCGGAATCATAGCCGCGGTATTCCAGCTTTTTGAGCCCTTCCAGCAGGATACGCTCAGACGGCTTGCCGCCGATATAACCGATAATGCCGCACAAACTCGATCACTCCTCCATTGGCGTCTGCGTTCGAAATACGATTACGGGCTCGGCGCTATGCGCTCGAAGCTCGAAGCGAGGGCGGCGGACGATAGGCGCCCCAAGCGCGCTCTCCGGCCGAACCTCGGCCCGACGTATTCACTATAACCCTGCCTCTGGAAGGCGAACCTTAGAAAATCTTAACCCCCGGGGGGCTTTTTCTCAGAAAACCGATTGGTTTCGATGAGGGCTTGACGGGCGATTCGGCGGGATTCGGAGGTTGCCGATCTTGCGGGATTCCCGGCGGAATAGGCCTTTTGGTACCTGGATAAGATTGCCTGCGTAAAATGAGAGCCCGAGCGCGGGAGTTAAAATTTTATCATGACGATTCTCAGTTTAAGGGGAGGGCGGGGCGGGTATTTGGGGCAGGTACGGTCTCAAACGGGAACGTCGCTGCGAAAAAGTGTGGATTTCGCTGCCGATCGGCGATCGGCCACGGGGGTGCCCGTCTTGTTCGGCCGCCGGTTCGCGTCGGTTTCGGGAATGAGGGAGGCTCGGGCACGTTTAGGTTGTCCTCGTGCGGGGTAGTGAATAAATAATTTCGGCTATCCCCTTGTTGGACGGAAACCTATTGGCCTGTCTCGCCGTCTTAATAAGTAAGGAAGTCATGAAGGGAACGTGGGAAGCATGCGCAAACTCACCTGGGGAATCATGCTCGCCGCCATCTGCCTCGTGCCGCTTCAAGCGGTCGTGGCGGACGAGAACCGGTACGAGCCCGCCGAGCGGGGCCAAGACGTGCAGACCGTGTACATCACGGGCTTAGATCGTCACGACGGCCATACGTACCTCACCGTTGACACGATCCAATGGTATGAAGGGGAAGAAGCGAACAAGATCTTCCGCGAGCGGGAGCAGGATCCCGAGATGACGGAAGCGCCGGACGGGTATTACATCGTGAACGACGAAGTCGATCTGCACACGTACGAGCTCGCTCCCGGCGCGGAAGTGCGCATGCAATACTACAACCGCACGGGCGATTGGAGCACGGCGGACGTGAGCTGGAACGAGAGGATCGACGCCGCGAAGTTCGCCGGCCTGTTCACGCCGCAGGACGCCGAGCTGATGGAAGGCTTCCCGTACCATCTCACGGTGAAGGACGGGAAGATCGTGAAGATCGTTCAGCAGTTCGTGCCTTGACGAGGCGCGCATTTTAAAGAAGCACAGGAGCCTTCGAGGGCTCCTGTGCTTTTTTTGGGCTTTGGGGGGAGGGCGGCGCCAGGTTGGTTGGTTGGCAACAAGACGGTTTTTTCCGCTTGTTTCGGGCCAAAGCATGCGGCTCTCTTCTACGCCGTTACGGCTGGCTCCATCAGCGTCAGCCGCCCGTTGTCGGCGTCCATCAGCACGCAGGCGCCGATCGGGATGGCGGCCTTGTACGTTCCGTGGCCCGAAGCGAGCCCGGTGACGAGAGGTTTGCCGAGCGGCGCGATCACTTCGTCGATCAGATTCTGGTACGTTTTCCCGTAGGCGTCGATGCAGTTGGTGCATTCCCCCATGACGATGCCGAGGCAATCGCGGAACTTGCCGGCGAGCCGGAGCTGCTCCACGTAACGGTACACAGTGTTCACCGGCTCGTGCGTCTCTTCGAGCAGCAGGATTTTGCCGCGCGTATCCGCTTCGAACGGCGTGCCGAGAGAGCCGACGAACGAGGTGAGGTTCCCCCCGACGATCGGCCCGCAGACGGTTCCCGTGCCCCGCCCCACCAGGGGCGGCATCTCGGGCGGATTGGCGATGGGCCTCGGCGCCGCGAGTGAAGAGGTCGCGGAGAAGAACTGCTCGAAGTTGTAGGCGGGCGTCTCCGGCCTGAAGTCGAGCAGCAGCAAGCTGTGCAGCGCGATCACTCCGGCGAATCGATACAGCGCGTTAAGCAGCACCGTGATGTCGCTGTACCCGCTCAGCAGCTTCGGATGATCCCGTATGAACCCGTAATCGAGAAAAGGCAGAATGCCTTCCACGCCGACTCCGCCCCGGACGGGCAAAATCATCTTCACCCTCGGGTCGGCGAACATGCCCATCAAATCCTCGGCCCGCTCCTGGGCCGTGCCGGCGAGATAGCCGTTCTGATCGAACACGTGCCGCCCGAGCACGACGTTGAATCCCATTCCTTGCAAATAAGCGATTCGCGTCCGGATCGTCTCCGGCTCCAAAGGGCTCCCCAGCGTGACGATGCCGATCGTGTCTCCCATGCGAAGCGCCGCCGGTCGTATGGCCATGCCGCTCGCCTCCGCTTCCATGTCGGAATCTCCTCGTTCATGGATATGTGCGGAGGCTCGGAGTTAGGCATTCTCTTCGTTGCTTGAGGCTCCTCTAACCCGATATTGTCGGGTTGCAGCCGCGCGGTCCTCGCATGCCCCAGACTTCGCCCCCTCGCTCCCCTCACGCCTCCTCCCGAGCCTCCTCCGAAGCCGCGGGAGCGGGTGAGAGCGAGGCGGATACCGTGGCCGCGGGTACGGAGGAGGGCGGAGTCGAGACCGAGGCCGAAGCCGTGGGCCCGTAGGAGGTCGACGCCAATGCCGATGCCTCGGGCGCGGATGAAGTCGAAGCCGTGGCCGTGGCCGAAGCCTCCCGCTTCTCGTGGTTGCGCATGATGACCAGGTTGCGGAAGTAGATGAAGATGCCCGGCAACTGCCCGAGAATGAACACCGGGTCGCGGCGGTAAATCGCGTAGACCGACAGGATGCTGCTCCCCATAATGCTGAACAGCCAGAACGAGCGGGTCACGACGCTCTTCTTCGCCCGCTCGCTGGCGATCCACTGCACGACGAACCGCCCCGTGAACATGATCTGGCCGACGAGGCCGAACAGAATCCACAGCAGCTCTCCGGTCTCCAGCTGCGAGGTCAGCTTCCCCCACATGTCAATGGCCCCGAATCTTGTAATGGATGACCCGCCGCCTCAGCCAGCCGATGACGAACGCGTCCATCAAACTGACGAACAGCCGGTTGAACACGCCGTACTTCGACTCTCCCTGCTCTCTTCTCCGGTGGCTCACGGGCACTTCGACGACGCTGAACCCGTTCATCCTCGCCAATGTCGGCAGGAAGCGGTGGAACCCCTCGTACAGGTGGAAGCTCAGGGCCACTTCCCGCTTGAACAGCTTCATCGGGCAGCCGGTGTCGGCGATGGAGTCCCTCGTGATCCAATTGCGGAAGCCGTTCGCGATCCGCGAGGAGACCCTCTTCACCAGACTGTCCCTCCTCCTCGCGCGGGTACCGTTCGCGAAGTCGTACCGGTCCATATAAGGCAGCAACGTGAAAATATCGGCCGGATCCGTCTGAAGATCCGCGTCGATCAGCGCGACGTACCGGCCGCGCGCTTCCTTGAGCCCCGCGGAGATGGCGGACGTCTGCCCGCAGTTGCGCTCGAAATGCAGCACCCGGACCCGTTCGTCCCCCGCCGCGATCCGATCCAGCTTCTCCGCGCTTCCGTCCGTGCTCCCGTCGTCGACGAGGATGAGCTCGTAGCGGCTCTCCCGGCCCCGCATCGTCTCGGCGACGGTCCGATGCAGCCTCTCTACGCCTTCCGCTTCGTTGTACACGGGAACGACAATCGATATCTCGACCGTATCCATAGCCTCCTAAGTCCCCTCTCGCGAACCTCGCGTTCTATCTCTAGGCTATGAACCCGGCCGCGATTGTTGACCAATCGTTCCCGGGAATCCCGCTAATCCGGCCGCCCCTTCCCCCGGCGCCGGCGCCGGCGGACGCTCCGGACCGCGAACCAGACCGCCGCCGCCAGAACGACGAGCGCGGCCCCCGCCGCGTACGCGATATGGCGAATATCGGGCACGCGGAAGCTCGTCTCGAACCGGTTCGTGCCGAACAGGTCGAGATGCCACCGCTGCGTCCGGCCGCCGTCCTGAAGGTCGTCCGCGTTGTTGGCCCCCGGCTTCAGAGGCATGGTCAGCAGAAAATCGAAGTCGAGCTGGCTCTGCAGAAGCTTCTTCGCCAGCGTCGGCAGCGCGCCGACGACCCGGCTCCACTCCCCGTCCCCGCCGGCCATCAGCCGGTTCATGTCCATCGTGACGGCCACGTCGTAACGGGTATAGAAAAAATGCTTCGTCGTCGTCCGTTCCACCTCGAGTCCGTCCGGAAGCTCGAGCGACCGATCTTCCATGTCCTTCAGATCGAAGGTGCGGGACGCCTGCAGCGTCGCCTTGCCCTCCTCCTCTCCGGCCTCGACGCGAAGGTCGTACTTGCGAAGCGTATCCGCCAGATTGTCCATCAGATCGGGCTTGCCGATCGCCGCCAGCGTCTTCTCGCTCATGGCGATTCCCATGGCGAGATCCGCGGTTCCGTTGCGGTGAATCGTGACGTGGGCTTGCCCTTGCGCGCAGGAGGAGAGCAGAAGAGCGCAAGCGAAGAGCAGCAGAGTCACGCTTAGTTGCCGAAGCTTCATCATCCTTGTCCCCATTTTCCGATTAAAAAAATCAATACAAAGCGCGCCACAAATAGAAGGTCGCGTACGATTCCCATCCGGCCCACGGCTTCGCCAGCTCGCGGATCTCCTCCAGCGTCGGCTTGCGGTCCATCCCGAGCAGCGCCTTGATCGCGTTGTGCAGGCCGACGTCCTGGATCGGCAGCGCCGAGGGGAAGCGCAGGCAGCGCATGAGCACGTAGTTGGCCGTCCACGGCCCGATGCCCCGGATCCCGACCAACGCCCGCTCCGCTTCGCGGTACCCTCCGGCCCCTAGCAGCCCCTCCTTGGTCAGCTTCCCTTCGGCCATGAGCGCGGCCGTGCCGATCAAATACTCGGCCTTCTTCCCCGTCAGCTGCAATCCCGTCAAGTCGGCGGGCGACAGCCCCGCGATCCGCTCCGGAGACGGGAACAGCCAGTAACGCGTCCCGTCCCACTCCTCGCTCTCGCCGAACGCCTCGACGAGCCTCCGCTTAAGCGTATAGGCGAACGCCAGATTGATCTGCTGGCCGATAATCCCCCAGCACAGCGCCTCGAACAGATCGGGAATGCCCATCGTCCGCAGCCCCCGGAACCGCTCCGTCACTTGGCGAAGGAGCGGATCGGCGTCCGCCATCGCATAGAACGGGGCGAGATCGGCGTCGAGATCGAACCAGTCGCGCACGTAACGCTCGACCTCCCGCCTCTCTCCGGCATCCTCCAGCGGCGCGTTCGAACGGACGAGCAAGCCGCCCTCCGCCTCGCTCGCCGCGATGATCCGCCGAACGCCCCCGGCCTCGATCCGCTTCGACACGACGCCTCCCGCGATATGGTGCATGCACTCGTTCGGAGAGCGGGAGAGATAGCCCAGGTTCTGGGAGAAGCTAAAATCGGGAGGAACCTGAACCGTCCATCCGCCGCTCGTCATCCTCTCCGTCATCTTATCCATTCTTCTCTCTGTCCTCCTCTCTCGCTCATTCGTTCGTCGCCCCGGCGACCTTCTTCCCGCCGCCCTCCGGCGCGCCTTCCTCCAGCCGCCGCCTGCGGAGCAGCAGGAGCATCGCGGACAAGATCAGCATGCATCCGTTCAGGACGAACACCCACCGGATCGGGATCCAGCCGCCCAAGGCGCCGCCGATAATCGGCCCGAGCATCGTCGCCAGCTGCGTCGACGACTGGTTCAGGCTGAACGCCCGCCCGCGGAAGTCCGCGTCCGTCACCTTGACGATCATCGCGTTCAGCGCCGGATAGACGCCCGCGAAGAACAAGCCGTACACGAACCGCAGCCCTCCGAACTCGGCGTAATGCCCGACGAAGAACTGCAGCAGGTTCCCGATCCCGCCGCCCAGCAGCCCGATGACGAGCACCTTGACGTAGCCGATCTTCCCCCCGATGCGTCCCCACTGGGGCGCCGCGATCAGCGTGGCGATGCCGACGGCCGAGAACACGAGACCCGACTGCAAGGAGGCGTCGCTCGTGTTCGCGCCGAGCTCCAGCACGTACACCGTGATCAGCGGCTCCAGAATCATGACGGAGAACGTGCTGAGCCCCACAAGGCCGAGCAGCGTCACGAACGTGCGGTTCGCCCAAGCGGTCTTCAGGTCGTCGCGAATCGGGGAGCGCTTCGCCTTCCGGTCGTAATTCTCCTCGTGCACGAAGAAGGTCGCGATCAGCGCGGCGACGAGCACGACGCCGGCCGAGAACAGGAACGCCTCGCGGTTGCTCGTCAGATGGCTGACGAGGCCTCCGAGCACCGGGCCGACGATGCCGCCCGTCGCGCTGGCCGTCGCCATGATGCCGAGCGCGTAGCCGGTCTGCTTCTCCGGCGTGTTCGTCGCGACGAGGGCGATGGACGCGGGCACGTAGCCGGCGAGCAAGCCTTGGAACACGCGAAGCACGAGGAACACGTACGGATTATGGATAAAAAAAGTGAGCAAATAAAGAACCGCCAGGCTGTAGCCGGAGCGGATCAGCATGGGCTTGCGCCCGTATTTGTCGGCGAGCGAGCCCCAGTAAGGAGCGATCAGCGCGCTGGCCAGGAACGTGATGCCGAACGCGAAGCCGGACCACAGCTCCAGATGGCTGTCGACGCCGAGCTCGTTGTGCAAGAATAGAGGAATGAACGGGATCGAGATCGAATAAGCCGAACTGCAGAAAAAAACGCCGAGCCACAATACGTACAGATTTCTTTTCCAAGAGAATGCCATGAGAGTCACTTCCTGTAGCTTGGTCCCTACGTCGGGTACTCCCATCATAACATATATTCCCCGAAGATTACGGTTGACTCTCCCCTTGGGTCAGGCCTTAAGCTCAAGTCGGAAAGGAGGCGGACGGGATGCGAAGAGAACTTCTGACGGTCAAAGAAGCGGCCGCGCTCTCCGGCGTGACGGTCAAAACGCTGCACCACTACCACAAAATCGGGCTGCTCGTCCCAAGCGGGATCAGCGAGGCCGGCTACCGGCTGTACGGGAGACGGGAGCTGGAGCGGCTTCAGCAGATTCGGTTCTACCGCGAGCTGGACTTCCCGCTCGACCGCATCAAGGAATTGCTCGCGGCGGAGCCGGAGCGGCTCGCGATCTTATCCGAACAGAGGGAGCTGCTTCTCGCCCGCAAGACGAGATTGGAGCGCCTTATCCGTACGATCGAAGAATCGGCGGACGGCGCCAAGAAAGGGGAAGAGATCGAAGTGGACCGACTGTTCAAAGGCTTCGGCAGCGAAGCGGAGTGGAAGGAAGCGTTAAGCGAGCAGAACGAGCATCTGAAGGCGAATTACGGGTACGATCTGAACGAACAAGGGCCGATCGACCCGGAGGCCATGAACGAGCAAGCGGCGGAGGCCGCCCGGTTCATGGGAGAGATGGCGGAGGCGCTGCGTAGCGGCAAGAGGCACGACGCCGAGGAGGTGCGTTCGCTTATCGGGCGGCACCTCGAGTTCCAGGCGGCGCACGGCCACGCCGCGGACGCCTCGGCGTTCGCGGCGACGTGCCGGTTCTTCCTCGGCGACGACTTCCATCGCGCCATGCTCGAGTCGCAGCAGACCGGGCTCGCGTATTATTTGACGTTGGCGGCCGAAGCGCACGCGGAAGCCTCCTCGGGCCGATAAACCGCGCCGTCTATCTCTCGTACAGCTCCAGCGGCAAGCCGTCCGGATCGGCGAAGAAGACGAACTTCTTGCCGGTGACGGGATCGACGCGGACGGCTTCCGCCTCGATCCCCTTGCCCCGCAGCTCCGCGGCCGCCGCGTCTACGTCGTCGACCTCGAACGCGAGGTGCCGCAGCCCTCTCGCTTCCGGGTAGCTCGGACGCTCCGGCGCGCCGGGGAAGGTGAACAGCTCGATCTGGTAATCCCCGCCGACGGCGAGATCCAGCTTCCAGGAGTCCCTCTCCTCCCGGTACGTCTCGGCGACGACTGTAAGCCCCAGCACCTCCGCGTAAAATCGCTTGGACCGCTCGTAATCGGAAGCGATGACGGCGACATGGTGAATCCGGTTCAGCTTCATGGGACGAACCTCCTCTTCCATCTTAGGCATAAGAAGATTATACAGCTTATATGGGCGTCGGTTATAATGGGGAAAAGGCGATTGATCGCCGCAAGGAGGTCTCGCATGGGCGGTATCTTCGGTCTATTCGTCATCGTCTTCATCGTGTTCGTCGGAATCTCGATCGCCAGCGGCCGGAAGAACAGCCGTCCCCGCAACCCGCGTCCGCCGCACCACGGCTCCTCCGATTACGGCGCGACGACCGGATTCGCCGGATTCGCGGACGACGGGACGCCGGGTTCCTTGCACGACCCTCACCATCCCCATAAGCATCATCACGACCATCACCACCATCACCACAACGGAGGCGGGCATCACGACCACGGCTCCGGCAGCTCGGACAGCGGATATTCCGGCAGTTCGGATAGCGGATACTCGGGCGGTTCGGACAGCGGATACTCGGGCGGTTCGGACGGCGGAAGCTCCGACGGCGGCGGCGGTGGCGGCGATTAATCTCGCATAGGCAGGGGAACTAGACCGTCGTCCGACCGGATGACGGTCTTTCGCATACGTTGCCGGTCGCCGGGCCGAGCCGAGCCGAACCGGACGGCGATGGCGGTCGCGGTCCGCGCGCGTCTCTAGTTCCGCGGACTTAAAATGAGCCGAAAGTGTAACATTATCCAATTCCGTTGCGTCACTAGCCTCTGCAAGGACAATACACAGATGGAGGAGACTATACGCAATGAAGAAACGGATCGCAATGCTGCTGTCGCTCACGATCGCCACGGGCATCCTGTTAAGCGCATGCTCGAACGGCAATAACGGGGATACCGACCCGAGCCCGTCCTCGTCGGAGACTTCGTCCCAATCCCCGAGCGCGTCCCCGAGCGCGTCCCCTTCGGCGTCGCCGAGCCCCGACGCCTCTCCAAGCGCGAACGCTTCGTCCAGCCCCGAAGCTTCTTCGGGCGCGCAAGCTCCCGCTAGCGCGGAAGGGACTCCGGGCGCCGGAACCGAAGAGACGCCCCAGCCCGCTACCCTTCTGCCCGAACCGGCCGCCGAAGCTCCCGCTTCCGGCGCGGCCGATCCCGCGACCAGCGGGGAAGCGGCGACGAGCGGCGAATCGGCCTCCTCGAGCTCGGAAGGCGCTTCCGGACCGCTCGTGCTGGTGAATCCCGCTACGCCGAATTCTTCGCAGCATTCGGGTCTGAAGCCCGCCCAGCCCCGCTAATTCAAGCTCGTTTCGCGCCATAGACGCGTCAAAGGGAGCTCCTCGGACGGATTCGCCGTCCGGGTCTCCCTTTTTTTCTCGCTCTATTGTCTCCACACGCTTCCAGCCTACTCCATAATCCTCAGCATCTGCACGACCGGCCGGCTGTCGCCCCGCAGCTTGGCCTCGCGGCTGCGAAGCTGCGAGGAGCCGTCGCCGTCGAGGAAGATGCCGTCCGCCAGCGTGCCGGGGCCGATCTTCTCGACGATGGCTTCGCGGAAGGCGGCCAGACTGCCCTTATTCCGGCTGACGACGAGATAGACGTTCCCTTCCTTGTCGTAGACGGCCGCGGAACGAAGCCGGTTATCGTCGGGGAACGGGGCGTTCTCCGCGGCGGCTTGGGCAGCCCATCGCTCGTCTTCGCCCAAGCTCATGCTGATTCCGCCTTGCGCCCAGAAGCGGGCGCGATCCGTCACGCGAAGCTCCGAAGCCTGGCGGACGACCTGCACGCTCAGACGGTCCAGGCTTCCGTCCCAGACGAGCGTGCCGCGCGCGTACTTCACGTTCTCTCCGCCCGCTCCGTACGCTCCGGGGTCCCCGTTCACCGGACGGTCGTTCACGACGGCCAGGCTCACGAGCGCGTCCTCGTAGAAGAATCCCCCGTTGATTCCGTAGAAGGGGGAGAGCGTGACGTTGTTATGGACGGCCTCCAGCGTCACGTTGGACGGACGGGTTCTCAAGTAAGACAGAAGCATTCCGTTCGAGGCGGTCTCCGTTCCGTAGACGTACCGGCGCGGCATGTTCGCTTCCGGGTCGGGGCCTCCCCCGTTCCAGTCCGTTCGGAACAACAGAACGGATAATCCCAGCGAGGCGAGCATGATCGCCAGGACGACGGCTATCCCGCTTTTGGACCGAATATCGACTTCCGGCAATCGAATCAAGGGGCGATTCTCCTTCGCGTTCGGCAGTGCCGTTCCTCTATGTAGACAGCTTCCTCTATTATACAACAAGAATAGGACCCCCGGTTAACCGCTGATAACCGGAAGTCCTACCTTGCCTTGCACAAGCTATTCAATTGTATCGTTACACTCCCATCTTCCAAGTTAGAGACTGTCCGACGATCGACCCGGAATCCCGCATATCCGTCGCCGCCTGGCCAGATTGGCGGCTTCCCGATTCTCCGATCCGACTTCGCCTTGCCTGGATGTTGCCCCGGATATGCTTCGCTTTCCTAGCCCATTGGACTATCCCCTTTCCTTGTGGTTGCCTTCATTATAGATGACAGCGCTTTATAGAGCAAATATTCTGATTATTTAAACTTCTCCATAAATCGACAGAATCCGTGATCCGTTCCGCGAGATCCGCCTATATCTTCTAATCTCTCGTTTTTTCTCGCGAAGATGGGCATACGCGACGTTCGCCGGCCATAGGCTACTACGGCGACTTGAATGGCCGCTCGAAATTTCCCGACATGACAGGAGGACAACCGATGAGTTCAACCGACAGACGGAAGACGACGCCGGACCCCGATTCCGCGCCCCAGCCGATCCGCGCCGACGGGGCCGGCGGAATCGACTTCGGCCCCCGCGATATTTGGAGAGACCGGCAAAATCCCGATCTTCTCGTCCCGCCCGCGACCGATGCCGGCACGGTGCCGAACCTGGTCTTCTCCTTCTCCGACGCCCACATGCAGCTGAACCGCGGCGGCTGGTCCCGCGAGGTGACGGAGAGGGAGCTGCCGATCGCGAAGACGCTGGCCGGGGTGAACATGAGCCTGACCCCCGGGGGCGTACGGGAGCTGCACTGGCATCAGCAGGTCGAATGGGCGTACATGCTTCTCGGGAGAGCCCGCATTACCGCCGTCGATCAGGACGGGCGCAACTTCATCGCGGACGTGGGGCCGGGCGACCTCTGGTACTTCCCGCCGGGCATTCCCCATTCCATCCAAGGGCTCGCCGAAGGCTGCGAGTTCCTGCTCGTCTTCGACGACGGATCGTTCTCCGACATCGATACGTTCTCGATCTCGGACTGGTTCGCCCATACGCCGCCCGAAGTGCTCTCCGCCAACTTCGGCGTCCCCGAGAGCGCGTTCGCCGGCATTCCCAAGGAGCAGGTCTACATCTATCAAGGGGAGATTCCCGGCCCCTTGGCCGAGCAAGCCGTCTCCAGCCCGCAAGGGTCCGTGCCTCTCGGCTTCACGCACCGGCTGATGGCTCAGGAGCCCCAGCGGTATCCCGGCGGGACGGTGCGGATCGTCGATTCGCGGAACTTCCCGATCTCGACGCGGATCGCGGCCGCTCTCGTCGAGATCGTCCCGGGAGGCATGCGGGAGCTGCACTGGCACCCGAACAACGACGAATGGCAGTACTTCTTGACGGGAACCGCCCGCATGACCGTCTTCGCCGCGGAAGGGGCGGCCCGGACGTTCGACGTCCGCGCCGGCACCGTCGGCTACGTCCCCTTCGCTTACGGCCACTACATCCAGAATACCGGCGACACGAGCGTCTGGTTCCTGGAGATGTTCAAGAGCGACCGGTTCGCCGACGTCTCGCTCAACCAGTGGATGGCGCTCACCCCCTCCGACCTCGTCCGCAGCAATCTGAACGCGAGCGAAGAGCTCATGAACTCGCTGAGGAAAATCAAATGGCCGGTCGTCAAATACCCCGATACCCCAGCGCCTTGACGCGCGAAGGGCAGGCAGGGCGTGAGAACGCCCTGTCTTTTTTTTCTACGAATGTCCAATTCACATACAGATTGGCGGGATCCAACGGGATTTTGTCTATTCCGGTTTCCGAAGGCGGACGGTAGGCGCTAACGTGCGCTAAACATTCCTGTATAGGCTAAGAATCCGCCTTTGAAAAAAACAGGAGCG
>NZ_JACJVR010000126.1 GCF_014212175.1 Cohnella xylanilytica | reverse complement strand
CCTTGAACTCGGCCATGGCCGCCAGCAACCGTTCGACCGCGCGCGGAATGAGCTCCTGCTCTCGGCTGCGAACGACCTGCAGAACCGCTTCCGCCAAGCCGTCCGGCACCGGTCCGTCGCCGAGACCGCCCGCGTCCTCCGCGAACAGGACGGAGGCGCGATATTGGAACTTGGCATGCTGCAAGCTGCCGTTCGCTTCTTCGTACAGCCGCTTCAGCTCGCCGGAGTCGGCGGACAGGCGGCTGACGCCGATCGTGCATGCCTTGACGGGCCAGGACCGGATTCGCTGCTCGAGCAGCTCCCACCTCGGCCGGGATTGGCCGTCGTCCCCGAAGCTCCCCGTCTCCCGTTCGCTCAGAATGAGCACCGCCGCTTCGCCGTGCGGGAAGAAGCCGCGGCAGGTGACCGTCTCTTCGAACAGCTCCTCGGTCAGTCGCGGCAGGCCGCGCATCCGCTCCCGAAGCGCATCGGACGTCATGCCGTCGTCCTCCTCGGAGCGGATCAGGCGAAGCACCGCCACGCGGAAGGACGCGGGACCCTCGGCATTCCTCAGGGGAGGCAGCGCGGACGGGAGCCGATCGTCCGACCGGTACGGCGACGTAAGCCAATTCAGCAGGGCGCTGTCCTCGTTCTCCCGGGCGAGCTCCCCGAAGCGCCCGGCGATGCGTTCCAGCTCGCGGTTCGCTTCGGCGAAGCCTCCGCCGCCTCCCGCGAAACCTCCGCCTCCGATGCCGCTCGCGAAGCCAAGACGCTCGCCGGAGAGGCTGCGGATCGCGCCGAACAGCGTGCCGATCGGCTTGTACATTCGATGCGAGACGAGAGCGGCGATGATCGCGGCGGCGGCCATGAGGGAGAGGCAGAGCCAGACGAGAAGCTTGAGGGCGCTCGCGATGTCGCGGACGCTGTTCTCGTAGGGAGTCTCGGAGAGCAGCCACAGCCCTCCCCGATCGGCCTGACGGTAGGTGATCAGCTTGCGGCCGTCCCGGTCCGAATCCCAGACGAGCGTTCCGGCCTTGGCCGTCCCGCCCGCGATGGTCCCAAGCAAGTCCGGGTCGAAGCCGCTGTCCGCCGGCCCGTTCTGCATCAGAACGGAGCCGGCGGCGTCCAGCACCGCATAGCGGGTATCGCCGTCTTCGCTGGAGGTGAAGAGGTTGCGCTGGAGCTTCTGCAGATTGACGGTAATCGCGATGGCGCCGGCGTATTCGCTGCTGTCGAACGCCCTGTCGTTGTAGAACACCGTCAGGAGCGCGCTCGGCTTCCCGTCGTTCATCGTCGCGGTCCACATGAACGGGGATTGCTTGATCACGCTGCCCCGGATTCTCTCGAACAGCTCGCGCTTGGCGTCGGGGCTGAGCGGATTGTTCTCGAACATGAGAGCCGGTTCGTCCTTGCCCATAATGTAGGCGTTTTCAAGATACGGGTTGACCGTCAGCGTGCCGCGAATCTGGCTGAGCGCGCCGTAGAGCTGATCGCTCCAGCCGTTGTCCTCGCTCTGCATGACCATGTTGATGTTCGGATTGCGATAGAAGTCCATCGTATAGTTTTGCGCCGTGTCGATGTATTTGTCCAGCACCGTCTCCGTGTTCAGAAGTACGCTCTCGTTCGCCGCGTTGACGTTGTCGATCGTCTTGGCGCGGAACCAGACGAACAAGGCCGAAGCCAATACCAGCACCGAGCATGCGGCGATGAGCGTCAAGCTTAAGAAAAAGCGAATTTTCAGCTGTCTTTCTCCCCTCATGTCGATCGCTCCTTTGTCTTTTTACTATACATGCTTTTGACCGGGAAGTTAACCGCCGAAAACATGCTGGAGAGAGGTTTTAGAACAAGAAAATATAATTATAGGAAAAATGAGCAAGATTATTTTATCTTTTTGATCCTCTTATGAACTATACTGAATGGGCTTCCAATTCATGTGGCATAGGAGGATAACGATGCGCAAGTTCCGCAACCCGGTGCTTCCGGGCTTCTATCCCGATCCGTCCGCCATCCGCGTCGGAGAAGATTATTACCTGGTGACGTCCAGCTTCGAATTCTACCCGGGCGTTCCGATCTTCCACAGCCGGGACCTCGTTCATTGGCGCCAGCTCGGCCACGTGCTCGATCGCCCGTCGCAGCTGAATCTGGACGGCATTCAGCCGTCCCGGGGCATCTGGGCGCCGACGCTCCGGTATCATAACGGAGTCTATTATATGATTACGACGCTCGTCGACAACGAGAAGGAATGCCATAACTTCTACGTGACGGCGTCCGATCCGGCAGGCCCCTGGTCCGATCCGGTCTGGCTGGACGACGCGCCGGGCATCGACCCTTCGCTGCTGTTCGACGACGACGGCAAGGTCTACTATACGGGCAACCGGGTTCCGCCGGAAGGGCAGCAGTACCCGAAGCATATGGACATCTGGCTCCAGGAGCTGGACGTCGCGAGCGGCCGTCTCGTCGGGCCGAAGACGAGCATCTGGCAAGGGGCGCTTAAGGTCGCGCACGCCCAGGAAGGGCCGCACTTGTACAAGATCGGCGACTGGTATTACCTTCTGATCGCCGAGGGCGGAACCGGCCACACGCACGCCGTCACGATCGCCCGCAGCCAGACGCCGACGGGGCCGTACGAAGGCTACAAGGGCAACCCGATTTTGACCCATCGTCACCTCGGCCGGGATTATCCGATCGTCAACGTCGGGCACGCCGAGCTGATCGAGACGCAGAAGGGAGACTGGTGGATGGTCTGCCTCGCCTCGCGTCCCTACGGCGGGTACTATCGCAATCTCGGCCGCGAGACGTTCCTCGTGCCGGTCCGCTGGGAGCGGGAATGGCCGGTCGTCAGCCCCGGCAAGGGCGTGGTCGAGCTCGAAGGAGCGGCGCCGGACTTGCCGGAGACGCCTTGGCCGCCGCTGCCGGCGCGGGACGACTTCGACGGGCCGGAGCTGGGGCTTGTCTGGAACTTCCTGCGCACGCCTCGGGAGAAGTTCTGGAGCCTGTCGGAGGAGCCGGGATCTCTGAGGCTCGCGCTGAGACCGGTGTCCGTCGCCGAATGGGGCAATCCGTCGTTCGTCGGCCGGAGGCAGCAGCACATGAGCTTCCGGGCCGAGACGGCGGTCCGCTTTAAGCCGGCGCGGGACGGAGACGCGGCGGGCCTCGTGCTGCTGCAGAACGCCGACTTCCAGTTCCGGCTGGAGTACGGGCGGTTCGGCGGGAAGGCGGAGCTGCGGCTTACCGAGCGTGTGGCCGGTGAGGAGCGGGTGCTGGCTTCGGCGTTGTATGACGGAGAAGCGCTGGAGCTTCGGGTCGAGGCGCGCGGCCAGGCGTACCGCTTCGGCTGGCGCGCAGAAGGGGCCGTAGCTTGGCAGCCGATCGGCGGCGAAGCCGACGGCACGATTCTGAGCACGGACCGGGCGGGAGGTTTCACCGGAGCCTATATGGGCATGTACGCGACTTGTGCGGCGGGAACGGCGAACGGCTGGGGCGGAGGTCAGGCCGAGACAGGCGGGCAGGCTGGCGCAGTGAGGAAGGCTGGAGTAGGCGGGCAGGCTGGCGCCAGCGAGCAGACCGGGCCGGACGCGGATGGCCAACGCGAAGCGGTCAGGCAAGCCGGAACCGGCGCGGAGGGTGCGTCCCGGTACGCGTTCTTCGACTGGTTCGGCTATGAACCGCTGGAAGAGCAGGAGGAGCGCCTATGACCGGACCGGCGAAGACGAACGGGGAGGCGCAGTCGCTGTTGAAGTCGCAGTTGAAGTCGCAGTTGAAGTCGCAGTCGAAGCCGGGGTCGAGCGCCCCTTATCCGGTTCCGGAGCTGCCGCGCATTCCGGACCGGACGTTCGACGTGACCGACTACGGCGCCGATTCGGCCGATCCACTCGCTCTCTGCACCGAGGCGTTCCAGCGGACGCTCGACGCCTGCTCGGCCGCCGGCGGCGGGCGGGTCGTCATCCCGCCCGGCCTCTGGCGCACGGGGCCGCTTCGCCTGCGCAGCCGCCTGGAGCTGCACGCCCGGCCGGGCGCGATCGTCCGATTCGAGCCCGATCCCGAGCTGTATCCGCTCGTCCGCACGCGATTCGAAGGCAGGTCGGACATCCGTTGCCAGTCGCCGCTTCAGGGAGACGATCTGGAGGACGTGGCGATTACCGGCGGCGGCGTGTTCGACGGAGGCGGCCAGGGCTGGCGGCCGGTCAAGCGCTTCAAGCAGACGGACGTTCAGTGGGAGCGGCTGCTCGCATCCGGCGGAGCGGTGAACGAAGCCGGGGATCTGTGGTGGCCTTCCCGCGAAGCGATGGAAGGAGAGGAGCGGGTCCGCGCGTTGCGGGAGAGCGGCGAGACGGATCCGGACGCGTACTTGCCGGTCCGCGCTTACCTGCGCCCGGCGATGCTGGGGCTTCACGGCTGCCGCCGCGTCCTGCTCGAAGGGCCGACGTTCCAGAACTCGCCCGCCTGGTGCCTGCACCTGCAGGACTGCGAGCAGGTGACGGCGCGCGGCCTGCACGTCCGCAATCCGTGGTTCTCGCAGAACGGGGACGGCCTCGACCTGGAGTCCTGCCGACACTCTCTGGTCGAGCGGTGCACCTTCGACGTGGGCGACGACGCGATCTGCCTGAAGTCGGGCAAGGACGAAGAGGGACGCCGGAGGGGGCTGCCGTGCGAATACGTCACGGTGAGGGAGTGCACGGTGTACCACGGCCACGGCGGCGTCGTCATCGGCAGCGAGATGTCGGGCGGCGTCCGGGCGGTGCGCGTCTCCGACTGTCAGTTCATGGATACCGACATCGGCCTCCGCTTCAAGAGCGCGAGGGGACGAGGAGGAGTCGTCGAGGATATCGTCATGGAGCGGATTCGCATGTGCGGCATCGAGCGCGAGGCAGTCTCTTTCCACCTTTTCTACGCGGGGGTGGAGGGTTCGGAAGGCAATGACGAGCAGGTTCATCCGGTGACGGAAGAGACGCCGGTGTTCCGCGACATTACGCTGCGGGACCTCGTCTGCGTGGGGGCGAGGACGGCGCTGCTCGTCAACGGGCTGCCCGAGCTGCCGCTGAGCCGGTTGACGATCGAGGGCTTCGACGCGGAGACGGAGCGCGGCTTACTCGCGCGATATGCCGACGGATTGAAGCTGGAGCGGCTGCGGCTGCGGACCGCCGAGGAGCCGGTCGTCTCGCTCCACCGGTGCGCGAACGTGGCGACGGACTTCGAGGCGTGAGTTCTTCCGTGCCAGAAGCCGGGAAAGCCGAGGCACCTGAGCCGAAACGACTGAGGCGGAAAGACTGAACTGGAGCACCTGAGGCGGACAGGGCGTGCAGGTTCCCCGCGTCGCGGTTAACCCTCGGCCGGGCCGTCCGGGCGGATCGCTCCCGTCTTCGCTTGCTTGCGGTACTGCATCGGCGTCAGGCCGGTCGCCTTCTTGAACGCTTTGTTAAAGTGGGACAAATACTCGAAGCCGACGGCGGGCGCGATCTCGTTCATCCGCATCCGCGTGCCGGCCAGCAGCCGCTGGGCTTCCCTCACCCGCAGATGAAGAATGTATTCGCGGAACCCGAACCCGGTGAGGCGGTGGAAGATGCGGCTCAGGTAAGAACTGCTCACGAAGAAGCGCTTCGCCGTCTCCTCCAACGTCAGCGATTCCCGGTAATGCTCTCCCAGGTAGGAGGCGATCTCCGACACCTTGTGATGGAGGGAGTCGCGGGGAACGTCTGCGGACGGGGCGCGCTCGCAACGGCCGAGAAGCACGACGAGCTCCGCGAGCAGCGATTGGCAGCAGGCGTCGTAGTATGGCTTCGCTTGGGAGCACTCCTCCAGCATCCGCCGCAGGATCCGCTCGGCTTCGGCCCTCTCGCGAAGCGTCAGCGCGAAGACGCGGAACCGCCTCTCGCCGGCGAGCAGGTCGAGCGGCCTCAGCGAGGGCGGCAGCACGTCCTGGTCGTAATGGATCAGAATCCGCTCGAACTCCGCCACTTCGGAGCTGGCCGTCGAATGCACTTCGCCTTCGGCGATCAGGATGAGCTCTCCCTTGCGCACCGTGACGACCCGGCCGTCGACGAAGTAGACGCGCTCCCCGTCCAGCAAGTAATAGAGCTCGATCGCGGAATGGCTGTGGGGACGCGGCATTGCGGTCGCTCCCTTGCGCTTCATGTGCTGGATGCTGAGCTTGCCTTCGCCAAGTTGATATTTGGGATGGAGCTCCGTCGTCGCCGCCATGGACGTTCCTCCGAATTTGCGAGATGATGGTTCTACACAAGTATAAAGGATATCCGATTCGATAGAAAAGGAGAGCAAGCATGCGAATGATAACGGTATCCGCGCAAGGCGAAGCCGATTATAGGCGGCTGCAGGAGGCGATCGATTCGATCCCGGCGGGCAGCGGGGAAGCGACGACGATCCGCCTGAGGCCGGGCATCTACGAGGAGAAGGTGACGGTGCCGAAGGACGCGCCGCCGATTCTGCTGCTCGGCGAGGACGCGGAACGCACGATCGTCACCTGGTCGGACAACGCGCACACGTTAGGGCCCGACGGCGAGCCGCTCGGCACGTTCCGCACCGGTACGCTGAACGTGTTCGCCGCGAATTTCACGGCCGAGAACGTGACGATCCGCAACGCCTCCGGCCCGGGGACGGGACAGGCGGTGGCGGCGTTCGTCGACGCCGACCGGGCGGTGTTCCGCCGCGTCCGGCTGCTGGGCGACCAGGATACGCTGTATGCCGGCGGCGGCAAGCACTACTACGACGACTGCTGCATCGAAGGCGACGTCGACTATATCTTCGGTCCGGCGACGGCGGTGTTCGACCGTTGCCGCTTGCACAACAAGCGGTCGCGGAGCTATATCACGGCCGCTTCGACGCCGGAGGGCGCCGCGTTCGGGTACGTGTTCCTCGATTGCGAGATTACTGGAGGCGACGGCGTGCGCGACGTCTATCTGGGCCGGCCTTGGCGCCCGTATGCCCATACGGCGTTCATCCGCACCCGGATGGACGGCTGCGTGGCGCCGGAAGGCTGGCACAATTGGGGGCAGCCGGACCGGGAGAAGACGAGCCGCTACGAGGAGTACGGCAGCACCGGGGAAGGAGCCGCGCCGGAGAAGAGGGCGGATTGGTCCCGGCAGCTGTCGGCGGAGGAGGCCAAGGACTACCGGATTCTCCGCATCCTGGACGGCTGGCACCCGGAAGGGTATTAACCGAATCGTACGAGACGCTTAAGGGGAGGGCGGCAACGTGGACATCGAGCGGTATTTGAGTTCGCTGACGGAGCAGGCGGCCGAGCGGCGCAGGTTCGCGCGCGGCGACGGCGCGGACCCTGCGGACCGGGAGGGGAGGCGTGCGCGGCTGCGGGAGAGCTTCTCCCGGCTGCTCGGGGAATTCCCGGCGGAGGAGCAGCCTCCCGAACCGCGGCTGCTGGAGCGTACGGAATGCGACGGGTATATACGGGAGAGAGTTGAATTCGCGACGGTCGAGGGGCTTCGGATGCCGACGTACGTGCTGATGCCGAGGCGTCCCGCCTCCGTGCCGGCGGCGGCGGTCATCGCGCTGCACGGCCACGGCTACGGCAGCCGCGAGATCGTCGGCCTCGAGCCGGACGGCTCCGAGCGCGCCGGCCATCCCGGGCTGCACAAGGACTTTGCTATCTCGCTCGCGCGCGAAGGCTTCGTCGTATTCGCGCCGGAGCTGATCGGCTTCGGCGACCGGCGGCTAGAGGAGGACAAGCAGGAGAAGCCAGGCCAGAACTCCTGCTTCCGGCTGGCGGCCCACCTGCTGCTGACCGGCCGGACGTTGGCCGGCCTTCGGGTTCGCGAGACGATGCGGGCCGTCGATTACGCCCGGAGCTTGCCCGGCGCCGATCCGAACCGCATCGCCGTCATGGGTATCTCCGGCGGCGGCCTCGTCGCGGGCTTCGCGGCGGCACTGGACGAGAGAATCCGCTGCGCGGTCGTCAGCGGATACGCCAGCTTGTTCGCGGAGAGCATCCTGGCGCGCAATCACTGCCTCGACAACTACATTCCCGGCATCCTGCTCGAGGCGGAGATGCCGGAGCTGCTCGGCCTGATCGCACCCCGCGCCCTGTTCTTGGAGTCGGGGGACGCCGACCGGGTGTTCCCGCGCGAGGCGGCCGAGAAGGCATATCGCGAGCTGCAAGGTCTTTATTCGGAAGCGGGTGCGCCGGGCTCGCTGGCGGCGGACTTTTTCGCAGGGGGACATGAGATTCACGGAGAGCCGGCGTTCGCGTGGCTGCGCGAGCGGCTGGAGGCGCCTCCGACAACCGGGAGAGGGGAATCGCGATGAACGCGGAACGGAATTTGGATAAGTTGAAGGGCTGGTCGCGCAAGGTCGCCGACACCATTCTCGGCCAGTGCCGCGAGGACGGGCTGCACCCGTATCCGCTGGAGCGGTGGGCGTACGTGCCGGGCATGCTGCTCATGGCGATGGGACGCGCGGGCCGGCAGCTGGGCGACGAGAGGTATTCGTCCTTCATGCAGCGGCATATGGACCTCTACATCGGAGAGGACGGATCGATTCGGACCTATTCGCTGGAGGAGTACAATCTCGATCAGATCAACCAAGGTAAAAATCTGTTCATGCAATACGAGAACACCGGGGCGGAGCGCTATGCCAAGGCGGCTCATACGCTGGCGGCCCAATTGATCGGCCAGCCCCGTACGTCGGAAGGGGGCTTCTGGCATAAGAAGGTGTACCCGTTCCAGATGTGGCTGGACGGCTTGTACATGGCTTCGCCGTTCCTCGCGGAGTATGCCAGGACGTTCGACCGCCCGGATCTGACGGACGAGACGGCGCATCAGCTGCTGCTGGTCGAGCGGCACATGCGCGACCCGCGGACCGGCCTGCTGTATCACGGCTGGGACGAGTCGAAGGAGCAGGAATGGGCGGATTCGCTGACGGGCCGGTCGCCGAACTTCTGGAGCCGGGCGATGGGGTGGTACGCGATGGCGATCGTCGACTGCCTGGAGCACTTCCCCGTCGCGCACCCGAAGCGCGGCACGATCGTCGGCATCTACGAGCGAATGTGCCACGCTCTCGTTCGCGTGCAGGAGCCGGAGAGCGGCCTATGGTACCAGGTGCTCGACCAAGGCGACCGGAAGGGCAATTATCTGGAGGCCACGGGTTCGATCATGTTCGTCTATTCGATGGCGAAGGGACTGCGTCTCGGCTATCTCAGCCCCGTCTTCCGTTCCGCCATGCTCCAAGGCTACGAGGGCATCGTCGGGCGGTTGGTGACGGAGGACGAGCAGGGCGTACATCTGCATCAAATCTGCCACGGAGCCGGCCTCAGCAAGGACCGCAACGGCTCGTTCGACTACTACGTCTCCGAGGCGGTCGTCTCGGACCACTACATGGGCGTCGGTCCGCTGCTGCTCGCGGCGCTGGAGGTGGAACGTTACCTGGAGGAGAAAACCACGTAAAATATAATTGGGCCGGAGGTTCGTTTGAATTCTCCGGTCATTTGCGTGTCTTCTGCAAATGTTAAGTGCATCTCGGGAAGTCTGATGGTCGAAGCAGATCGGCGGGCGAACGGGCGCATCAGCTAATTTTATCAAACATTGATGACATTATTTGACGGTGAAAAGTTGTTATATTTCTGTACACGCCAAATTAACATTATCGTAATAAGGCCTTACCTTAGGCGGTTCTCTTAATTCCGCATTGTAAGGCCAAGTATAAAACCCTTGAAAAGGGTACAGGAAATATGCGTCCGCTCCCAAGCAGTACGCAACTTACCCAATGCTGGACATGTACTCGTTCTCGGAACAATCGCAAGGTAAACCAGCGCGTATGAGAATGACAGCAAGGAACGTGTGCGGCTGAATCGGCTAAGCAAGTCAGGCAAAAAGCTGTACCGAAAGCGAAAAGTTAAATAAAGTGAAGTTTTCCTAATGCCAACCAGCTCCAGGGGTTTCGCTATTGCCGTTCGTGAGGTGATAATGTCACGGATCAGGCGCTAATGGTGGTAAATATACAAAACATGGAAAGAGGGTACCCTTTTCTAAAACAATAGAAAAACCCAGCCGTCTTGAAACAAGACACTGGGTTTCCCGACAACCTGACTCTATCGAATGATAGTGCCATTGTAATAATCCATTCGGGGGACAACGAGAGACATTAGGTTTCAGGAAAATCTAAATTAACAATATATATCGCAGAAGTTTCATTTGCAGTAGGGCGATAAATACCTAAACTAACACCACCATAAGAAGCTGTGTAATAATCAGAATGGTTTGCTGTCGTAATAAGCCCCTTTTTCTTACCAGGAACTTTTAAATTGAATGTATTTTGATATTGATACGAATTTGCAAACTCTACCCCGACTTGTGCTTTGAAAAACTTAGCAAACTCTGCGTTCACAGAGACTGTGGTTTTAGTGCTATGGTTACGTGTAATCGTCGTAGACATGGATTGCTCAGTATTTGTAGTGTTTGACATAAAAGTATTTGTAAAATCATAGTCTACTGGACCGTAATATGAGACAAAATTAGTTGCAGTTGCCCTTGCACTTTTAACTAATGAAGAGGAGTTAGCAGCTTCTTCTTTTCGTTGAATATACTGTTGCTGCTGAAGTGCCATAAATTGTTTTGCTTTTGTATTATTATTGAAATAATACACTGGGATAATCTGACCAGTTGATGTAGTTGTGTACTCGGTCTTATCAGGAGTTACACTTTGGGTAGTGATAGAAGACGATAGTTGTGGAGATGCTGCTGAGACTGATGCAGCAGAAAGACTGAGCGCCAAGCAACTCATACTTGCAATTTTTAAATAGCGGTTCATATTCTACCTCCCAATATTTAGAATCATGTACACTATAGCGCGTTTATTCCAAAATGAACCAATCTTTAGAAAAAATTTAACAAATTAAATTCTTCTAAAGCGAAACGGCCGTACCCACAGTAAATCTCTCGCTGTGACTAGGCCGTTTCTTTTTGTTTATAAGTGGATTTATTAGAACTCTTTTGGTGGGGCAACTATTGGTTAAACAATAAAGGACCCATACCTTCTCTCTACTTTTCTTTGCTTAGTGGCATTCTAGGAAGTTTAAGAATATAAAAACACCCTATTAAAAGGAAAACAGTCCCTATGATTTGGTACGAAAGTATAAAACTTTCTAGTAAAGTAACATATGAATTCTCAGAATAGTTGCTATTGGAATTGCTTAAATAAATTGCAAAAGAAGAATTTCCTTTTTCAATACTATGTTTTAAAAGATAATAACCTGCAATGATGAAAAATAGAGAAATGATTTTTTGAATAGTAATTATTAAGAGTTTTCCCATACATACCACCCCTCTTTTACTCCATTAAATTGATCGCAACCAAGTCGGCCCCTGTGTAGGTCAACCTTTGAGTAAGGATATTGTATAACATAATCCATTTTATTAACAAGTAACCATAAAGGCAAAATGTTGTATGGGATTAAGGAATTTCCTCTTAAATGAAACACAATTACGAGTCTGTAAAATCGTTTGTGTAAACTCTCAAACCTACTAAAATGGAAGTAGTAGAAAGGTTGGGAGCACACATGGGGTTATGGTCGAAGTAGCAGCTTCGAGCGTTTATCAAGGAGAACAACCTGGTCACCGCTCAGGACGCACAGAACGCTTTAAAAGACTTGTTCGCTGAAACGTTGCAGGAGATGCTTGAGGCCGAGATGGACACGCATCTGGGATACGAGAAGCATGACGTACAGAACAAGCAGACGAGCAACAGCCGCAATGGGAAAAGCAAAAAGATGATTACGAGCGAGTACGGCGAGCAGGAGATTGCCGTCCCTAGGGACCGTCAAGGTGAGTTCGAACCGCTCGTCGTCCGGAAGCATCAATCGAACGTAACCGGCATTGAGGACCAGATTATCGCGCTCTACGCCAAGGGTGTCAGCGGGAAATTCAAGATCATTTGCAACAGCTGTACGGCATCGACGTGTCTCCGACGATGATTTCGAACGTGACGAACAAGATCGTACCGCTGATCAAGGAGTGGCAGAATCGTCCGTTGCAAGCCGTTTACGCCGTTGTATTCCTGGATGCCATTCACTTCAAAGTAAAGCAAGATGGCGCGATCGTGAACAAGGCGGCCTACATGGTCATCAGTATCGATCTGGACGGCAAAGACGTGCTGGGCATGTGGATCGGCGAGAACGAATCCGCAAAGTTCTGGCTGAGTGTGCTGAACGACCTTAAGAACCGTGACGTCCAGGATATCCTGATCACGTGCGTCGATAACCTGACCGGCTTCTCACAAGCCATCACGGCCTCCTACCCGAAGACCGAGATCCAGAAGTGCCATCATCCACCAAATCCGCAACTCCACACGCTACGTGTCCTACAAAGACCTCAAGAAAGTGACGGCGGATTTAAAGCCGATCTACAAGGCTTCAACAGAAGAGATGGCGTTGGTGGAATTGGATCGCTTCGAAGAAACCTGGGGCTCCAAGTATCCGCTCATCATCCGTTCATGGCGCACCAACTGGGAGGAGCTCGCGACGTTCTTCAAGTATCCGCCGGAAATCCGCAAGCTGATCTACACAACGAATATGATCGAGAGCTACCATCGTCAGCTACGCAAGGTAACCAAGGGCAAGAGCATCTTCCCGACGGACGAGGCATTGCTAAAGATGCTGTATCTGGTCACCATGGACGTTACCCGTAAATGGACGGGCCGTGTCCAAAACTGGGGTCAAATGCTGCTGCAGCTCTCGGTCTTCTTCCCTGAGCGCATTGGCCAGCATCTGCCGTGAGGGTCGATCTCCCCCTCGTGGGAGATTCTCTATAAATGAGTTTACACAAAAATCTTGACAGACCCGGCTCATCAAAATGGTCCTGGAACATGAGTTTAACGTGATTTACAACCGAAAACGGATTCGCAGGCATATGCAAAACCTATACCTTGTTTGTCCTCACCGAAGACCCAATCCATACAGACTGATAGCCAAGGCCATTCAAGAGCACCGCGTCGTCCCCAATAGGCTGCAACGGGACTTTAAGAAGGAAATCCCGGGTCTTGTGCTACTCACTGACATCACATACCTTCCCTATGGAAAGTCGGAGATGGCCTAATTATCGACCATTTTGGATGCGTCAACGGGGGAACTTCTAGCTCACAATTTCTCCACTCGCCTCACCATGTCCTTAGCAACGGAGACCATCGAAAAGCTCTCGAAGCAAAGACGCCTAAAGCTGCATAAAGAGGCCTTTATCCATTCAGACCAAGGATGTCATTATACAAGTGCCAAATACCAAGAACTGTTGAAAGAGAAGGGGCTCGGCCAGTCCATGTCCAGGCGGGGAAACTGCTGGGACAATGCCCCCCAAGAGTCCTTCTTTGGCCATCTGAAAGACCACGTCATAAGTCGCAATTGCTCTTCCATAGACGAACTGAAACGTGAGATCGATCGCTACATTCATTACTACAATAACTACAGGTATCAATGGGGATTAAAAAAGATGACCCCTGTTCAGTACAGGAATCATCTTCTTTTGTCAGCCGCTTAGCTCTTTTTTTGAAGTGTCCTTGACAAAGGGGCCAGTTCAATTCGACCTTGAGGACAGCCCTTTTATGCACATTCGGTTAATTCGCCGTCGGCGCGCCATTTATTTTTTTTGCTTTTATTATCTCAACTTTCGCAGCATGAAA
>NZ_JACJVR010000125.1 GCF_014212175.1 Cohnella xylanilytica | reverse complement strand
GTTCGACCGCGCCATGCTGGAGAAGCCGGTGTTCAGCGGCGGCGACATCATCGGCGAAGGCCGCATGAAGCCGACGAAGACGACGCTCGCCCGCGAGGGCGGCCCGGTCAACACCGATTCGGCGGATTACATCCCGCCGGAGGCGCCCCGCGGCAAGCGCGTCACCCTCGACATGTGGGGGCTGCCCGTTCCCGCGGGCGCGGCCCGTCGCCGCTATGACGACGAGGAGCGCGGCGGCGGACGTCGCGGCGACGGGGCCGGGCGTCGCGGCTCATCGACTGCGGCCGGGGCCGGGGCCGGGGGCGGCGGCAAGGACAAGCCGAAGGCCAAGCCGGCCCGCCGCAGCGGCGGCAAGAAGAAGCCGGCGACCGCCGCCGCGGAAGCTCCTTCCGCCGAGCCGGGAAGCGCGAAGCCGTCCAAACGCAAGAAATCGAAAAAGTAACTCCAGAAGGGGTCGCCGGCTCGTCCGGACGGCTCCTTTTTTTATGCTCATGGCCACGGCTTCATGAATTCCCTCGCGATAACGCTTCCGGGCGATGGTATAATGTCCTTAATTCATATCTCTTCCGTCCGACGAGGCAAAGGAGTCCTTATGGCAACGATTAACGACGTGGCCGAACGCGCCGGCGTATCGGTGACTACGGTGTCCCGCGTATTGAACAATAGAGGCTATATCAGCGAGAAGACGCGCCGGAAGGTCTACGAGACGATGGCGGAGCTGAACTACCAGCCCAACGAGATCGCCCGCTCCTTGCTGCGCAAGCAATCCAATCTGATCGGCCTGATCGTGCCGAACGTCTCGCATCCCTTCTTCGGGGAGTTGACCGACGCCATCGAATATTACGCTTACCGGCAGGGGTTCAAGCTGCTGCTCTGCAATTCCCAGCTCGATCCGGCGAAGGAGCGCGATTACATCGAGATGATGAAGCGCCACCGGGTCGACGGCATCATTATGGGCAGCCACACGCTGGAGGTCGGGGAGTACCGGAATTTGAACTATCCGCTCGTGACGCTCGACCGGAGGATCGACGCCATTCCGTATGTCGCTTCGGACAACTATCGGGGGGGCGAGCTGGCGGCGCAGCTTCTCATCGAGAAGGGGTGCCGGAAGATCGCTCATTTCTGCGGCAATCTGCAGCTCGATATGCTGTCCAACGACCGGACGTCGGCATTCGAAGAGAAGATCCGCGAGCAGGGCATCGAATTCATCACGCTGCAGACGGACATGAACGTCTTCGATCAGCGGGAATACGAGCGGCTGATGGCCAAGCTGTTCGGCAGCCATCCCGACATCGACGGCGTGTTCGCCACGAGCGACATTATCGCGTCCTTCGTCATCAAGTGGTGCCGCAAGCTGGAGAAGCGGATTCCCGAGGATATCCGGATCATCGGCTACGACGACGTGAACGCCGCCTCGTGGGTCAGCCCGGCGATCACCACGATCAAGCAGCCGATCGAAGAGATGGGGCGCCTGGCGGTGGAGCTGATCCGCAAGCAGATGGACGGCGAGCCCTACGAATCGGAGAACGTGCTCCCCGTCGAGCTGGTGGAGAGGGCGACGACCTAGCGAGTAACGGCCGGCCAAGGGGATCGGCGGGGCTTTGGCGCGGATGTTTTTTCTGCGAAGGTCCATTTCGCTAACAGCTTCTTGGGATATAGAGACATGAAGCCTCGTTCATGATTGCAATCGAAATCCCAGGGTTCCGATCCATAGGCCTCGCTCTCTAACGGACTCAGGAGACGCTATTTAGCGTCAAAAGCCCATTTTGACAACTCTAACGAACCCCAGTGATCTTATTTGGGGCCGATCAGGGGAAAAATGGGCTTCCAGCACGAAATAGCGTCTATACGATTCGTTAGAACCGAAAATCCACGATTTTGGGCGAAATAGCGTCTCCTGGATTCGTTAGCCGCCTCATCCAACCGAAACGGGAACCCGCCACAAAAAATATAGCAACTCTACGCATCGCAATCCCCACATAGCAACTCCATGCGACACAATCTCCATATAGCAACTCTATGCATCGCGGACTCCACATAGCAACTCTACGCGACACGATCGCCGCAATGATAAGCGACTCTAAGCCCGGATAACCAAACGGCATGCGAATAGGGCGGTCATCATTTTTTCATTTTCACTATGTCAAAGGTTTAACATGTCAAAGGGTTGACATATGTCAATCGATTGACATACAATCCGAAATGTAAGCGGTTTATCCATAAGAGTCGTCTTCATTAAACCGAATTGGGGGATTTCACGTGAAGAAATTCAAAGGGGTTCAAGGAATCGCCGCTTCGTTGCTGTTGGTCTCGGTCGTGACGGCCTGCGGCAGCAACTCGTCGAACGGAGAAGCCGGCGGAAGCTCGCCGTCCGCTTCCGAAGCAAGCGGAGGCTCCGGCTCGGCAAGCGCGTCCGGCAAAGAAGTGAAGATCACCCTTCTCAACTCCAAGGGAGAGATTCAGACCCAGCTGGAAGACGCCGTGAAGGCATTCCACGAAGACAACCCGAACATTACCCTTGAGATCCAGACGGTTCCGGCCGGCGGTTCGCCGTTCGAGCGGGCATCCACGCTGTACGCTTCCGGCAACCCGCCGACGATGATCATGCTCGATACCGGCGACGTCGAGAAGTTCAAGGACCGCATCCTCGACCTGAGCGGCGAGAAGTGGATGGCCGACACGGTCCCGAACGCCACCGACCTTACGACCTACGACGGCAAAAATTACGCGTTCCCGCTGGCGATCGAAGGCTACGGCTTCATCTACAACAAGGCCGTGCTGGACCAAGCGGTCGGCGGAAGCTTCGACCCGTCCGCGATCACGACGACGACCGCGCTGGAGAATCTGTTCAAGCAGATCGAAGCGTCCGGCAAGAAGGCGCTCGTCATCTCCCCGATGGACTGGTCGCTGGGCGCGCACTACTTGCCGCTCGCGTACGCCGGCCAGAGCAAGGACTCGGCGGAGGTCGACAAGTTCGTCGAATCGCTGAAGGCCGGCACGGCCGATCTCGCGAACAACAAGGTGTTCAACGGCCTGATGGATACGTTCGACGTGATGATGAAGTACAACCTGGACCAGAAGGACCCTCTGTCCGGCGTCTATGAACGCGGTCCGGAAGTGCTGGGCAAGGGCGAAGTCGGCATCTGGTTCATGGGCAACTGGGCGTGGCCGCAGATCAGCGGCTTCGACACGGCCGGCGGGCAATACGGCTTCCTGCCGGTGCCGATCAGCAACAACCCGGACGACTACGGCAATCAGGAGATCTCGTCCGCGGTGTCCAAGCGGATCGTGCTCGACAAGGAGAAGAGCTCGCCGGAGCAGCAAGAGGCGGCGAAGAAGTTCCTGAACTGGATCGTGTACGAGCAGAAGGGCCAGGACTTCCTCGTCAACAAAGCGAACATCATCCCGGCGTTCAAGAACATTACGCTTCCGGCGGCCGATCCGCTCGGCAAGTCGATCCAGGATTACATCGCAAGGGGCAAATCCGAGCCTTCCATGAGCCTGCTCCCGGCAGACCACTGGTCCAAGGTAGGCGCGTCGATGCAGAAGTACCTGGCGAAGCAGGGCGACCGGGCTTCTCTGGCCAAGGAGATCGAAGAGTACTGGAAGTCCGTGAAGTAAGCCGGCCGAGCCGGTTCGGACTAAAAGCGAAGAGCGATGGATAGGACGGTCCGCGTCTTATCCATCGCTTGCTTCCCGGGGACCGCCACGGGAATTCAACCCTATTTTCACACAGACAGAGAGGTGCCGATATGATTGCGGAAAAAGGAGCGTGGAACCGGCTGCGAACCAGGCTGTTGTTCACCGGGCCTACCTTGCTTGCATTTCTAACCGTCATGATCGTGCCGTTCGCGTACGGAATTTATTTGACCTTCACCAACTGGGACGGCATCGCCACGACGCATACGCTGGTCGGCTGGCGGAACTACGGCGAGGTGTTCCGGGACCGCGTCTTCTGGAAGTCGTTCGGGCTGACGCTGAAGTACGTGTTGTTCTCCGTCGTCCTGATCAACGGCATCGCCTTCCTGCTGGCCTATGCGCTCACGAGGGGCTTGCGGGGACAGAGCGTCTTCCGGGCGGGCTTCTTCGTTCCGAACCTCGTAGGAGGAATCGTCCTCGGCTTCATCTGGCAGTTCATCTTCTCCAAGGTTCTGGTCTACGTCGGGACGAAGGCGGATATCCCGATACTCGGCGCTTCCTGGCTGGCCGATCCGGATAAGGCGTTCTGGTCGCTCGTCATCGTCACGGTCTGGCAATATGCCGGTTATATGATGGTTATCTTCATCGCGGGACTGATGAACGTGCCCGGCGACATTCTGGAGGCGGCGAGCATCGACGGAGCCCGAGGCTGGACGACCCTGCGCAAAATGATTCTTCCGCTGATGGTTCCCTCCTTCATCGTCACGATCTTCCTGTCGCTGCAGCGCTGCTTCATGGTTTACGACGTGAACCTCTCGCTGACCAAAGGCGGGCCGTTCAAGAGCACGGAATTCGTCTCCATGCACGTCTACGAGAAGGCGTTCCTATCCCGGGATTACGGCGTGGGGCAAGCGGAGGCGTTCGTGCTGTTCCTGCTTGTCGCCGCCATTACGCTGCTTCAAGTTTATTTCAGCAAGAAGCTGGAGGTGGAGGCATAATGGCAGGCCGCCGTTCTTACGCGTCTTGGCTGAAGTTCGCCGTTCTGACCGTGTTCCTCGTGCTGTTCATCGCGCCGTTCGTCTTCCTGCTGCTCAACTCGTTCAAGGAGAACAACGCGATTACGTCCAATCCGATGGCGCTACCTGCCGGCCTCGACTTCGCCAACTACAAGGTAGCCATCGACAAAATGGGCTATCTGACGGCGTTCTGGAATACGCTGGCGATCACGACGGCGAGCGTGCTGCTCATCTCGCTGTTCGCCGCGATGACGGCCCATTATTTTGTCCGCAACCCTACGAGAGGCAACCAGTATACGTTCCTCATCATGGTCGCGTCGATGATCATTCCGTTCCAGGCGATCATGATTCCGCTGGTCAAGATTTACGGATCGCTCGGAATGCTGAACAACAAGGGCTCTCTGATCTACATGTATCTCGGCTTCGGCAGCTCGCTGGCCGTCTTCATCTATCATGGCTTCGTGAAAAGCATTCCGGCCGAACTCGAAGAAGCGGCGATGATCGACGGGTGCACAAGAACGCAGACGTTCTTCCGCATCGTCTTCCCGGTTCTCACTCCGACCACGGCCACGATCGCCATTCTGAACGTCCTGTGGATCTGGAACGACTTCCTGCTTCCGTCCCTCATTCTGGTCAATCCCGAGCAGCGCACGCTGCCTCTGTCCACGTACAACTTCTACGGCACGTATACGGTCGATTACGGTCCGTTGATGGCGGGCCTCGTCCTGACGATTCTTCCGATTATCGTCGTGTACCTGTTCGGACAGAAGTACATCATTCAAGGCGTCATGCAAGGCTCGATCAAATAAAACGCAAGGGTAGGATGGCTTATCAAAACGACGAGAGACTATACCGCGGAGAACGCCGACCGATTCATTCTCGAGAACAAGCATAAGCTTCGTCCGGAGTTCCGCCTGAACTACCACTTGATGGGCGAGTACGGGTGGATCAACGATCCGAACGGCTTTGTTCAATATAAAGGCAGCTATCATCTGTTCTATCAGCATTATCCGTATCTTCCGCAGTGGGGGCCGATGCAATGGGGGCACGCGAGAAGCCGCGACCTGATCAAGTGGGAGTATCTCCCGATCGCGCTCGCTCCGGACGAGAGCTACGACTCCGGCGGCTGCTTCTCCGGCAGCGCCGTCGAGAAGGACGGCCTGCTGTATCTGATGTATACCGGCCACGTGACGACGGGACCGGACACCTCCAACCATTACGTGCAGACGCAGAACCTGGCCGTGTCGGAGGACGGGGTCCGCTTCGTTAAGCACGAGAGCAATCCGGTCATCGGCCTGCGGCAAATTCCGGAGGGCGCGAGCTTGAAGGACTTCCGCGATCCGAAGGTGTTCGAGCGGAACGGCCGCTATTACGTCGTCATCGGTTCGAACGACGGCCGCGGCCGCGGGCAGATTCTGCTGTACCGCTCCAGCGATCTGAAGGCTTGGACCTACGTCGGCGTCATGGCCAAGGGCGGAGAAGAGCTGGGGGACAACTGGGAGTGCCCGGACTTCTTCTCGATCGGAGAGTCCGACTTCCTGATGTTCTCTCCCCAGCGCATGCCGCCTCAAGGGCGAGACTACCATAACCTTCACTCGACGGTGTATATGCGGGGGCGGTGGGACGAAGAGAGCGGCGTTTTCCATTCCGAAGGATATACGCCGATGGATCAGGGCTTCGACTTCTATGCGCCGCAGTCTACGCTGGACGACCGGGGCCGCCGGATCGTCGTCGGGTGGATGGACATGTGGGAGAGCGAGATGCCGACGCAGAACGGCCACCAGTGGGCGGGAGCGATGACCCTTCCCCGGGAGATGGTCGTGGAAGGCGGACAAGTTCGGTTCCGGCCGGTCGAAGAGATCGAGAGCTACCGGGAGCGGGAATTCGCGCTGCGGGACGTGGAACTGGACGGAGAGACCGTTCTGGAGACTCGCGGAGACAGCTATGAGTTGGAGGCGGTTTTCGACGTTGGTGACGCCGGAGACGCCGGGAGCGCCGAGAGGTTCGGCTTGAAGCTGCGCGTAGGCGACGGGGAAGAGACGGAGCTGAGCTATTCGCCGCGGGAAGGCGTGTTCTCGCTGGACCGCAGCCGTTCGGGAGTCGGGCCGGGAGGCGTTCGGGAGACGGCCGTTCCTCTGCGCGGCGGCAAGCTGAAGCTGCGGGCGTTCGTCGACCGCTCCTCGGTGGAAGTGTTCCTGCAGGACGGGGAGAAGGTCATGACCGCGCGGATCTATCCCGGAAGCGGATCGCTCGGCATCGCGGCGTTCTCGGAAGGCCAATGCAAGCTGGAGTCGCTGCGCAAATGGGACATCCGGTAGGAGAGGCGGGAGAGAAGATGCTGCGGACCGTATATGCGATGGGAGAAGAAGCGGTTAACGTCGCCTGCGCGGTCGCGAAGCTCGGAGGCCGGGCGGTTTTCCTCGGCAGGCACGGCGCCGGTGCCGACGCCGATGCATTCGGGGACCGTCTGCTGGGGACCCTGAGAGAGACGGGGGTCGATACGGTTCGGCTGCCGGGCGGGAATGGCGTGCGCGGCGAGAACGGCGATAGGGTGGAGAGTGCCGCGAATGCCAAAAATGCCGTGAACGATGGGAACGCCGGGATCGGCGGAACTGACGGAGCTGGCGAAACTGGCGGAACTGGCGAGAACAGAGAGATCGGGTTCGAGCCGGGAGACATCCTGCACTTCAGCTCGGCCGATCTCGCCGATGCGGAGGCCAAGCTTGCGCATCGGAGCGTCATCGAGGCCGCCCGGCGGAATGGCGGCTTCATCAGCTTCGCCCCGGCAGTCCGGCTGCCGTCGGGACCGGACTCCGATGCGCGTCGCGAAGCCGCCCTGGAATGGCTGCCGCTCGCCCACCTGGTGAAGATCGGACGCGATGAGCTGACGTTCCTGACCGGCATGGAGGAGGAGCAGCCGGCGCTTCGTTCGCTTTTCCAAGGGAATGTGGAGCACGTCTTGTATACCCGCGGTTCCCGGGGAGCCGAATGGATCTCCAAGCGCTTCCGCGCGTTCCTGCCGGGCCTGCCCGTCGACGCCGCGGATACGACCGGTGCGGGGGACGCCTTCGTCGGCGCGCTGCTCTATCAGCTCCAGCGATCGAAGCTCTCGGAGCTGGACGGCACCGTGGCGGCGACGCTGCTCCGGTTCGCCAACACGGCGGCGGCGTTGTCGACGACGAGGATGGGGGCGATCCCTTCGCTGCCGGCGCTTGCGGAAGTGAACGCCCGTCTGTAGCCGTTCGTCTGCGGGGCCGGACAGGCTCCTTCGGCATCGGTGAGGACATCCGGCCGCCCTAGAACGATATAAGGCTCATCCCCTTGAACGCTGCCTGCGAGCCACGGCGTTTTCCGCTTTATTTTGGGCCGATACGACGCTTTTATCCGTTTTACTTTTGTCCATGGATTCGATAGGATAGAGCATGGTGTGTCAAGGTTAACGGATGAGAGGATGGGACAGCGAATGAAGCCTAATCTGTATCACGTTCTAGGGGCGAAGCAATTCAGCCGGACGGAGCTGGACGAATTGTTCGCCGCGGCGAGAAGGATGGAGGACGTCGTTCGGGCGGGCGGCAACCGCAGCCACGAGGGACGGATCATGACGACGCTCTTCTTCGAAGCGAGCACGCGGACGCGGCTGTCGTTCGAATCGGCGATGTCGCGGCTCGGCGGCAGCGTCATCGGCACGGAGAACGCGGCTCAGTTCTCCTCGGCGATCAAGGGCGAGACGCTCGAGGACACGATCCGCATCGTCAGCGGCTACAGCGACGTCATCGTCATGCGCCACACGGACATCGGGGCGGCCAAGCGAGCCGCGGCGGTGGCGGACGTGCCGGTCCTCAACGCGGGCGACGGGGCGGGCGAGCATCCGACGCAGGCGCTGCTCGACGCGTACACGATCGAGAAGGAAGCGGGCCGGATCGACGGCGTGCGCATCGCCATGGTCGGGGACCTCGCCTACGGCCGGACGGTTCATTCGCTCAGCTACATCCTCGCCAACTACAGGGACGTCATGATCTACTACATCTCCCCGGAGAACGTGCGGATTCCGAGCAGCGTGAAGCGCTACATGGACGAGAAGGGCATCCGCTACGAGGAGACGACGGACCTGGATGCGGTGGCGGGCTCCATCGACGTGCTGTACCAGACGCGCATCCAGAAGGAGCGGTTCCCGTCTCCCGAGGAGTACGACAAGGCGGCAGGGCAATACATCGTGGACGAAAAGCTGATGTCGCTCATGAGCAAAAATTCCATCGTGCTTCACCCGCTGCCTCGCGCCGGCGAGATCTCCGAGGCGGTCGACGGCGATCCCCGCGCCGCTTACTTCCGCCAGGCGCAGAACGGGCTGTACATCCGGATGGCTCTCGTCGACAAGGCGCTGAGCGGCGTTAAAGGTTAATCGGGTTAAACGTTAGCGGCAGACGGGGTTCTACGGAATCTCGTCTGCTTCGTTTTCGTCTTTTGTCGGAGGGATCGCCTCTTCTGTTGTTCGGAGCCCGCTGGGCGTGGTATAATGGATAACCGGCCGTGAGTGATGCGCCTAGCTGGAATTCGGGTAGAAGGAGATGAAGGAACTCATGGGATCGAAGAACAAGGATCAATTCGATAAGCCTCTCGCTCAGAATAAGAAGGCGTCCCACGACTACTTCATCGAAGAGACCTTCGAAGCGGGCATGGTGCTGACCGGCACGGAGATCAAGTCGCTGCGCGGCGGGCGAGCCAACATGAGCGACGCGTTCGCGACGATTCGGAATGGCGAGATTTTCCTGCATAACATGCATATCAGCCCGTTCGAGCAGGGCAACCGCCACAATCCGTCCGATCCGACGCGCGCGCGCAAGCTGCTGCTGCACAAGCAGCAGATCAACAAGCTGTACGGCTTGTCGCGGCAGGAAGGCTATACGCTCGTGCCGCTCAAGGTGTACACGCGCAACGGCTACGCCAAGTGCCTTATCGGCCTTGGGCGAGGCAAGAAGAACTACGACAAGCGCGAGAGCGCGGCCAAGAAGGACGCCCAGCGCGAGATTCAGCGGGCTCTGAAGGAGAAGCAGAAGGTCAGCTATTAAGGTCGTGTGTGCTGCTGGCTAGGCTTGCTTGCTTCGTTCCGGTGGCATCGCAAGCAGGGATTGCCGGGCTTGGCAGCAAGACAGCAAGGATTTCTCCGGCTATACGTGTTATACTAAGGAAGCACCGCATGCAAGAACGATTGGCCGCTTGAATACGCGGCGATCCGTTATCGCGAACCGACGATAGGGCGAAGGGAACCGGCGTTATGCTGCTTTTCCCGCACATTCGCTTATTGTGAGGTCAGCGACGAGTCTCATCCGCCTAAGACGCGGGTGGCAACTCCATTATTCGGGGGCGTTTATGGATTCGACGGGGATAGTTCGAGCATGGGTAGCGGGTAGTAGGGCTGCGTCTGCTTCATCAACGCGGAAAGCCAATTAACTGGCAACCAAAACCAAAAACTCGCTTTCGCAGCTTAAAAACCTGTGACGCGGCTTCTACCCTCCATCGCCCATGTGGCGGGATAGGGGCTCAACCTTAGTGGGATACGCTGTCTAGTCTCCGCCTGGGGCTAGCTGAAGAAGATAATCAGGCTGACCCGAAGGGAATCCGGTGACGGGGAGTCTCTAGGGTGACATCAAATCTGTCACTACACCCGTAGAAGCCTATGTGGCGTTGTCTTCGGACAGGGGTTCGACTCCCCTCGCCTCCACCATGAAAAGCCCGACCTCATGCGGTCTGGGCTTTTGTTATGTCCAAGTTCGTAGACCTCCGTAGACATCAGCTTTTTTGAGGGTGTTGATGGTGGTTTTTTCGTAGACATATTGTCTACTGGGTGATAATTTGACTTAATTATGATACATTGATGCTTACCAGGCTTAACCCTAAGATCTTACCATTCAAATCGAGCGATGAAATCAAGTTCACATTCTGCATGTTCGAAGGTAAGGTCGTACAAGTCAAGGTCGTACAAGTCAAGTGTGCGATTTAGGCAACGGCTACTTATGATAGGGATGGTTGTGGATGATGCGATAGCCCGATACAGTTGCTCGTACAACTGCGTGGCTTACAGTCCGGGTTCCATTCCATCTGGCTAAGAGAGAGCTGCTCATCGGCTTGTGGGAGGTCCGAGCCAATAATAAAGGCTACTTACCTGTGAATTGCCTGAAACTCTCTTTGATAGCGTCGAGGTAGAACTTCTCAAGTTTGGATTGGATAACGTATATGTCGAATTTCATTGTTTGCTACATTCTTCGAATGAGCTACTTTCCTAGTTAGCATAAGGGCATTGCTTACATTCAGGAGGACTCATAGGTAGTTGAAAAAACAGGGAATTATTGATATAATAAAGGAGCCTTATATTTTAGATATAAGGGTCGGAGATTGCTGTCAACTGTGACTCGAATAATTCTATCCAGAATATCGAATCCGTTGAACACTGTGCAATGAGAAGGATTGTGACAATCACGAACATAATCTTGAACATTGGACTCCTCTCCTTAACTATTATAACATAGTTGACTATTAGGGCGGTTATTAGGGTAGCTGGATTCAGGATGCACTTATAACAGAATGAATACAAGTTGAGTTATACCTATCAGTTAAGGGATGCTACCCCTCATACTGATGGGTATTACGCTTTTATAGGAGGGAAACTGTTGAATTTAGAGGAGTGGAAACTCAGGAATAGAAGAAGCCGGAGTTATTCCCATTTTGATTCCAGAACTTCTTTAGATCGTGTATGGAAATACATCGATGATCCCACCAAAGTAGCTAGGCATGGATTCTATCCGTTTATTCATTATACTCAGTCTTTTGTAAAGTATAAAAAAGGAGAGGGAATAAAACCAAAGAACCGAGAGATCTGTTATTCGGCTCATTTGGACAGGTTTATTTACTCCTACTACGGTCATAAACTAAATGGTTTCTATAATGGAAAAGTGAAGCAACTGGATATAGATGATTCAGTGATTGCCTATCGAGACAATTTGCACAAGAACAATATTCACTTTGCCAAGAGGGCAATAGACTACATAAAGAGCACAAACGATTGTTATATCATGATTGGAGACTTTACTGGCTTTTTTGATAATCTAGACCACACGTATCTAAAAAAAATGTTATCCTGAATTTCGAAAGCG
>NZ_JACJVR010000124.1 GCF_014212175.1 Cohnella xylanilytica | reverse complement strand
TGTCGTTGTGCTGTGATAATGTCACCCTGTAACTGTTCTGAGATAATGTCACCATGGGACAGGAGACATTGACATTGAGCAGAGCAGAACTGAAGAAGGTTGTCGTGGTGGAGAAAATCATTGGTGGGCATATAACGAATGAGGAAGGAGCAGCAGTACTCGGATTATCGTGCAGACAGATCATTCGGTTGAAAAAGAAGTATTTGACGGAGGGGGGCGCAACGGCACTTGTTCATGGCAATCGCGGCAGGAAGCCTGCTCATGCGCTTTCGGATGAGACGAAAGAACGCGTAGCAGCACTTTACAGTCAGCATTATGCCGGAAGCAACAACTGCCACTTTGCAGAGCTACTCACCGAGCGTGACGCCCTGGAGCTAAGCCCTTCCAGCGTACGCCGGATCTTATTGGACAAGGGCATGAAGCAGGCCAAGCAGCGCCGCCGTAAAAAGGCACATCAGCCGCGAGAACGTCGTTCTCAGGCCGGTGCGCTCTGGCAGATCGACGCCACGCCCTATGCGTGGCTCGAAGATCGCGCCCCCGCCTTCACTCTTCATGCGGCTATTGACGATGCGACAGGTATCGTTGTCGGCGCCGTCTTCAGACCGACTGAATGCCGCGAGGGCTACTCGATTGTCATGCAGCAGGGAATTCAGCAATACGGGATCCCTCTGGGGCTCTACAGCGACCGGCATACGATCTTCAGATCGCCGAATGAGAAATTGACGGTCGAGCAGGAACTGACCGGCGATACGAAGCCGCTGTCCGATTTCGGCAAGGCCATGGAGGAACTTTATATCACGCACATCAAGGCGATGACCCCGCAGGCGAAGGGACGCATTGAGCGGCTCTGGGGCACGCTCCAAGACCGCTTGGTCATCGAACTAAGACTACTCGGTATCAACACGATTGAGGCGGCCAACGAGGTGTTACCGGCGCTCTTGCGCAAGCATAACCGCAAGTTCGCTGTGGAGCCGAAAAGCTTCGAAAATGCCTATATGAAGCTGGATTCTTCCATTCGTTTGGATTATGTATTTACGACTCGTGAACGGCGAACGCTTGGGCAAGGAAACACGCTATCCTATGCCAACAAAACCTACACCTTCGCTAAACCTACTTCTTATCGCCTCGATGCCAAGACGGTCGTAGAGGTGCGTCAGACGCTTTCGGGAGAAGTCATTGTGTGGCACGACGATACGGCCATTAAGCTCACAGAAATCGAGAAGCCGATCCGTAAGCCCAAGCAGGAAACGAAAAAGGCGAGTTCTGCGCAGCCACGCAAACCCGCCCAAGCGCATCCGTGGAAAACCACGGTGCAACAAAACCGTATCAAGCGTACCACAAGCAAGAGCGATTTCCAAGACGCTCTGTATTCTCAGCACAACAGCTTTGCCGAGGCTCTCTGGTGAGCCTCGGCACCACTTAAAAGTGACATTTTATCAGACGAGTTAAGGTGACATTATCACAGACGTTTGACA
>NZ_JACJVR010000123.1 GCF_014212175.1 Cohnella xylanilytica | reverse complement strand
CTAATTAGGGGGCTTAATAGTACTAGCGTACCGAAAGTTATAGTCGTACGTCAAGTATTAGGGGGAGCGTAAGCCCTATTTAAGTTTCATAACTAGGCTTGTTCATGCTCTTGATCGTGCGGAACAACGGTAACCGCCCTAATGGTGACATCGGCGAATCTTTGACGAATTTGCCTCTTGGCATCAGATAAGCCGGAGGCTTTGACATTCTCGAAATAAACGACGCCGTTTTGGTCCATGTACTCAACGGTGTATTCGATTTGTTTCTTTTCCATGCGCTGCCGACTTCCCTTCTTTAGGGTGCTGAATGCATCACTTTGTCGATTAACCCGTACGCCATGGCTTCGCGGGCATCCATAAAGCGGTCTCTATCGGTATCGCGCTCGATTTTTTCAAGCTCTTGGCCGGTTTGGCGGGATAAAATCTTGTTTAATTTATCCCTCAGTCGAAGGATGCGCTTGGCGCTTATTTCAATATCCGCGGCTTGCCCGCGCGCTCCGCCGAGGGGTTGATGAATCATGAACTCGCTGTTAGGAAGCGCGAGCCGTTTGCCTTTCGCTCCAATGGCCAATAGAAAAGCGCCCATGGAAGCCGCCATTCCGACACAGAGGGTGGTTACATCGGCCTTGACGAATTGCATCGCGTCATAAATTCCCATGCCTGCCGTAATGGAGCCGCCCGGCGAGTTGATGTACATGTTGATATCCCTCTCCGAATCCATCGCATCCAGATAGAGCAGTTGTGCTATGACGCTATTCGCGACATCGTCCGTGATCTCCCCGGATACGAACAGGATTCGGTCTTGCAACAATCTGGAGTAAATATCGTAGGCTCTTTCGCCCCTTGACGTTTGCTCGACGACATAAGGAATCAGATTCATGGGTACGCCGCGCTCCTTTCATCCTCCGTAGTCAATGCGGTATTTCTTTTCCAAGTATGAAAATTTATTCTCTCTAATTACCGGTACTCTTGGTTGAAGGAATATCGTATTTGTCGCTTCGTTGATGGGCGGAATAGGGGCTCTGCTGATCTCTTTGATTCGTTCGACGACTTGTTCGTCGATCTCGACGCTATCCATATCGTCTTCATGGACGACTCGAATCCTTATTTCTTCGCTTACCGTCGTCTCGTTTGATAGCAGGGTTACAACGATTGTTTTGTCGCCGCATTCGACCGGGTCTTGAGTGAATATTTCGCAGATCACTTCTTGGTCGAAGGAGTCCATCGCGATATTTCCCCGTACGTTCTCGACGAGACCGTTGAGATTAGGCGAACGGTAAAGGCCGTTCGGCAGCCGAATGCGGATTTCGGACTTTCGGGGCTCGGCTCTCTCCTCCCGAAGTACCCGCACCCACAAATGATTCATTCCTTCCTCGTTCTCCATCATGGACTTGGCTAATTTGAGTTCAAGCATCATTATGGATTCTCTCCCTTTAAAGCTTGAGATACCGAATCGATCACTTTTTGCTTTAACTCCGCGGAGATCCGAGGGCTAATCGTGATGATGACGTCCTCCGTTATTTTCAGAGTTTCGTTTTCAAGCATTCGGCTAGGTTCATACAAGGGTAATTGCCGGCTTATCTTTTCAATGTCCTCCATGGATCTGTCCTTCAATGTCTCCTGAATGGAAGCGAGCGTCTCTCCGGTTCTGGATAAGGCGATAATGGCGCGGAAGTAATGGAGGTGACGGTCCGTATAAATCCTTTTGTTCCCCGCCAATTCGAGAGGTGGCACCATCCCGATTTGCGTGTAATACCTAACCGTTCGCAGATTCATGCGCGGGTCGTCTTGTTGGAGAATTTCGGCTATTTGTTTAGCGGTATAGCTGTTCATGGCACGCCTCCAAGACATTCAGCTGTATGTTTTACACTTAGCTGTATTAGTTACACTGAAGTGTATTGGTTACAGTTTACTGTAAAAGTGTGCGTTTGTCAAAAAAACAACTATGATTTGACTCCCGTAGTCCGCTTGGCGCCAAGCCGCCCGTGTAACGGACGCCACAGCCGTTAACTCGCGACAAACAGCCATTTTCACAATGGAACGGACACCACGGCGCTTAATTACTCGGAATACGGCCGAAAAAGGGCGTTTTCCCCAAATTAAGTGCATCGGTGTCCGTTAAAAATGAAAAATGGCGATTTTGGCGTCAATAGCGGTCGTGGCGTCCGTTAGGCATGGCGCGACGATCTCCACCGATCAACTATAAGTTGTTCTAAAAAAGAGCAACTCCTGTCGGCATTTGCCTGCGGGAGTTGCTGTAATCGTCTGGATAAGAGATCGCGCATACGGTCGGATTAGTTGAACGAGATGGTGTAGGATACCGAGGGATACGCGGCTATCGTCTCCGGGATGCGTTCCACTACCGTGACCAGAGTGCCGGCGCTGTAATAGCCCGAACCTCCGTTGTAGTTGGTGCTGTTGACGACGGCCGTGCCGAGATCGATCGACGTGTTGTTGATGCTCCAGTAATAATGCAGCCGAAGCGTGTTCGCGGAGGAAGCCGCGATATGAATGCTCGTGCCCGACGTTTTGGCGTTAGGGAGAATGTAGACATAGCCTCCGGTCGTGAGCGTCTGGGAGTAGGAGTTGCCGTAGCTGACGACGGCAGGGTTGGCCGAAGCGGAAATGCCGAATAGAAGGGATAGGGCCATCAAGACTGCAAATAAGGCGCTCAATCTTCTTTTCATCAATCGTCATCCTTCCTGCATCGGAGTTTTAAGTTTAAACGCACCTTAATCTTATATCCTCTCGCGATATCCTCTCGCGCCCGACTCCACCTCCATTCTTCATCTTCTATGTTATCGATAACATTTATATCAATTTTAATATATTCCAACAAAAATTGGATGTAAATAGGGGCAGAGACCTAACCTCCCATACCCCGTCCGAGTTTTCACTTTGGCTGCCCAAAAGGCGGTTAGTGGCATTTCTCTTGGACTTCGACCTTATCGTTATGGATGGTGACGGTCGAATAGCCGGAGACATACTCGGTGTAGGAACAGACGGTCTTCTGAACCGTCTCGCCGCGCGAGTCCGTGTATTTGAGATAAATGCCTCCTTCGCCGTCGATCCTTAACTTTGGTTTTATCGCTTTCTCGCGGCCGGCTTTGATTTTTTTGTCATAGGTATCCTTGGAGCCGCTTGCGACCGCGTTGCCGGAAGAATCGCTCTGCAGAATGCCGGTCTCCACCGACACGAGGTCGTAATCGGACTTGTTGACGATCTTCACCGAGAAGCTTCGGAATTCGCGGAACAGCTCGGAGTTGTTCTTCCATACGACGGCGCTCCCTATAATCAGAACGCTAGCCGCCATAATAGCGACGACTCCCCATAGAAGCCTCTTCTTGCTGCTTCTCATTCCATTCTCCCCTTATCTGTGAGCGTCAGCTGTCTGCGCTCGATTCCGCCGCCTGCCTGATTCGTTGCAAATATTGAAACAACTCGGGGGTTAGACCGAAACGCAGGTGATCGTTTTGGTTGTCGGCATGGAAGCGATGGACCGCCTCGGCTAAGACCGGATCGCTCCCGGTCGCCGATTGCACGAATTCATTCCAATAACGGGCCAGTTTTTGCGCTTGCGGGGAATCGACGGCCAGATTTTCGGAATGGCTCTTGGCGAGCCGTTCGATAAAGGAATGCCAATCTTGTTCCCGCCGCTCGGCCTCTTGGGCGGATAACGACTTGTACTGTTGCTTGAGCTGCCGAATTTGTTCGTCGGACAGATACTGTCTCGTATGGACCTGCATTATCATAATAATCTCCGCCAGGTCATGAACGGAAGGCGATTCGCGAGCCTCGAGCGATTCTAGTACTTCACGCAGCGCATTGCACAAGGAGATCTGTACGGCAAGCGCTTCGGTTGCCTTTTCCAATTGCAGACGGACAATCAGCGAGGGATCCGGATCGGCGGTATGCAGCATATCCCGAATCTCTTCGAGCGTAAAGCCGAAGTTTTTCAAAGCCAGGATCTGATAGAGCTTTTGAATGTCCTTTTGGTTATAGAGACGATGGCCGCCTTCGGTCAAATGGCCGGGAATGAGCAGCCCGATCTCGTGATAGTGATGCAAGGCTCTCACCGTCACGCCAACCAAATTGGCGACATCCCCGCTTCTCATGAACATCTCGCTCATTGGCTTCTCCAGTCGTTGCCTTGTGTAAAAAGGTCTTGCGGATTGTACTCGTATTTCCTGCCGCATAGATGACAGGCGATCTCTACCGTCTGCCGATTCCTTCTGATGTCCTCCAGCTCCGCCGGTCCCAGTCCGTATAATAGCGGAAGCAAGGCTTCCTTCGAGCAAGAGCAGGACAGGAGCAGGGGCTGCCGCTCGACAAGATCGGCCCCGCCGAATACCGTTCGAATCCGTTGTTCGCTGTCGGAGCCGATTGTTCGAAATACGTCTTCGCTCTTATCAAGTTCGGATAGCCAATGCTCCATCGTTCCGTCCTTGGCGAACGGAAGCGCTTGAACGAGAACGGCGCGGCTGTAACGGATATCCGACGGCTTACCGGAATAGAAATACCGGAAGGCCGTATCCAACTGCTCGCTTTGCCGGAAGAAATGAGCGAAGTCGTCCACGATATTCTGATAAGGCATGTCCACCGCGCTGGTAAACAAGGAACCCATTCCAATATCCTTGGTCATGCGGATCAAGCCTCTGCTTCCGATCAGCTCGGTCAGGCCGGCCGCGTTCCCGCCGCTGTCGACGACGGCATCGCTGGCATAGCCCCTTACGTGTCCGTTCGATTCAACGTCGCATTGGAAATAGCGTCCGGCCGTCGAAGTTTGAATTCGAATGCTCAGCCGCTGTTCGTCTTTTAAGGTGGCGCACAAAAGACAGGACAAGGAGAAGGACGTTGCCAACGCTTCCGCGCCCACGGCTCGCAGAGGCTGTCTTCTCATCAGTTCTCTAACGATGGAAGTATTGTCAAGTACTAGTATACGCGTTTGCTTGTCATGACTCAAAAATTTCGCGATCATAGCTTCCATGTAATAAACCCCCCTTTCTTTTCAAAGATTGTACAACCTCACGTAACGTGAGATTCAAGAGCATTTTTTCTACGGATGCCCCTTTCGCTAACGGAACTGTCCTATTCGGTTTTGATTCGGATCCGTCTGCCTCGAGAAGGCGCTTTGGCTTGAATTTGAATGTTGTATGAAAAATCATACAAATTCTTCTCGATAATGGCACCTTACTTGAGTGTAGCGTGAAAAGAAGTCTC
>NZ_JACJVR010000122.1 GCF_014212175.1 Cohnella xylanilytica | reverse complement strand
TTGGAGAGTACATAGGGAAATAAGGTACTATTCAATTAGGGGAGGCGAGCGGAAAATGAGACAACGAAATCAAGTGTTTCAAGAAGTACGTTACAAGGTGGCGCAGGAAGCTCTTGGGGGAATTAAAGTTGGCATCCTTGCACGGAAGTACGAAGTATCCCCCAAGACGATCCGGAACTGGGTGAAAGAGTTTCAGGAGGCATTCGGTGACGATGCCGTACCTACTATAGATGAACGTATCGACGAATCCAAGCGTCTTACTGAGCTAGAGGAAAAGTATAACCGAGCGCTCAAAGCACTGGGAGAAAAGGAGCTTGAGCTTGAGATCCTGCGTGAACTCGTAAAAAAGCCCAGCCCTGCCTCGATGATAAACTCCACGTCGCCCAGACGTTCATCGAGCAGGGACACCCAGTAGCGACCGTCCTACGTTTCGCTGAAGTAGCATCTTCAACGTACTATGACCGCCACAAAGCCACGCATACGGATACGTGTCCTAAGACGAGAACACCCCCGAAACGAGGGCGGCCTGCAACCGAGCACTCATTAACTCAGATCGGACAGGTTGTTAGCAACGAGCAGATCAAAGAGTGGCTTATGGAGCTTGTGGCTGGTGAAGAACATAGTTACGGTTATGTCTTACTAACCGAATGCTTAAGGGTTGAGCACCACCTCGTCATCAACAAGAAAAAAGTTTACAACTTGTGCAAAGAACTGGATATCCTTCATCCGCAGCGGCGTAAGAAGACTCATTATCCGCGTCGCTTAGCCCGGAATCATACGATTGAGAAGTCCAATCAACTCTGGCAGTTGGACATCAAATATGGATACGTGGCAGGCTATGAACAATTCTTTTATATTGCGGACATCATTGATGTATTTGACCGCAGCATTGTTGGATACCACATAGGGGCGAGCTGCGATGCAAAGCATGTATGCGAAGCCGTGAGGGCGGCGCTACGCTCGCGTATTTCGCCTGATCAGGACAAGCCAATTATCCGCACCGATAACGGGCCTCAATTCGTCAGCAAGGCATTTGGGGAGCTCTGCGAGGCGGAAGGGCTTATACACGAGCGAATTCCACCAAAAACGCCAAATATGAATGCATACATTGAATCGTTCCATGCTACGCTCGAACGCGATTTACTGAGAAAAGAGATCTTCCAAACATTCGAAGAGGCCTATGAAGCCGTCCACAAATACATGGATTTTTACAATAACCGCCGCATGCACAGAAGCCTCGGAAAACGTTCGCCAGCCGCGTTCATGGAGTGGGTAAAAGAGCATTCGAGCGACATCGCAAAATACAAACGAGCAGTCTAAATGATCAGAACAGCCAAAAATCGTCGAAAGATCGAGCAATGCTGAGAATGTGCGAAATTACACCGACTACTCTCCGGAATTAGGGGGCCGAACCG
>NZ_JACJVR010000121.1 GCF_014212175.1 Cohnella xylanilytica | reverse complement strand
TACTTTCGAAATTCAGGATTACTTTACTTGCAAGCTTAGTGGTTATAGTTAGCGCTGTTGTTTTTTTAAGTATTGCCAGTGCTGCAAATCCTTCAGAGCAAGCGAAAAGTGCTATTCCGCGACCAAACGGAATTGATCCGTCTCTATACAAAGAAAACCCTGCTCCGGTATTTGCAGGAAATATTGACGTGCCTCAATCAGCGCTTATTACGAAAGATAAAATTTTATCTGTCTTCACCGATGATTCGAAACTGAAGTCCGCTGACGCTTCAAAATCCGCGAATGATTCGAAATCAGCGGAGTTAACTACATGGGGGGAATTCGAAAAAGCAAAAGGGGACGGCTCTCATTCACAAGTAGCGGCCGATCGACAAGTTTGGGTATTAAAAGGTTCTTTTTCTGAATACCAAGATATTAGGCTTGGTTTGGTTAAAAATGCTCAAGTTACCTTCGTTTTTGATGCGGAAACTGGGGCTAGATTATTCAAACAAATCATTAGCGATCAACTGGAACGAATTGGCGGTTGATAGCTAACAGATAGTAAAACGGGATGGCACTTGCCGCCCGTTTTTTTGTGTGAAAATAAGCGCACCTGTGTCCGTTAAAAACCGAAAAAGGCGAATTCGGCGTCTTCAAACGCCGTGGTGTCCGTTACGTTTTGGGCACGCTGCAGAAAAAGAGGTTGCCCGAGACGATTTATGCATTCGTCTTCCAGGCAACCCTATTTTAATTGCGCAAATCATTTACGCCTTCATGAACTTCTCCACCCACGACCTCATCTGGAGGGCGTACGGCGCGAGCTCGTGCTCCTTGGCCAGATCGTTCAACAAGGCCAGCAGCAGAAACCGTCTCGGCTCCGGCACCTCCGCCTCCTGCTTCAACAGCTCCAACACCTGCTCAAGCTCCCGCTTGCGCGAATTCGGCACGTTCAACTCCGGGATCGTCGACGCAACCCGTTCGAACATAACGTCCTTGCACCGCTGGACCTTCTCCAGGAGCGACTCCGGCGAGCAGGCGGCCATCTCCGCCATCAGAGGGTCCGCCAACATCGGCTTGGCCTCCCGCTTCAGCAGTCCCCGGACCAAATCATCCATACACCCCGCGATATAGGCCGCCAGCTCCTGCACCGACAGAGGCTTATCGGCCGACGTCATGAGGAGAAGGTACTCGTTGGTGATCGCGGTGAATAGGACGACCGCGTCCCAAGCGAGCGGCCGCAATTCCTCCCCGTATTGGCGAACGAGCAGCTCGCGGTTGTAATTCATCAAACGGGCGCGCATCTGGAACAGATAAGGCCCAATCCGATCATGCGAGTAGGGCGGCGGTTGTCGGCACCCGTTGGTCACGAAGAGGCGGTGCGTCAGGAAGAACTGCAGCTGGCACTCGATCTCCGCCACATAACGCTCGCGGGGCGAGAGCGACGCGTCCTCCTGAATACGCTCCCTCTGCTCGATTAACGTCAGCTGCCGCTCCTCCAATATTTCGATATAGAGGTCTTCCTTGGACGGAAAAAACTTGTACACGGAGCCTTTGGCGATGCTGCAATCGTCCGCGATATCCTGGATCAAGGTCGACTCGTAGCCTTTCTCCGTGAACAGCCTCTCCGCGGATGCCACGATTTTCGTCTTTACGATGCTCATGGGCGACCCTCCGTGAAAATTAGACATCCGTGAAAATTAGGGATTGACAATGATTTCATAATCCGTTAAAAATAGGCCGCAGGCGTTTTGACCGACTGGTTTTTCGAAAAACCATGTAGTCAAAATACCGCAAATCCGCGAAATCGTCAAGATTTCCAAGGAAAGAAGGTACTGTAGTGGCTAACGACTCCGCAGCATTCTCGTCCGGCGCGGCGCCCTTCTCCATGAAGAAGCTGGTCCCGCCGCTCTTGGCCATCATCCTCGGCATGTTCATGGTTATTCTCGACACGACCGTCGTGAACGTCGCTCTCCCGACGCTTGTCAAAGACTTCGGAACCACCTTGCACGCGCTGCAATGGGCCGTAACCGGCTATACCCTGGCGTTGTCGGCGGTCATCCCGCTCGCCGGCTGGATGTCGGATAAATTCGGCTCCAAGCGGGTGTTTATCGCTTCGATCGCCCTGTTCACAGCCGGATCGGCGCTTTGCGCGTTCGCGGGAAGCCCGGAGCAGCTAGTCGTCTTCCGCGTGCTGCAGGGGCTCGGCGGCGGCATGGTCGCGCCGATCGGCATGGCCATGGTGTTCCAGATCGCGCCTCCGGAGCGCCGGGGCACCATCATGGGCACGCTCGGCGTTCCGATCCTGATGGCCCCTCCGCTCGGCGCGGTGCTGTCGGGCTACTTCGTCGAGTACGTCTCCTGGCCTTGGATCTTCCTCATCAACGTGCCGATCGGCATCGTCGCCATTCTGGTCGCCTTGCGCTTCCTGCCCTCCTTCGCGGCCGGCAAGCCGCCGGCGCTCGACATGCTCGGCATGATTCTCGGGCCGATCGCCTTCGCCATGCTGGCGTACGGAGTCAGCGAAGGCGGCAACGACTGGGGATCTGCCGGGGCGCTGACCGGCCTCGTCGTCGGAGGCATCGCGCTGCTGCTTTTCATTACGGTCGAGCTTCGGCACCGTCAGCCGCTGCTGGAGCTTCGCGTCTTCCGTTCCTTCGCCTTCACGCACGGCATCATCCTGTCGTGGGTTCTGTTCGCCGCCCTGTTCGGCTCGATTCTGCTCTTCCCGCTCATGCTCCAGCAGGTCAAGGGATATTCGCCGTTCGAGTCGGGGCTCATTCTCGTCTCGCAGGCGCTCGGGTCCATGCTGTTCATGTCGATCGGCGGACGGCTGTTCGATCGGATCAGCGCGCGCCCGATCGTCATCGTCGGCACGATCTTCATCTCCTCGGCGCTGCTCATCATGTCGACGATCACGCTGGACCGGCCGCTATGGGCCATCATGCTGAACCTGTTCCTGTTCGGCAGCGGCATGGGGCTGTCGATGATGACGATGAACACTTATCTGCTGAACATCGCGCCTCGCCACCTGGTCGGACGGGTCACCCCTCTGACCAACTCGGCCCAGCAGGTCATCGTCTCGTTCGCGGTCGCGGGACTGACCGGCTATCTCTCGAATCATTCCGAGCACGTCCTGAAGGTCTACAAAGGACCGAACCCGCTTGAGGCGGCTATCGGCGCATACGGCGACACCTTCCTGCTGACGGCGAGCCTCGCGTTAGTCGGCTTCCTGCTCAGCCTGTTCATCCGCCGCGCCAAGCCGGCCGCTCAGGCGAACGAGCCCGGCCCTTCCGTCGAGAACGTGCCGGTAAGCCATTGATTTTACTTCATCCAACTCCCGTCTCATCGATTCTTTCTTAGGATGAGCCGCGGAATTTGGTATGATTGCCTAGAGGTGAATTTCGATGATCATACGAGAACTATGCACCTGCCCGTTAGAGGTTGTTCACGACATTATTAAAGGCAAATGGAAAACGATGATCATCTACCAGCTGAAGGACGGGAATACGTCCTTGGCCCAACTGGAGAGAGACATCGACCAGATCACCCAGAAGATGCTGCTGCAGCATCTAAGAGAGCTTCAATCCTGCGGGATCGTCGATAAAATCAAAGGGGAAGGTTACCCGCTGCACGTCGAGTATTATCTGACCGAACGAGGGAAGAGACTGCTGGACGCGGTCTTGATTATGCAGGAGATCGGGATCGAATATATGGTGGAATGGGGCCAGACCGAACTTCTGGACCGCAAGGGCATCCCCTATAAGGAAGCGAAAGTGAAGTCCCTACCCCCATACCCACAAAAAAGTGGGTAATTTCCCGATCGCCATGCCCCGCTTATAATCCTTTTTGAAGTCCAATCTCGCTTTGAAAAGGAGCGTACAACGATGAATACGGCGTTAGTCCTCGTAGACCTTCAGATGGATTATTTCGCGGGAGGCCGCAATGAGCTGGTTCAGGCCGACTCAGCGGTAGCCCGCGCCCAAGAAGCCTTGTCGCTGTTCCGGGAGAAGCAGCTGCCCGTCGTTCATATTCAGTGCATTCTTCTGGAGGAGAACGCGGAGTTTTTCCTTCCCGATACGGATGGGATCCGAATCCATGAACGGGTGCAGCCGCAATCCGGCGAGAAGGTCATCGTCAAACATACTCCGGACAGCTTCTTCCGGACGGAATTGCAACAGCATCTCGAATCGATTCAAGCGTCGCGATTGGTCATCGGCGGCATGATGAGCCACATCTGCATCGATTCGACGGTAAGATCCGCGAATCGCCTAGGTTATGAAGTGGTGCTGCTCGGCGATGCGTGCGCCACCAAGGATTTGGTTTGGAAGGATACCCTGATTCCTGCCCAGACCGTTCAGGATACTTTTATGGCCTCCTTGCAAGGTACCTTCGCTCAAGTGGTGGACACCGGCCGCCTGAACGACCTGATTTGAGCGGCAAACGAACGGCATCCCGTTTAAGGGGATGCCGTGTTTGTTTATTTCTCTGGTTCCTTCACCCAGTCCAGAAACGGGATCTCCCGTTCATTGAATTTGTAATTTTGATCCTAGTCGATGGATCCTCGGTCTTGGATTTCTTCGGGTGGTCCTCTAGAACGACTATTAACTAATGGACTTTAAGATTTCCGCCTTCAATCGGTTAAACTCATCTTGACTAATGTGGCCCTTTTCATTCAGTTCCCCTATTTTCGCCAACTTCTCAACCCAATCGTTCCCCTTGGTTTCCTGAACCAGCTTGGATAAATGCGAGATTTCTTTATTGGGGATTTCATGCATTAAAATGTTATATACATGGGGGTCGAAGAACAAGTATTTTTCCTGTCCGTCTTCTCTTAGCATCAGTATCGTCTCTCTATGATCATGTACTTTGGTCGAACTGGTTATCGAACCCCTGCCGGCTAGAATGGCTCCTACCCCGCCGCCAATCAGAGCGCCCAATGCCGCACGCTCAAACGACGGGCTTTCTTCATAAATATTGGTGGACGTAAAGAAATCGCCATGCCTGGAGAAGAAAACGATGCTATCCTACTTAATTGCCATTTTCCCGATATCGTGGTGGTAATCGTTGTTTATTATTTGAATGGAATTGTTTGCGAACCACAGAACTAAAGAGGGTTTCACGATATCCGGGTTGTAATTAAGGCAATCTGAGCAAGTTACTTTATAGTAGGTTGGGGGAAGGGGATATTTGCGAGCATATTCGCCTCTCAGGCGCGCCTCTTCCTGCAGGACCATCCTCCATTTTCTTTTTCTATTAAAATGACTTGCCATCGCAACGACCAAGACCGTGATGACGATAGACGGGGCTAAGATAAAAACTAGATTGGATTCGATGTCCTCAAGCCTGTTGTCCGAGTAAAAGGTATCTCCCGTAATTTGTTCAAACCGTTTCTGCTTCTCTTCCGGGACACGAACCCCGAAAACGTCCATAACCAATTCTTTTTTGGTTATTTTCGCTTGCTCGAGCGGCCCCTTCGTATCCGGAATCCGGAACACAATTTGAACGAAAAAATAAAGAACAACAGCCGAAGAAATAATAAAAGTTGCTGTAATGAAGGCTAGTTGTTTTAATGCCTTTGTCATATATCCTCCAAATTTATCTTTATGAGCATATCAATATCCTTATTCTATTTCGCACACCATAATCCTTCCTCATTCGACAATAGTTAACATTTCACCCGCTAACGCCTATAATTCCGGCCTTTAAGCTGGGCCTATTCAGATTGCCGTAACGCTAAAAAGCCGACTAAGTAGTCGGCATTCCTGATTATGGAGGAGAACATGCGTCTAAGTTAGGTGACGGTATCTTGGTCATCCGCCCGAATGACATCTATCGGAACAGCTTCCACATCGTGGAGGGTCGGAAAAAGAGGCTTGAGGAGCGAGTCAGATTCATAACTTGCGCTAACTGCAAATAAACGGAATGGTCGTGGGCCGAAGTCTTATATATTTTTTGGGTAAGCCATTGCTTCATGCCAGGATGCCTGTAAGCTTCAATAAGAGCCATTTCCCAAGGGCCGTTCGTAAGTTTGGGCAGCTTAGCCCAATAGCTTCTTACTGCCGTATCGAGGGCAGCTCCGGTTGATAAACGGCCCAGCTCCTTACGCAATAACTCGGCCTCCATCGCAGCTACCGTCATCCCTTGGCCGTACAGGGGGTCGAATCGGCAATACGAATCCCCGATCATGATAAACCGGCTGGGGAGTTTGCTCGTTATCTTTCTCCGCTTCCTTGATTGGGAGGGGATTCTGTAAATTTTCAATTCGCTGACAGGGGTCGATTTTTGAATAAAGTCATAGATATGCGGTTGAGGCAGCATTCGGGCAATAAGTTCGAAGTCCTCTTCGGTTCGGGGAGGTTCCTTTAAGTATCCTCCAAGAGTAACGCCGATTTTTTGATTTTCAAAAGGGAGGACGACCCCGGCATAGGGATGCTCGGGAAGCCGGGCCGATATCATCAGGTTCGTCCATCCGCGATCGACCCATTCCGTTTTGTAAAAGCGGGTAGCATAAAATAAATCGATATCTACGATTTCGCTCGAATCCTTCTCCGCATTTAACCACTTTAACGCTTGAGAGCCTGCCCCTCCGGCATCCACGACCAAATCCGCTATGATCGCTTCTTCTTGGTTGGAGAGTTCGTTGCGAATCTGAACGCCTTGAACACGATTCCGATCATCGGAGCGGATGATACCGGTCACACGGGAACGATACAGAAAAGTTACATTGGGAATAAGGTCCATCCGGTCGCGAATATGCCGCTCCAGGAACGGCCGCGTTTGCTGCACCCCTTTTATTCCGCTCGGGAACCGCTTTTTCCACTCCCCGAAATGGAACCATTCAAGGTCGTTGGTGAAATCGGTGACGATACTCCCGTTCTGAATCAATTCCTGTATAATGCCCGGAAACAATTCCTCTAGTATGTTCTGGCCTCGTCCAAGCAATACGTGCGAATGATGGCCTTGCGGAACCTTGTTTCGAGGTTCTTGGCCGTTCGAAGGATCATCCGCCTCAACGATGAGGATCTCATGAAAAGCGTTAGCAAGAACTCTCGCCGCAAGCAATCCAGCTATACTGCCCCCGATCACGATTGCCCGGTCCGCTATTCTCTGCTGCTTGGAGACTGTCTCTTCTAACATAATACCGGCCCTCTCCCTACATACGGAAACCTCGGATTTGTGCGTCTCGATCCTATCATTCATGCTATCCGTTTCTCTGTTTAAATACAATCGAGAAAAATCAACCCCCCAACGATGGAAAAACCCCGGCCTTATGCGGTCGGAGTTTTAATCGCGTTAACCCTATGTTCTTCATTCCGGAGCCTAATCATCCTTCATCCCGCGAAGCAGTTCGGCCAGAACGACGGCTTGATTCCTCTTATCGTCTTTCGCTGAATACAGCAACGTGACCGTGCCTTCATCCGCCCACTTCCGCAATTGCTGTAATAACGGAATCTTCGCGTCATCCCCCATAAGCTCCTTGCGATAGCTATCCTCGAACTCGTCGAAGTTGCCCTGCTCATGATACCATTTCCTCAATTCGTGACTTGGCGCGACTTCCTTCATCCATTCGTGAATCGCCGCCTTCTCCTTCGTAACGCCTCGCGGCCACAGTCGATCCACCAGAATCCGCCGCCCATCGGACTCCTCAACCGGATCATAGATGCGCTTGATACGAATCATCCTTAGTCACCCTTGCCGGATTCTCCCGCTCGATTTTCCAATCAGTTCGTCGTATAGCTCTTCCCAATCTTCCTATTCTTACCGTACAACCTCATTCTAGAAGCCCTCGCAAAAAGAATATTATCAAGAGGCGAGAACGGTCTCCATGACTTGTTCAATCGGTACGTAATCAGTTTGAAGCGCTCTTGCAACGGCTTCATAAGTGATACGACCCGCAATCATATTGACGCCATTACGTAAAGCCGGGCTCACCATTATGGCATTTGCCACTCCAAGGTTGGCCAACTTCAAGGCATAAGGCACTGTCGAGTTTGTCAATGCGATGGTGGAAGTTTGCGGCACGGCTCCCGGCATATTGGCCACCGCGTAATGGATGACGCCATGCTTGATGTACGTCGGATCGTCATGCGTCGTAATCCGGTCGATCGTTTCGACGATTCCGCCTTGATCGATGGCCACATCAACGATGACGGAGCCTTTTTTCATCGATTTCACCATCTCTTCGCTGACAAGCCTTGGAGCCTTTGCACCCGGAACGAGCACGGCGCAGATAAGGAGATCCGCTTCGGCAACCGAGACGGCCAAGTTGGCCGGGTTCGAGGCAAGCGTTTGAACCCGGTTGCCGAAGAGGTCGTCCAGCTCCCGAAGCCTCTCCACATTGATGTCTAGAATGGTAACATCGGCGCCATAATGCCGCTTCTTCACTTGTTCGGCTCGCTCTTTCTTGGTGAGCGGCGGCTTGTCGTAGGCAAGATGGCAAATGAGGTCAAAATCATCCAATTCGTTATCTCCAAGTTCTACTCTGACCGCTTCAAGCCATACGCCGCGCTCTTGAAGTTCGTCGATGATCGCTTGTTTTTTCTCGGCTTGGCTCCATGAGCGCAGGAAGTCGTCCAGCCGCGCATAATGCTGCAAGATGTTCTTCTTCGTGTAGTCGATCAGGCTCTCCGTGATGAGCTTACCATCTTGCCCTACATATTGCACGCGCTCGGAAAGCACCGTTACCGCCACGTCTCCGATGTAATATTTGCGGGGCTTCTCTTGTTCGCCATCGTCAGTGCTATTCCCTGACCCGGAGCCATATCCCGGCGTGTTTTCCCGTGTGCCTTCATCTTCACCTTCTGGTTCGGGGTAGCCAGCTTCCGGATCATCAACCGGATCATCCTGATCCAGATCAATGACCACCTCCGGTCGACCGTCAAAGGCGGGATCGGCGAACAGGCGACTGGAGTTCCGGAAGTCCATGATGGTAAAGTACGTTTTGCCGTACTCCTCAAGGAGCCGGGTACCCCGACCGATGATCTGCTTAAACTCGGTCATGCTGTTAATGTTATTTTCCAGCACGATCAGCTTGCACATTTTCGCGTCAACCCCGGTAGTCATGAGCTTGCTCGTGACCGCGATGACCGGGTAGGGGCTCTCCTCATCGATGAAGTTTTCAAGCTGCGCTTTGCCTTCATCGTTGTCACCCGTAATTCGCATAATGTACCGATGATTCTGGGCATACAGGTCTTGATTCGCTTGGATCAGCGCTTGTCTCATCCGCTCCGCATGCTCAATGTCGATACAGAACACAATCGTCTTACTCATTCGATCCGTCTTCTGCAAAAACTCGGTGATTTTGGCTGCGACAACCCTGGTGCGATCATCGATGACTAAGGTGCGGTCAAAGTCCTTCACATTGTACTCGCGATCTTCAATTTCGTTGCCATATGTATCGATTTTCCCGTCTTCGGGTCGATAGCCTTCCAAGTCTTTATCCAATCCGATACGAATTACTTTATAAGGAGCGAGGAAGCCATCGTCAATGCCTTGCTTGAGTGAGTATTCATAGATCGGCTCGCCAAAGTATGAGAAGCTTGACGCATCCTGCGTCTCGATAGGCGTGGCGGTACACCCAATATGAGTAGCGGCTGAAAAGTAGTTAAGAACCTTCCGCCATGCAGACTCTTCCTTGGCGCTACCCCGATGACACTCATCTATGACAATGAGATCGAAGAAGCTCGGCTGAAACTGTCGGAACGTTTCCTCACCATTTTCGCCCGTCAATTGCTGGTATAGCGCGAGATAGATTTCATAGGAACTATCCAGATTCTTATTCTGCACCTTGATCATCTTGCCGCCAAAAGGCTTAAAGTCCCCAGACATTGTCTGGTCTACCAATACATTGCGGTCGGCAAGAAATAGGATTTTCTTCTTTAACCCCGATTTCCAAAGCCGATAAATCATCTGAAACGTCATGTACGTCTTCCCCGTTCCAGTGGCGCTCACGAGTAAGATGCGTTCTTGCCCCCTTGCCACAGCATCAACCGTTCGATTAATCGCGATGCGTTGGTAGTACCTTGGCGTTTTATATTGCGGTACATAGTAATACGGCTCCAGCATCACTTGCTCTTCCGCCGCACTAATGTTCTTATCGCGCAAATAGCGGCGATATAGCTCATCCGGAGAGGGGAAGGCTTGGAGGGGCAATTCGCGCACTTCACCTGTAATGAGATTCTGCTCGACGAAAGCATCGCCATTGGATGCGTAGACATAACTGATGTCCAGTGCCTTGGCATACTCAATAGCTTGCTGCAAGCCTGCACCGACCGGTTGTCGGTTGTCCTTGGCTTCAATGATAGCAAGCGGAAAGTTCGTTTTATAAAAGAGCACGTAATCGGCACGCTTCTTCCGACCGCGAGCCGTCATGCTTCCGCGCAGTATGATCCTACCCGCCGTAAAGGCATATTCCATTCGAACTTGCCGTTTCAGATCCCAACCAGCATCGGTAATCGCTGGAGTAATATACTGGGCTTTGATATCTTCTTCCGATAACGATCCCTTTCCCATAAAGCCATACCTCCCCTCGTATAGGTAAAGCACCTGTTCCATTATGTAACAGAAGTATCACTCTAACAACTCACGTATCTTTCTTGTAAACATTGCTTTTCTTGCCTCATAAAATTTTTCAAAGTCTTCTATTTCAAGTGAAACATTCTGTGGAATCATTGCCTGGTCACAAAATTCTGCCTTCTGCATATCGTTCATATCATTGTAATAATCGACGAGGCGCATATCATTTTTACTACCATTGCTTCTGCCCTCAAGCAGATGTAAATTAGGTAGTCGATTACGATTTCCACGCCACCTTTTCCAATCTTCCATAGAAACAGACACAGGCTTATGACCTTCAAATCTGTCATATGGATGCAGATGGTCTTGCTCATACTTAAAGTTTCTGTTCATCCAGTCTAGGGACAGGTAATATAATGCCTCTCCAGCAACTCTACTGCCTTTTTCTACATTGAGTATATCTTCAATTTTACCTTCCGTTACTCTGAGTTCATTCATCTGGTTGAGCATATCCACATTGATTTCATAATCATAGCTGTTGATGTTACTCTTCATCTGTTGAAGTTTGCTAGTTGTGCCAGATTGGAAATACGTGAATAGAACCGCTCTAATCAAATAAGCACGAATGCCATCAAGGTTTTTATTATATTCTGGGTTGTAATAAATAAAGTAGATTATAGGTAACAGTACGTTCCAGCTGCTTGAAAAACGGCTGACCTCGATTTTCATGCCTTTCAGCACGGTTTCCAGATCCTTTAGTGCCTTTCTGAAAGCACTCCAGTTATTCTTCAGTTCCTCTGCAATCTGCTTGTTAATATTTGACTTTACAACATCACCATAAAGCATAAGAGCAGAACGGATTATAAAATCCGAACCGAATCCAGCATAAGACTCCACAAGTAGCTTTCCGAACTCCGTCTTTGCACTTGGCCAATATGCCTCAAGGATGGACATCGTAATTTCCGATTTGCGGAGTGCCTTGCCACCGCTGTTAAACCTTACGAACATCTCAAGGGCATCATCCTGTTTCATGTCCTGGATTTCTGTAAACCGAATCAGCTTTTCTACAAAGATTTTATTATACAGCTTATTTAGAATATCCCTTGCATACTGTTTACTGTCTGCCGGAACATTGGCAATAGCTTCATCGATAGCTTGGTCTCTGGTTGATCCATCCTGGAACTTCTCGTTTAGAATACTCTTAATTTCAAACTGTGTTGGACTCAACTTGCCTACCTTTTCACTGAACTTGATGTCATACTTTTTACTATTATATTCCTCTTCGTCAACAGTCAGCTTACTCTTATTCAGTTCAATCAATAGCTTTGTGACCAATCCACCACCATTTTGCTTCCTTGCGTGTTTTTGCCGAATATAAGCATCTCCTAACAAGGACAGAAACAGAGAAGTTAATCTCTGCTGTCCGTCCAATACCGCAGTATCAGTAATCTTCGCATCTATGCTGGTCAATTCATAATTTACGCTGTCTGCCTGTTTTCTGCTATCGAACGTTACCTCAGACAGGAAGTTGCAGAAGTATGTATCCCATGTCACATTGTCATCGTCCACGTGCCAGAACAGGAATGTGGCAATTGGGTAATCAAGCAGAATGGAGTCCCACAACTTTTCAATTTGCTCCATGCTCCAAACATACTGTCTTTGAAATGCAGGCATAACAAACTTGCCGTTTTTAATGTTTTGTAAAGCCTCGTATATTGTTATACTGCTATCAATTAATCTACTCATACTCAAACCTCTCAATCCTTCATGAGTGTACTTCCAGCCTCGTGCCAGATTGTTACCGTATAATCATTACTCTTATAAATTGTTCGACATATTTCTTCAATCCCCTTCCATTTCCATCATTCAAATTCGCTCTACTACAGTAACTCCTCATAAGGAAAGCCCAAGCGCTGACTCCGCTTAGGCTCTAACAGTCTAATATAGTAGGTAAATGTGGCACTTATAATCTTACTTTCTTACGAGCGACAAACAGCACTCCACATGGCCAAAGTTCGACCAACAACTGATGTCAGTTGGCCCTCTTTCAATTATTTAGGAGGCCTTGCTCTTTTTAGTCATCGTTAGGTAAATACCATCCGTGTTCACGATGAATACTGGGTGCATGTGGAGTTTCATTACCCCATGCTCTTATACTCATCTCTTTATCAAATCTTCTAAGTAAGTTCTGTAGGCTACAAGCCGCTTTAAAATCATCACCTGATGAGCAATAGTCTAGTCTTACTTTTTCTCGTGCTGTTTCAAGTTCTGCATCTGTTGCGTTCTTAATCCATTTACTACTATAAAGACTTGCTTTTTCTATCTTTTCTTTCAAATTATCAAGTAATTCCTTTATAGCATCTTTATTCTTCAATCCAACCGCGATAAGAATAAGTGTAGGGATGCTTATTCCAATGAGAGCAAGCTGCTTTTTATGTGCTTTTATCCAAGTCATAATTCCATTCTTATCTTCCGTAACTTCTTCTAATCCCTGTTCATTCTGGATTTCTTTTTTCAAGATTTCTCTCCTTTCAACTTTTCTTCCTCTATAATTGTATTTGTAATTTTCACGATGATATTATCACAACATATAAAGCACCACATTATTAGCTCCATGTCTTATCATTAAGTTACTCAGCAATCTCCTGTCTACAAGGCACCATCTCTGTCTCAAGAATTTGCGCCAAATCAAATGTTCGTGAGCCCATTGGTACTCTTGGGGTAATCTTCTTCACTCAACTTTCGCACCCTAACTTCGGCAGATAAGTCTTCCCAAGAGGGAAAGGAACAGGGATGTGAATCTTTGTTAGGGTATTCTTAAAGGAGAACATGCACGTTAATCATAGCCTATCGCCACTGCAATATCCAGAAAATTTGCCCAATTTAAAAATGAAAAGTTCACTGCAAGCGACGGGAGTCTCATCTTTATTTAGTCATATAGACCTTACTCAACCGCCTTATCCGCACCCATCTGATTGCCCAACTCAACGACCATCGTGCCAATGAACTGCTGACCTACGGTTTGAAGTGACCCTTGGTCTCGTTCCTAGGGACATCAACCCTGCCCATGATCATTTAGAGCATCGTTTTCTTACTGATGGGGCCTTGTCGGACACCTTGCGCCAGTTCGGAATGTGTTGCAGAGATATCCGAATCGTTTCACTCAATCAGATTGATTTCCCAAATACAATAAAGTCCGAACGGTGACTCGTTCGGACTTTATCAGGTAAATGCGGCTTCTATTCAATAGATCTTGTTAGCGACACACAGCTCTCCACATGTGTGGAGTGCCGAGTGTAGCGCAATACTTTAAAATAAATGCGCTACCCAAGCGCACATACAATTCCTTACATTAATTGAGCAGCGCTTTAACGATACTGGAAGTACCGGCAAATCGATAAAATAATTTTACCGTACCTACTTTCTCGACTTCAATCTTCTCGATAAAACGACTTCACTAGTAATATCGTCGAATGCCAATGCTTCATCTATGACTCGCTTAACCTTTCCGAGATAGGCTGTATCCACTGTCATCGACAGCACCGTCTTTAGTTCCTCTTGTTGGAGTAGTAATGAAGTCGGTCAATTTCACCTCGTCAGCACTTACCACGTTACGAATACGGGAGATCTTGATCTGCAATCTCTCTCGATAAGGCTGTACCGTTCCCTGCACCTTCACGATCGTCATCGGCGCAAAGCCGTCTTTCTCATTGGGTTTTACATCCCAGTACTTCGCCGGCACCGCTTGCATCCCCTAACACGATGTCGAAGTAGTCCTTGGCCGGAGTCGCATTCGTCTGCTTTAGCTCTAGCTCTCTAAGAAGATAGAAGCCAATGAATTCTTCATTGGTCGCCATCTGATTAATTAATGTCATCTTGTTGCCTCCTTCATTTGCCATTCGTGTCATTGCTCCATCGCGCTATTCGCCACTATCAGAATTCGACAATCTCCAAATATATCCCTGTTTATTATTTAACGTAACTTATACCGTCGCCGAACTTAAAGTTTTCTTTGAATTCATAAACAGGCAAAATTTAACGTGCTAAACTAGCAGGAGAACAATCGATATGATAACTCAACCTTCAGGGAGGCAAACAATGAAGAAAAAAGTAGTTGGACTATTGATAGCGGTGCTTCTTTGCTTGAGTTCCGCCATTTCCTTTGCCGATAGCACAGCAGCTGCTACGAAGACTTCAGCCGACTTTACGGATTTAAAGGATCTGGATGCTGTAACGAAAGCCAAGTTCGATGCAATGATCGAGGCCGGGGTATACGACGGTATAGGCGAAGGCAAGTTCGGACTCACAGATGAGATGACCCGGGCGCAATTCGCCAAGGTTGCAGCGTTGATCTTCGGTCTGAAGGTGGATTCGAGCTTACAGACGTCTTCCTTCATTGACGTCAAAGCGGATGCTGCTAACGGTTACGCATTACCATACATCGAGGCGGTCAAAGCTGCGGGCATTACGGACGGATATGGGAACGGTATCTTTGATCCGTCGGGTGAAGTAACCAAGGAGCAGTTGGCTGCGTTTCTTGTTCGCGGGCTGGGATGGGAGAAGGATGTCTACGGCTCTGCACATGTTGAAGGTTCTGTATCGGACTGGGCGAAGGGGTATGTCGCCTTGGCGTTGGAGAAAAAGTTATTGGCTACCGGCGAGGACGGGACGTTCGACGGGAAAACCAACGCAACCCGCGACCTGCTCGTTAAGAGCTCCTACCAAACCGCGGTAACCGCATACGATAACCGGGTGCAATCTGGTGACAAGGACCAGGTCGAAGACGAGTCCTTATCCGAATATGAACTTATGCTGCAGAAGATAAAAGAAGCAGATAAGAAAATTCAAGAGATGCAAGGGACAAAGGAAGAGGCCAAGGAAGAAACAACCACCGCCCCTTACGTTCCTTCCGACCCACCTGCTCCATACGTCCCTCCGGTACAGTCTACCGTTGCTACGCCTGCGGCGCTTCCGGCCAGCGGTGCCGTGATTTTGGGGACGCAAGTTACGTTAAGTTCGGCGACTTCATCTGCCGCTGTGTACTATACGACGGATCTCAGCGAGCCGACCACGTCTAGTACGCGGTATACGGAACCAATTTTCATTACGAACGATACAACGATTAAGGCGATCGCCGTTAAATCCGGCTCGCGGAATAGCTCGGTTGCGACATTCGAATATACTCTCGTGCTGCGGATTATTTTGCCATACTCGATTTCACCTATGGCTGAAGGAGAAGCCTACTCTGGCAGCGTAGCGAAACTGTCTGGAGGAACGAAAGACGTTACGTATGCCGTAACGGATGGCGCACTTCCTGCGGGGCTGACTTTGGATCCTAACACGGGATCGATTACCGGAACTCCAAGCGTGAGCGGCGCGTATAGCTTTGCGATTACGGCAACGGATTCGGCAGCGCCGCAGGTAACAGTAACCAAGTTGTATACGGGTGAGATCACGCCCGCGATAGTCATAGCGCCGCTCGATTTGATTAATGAAGCAGCGGAATCTGGCGAATGGGACAATGTTGATGCGCTGATTTTTGCCGATGCGGGCGTTACGGGTGTTACCACATCCAATGTAGCAGCTGTTATTGAGGCACTCAGCTCGAACGAAGCCTCTCCTTGGACGGTAACGGATATTCAAGCCATCGTCGAATCGGTTATTGCCGATCTGGCGAAGCAGGTGGCACTCAATTCGATCAACGAAGCAGCGGAGTCGGGTGAATGGGCTAATGTTAGTGAGACAACTTTTGCCAATGCGGGGGTTACGGGGGTTACCTTATCCAATATAGCAATTGTTATTGAGGCACTCAGCTCAAACGACGCCTCCCCATGGACGGTAACGGATATTCAAGCCATTGTCGGCTCGGTTATTGCCGATCTGGCGAAGCAAGCGGCACTCTATCTGATCAACGCGGCATCGGAGTCGGGCATATGGACCGGTGTTGATGTGACAACCTTCGCCAACGCAGGTGTAATGGGGGTTACGTCCGTGAACCTTTTCTCCGTCCAATACTACCTGGATCCTACGGTAACAACGGATTCACCGCTTCCAAGAACAATAGTTGACATCCAAGCGATCGTGGATAAGGTGATTCAAGATGTTGCGGTAGATTCAATCTTGGATTATCTGAATCCTATGGGCTTTGGATCGCCTCGCCCAACCGTAGAGGTATTCGAGCGCGCCGGGATTACCGGAGTGAATGCTTCGAATATCGATGCGGTCATCACCGAACTGGAATTTGCTTATCAGGAAACCAGAAATGACCCTTTTGCAACACCTTTGTCTTCGAAAGAACAGATTCAGGATCTCATTGACTTGTACTTCCCGGAAATTGGTTAAGGGAAGCCATAAGAAAAACGGTGCAAGGGAATTCCAAATTCTCCCTTCACCGTTTTTCTTCATTTTGTGCTTCTGGCAACCAGCATATAGCCGCTCCCCCGTATCGTAACGATTCGCTCCGGATTGGCGGGGTCAACCTCGATCTTTTTGCGCAGGTTACTGATGTGTACGGCTACCGTTCTCGTATCCTCCAGAGTTTCCGTTCCCCAGATAAGCTGAAACAACGCATCAACGCTAACGACACGATTGACGTTCTGTGCCATGTAGGTCAGTAGGCTGAACTCTTTTTTCGATAGGAAGACGGTTTCGCTCCCCATGATAACGGACTGCGCGTAGTAATCCAGCGTCAGGCCCGGCAGCTCCAGCAGCTGCTCCCTTCTGCCCGTCGACACTCTGCGAAGATGCGCCTTGATCTTGGCCATGAGTACGCCCGGACTGAACGGCTTGGTCACATAATCGTCGCCGCCGTAGGATAATGCGTTGATCTTGACCTCATCCTCCTCCCGGCTGCTCAGGAACATGATCGGCGCATTCGTGTAGCTGCGCGCGTTCCTGCACCAATCAATGCCGTCCTCATTAGCCAGCATGACATCCAATACAATCAGATCCGGCTCGAAGGACTTAAGCAGCTTCATGGCTTCTGCACCGCTATAGCTGTAGGCGCATAGGAAGCCCTCACGCTCGCAATACGCCTGGACAATCTCGCATATATGGGGATCATCATCGACGACCATAATTTTGTGCCTGTCCGTCACACCGTCACCGCCCTTCTTCTACCATGCAAGGAAGCGATACATAGAAAATCGTCCCCGTCTTGCCGTCGCTCTTCGCTCGAACCGTCCCACCATGCGCTTGTACGATTTCTCTGCATATCGCCAGCCCGAGCCCGCTTCCTTCTACGCCCTTCTCCGCGCCTGGCCGATCATACCTATAATTGCGATCGAAGATTTGCTCGAGCTGCTCTGGCGGAATACCCATGCCGGAGTCTTCGACGCTAATGATCGCATAGCGAGAATCGTTCACCTCGTCCACGGCTAGCGCGATACGCACCATCCCGCCCCTAGAGGTGAACTTCATGGCGTTCGACACGAGATTGAACAGTGCCTGCTCCAGTCGCTGTGCATCCATCTCGACTATAGGCGAATCGGCCCCTTGATCTGCCGCAGCTTCGATCTCCAACACGAAATCCAGCCCTGCGTCACGCACAACCAGCTCATATTGTTCATAAAACCGGCGCAAGAAGTGAGCCGCATGTACGGGTTCCATTCGGTACGAGACTTGTCCCGTCTCCAGATGCGACAAGAAGGACAGCTCCTCAATCATGCGGTTAACCCTTATCGTGTTATCCCGGATATACTTCAAGTATTGTTCATTGCGTTCCGGCTTGACCATGTCCTGCACAGCCTCGACATAGCCTAGCATGCTGGACAGCGGCATACGCAGATCATGCGTGATATAGGCCAGGAGCTTCTTCCTCCCTTGCTCGGAGTGAAGCAACCGGCCATACGATGTGCGGAGATCGTCATGCGCTGCGGATAAGGCATGTGTGCGCTCAAGTACGAGCTGTTCCAAATTCTTATTCATCTCGGTCAGCTTGTCGTTCGCGTCCTGGAGTTCACGTGCAATTCGCTCTTCGTTCGTAGCCGCCCTCGTAAATCTGGAAGACAGCAGAATCATCTGTGCGATCGTGAACACCAACAGACCAAGCGGGGAAGTATTCCCGATTCGTGACCATTCATTGTAATACAGAAAATCATTGATGACCGTAACCAGCACAACCACCGACACCAGCAGGAAGATCAGTGCCCCCTCCTGACGCCGCACAGCCGCCCGAACCAGCCCGACCATAAGATACACGATATGCGTAACAACCACTACGCCGATCGCCGTTAACAGCTTCGTATAGATAATGGCAGGGGTCACCACAACAACGATACAGCATGCCCCGGTTACGATTCGCGAGCCAAGCTGGAACCCACGCGGCACATTCCGGAAGATGCAATCCGAATACCTCGTAATGACATACGCACCGCTGCACAGAATCAGGTACTCGATCTTGAATTGCAATCCCCATGGGAAATCCGGCCACACTTGCGTGAGCAAGAGCTCGCCGACCAGCAAGGATCGGATCCCGAACATCAAGGTAAACAGACCAAAATAGAGTGGAGCCCTATCCTTACGTCGCATGATGTAGAGCAGCAGGTGATATACGCCAATCACTAACAGGCTGGCGGTGATGAACATTTCGGCAGCAATTGACAGATTGGTCCGGACACTTAATCCGTCACTCCCGCCCAGCTCAATATATTTGGTGATGCCGCCTCGCTTATGATGGAAGTTGGCCACCTGCATAACCAGCTCCACGGTGCCATGCTCGGGCTGGAAGAACACCAGCTTCGTAGCCAGCTGCGGTATCGCGCTGCTCTTATCCGGACCAACCACGCCGACTTCAGCCAACAGCTCGCCATTCACCCATAATTTATACGCGTGAAAGATGGTCGGCAGCCGCAGAGCAAGCCGCTCGCTGCGATCCTGCTCGCTAAGCTGGACGACCAGCCGAAAGGTTGCATAGCCTGTACCACTCAGCTGCTGGCCATCTAACCGATAGCCTAGCCAGGAGTTTGGGATGCTGATCCATCGGTCAGCATTCCCGCCCCTTGCCGAACGAATCTGTATGTCCTCCGGCGACAGCAGCTCTTGCCAGTAGAACGCCCACTCCCCGGTTAGCTTTTGCGGATGCTCGCTGACCTTGACCTCTGTTAAATTCAGAATGCCCTCTTCACTATGGAACTTAGTTGGTTCCGGCGCAGAGACGACGGCATAGCTGGCGATCAATCCAATAACAATGGCTGCAACGATAGGAAGCAAAAGCGTACGTTTACCGAATCGGAGAATCCCCCTTATCATGAAACCGTCCCCAATCTACAAGATGCACGATATGTAAGATGATTAACTAGATCATAGCATTATTTGTCGAAAATGTGCCCTGCAAATATCAACGTGGATAGACATAACCACATTAGGCGTTCACACATATCATGGAGTAAGGTTGCTACGATTGGGAGGCCTTAATCATGTATAGACAGGAAGCAAGAATACCAGCGAACTGTCCACCGGGGTTTCTAGGTCGGTATAACGTACTTCCGGGAGACACGTTCTATAACATTGGGTTTGTAAGAGTTTACGGATCCAAGCTGGCAGAATGCTGTGGAGGGATATTTAAATACACAACGTTTCTACGTCATTGTAGAACCGCAATTTTATAAGATTGCTTCCCTCGTAATTAAGGGGAAAGCTCACGAATACTCACTCATTCGCAGGATTTCAACACCGATGGATCAATGGAGTTAATTGAATCGTGTTAGAGATGGACTCGATTTGTGGCTATAGGCGTTTCAGAGAAAATTCTGACCTCACTATGAATCCCCTGGACAGCGAGTTCCTTCTCACTCGCTGCTTTATGCCGTATCGTATTGTCTGGATACGTAAATTTCCGATTCTTCAGATTAATAATCCTCCTGCTCAAGAGTAGCTTTACGTCTACGATTCGCTTCAAGCTTTTCCTTCAGCTTATATATCTCGCTGCTATAGGTTCTCTGCTCCAAACAACTGAATAGAAGCAGGTCTCCTCTTATCGGGAGCCTGCTTCTTCTTTTAAGACGATCTGCGAGACGCACTCAACATGTCTTGTTTGCGTAGAGTAATACTACACTTCATTCAGCTTCTTTCTAATTTTCTGCATATGCTTTTTCCGAATTTGGGCTACCCTTTCATGACTACCAAATATATTCTCAGCTCTTCTTACGTATGTAAGAAAATTACCGTTTTTATCCCCTGATCCCTTTACTGAATATCTGAGATAAACATTTTCACAACTAATTCGTCTCCCATTCTTTGTAACACCCTTATTTTTGGAGATCGTTTTTAGTTTGCGGTATAGTTTATAGTAATACTTTGAAATCGTCTTATCTCTCAAGGTGACATTCTGACCGTCAAAAGTAAACCCTAGATAATTCATAAAGTTCCCTTTATTCTTAACGCAATCCAGTACCATCTCATTACAACTTATGATTTGTCGATTCGTATAGTGGAATACTTGTGTTTTATCAGGCTCTAGCTTCAAAGAAGGAATTTTCTGAATATTTGTATTAAGAATCTCAAAGTCATGCTTATACTGTTCAACTGATACTTTAGGCAATACAATTATGAAATCGTCACTATAGCGCATGTAGAGTCCCTGTTTAGCTGATACAACTCTCTTTATTGCTTCATCAAACTCTAGCATATATATATTTGAGAGAACGGCACTTATTGCTGATCCTTGAGGAATGCCGTAACAATTAGGATTTGGTTTTATGTGTTCCTTTTTCAACGCCTTGAACTGCTCAGGAGTAAGTACAGTTTTTAGCTGCTTTAATTCCAGTATACCTTCATTGTTCATCTTTAAATTATTCAATTCCAGCAAGCTATCTATATTCCAATATGAATACTTTGTAATATTCTTATATACAGCAAAGTAGTCACTAGGCAACTTTTCCACATCCATTACTTTACATAACCCTGAATTTCGAAAGTA
>NZ_JACJVR010000120.1 GCF_014212175.1 Cohnella xylanilytica | reverse complement strand
GATGATTTTTTGTATGAAAAACCATACAAACCTTTCTTAAAAATGGCGCCTTGCTTGAACGTTGTATGAAAAATCGTACAAAAGCTCCTCTGCATGGATATTTTCGATGATGCTAAACGAAAAATCACACAAGTTTATCCGCCTATCTCCTGTCTGCGGCGGAACCTTCAGCGTCGGCGAATGGGCACGTCGGGGTCCGGCTATGACCCTCGGAGCTTCCTCCAGAAACGATCTATACCAAGATAGGAACCCTAAGCGGGGGCCGCGGATCCTGTATGTGAACGAGTCAACGGTAGAAATAAAAAGCAGCGAGGTTCTCCCTCGCCGCCCGCTTGGCCGTCTAGGCCGTGATCATCCAGGTGACCTGGTATTTGTCGACGAGCTCCCCGTAGAATATGCCGAACGGCTGCAGCTCTATCGGATGCTTCACCTTGCCCCCTTCGGACAGTTTATCGAACGCGGCGACGGCTTCTTCCTGCGTACCGAACTCCACGCTGAGCGCGATGTCTCCTCCCCGGGTGACGGGCTCGATCGCGTCGGCCATGAAGATATAATTTTCCCCCGGGATCGAGAAGCACATGTGCATGACTTTGTCCTTGAATTCGTTCTGCGCCCCCATCGCCTGTTCGTGCGTCGTCACGGATTCGATCCGCCCTCCGAGCGCTTGCGTGTAAAACTCGGCCTGCGCCCTCGCGTTCTCCGACAGAATATAAGGCTTCAGCTTCGCCATCCTCGGCACCTCTCCTCGATTATTTCATGGACACGGCTTAATCCTAGCATGCCTCGAATCTCTCGATTTCTTACGGATTGCTGAATTGAAAAAGCACATCCCAATACGAATAGAAATGCACCCTCCCCCCTTATCGTCAGAGTAAAGAAGGAGCCGGTCTCCGTAGAGGTTCGGCTCCTTCGACTTTGCCGAGGCCTTAGGCCTTACGGCAGTCTCTCCAATCTCAACACGATGCCGGTTCCAGCCGGAACGCGAACGTCCGCGATCCCCTCCGCACGATCGAACAGCGTCGTCCCCCCGCCGAGAGCCTCGCCCCGATACGGGCCGCCGTTCGGAAGCGCCGCCCGGACCGTCCGCTCCTCTCCGTACGGATTGTAGATCAGCCGATGCCTCGTTCCCTCCTCTTCGTCCCTGCCGAGGAAGTCCGTCGTATCCAAGTCCCATATCCAAATAAACGGGTCCTCCGTCCGGCTCATCATCGCGTCCCACCAGATCGTCATGGCGCCGCCGTAGACGGAGCGGTGGCCGAAGAAGTCTCCGGAGGCGTAAGGCGTCGGCCCTTCCGCCCGATGGATCAGGTTCTCGTACGGCACGTCCGGAGCGAAGTGCGGCGTGCTCTGCGACTCCTCCGGCATGCGGTCGGCGAGGAACCATTGGGCGTTGCTGGCCGCATGCAGCGCGTATTTGCCGACGGAACCGGCCAGCTCCGGCTCCTCCTTCAGCGCCGGCAGCAGGTAGGGCAGCAGGACGAGCGTCTCCAGGCTGTAGGCGATTCGACGCTCCGATTCGTCGAGATTGCCGAACCAGCCGCGCATCAGCCCGCTCACCTCCCTGTCGCCCCACTTGCCGACGTGAAGAGGCCCCTTCTCGTGGTCGAACGCATAGGAGACGGCCCTGCCTACATCGTATCGGCTTCCAAGCCGGTTCAGCCGGGCGGCGGCATGGCAGGCCATCGCCGTGTTCGGCATCTCGTACCACGGATTGTCGGGGAACGCCAGGTAGCGGTCCATCGCGATCCGGGCTTCGGTCAGGTAGCGGTCGTCTCCGAACATGTCATAGGCGAAAACCATCAGGTACGCGTACCCGCCCACCGAATCCGGCTGCCGAAATTCCTCCCGGAACGTAAACGGAACGTCATGGTCGAAGTCGAAGCCTTGATCGTTGAAGTCGTACCGGACCCGGTGAGCCAGCCGAATCAAGCCGTCCATGCTGTCGCGAAGCATCGGCACGAGCCCCGGCTCCTCGCCGGCCTTCCGCTTGACGATGCCGGCCGCCAGCGCGTTCACGAACATCAGGTACCAGTACTCCATCATCTCGGCCTTGGGCGCCCCCTTCGGCCGGTTGAAGAACATCCGATGGTCGGGGTGGTAGAAGTCCCTCAGCGACCCCATGTAAGGCGAGACGTCTTCCCCTTGGAAAATAGCCCCGAGCACGACGCCGCCCAGCGTTATGAGCTCTTCGCCGGTCCCGTCGTGAAACGCGGCAAAGTGCGAGTTCCCCTTGCCGTTCACGAACATCACCCGGTTCTCCGGGTTCAGAACGTACTGCTTGAACCGCCGGCCGATCCGGTTCCAGTCGGGTGGAACCGCCCGCGGCAGCTCCGGCATGGCGTCGATCGCCGCAAACCGAGTCGTGATGGCCATCTCGTTCACCTCGTTATCGTAAAATCCATGCCGTTCCTTCGCCGGAGGCCGTCGAAGCCGTCACCCGCAGCCCTTCGGGAGAGGCGCTCGCGGGAATCGAGAGACGCAGGTCGAACGTGCCGTCCTTCGCGCTGAACGCCGTGCCGGACGCGCCGCCGGCCCGGACCGCGACCTTCCGTCCGGCGACCGGTTCGCCCCGGCCGTCCGTCACCTTGCCTGTGACGGCGATCTTGGCCGATCCCTTCTCCCGCCCGGCTTCCGGCCATTCCGCCGTCACGGCGATCCGGTCGCGGGCCGCCGCCTCGGCGGGCGAGCCGACGAACAAGGCGCCGCTGACGCTGTCGCGGACGACGGCGGTCCGTCGGCCGTCCGGGGTGGCGACGACGATGCCGGTCTCGACCGGATAGAGGACGAGGGCGTCGAGACCGGCGGCCGCACCGCCCGCGTTCTTCAAGCGCAGCTCATGCTCTCCCGCGGCAAGGCGGACGGTGGCGATTCGCTTCACGGAGACGCGGCCGGCCGGTCCGGCAGGCGGCGAGGCGAGCGCCGGCTCCCCGTCGTCGAAGCCGACCGAGACGCTCGGCGATGCGGATGCAATCGGGGCCGAGGCTGAGGCCGGTGCGGTGCTAGCGACGGCCACCGAGCTGAGCATGACGTCGTACAGCCCCGAGTTCGGCACGCGGACGGCGAACGACTTCTCCTGTCCCGCCGGCATCTCGACGTAGCCGCCCCCGGAGACGTCCGGGTTGGCGTACCGCGCCTCCGGGACGGACATCTTGAACAGCTTGACGCCGGCCAGCGAGGCGTAGCCCTCATGCGGATTCGGATGGCTCGAGCCGACGCGGAACCGCACGACCAGCTTCGCCGTGCCGGCCGGAATCGGCGCCCGCGGCGTCGTCTTCACCGCGTTGTCGCCCGAATACCAGTCGCGCGGGTGATAGTTCATGTCGCGGGCGTCGGCCACGACCGTCTCGCGCCCGGCCGCGTCGACGGCGAGCACCTCCGCGCTCAGCGTCGTATCGAATTCCACGCGCGCGTCGAATTGCAGCTTCAGCGTCTCGCCGGCCTTCAGCCGCCCCGGCTCTCCGTCCGCCGGCAGCTCCGTCTCGATCGCGCCGCCGCCGAACAGCCGCAGGTTGTTGTAGCCGGAAGCCGCGACGAAGATCGCCTGCTCGCCCTCCCAGCCCGGATAAATCGCCGTGCCCGCTTCGACCTGCTTCGCGTCGGCGTAAATCTTGGCTTCGTCCGTGCCGGAGCCGGGGCTTTGCTTCCGCAGCGCTCGATCCGGGTCGTTCAGCCCGCCTCCCGGCAGCGCCATCTCGGCGTCCGGCGGCGCGGAGCCCCGGTACAGCTCCTCGAGCTCCACCGTCTGCGCCTTCACGGCTTCGACCGTCTTCGCCCGCAGATAAGCCCGCGCGTCGGCGTTCGCCTGAATCCGAAGCAGCGCGCGCAGCGCTTCGTCCACCGACTCGCCGCCGCTGTTGATGTTGACCTCCTTGTCGGTCAGCCCGTCGTAGGCGTACCCGTTCCGCTCGTCGAACATCGGAACGCCGAGGACGTTGTTGCCGGTCCACCACGAGCCCGCGATCCCGGCCAGCTTCGCGTACTTCTTGTCGCCGGTCACCTCGTACAGCGCCAGAAGATTGTCCACGTAGCTCGCCGTGCCGTAGTTGATCTGCGGATACGGCTTCTTGTTCGGATGCAGGTTCGCCGCCCGGCCCGAGAGGAGCAGATCGCTCAGGAAGCTGTCCGCGGCCATTCTCGCGGCATCGATCCAGGCCCGGTTCCCGGTCATCTGCCCCGCGTAGGCGAGCGCCCGCACCTGGATGCTGCCCCATTCCTCCCACAGGTCGGGGTTCGTCATGCCGACGCTGTGATGCATAATGCCGCCGTACGGAAAATCGCGGAAAGACGCGCCCCCGCGAGCCAGATAGATCCCCTCGCCAAGCTTGCGCACGGACTCTGCGATCGCCTTCTTCGCCGAAGCGTCGTTCACGGCGAGGGAGTGGGCCCGAAGCGCGCCGACCGCGATGGAGGACACCCAGACGTCGCCCTCGAGCAGCCACTTGGCCGCCTTCGCTCCGCTTGACGTGTCGTATTGCCCGTATAGAGGGTCCGTCTTCTCCTTCAGCCGCTTCAGGCACAGAGCCAGCCGGCCGTTCACCCGCTCCGCGAGCGCCCGGTCTTCCCGGCCGAGAAGCGGCAGCGCCGTGCCCATCGCCTCATAGGCGCGCACCGCCCACCAGCTGAAGCTCTTCTGCGAGGAGTGGCTATCCTTCACGCGGATCGTTCCGTCCTCGTCCCGGACGACGAAGTTGTCGAAGTCCCCGTCGTCGTGCTGCATCCACATGAGAAATTCGAGGCCCCGCTTGATCATGTCGTAGCTGTACGCGTCGCGGTAAGCCTTGTAATGCTCGGCATAGACGATGACCGCCCGGGCCGTGTCGTCCACCGCCGACAGCCCTTCCTGCGGATCGCCGACCCAGGCGTAGCCCTTGGACGGGTCGCTCCGGTCGATCGGCTCCGCGTACAGATGCGTCAGGAACATCGGAACGCCGTCGATCGTCACCTTCTCGTTCATGAAGTTGAAGTGCTTCAGGTTCAGATTCAAATTCGAATTCACGTCCGGATCCACATTCGAGTTCGCATCCACATTCGCGTTCGCTTCCACTTTCGCGTTCGCGTCCGTATCCGCCGTCGCGGCCGCCCGCACGGGCAGCGGCGCCGCGCCCAAGATCAAGCTGAATACGAGCAGGAGCCAAGCCGATTTTCTCATCGCGTCTTCTCCCCCTTCACAGGCCGTTCCCAAGCGGCGACCGGTCTTCGGGCTTCAAGGCTTCAAGGTCGCCTTGTACGCGTCCAATTGCTTCTGGTATTCGGCCAGCACCTTGTCGATGCCCGCGGCCTTCAGCTTGCCGAGCGCGGACTTGATGTTCTTGTCGTAATCGACGACGCCGCGGTAGATCGGCGAGACGTCGGAGGTGAAGACGGCCTGCACGTTCGCCATCTCGGCCTTGACGTTCGACGGGTCGAAGAAGAAGTCGGCCGCATAGAAGTTCTGCGCCTCCGTATCCGCCTTGTACAGCGCCTTGTTGGCGGACAGATAGTCGTCGTTCACGCGAATGAAGTTGAGGTTGCCGATCATCCAATCGTCCTGAATGTAGAGCGGCATGTTGGTGCCCGGATCCATGATCGACTCGAGCCCCTTCTCCCCGACCTTGTTGTACGTCTTGCCTTCGATGCCGTACATGAACAGGTCGTAGTTGTCCTGGCTCGCGTACAGCCAGTTCAGGAACTTCACGGCCTCCGCGGGATGCTTGCTGTTCGCCGCGACGACGTTAATGTTCTTCGCGTTGACCATCCGGTAATGGGGCTTATCCGGATTCAGGCGGATGAGCTCGAAGCCGGCGTCGGTCGCGTCCGGATACGTCTTCTTCACGTCGGACAGCTTGCCGGGAGTGCCGAGCATGAAGACGTACTTGCCGTACTTGATCTGGTCGTCGATCTGCTCCTGCTTGACGGTCAGCACGTCCGGGTTGATCAGCTTCTTCTGATAGGCCGTCCGGAACCAGGCGGCGTCCTGCTTGAACTCCTCCGTCTCGACCCAGTTCTTGACGACGCCGTCCGACGCGATGTACGCCACGTTGTCGCGAACGGTGAACGGATAGCTGTCATACGTCCGTTGGAAAATATCCGCCGGCCCCGCGGTGCCTCCCCGCAGCGGAATCGTCAGCTTCATGCCCAGCTTCGAGTTCACCTGCTCCATCGCTTCAAGCAGCTGGTCGCGGCTCTCGATCGGCGCCGTATAGCCGGCTTTGTCCAGCAGGTACTTGTTGATCGTGATGGAGCCGTCGATCGCCGATTCGTACCAGTACGCGGGAACGCCGTACACCTTGCCTTCCTTCGTGACGCCGCTCCAGACGGAATCGGGAATGACTTTCCGCAAGTTGGGGCCGTACTGCTCGATCTCCTTGGAGATGTCCTTCAGAGCGCCCCGTCCGGCGTAGTTGGCGAGGCCGACGAGGTCGTTCATCACATGGAACAGATCGAAGTCCTCGTTCGTGGACAGCTTCAGGTTGATCTTCTGCTCCCAGGCGCCCCAGTCGATGTATTCCTTCTCGATCCGAACGTTCACGCCGTCTTCAAGCAGCTTCTGGTTGACCGCTTCCCGGACGGCCGGCCATTCCTTCGGCTCCGTGCCCGGAATGACGTACTTGATCGCGACGACCTCCTGCTTGGCGCCGCCGTCCTCCGGGGATGGGGAAGCGCTTCCGGACGAAGCCGGAGAACCGGAGCCTGCGGGCGACTCCGACGCGCCGTTGCCATTTCCTTGGCCGTTCCCGTTCCCGCCGCCGTTGCCGTTGTCCTTGCCGCCGCTGCATCCGGCCAGCCCGAGCGCCAGAACCAACACCGTAGACGCGAAGATGGATGCCCGTCTCAACGTTAGACCCTCTCCTTCTGGGATGGAATGTATATGCGCACCTCTCGCGAGGGCGATACCGATCCTATGCCTTGCGGCTTGCGGCTTACGGCTTCTCGGCCGTTCGGCCTTCCTGCCGCTTCTCAGCCCTTCACGGCCCCGATCACGAGGCCTTTGGTGAAGTAGCGCTGCAAGTACGGATAGAGGAACACGATCGGACCGATCGTGATGATGACCGTCGCCATCTTGACCGACTCCGCCGGCAGCGTGTATTCGGTCCGCGCTCCGTTCGGCAGCATCTCGAGCATCTGAATATGGGATCGCAGTTGGAAAAGGATGTATTGCAGCGGGTACAGCTTCTTGTCGTCCACCAGCATGATCGCGTTGAACCAGTCGTTCCAGTACGCCAGCGCGTAGAATAGCGTAATCGTCGCCAGCACCGGCACGCACAGCGGCATGTAGATCCGGAACGCGATGCGCAGATCGTTCGCGCCGTCGATGTACGCCGATTCCCGCAGCTCGGCCGGCAGGCCCTCCATGAAGTTGCGGACGAGGAACAGGTTGAACGCATTGAACATCAGCATCGGCACAATCAGCGACAGCAGGTTGTTCGTCAGCCCGAGCTTCACGCACATCAGGTACCAAGGGACGAGGCCCCCGTTGAACAGCATCGTAATAAAGAAGTACAGGGACAGCACGTTCCGGTACTTCACCTTCGGGTTGGCCAGCGGGTACGCGGCCAGCGCCGTGATGAGGACGGCGAGCAAGGTGCCGGCCGCCGTCACGACGATCGAGACGAAGTAGCCGCGGAAGATGAGCGCGCTGTTGACGAAGATCGTCCGGTAGCCGTCGAGCGACCATCGCTCCGGCCACAGGCTGTAGCCGTGCGCGATAATGCTGTCTTCGTCGGACAGGGAGACGGCCAGCGTCAGCAGCATCGGCAGCAGGCAGATCAAGGCGAACAGAGCCAGCGCGACGTAGATGAACAGCGTTCCGATCGTGAATCGTCTTCCGGCCGGCATCAGTACAGCGCCCCTTCCTTAAACGTTCTGCGCGTCGTCCAGTTGGCCGCGAACACGAGCAGCAGCCCGACGACGGATTGGAACAGGCCGACCGCGGCGGCGTTGGACGGATCCCCGATCTGGCGGAGCGCGCGGTACACGTACGTGTCGATGACGTCGGTCGTCGGGTACAGCACGCCGTTGTCGCCGATGATCGCGTAGATCATGCCGAAGTCCCCGTAGAAAATTTTGCCGAGGTTCAGAAGCGTCAGGATCGCAACCGTAGGCGCCAGCAGCGGCAGCGTGATCCGAGTCATTTTCTGCCAACGGGTCGCTCCGTCGATGTCCGCCGATTCGTACAACGCCCCGTCGATGCCGGCGATGGCCGCCAGGTAGATGATCGACGACATGCCGGCGTCCTTCCACACCTTCATGCCGACGAGGATGGCGGGCCATGCGCCCGCGGTGGAATACCAGTTGACCGGCTCGGCTCCGAGCCAGTCCAGCGCCTGGTTGATGATGCCGTAGTCCGTCGTGAACAGGCTGTACATCATGTAGCTGACGATGATCCAGGACAGGAAGCTCGGGAAGATCATCGTCGTCTGGGCGAACCGGATGAACAGGCGGCTGCGGATCTCGTTGAACAGCAGCGCGAGCGCCACCGCGAACAACGTCACGAAGATCATGAACAGCAGGTTCAGGAGCAGCGTGTTGGAGACGACCCGGGCGGCATCGTTCGATTGGAAGAAAAAGCGGAAGTTCTCCAGCCCGATCCACTCGCTTCGGAACGGTCCCTTCTGATAGTTGAACCGCTGGAACGCGATCAGAAGATAAGGGTACGTCGCGTACGAGAAGAGGAACACGTAGACGACGGCGGGCAGGACGAGCAGATAGGAATACCGGTTCCTCGCCAGCTCTCGGAACAACTTGGACATGGCGGCCCTCCTTCGCTTCCGGATATGCGGATTCGGTGATTCGATCTTAACGGGAGGCTGCGGAGCCGTAAATTTCGAGTATCGGCTGCGCTTTCGCGAATCGGGTCGTATGCTTTCAAATCGGCGATCTCCCTGTCAAAAAGGCGCCTGCTCCCGGTATTTCGAAGGCGTGATGCCGTATTTCTTTTTGAACAGGGTGGTGAAGTAAGGGACGTTGTACACGCCGACCCGCTCGCCGATCTGCGCGACGGGGTCGTTCGTCTCGGCGAGCAGCTCCTTCGCCCGCTCCATCCGGACGTGCGTCACGTAGTCGTTGAAGCTCGTGCCGGTCATGCTCTTGAACAGCTTGCCGATGTAGCCGGACGAATAGCCCGCATGCTCGGCCGCCGCTTCGAGCGACAGCCCGTGCTCCGCGTAATGCTCCCGGACGAACCGCTGGACCTCCTCCACGAGCCTGGCGTTACGGGTGACGCCGAGGTTCTTGCGGTTGTCCTCCAGCATATCGACGACCGCGAAGCTTAAGAGCGTCAGCCGCTTCTCGACCTCGTCCAGCGTCTCGGCGTCCCGGACCTCGTCCGCCAGCCGGTACAGCCGCTCCTCGTCGACGTTCCACCCTTCCGCCATCGGCTCGAATTCGCGGACGATCGCGAGCGCCAGGAGCTGGATATGGCGGACGGCCTGGCCGTAGGAGCAGCCGGCCAGCGCCGACCGGAACGCCGCGACCTCCTGCCGGATCCCGGTCCGGCGGCACAGCCGGATCGCCTCCAGCAGCCGCTTCTCGACGGCCGACGGGTAGCGGACTTGCCGGCGATCCCGCTCCTCCGGCATCGTCCCGGCCGCCGCCGCGCAGCCGTGGCCGAGGAACAGCCGCGACGTCAGGTACTCCCTCGCCGACTGGTACGAGCCGGAGATCTCGCCGAGCGACGCCGCCGGATCCCCGATGCCGGCGGACAGGCTGAGCCGGTAATACCGCCGCACGGCGTCCTGCACTTCGCCGAGCGACAGGAGCAGCTGGCCGTCCGGCTTCTCCGCGTCGGAGACGAGAATAAGCGCGGTCTCGTCCTCTTCCGGGTGGGCGGCGGCGACCGTATACGACCGGCCCAGAATCTCCTGGGCGATATTGCGGACGGCGAAGCGGAACAGCCCCCGGTCGTACGCGCCGGTCGTCTCGCGGAACGTCTTGAAGCCGTCGATCTTGAGCAGGACGACCGTCAGCGAAGCGCCGGCCAGCCGCTTCTCCGCTTCCCGCTTCAGCTCCGCGGACGCTTCGAACTTGCTCGCGTTCCCTCGCAGCAGATGGACCAGGTAGCCGTCCAGCAGCGCGCTCCGCGTCCGCTCGAGGCTGGATCGCATCGTCCGGGCCTCTTCCATGGTGCCCGAGAACGCTTCGGAGAGCAGCTGGTACTCGTCCAGCCGGAGCAAGGACGGTTGTCCGGCTCCCGAAGCGGAATGGACCTTGTCCAGCAGAGCCCGGATCGGGTTGTAGATGGTGCCGCTGAGCAGCAGCGATCCGCCGGCTCCCGCCAGAGCGAGCAGCGCGGCGGCGAAGATCGTCCAGTCGCGCAATTCGTCGATGCCCGCGATCGTCTCCGCGTAAGGGCGGACGCTGACGAAGTACCAATCCAGCGCGGGCGACCTCACGTACGTGACCAGCTGCTTCTCGCCGTCGATCCGCTCGCGGAAGCTGCCTTCCGCGTTCGCGGCCGACAGGATGCGGCGAACGTAACCGGAGGCGGAGAGATCGTTCATGAACAACGCGGGATCCGAGTGCGACAGCACCGTTCCGGAGGCGTCCATGACGAAGGTGCGCGACGAGCCGCCGATTCTGCGCATCGTGCTGCGAATGTAGCTCTCGTCCAGATCGACGACGATCGCCGATTCGGGCGCGTTCTCGAAGGAGCGTTCGGGGATGATTTTGAAGGTCAGCATCCGATAAACGCCGCCTCCAAGCGATGCGACGGTCCGGGGGAAGAAGCCGACGGGGCTTGTCTCCTCCCGTCTCGCCATGCCGGGGTCCGGCGTCAGCCCTAGCGTGTCGATGTACGCTCCGGTCGTCAGGTTGTAGATGCCGAGATTCTGGATGAACGGGTAGATGCCCTGGATGCGGGCGAGGAACAGATTGGCCGCGTAAGCCACCGTCTTGTCGTCTTCCTTCGCGTAGAGGAACGACAGGATGACCGGATCGCTCAGCAGCTGTCCCGTGATCCGTTGCACCTGCTCGTATACGACGTCGGAGGTGTAGCCGACCTGCGTCAGCATCTGCCGGGACGAGCGGCCGGCCTCCTTCACCGCCCTATCGGAGAACATCGCGTACAGAACGACGGACAGCACCGAGATCGTCGCGACGGACAGCAGCAAATAAGACAGCACCAGCCGCCGATACACCCGGTACTGCCGAAGGCGTCTTAGGAACGTCATGGGGATCTGCCTTTCCGATTTCTGTGTTGAGCGGATCTATCAGCCGGATTCCTTCATCTATATATATTCCTTGAGCATCCGGTAACATGACCTTCTTCTAGCGGGGCACTTCGAATAGTGGGGGCATTTGATATGTCCGGGCTCGGAGTCGCTTCCCTTAGAAGCTCCATTTTCCCCCGGTTGGCCCCAAATAAGATCGCTGGGGTTCGTTAGAGAGCAAGGCCTATAAACCGAGGATTCGGATACGCGGAAAAAAAGGGTACCCCTTATACGGTTGGATTCCACCGCCTTCAGGGTACCCCTGTTCAAATGGATGTCTTCGAACGGTTGATGAAGTACAGGTTATCGTGCAAATCATATAGCCGCGTTTATGCGTCTGCTTCTTACGACTTCTGTACTTTCTGAAAAATAGATTCCCCCCATTCCGGAAGCAGATCCGAGCGATAGGTTACAGAACCATAGTCGATACAAAGAACGATCTCGCCTTCCGCATGACTGTTATCTATGACAATCAAATGATCTATCAGTTGAAGATGCGCGATTAAATGATTCAACGAAGTATGATGCCTTCTAGCTATATCTTCGGAGGCTATATGATGCCCCCCATTCTTAACACGAACCGCAACTCGCTCGATATTCAAGCGATAGTCGCCTAATCCGACATAAAACATTGTAACTTTAAACCCGTTCGCCTTGGCATCCTGCATAAGACGAATTCCGTTTCCCCCAGCCAATGTTGTTTCAACCGAGAAGTCGCGCTTGTGTCGAATACAATCCTTGGCCAATTTAATGGCTTCTTTCCCCGCGGATACTCTACGGCTTTCCGGACGAATCGAATCGATCCCCCGCGCCAGAGCATCGGGGTCGATATTAACGCTTATTCCAAGTCGATCGACAATGAGGTTCCGAATCGTGCTTTTCCCGCTGCCGTTGTTCCCGGCGAATAGATACATAATCGGCGGCCATTCATGCATGGGGGGCCTCCTTCTCCGCAACGGGAATAACATTGCCGTCATTATATTCCTTCACAATCTGGCCTTCTGCTGTCTTATATACAATGTATGTTTCATTAGCCTTTGCATCCAACTTTGCGCGTTCGCCGGTTAGTTTAATAAGCTTCTGGAGATCTTTGATTGGGTTCATGCATTTTCACCGTCCCGTCACAAAGGATCGACATTTGACTCCGATTATACCACAATGCGAGAGTCAATCCGGCAAATTCCCGGACCTCGTTCCGACTTCGTACGAGGGCAGGACGTTGTCGTACATGAGATGCAGAATCATGCCGGTCGCCGCATGGTCCAGATTGTGGCAGTGGTCCATCCACATGCCCGGGTTATCCGCGACGAACGCCACTTCGTACGATTCGCCGGGAAGCACGTTTAGCGTGTCGGTCTGCCATGGCGTCTTCACCCTCTCGCCGTTCTTCTTCAATACCGTCATGTGGTGGCCGTGAAGATGCATCGGATGCTCGGCCAGGCTCTTGTTCGCGAAGGTCGTCTTCACTTTATCGCCTTCTTGGACGACCAGCGTCGGCACATGGGGGTACACTTCCCCGTTGATCGTCCACAGCATCGTGAATTTTCCATTGTAGAATCCCATCTTGTTCCCGAGGATCATCTCGAATTCCCGATCGAACTTCTCCGCCGTCGTCAGCTCGTTCGCGACGCCCTTCCCGTAATCCGACGGATCGAACAGGCCGGAATCCGCTTGGAAGGTCGGGTTCGCGGGAGGAATATCCGGATAGAACACGACGGTCGGATCGTCGGCGTCCCGATCGTCCCCAAGCTTGAACAGAACGGGACGGTCCGGCATCGTGAAGACGACGTCGTATCTCCCGCCCCCGCCGATCCGGAACGCGGTTCGATCGGCGATGAGACCCGGCTCCTCGATCGGAACGCCGTCGATGTCCGCAATCCGGTAGTCGGCGCCCTGCAGCAAGTACTTCCGGGACAGCTTATCCGTGTTGATGACTCGCAGCCGCATTCGGGTCCCGGGCTCGACTTTCTTCCGCCGCTCTCCGTCCTCGGTTCCGAATGCGTTGACGCGGCCTTTATCGGTTTTCCAGCGGTGATTGATCAAGATAACCTCTTCGTCGGCCTTCTCGGTCTCCTGCGCGGGATCCACGATCAGCGCGCCGAACAATCCCTTGGACACCTGCTCGGAAGCCTGCTGGTGGGAGTGGAACCAGTAGCTGCCCGCTTGCTCGGCCCGGAATTTGTAGGTGAACGATTGCCCCGGCTTCACGACGTTCTGGGTCATGCCCGGGACGCCGTCCATCGCGTTCGGAACGTTGTAGCCATGCCAATGGATCGTAACGCCCGCTTCGACGTCTTCGTTGACCAGCTTCACTTCCACCATCTCGCCCTGCCGGACGCGAAGGACCGGAGCGACTTCCCCGTTATACGTCCAGGCGTCGATCCGGGCTCCGGACGCCAGCGCAATCTTGCTCTGCCGCGCCGTCAATTCGAACTTGCGATCCGCGGGGGCCGTAAGGTCCCCCGTCAAGGCGGCTACTTCCGCCATCGGGGCCGAATTCGCGGAAGCTCGCTCCCCGCCCGAGTGCCCGTGATGGTGCTCGGAGCCGGCCATCCGCGTCGGCGTTCCGCCGCCCTCGTCCATATTCGCGTGATTCATCATATCGGAAGCTTCCGGCAATCTCGAGGATTGAACGCCAAGCACGGCGTTGACGACGACGATCGCAACGGCCGCCATGGCCGTCAAGAGGGCCGCGCCCGCGAATTTTACGATTCTGGAACGGCGGCTTCCCACAAGATTTCCTCCATTTAACCCCATCCGATATCTCCTCCTTACAAAGATCGCGGGTACGGCAAGAAGGAGCGCCGCAAGCGCCGGTCTCATCGCGATATCGAACAAGTCGGGTTGAATCGGCTGGGCGATGACCGTGCCGGCGAAGGCGATGCCCGACGCGAGCGTCAGCGCGTAGCAGGTCAGAGGCACGGCCGGAGCGGCGGCCTTGAGCCACGTCTCCCTCGTCAGAGACTGCTTGTTCGACTCCCCTAATCCGATCAGACGCCGCACCGTAACGATCGAGCCATAGACATGCAGGATCAGCAACAACGGAACGGCCGTCTTGAAGGTGCCTTCGACGAACAGCCACCCGCTTTGAACCAGCAGCCGGATATTCAACGCGTACCAGAACGCGCCGATCAAGAGCGCCGCGCAGCTTATCGCAAGCAATAGGCTTCTCCTTCTTTTCAAACTCCGATTGTGCTTGGCATAAGGCAGGCCCGTCGCCAGCAGGCTGGCTAACGCCCACAATGCCGTCATGGCGGAAGTCGATAAAATTCCGGCGATCGTCTCGAACATCTCGTCTTCTCTCCTCGCTCTCGTATCCCAAACCTCTCATTCGCAATGCTACAGCCGAAATGTTGCGAACTTATGGAGAAAAAATCGAGAGGTTGTGGCGAATGGCAAAGTCCGATAAAGTGAGGAAGACGAGGTTGCGACGGAGGGATGGGCGTGGGGATTCAAGTGCTGATCGTTGAGGACGAGGCGAAAATCGCGTCGTTGATGGAATCCTACCTTCGGACGGAAGGATACGAGGTGTTGACGGCAGGGGACGGGATCGATGCCGTGCGGCTCTATTCGAGAAGCAAGCCGGAGATCGTCATTCTGGACTGGATGATGCCGAACTTGAACGGATTGGATACCTGTCGCAAGTTGAGGCAGCTGGGTTCTCCCGGGATCATCATGGTCACGGCCAAATCCGAGGAGAGCGACAAAATCGTCGGGCTCGAGATGGGAGCGGACGACTACCTGACGAAGCCGTTCAGCCTGAGGGAGCTGGGCGCGCGAATCCGATCGCTGCTCCGGCGGATGAACCCGGGCGGGAACGACGATGCGGCCAGCGTGCTTCGCCGGGGCGAGCTGGTCATCCGCGAAGACGGGCTGCAAGCGTTCGTCGGAGACCGCGAAGCGCATCTCACCCCGACGGAGTTCAAGCTCCTGCATCTGCTGGCCTCCAAGCCCGGCCGGGTGTACAGCCGAATGCAGCTGCTCCGGCACGCCTTCGCGGACGAATTCATCGTCGACGAACGGATCGTGGATTCCCATATCAGCAAGCTTCGCCGCAAATTGGAGAACGCCGGCCAGCCGTACGACTACATTCAGACCGTGTACGGCTTCGGCTACCGGTTCGGAGCGGAACATGAGAATTAGAACGAAGCTGATGCTGTCGATGAGCGTCTTGCTCGTCTTCATCCTGCTCTTCCTGCTGGCCGCCACGCATATTCAATTTTATATCGCCCGGGATTACGCGTATCGGGAGGATAAAGCCTCCTTCGAAGCTTTGCGCGAGGAGTTCCAGCGGTACTATGCGGATCATGGCCGTTCATGGGAACGGGCGGGGACCTTCGAGTTCGATCGGGCGCGCGGCTTCGCCGAAGTTCTCCTGTACGCGGACGGAGTCCCGCTGTATCGGCAAGGGCATCTGAGGGTCGACGAGCTTCGGAACGACGGCTACCCTCTAGTGATCCGTTACGACGGGCAGAAGGCCGGCCGTCTCTACGTCATGAACGACGAACAGCTCAAGACGTACGAATTCAAGAAAATGTGGTATCGCTTCTTGCCCAATGTCGGCAGGGCGTCTCTTCTGTTCACCGGTCTCGCCGCTCTTCTGACCATCTGGATCTTATCATGGAGATTGACGCGCCCGGTTCGCAGGATCGTTCAGGGGATCGAATCTATTCAGCAAGGGAACGAATCCGCATCCTTCCCTATCCGAAGGAAGGATGAATTCGGGGAGATCTCCAAGGCGCTTCGCGACATGAACGAATCGCTCGCGAAGGCGGAACGCGCCCGCAAGCAGCTGCTCTCCGATGTCGCGCATGAGTTGAGAACCCCGCTTATGATCGTCCAGGGAGAATTGGAGCTCGCGCAAGAGACGGGCGACACGCTGTCCCCGGACAAGCAATCTTCTATTCTGGACGAAGTGTATCGACTGTCCCGATTGGTGCATGAGGTGCTGGATCTGTCCAAGCTGGAGGCGGGAATGACGGAGCTTCGTCCGGGCGAGGAGAATCTCTCGTCGCTTCTGGAGGAGTTGGCGGACAAAATCCGGTTTCTGGCGGAGGACAAGCAAATTCGGCTTACGCTGGACGGGCCGGAGGAGGAGGTGCGCGTCTCCGTCGAGAAGCCGCGCATTCTCCAAGCCCTGTACAACCTCTTAACCAACGCGATTTATTATACGAACCCGGGCGGACAAATTCGGGTCTCTCTCGAGCGGGCGATCGTGCCGGACAAGCAGCGGCCCTATGCGCGGATCCGAATCGAAGATTCCGGCGTCGGCATCCCCGAAGCGGATCTTCCCCATATATTCGACCGCTTCTACCGGGCGGATCATGCCAGGGCGCGGCCGTCCGGAGGCACCGGTCTGGGACTCGCGATCGCGCAGCAGAATGTTCTCGCTCATCAAGGCTGGATCGACGTGCGAAGCGTTGTGGGCAAAGGCTCCGAATTCGCGGTCTATCTGCCGGTCCTTCCAAGTTCTTCTCAGGATTGAAGCAGCTTATTGCGATTGGTCGCGAGAGGCGGCTGCTCGAGCCATTTGTTCTCCACCATCAGGTCGAAGGTATCTTTGGCATACGCCATCACCTTCGCGATAATCTTGGTGTAGTGCGCCGCGAGATCGACCCGCATCGATAAGGACAAGGCATGGGAGATCAGGAGAATGTCGACCGAGTTCAAAATGTGGATCATCGAGGCGATAAATTTGTCCGAGAACGGAGACACCGTCGAGTCCGTCACTTCCATGGAGATGGGCACCGTTCCGAGCAGACTCACCTGCTGCAGCAGCTTGTTGAAGAGTTCGATTTGCTGTTCGCTGATTTTCTTGCCTTTGAGAAACAGGTTCTTTAACTTCTTGTCTTCCATCACTTGCGCGAACCCGAGCGTCAAAATCACCGAGAAGTAATTCCGCTCGATATTGAAGAAGATCTCGGACAGCTCGATCGCGTTGAGAGGCCGCTTCGAACCGAATAACCCGTCCAGGAAGGAGTCGGCCTGAACGTATTCGACATTTTGGGGGTAGTTCATTTTCGGCGGACGGTCGTAGATGCCTTTCTCCAGCATCATCCGCACCGCCTTGCCGAACATCTCGGTAGTCGTATGGATGCATTCGGTGAAGAAATCCAACACGTCGAGCCGAACGTTATTCGAGGCGGTAAACCCGAGGTTGATCATCCCCAACCGATTCATCATGTAGATGAAGCTTAGGGTGAACGTGTCGTGGAATAGAGGAGGAGCGGCCAGGTTCACGTCGCCCTCCGAGAACCCCGCAGGAATCGGGAAGTTCTCGTCCAGGAAGAACTTCTTGATTCGCGCCACCCGGCCTTGCGATATTTTCAAAGCTTCGTCCGCCAACGGAACGATCTGTCCGTCTTGAAGATGATGACGGAGGTACGTAAGAAAACAAATCGTCATGCCCTCTTGGAGATAAATCCCCCAGAGTCCCCCGATCTCCGTACTGCTTAATTCGATGTTCGTCTGTTTGACTTCGGGCTTCTGAACGGACATGATCTTCCCCCGCTTAAACCGGCTTTAGGGGCTAGTGTCCGAAGCGGGGTGGGATTTTATTCATCCGTTGTCCTCATATTACAACATAGGAATCCTATTATATTTCTTCTTGTGCTGCACACGCGACTTGAAGGGATTCGCGGAGCGCCGCCCTCTTCACCGCCGCTTGCCGTTCCTCCTCCGTCAGCGCGAGCAGGCCGGGAAGGCCGGAGACGGCCAGCAGCGCTTGGGCCGCGGCCGCGAACGCCTTCTTCTCGTCTTGAAGCATATAATAGGCGGTCCGGTACGCTTCAAGCTCGAAGCTTCGCAGCAGCCGGATCGCCTGTTCCTTCCGGGCCCGGGCGTCTCCCGCGCCGCGGAAGTCAGCTCTCATCGCGAAGACTTAAGGAAAACAGCTCCAATCGACTCCATTCCTTGTCGCCATCGCGCGTCGGATCGGCGATGACCGCCTTGCCGCGGTACAGCACCTGTCCGGTAGCGGCATCCAGCACGGCGGCCATCGATCCTCCCCCGCCTAGCGGCGAATCCGTATCATGCACCAGGGTATACACCCGCCCATGGGCGATGAAGACCGTACCGATGTCGGTTCCTCCGAGCTGCTCGGCGGTAACGGTCAAGTCGGCTTTCTTCTCTCCAGTCGCTACGTCGAACAGGGTCCAGGCGAACGTGCCGGGCGTCTCGCCATCCTGCTGGACGGAAACCTGATTTCCGTACAACTTGCACATAAAGCCGGTGCCTCTCGCGCTTGTCTTGAACGGGACAAGCAACTTTCGTTCCCCCGTCCGGTATGAATACGAATACAGGCGCGTACCAAGATTATTAATCTCTTGGGTGTTATGGGCAAGTTGCTTCACCTTTATATCCGTAACTTCGATCAGCGCATACTCGGATGGCGCGGCGAGGCTCCCCTCGGCAATCGGAGCGATTCGCAGCTCCGCGTCCACGCCGGACTCCGCCTTCAGCCCCTCCGTCAAGTTATTCCGGGAGATCAAGCTGCCGTCTTCCAGATCCAGTACATAGTCCCAAACCTCGTTCAGCCCTATGGCATCCCGCACCCTGTCCGCGACCTCGGTATGCTGCATAAAAACGAGAACGTGAAGCTGCCCTCCGACCCGCTGCACGTCCGCCGTGTAAGGGTAAGTGTAGGACTGCGAATCTTCTACCGCAACCGAGTAGCGCTTCGTCTTGCCGGAGCTCTCGTTCAGCACTTCGACCTTCAGCCGGATTCGGCCGTCCGATCCCCCGTTGTCTGCGGCGGCATATACGAGCATCTCTTCGTCCCGATACCATCCCCTAGGCTCGCCTTTGCCTCGCATGAAGTTCGGATGCTCCTTGCGAATCGCCTTCAGATCCGGGGAGTCCGGCGTCCAGGGACGCTCCCATGGAAGGAGATCCACGAGCGTATCCCGTTGAGCATATTCGCTGCCATCAGTCGTGACAGTCAGCATCCTCGACTGCATGCTTTGATGGTAAGATCCGATTAGCGATAAAGCCGCGCCTTCCTTCGCATCCCCTTCGATCGTCTCCAGCTTCAACGAGGGTAATCGTTCGTCGGACGCATAAGCGTAATAGTAGCCTAGCGTAACCAGAACAAACAGACAGAGCCCGACCGATAGAGCGTATCTCGTCCTCCTCATCCTCTTATCCCCTTTATACCGAAATTCTCTTGTTCAGCAGCCGGAAGCCGAGCGCCACCGATACCGCGGTTACGAGAAAACAGACAGCCGCTTCGATCGCGAAAATTTCCCATTGGTAAAAATACGAACCGAGCTGGTTGACGCCAAGGGCAAAGGGCGTAGCGTAAACGGCGAAGCCGCAGGCCGCCACATAAGCAGCGGCATAGCCGATGCCCCAGATGCGGTAACTTCTCTCCAGCAAAATCGCCGTAAACAGCACCGTGACCGCCATGATTCCGAACCCGTACAGAGAGACGAACTGGGAGCCGCTTAAGGGAAGAAGAACCTCGAACAGCCAATTGGACAAGATGACGTCGGTAAATACCGATTCGCCCCGTATATCCGCCGGCACGATCCAATGGAAGATCAACTGCTCGAATGCGAGCAAGATCAATTGAAATGACAGCAAAACGAAAACGAACAGGACGATAGCCGTCAGCTTGGACAAATACAGATTCCTTCGGGCGGTCGGCAGCGCGAGCAGGCGGTACATAAACGTACTGCGGCCAAGCCAATCCCGGTACCAGATCAGGAACACGTAGAACAGCAGCGCCGCCATACTGATCAGGATCGGCAGGGCGAACATCCCTTGCGAGATGCGCACTATCCATTCGAACGAGAGCTTGTCGGCGCTGTCGATGGAGAAGCGGGCGGGGTCGCGGAATTTGGCCGCCTCGTTGGAAGTCGCAATCGCGACCGTCAATATCTGCCCGACCAACGTCAAAGCCATCAGTCCGAGCAAAAAATACCGAAACCGATGAATCTCCATATGGACCAGCTTCAAGTAACGGTTCACGCCAGCAGCACCTCCCGCATCACGTCGACGACCGACTTGCCTTCTTCGTCCCGCACCCGCTCGGTGTCGAACGACCGAACCGCCCGGCCGTCCTTGAGCAGCACGACATGGTCGATCAGGTGCTCGATCTCGGCGATCTCATGCGTCGTGATCAGCACGCCGCGGCCTTCGACCCATTCGCTGGAGAACACCGACGCCACCGCCTCGCGGCCGAACACGTCGATTCCGGAGAACGGCTCGTCCATGACGACGTAATCCGTGTCCGGCGCCAGGCCCAGCACCAGATTGAACTTGGCGGCCATGCCCTTGGACAAGCTGCCGACTTTATCCCCTTCCTTCAGGTCGAAAAAACGCATCAGCTCCCGCGCCCGCGCGCCGTTCCAGCTCGCGTAGAAATCGGCCATAAATTGCAGCGCGTCCGCCAGCTTCATCGAAGAAGGCATCGCGATCCGGTCGGGAACGAAGGAGATCCGCTCGCGGCTCGATCGGTCGATCGGCTTCCCATCCAGCCGGACCGCTCCTTCCTGGTAAGGGGCGAGTCCCATAATTACCTTGAGCGCCGTCGACTTGCCGGCGCCGTTCAAGCCGGCGAGGCAGGTGATCCGCCCCTTCTCGGCCGCGAAGCTGAGTCCGTCCAGCACGTACCGGCGCCGATATCGCTTGCGGACGTTGACCACTTCGATCATTCGTCTCCCCTCCCTTGCTCGATCCCCGGCTTCTTGTCTTGCTTGTCGTCTTGCCGCCGCACCGTCTCGTATTCCCGCCGCACCAGCTCCAGCAGCTCCTCGACCGGCACGTCGAGATTGCGAATCGCGGCGACGAACCCGCCGACCGCGCTGCCGAGCAGCTCCGACCGAATCGCGCGCAATACGCCCGCATCCTGCGTGATCCGGCTCGGAGAGTTCCCTTCCGTCACGATCAACCTTTGTTCCTCCATTTCCTTATAGGCTCTCTGCGCCGTGTTGAGATTGATTTTGAGCGCGGCGGCGGCCTCCCGCCGGGACGGAATCTGCTGGCCGGGCTGCAGCCGGCCGGTCGCGATCCGTTCCTTGAACAGCCGGATGACCTGCAAGTAAACCGGATCGCGGCCGTTGAAGGCGACTTCCGTCCATCCTTCGTTCGTATTCATTCGCCCTGATCGCTTCCTTTCACAGGTGTATGTACCAAGTGGTTCATACACTATACGTGTATTATGCCCTTCATACACCTTGAAGTCAATATCCCCTCAAATATTCCAGCAAATATCGAACCGGAAATAAAGAGTTGTCAAAATAATCCTCATGTATTACTATAGCGTAAAACCAACTAAATTTATTGGTTTTATCGACTCTAGCTGCTGACAAGACCACTTGAAGCGCGCACTCCAGGAGGAAGTTACATGTCCACATTAGCAGCGCGTCTCCACAAACCATTACGGGCCGGATCCCTGATCGCGATTCTAGCGATCGCTCTGGCCGGATGCTCGGGATCCAACAATAACGCGAACTCCAGCCCCTCCGAATCCCAAAGTCCCGCATCAAGCAGCGCATCGGCGTCGGCATCGAACTCGGCTTCGGAGCCGTCCGCCGCGGGCGGAACGTTCACTTACGCCCGCCCCGCTTCCGTCACTTCGCTGGATCTGCACAACCAGATCACGGCGAACAACGCGTTCGCCATCGACAAAGTGTTCGAGCCGTTGGTCGCGTTCGACAGCGAAGGCAAGATCGTCGACTGGCTGGCCAAGTCGCACGAGATCAGCCCGGACGGATTGACGTACACGTTCGTTCTCCGCGACGGCCTGAAATTCTCGAACGGCCAGGAAGTGAAGGCCGAGGACGCGGTCTTCTCCCTTCAGCGCCACCTCGACGTAGGCGGTCCCCTCGCGATAGCGGCGAAGGTCGAATCGCTGACGGCCCAAGACGCCCACACGCTCGTCATCAAGCTGAAGGAGCCCTATACGCCGTTCATCTCGGAGCTCTCGAACTTCTCCAACGGCATCCTTCCGAAGGACTTCGGCGGCGTATCCGAAGAAGAGTTCTTCAAGAATCCCGTCGGCACCGGTCCTTTCGTCGTGAAGCAGTGGGACCCGGCCGGCGATCTGACCTTCGCCAAGAACGCCTACTACTGGCAGGAAGGCAAGCCCTACATCGACGAGCTCGTCTACAAGCTGGTCGCGGACGACAATCAGGCGATCAACCAGCTGAAGGCCGGAGAAGTCGACGCGATCGAGTCGGTCGCCCTTCAGAACGTGGGCGAGCTTAAGCAAAGCCAGGATATCGCCGTAGTCGCCAACGGCAGCTGGGTGACGGAGCAGTTGTTCTTCAACACGCTGGATGAGCACTTCTCCGACGTGCACGTCCGCCGCGCGCTGGCGCTCGCGCTCGATCGCGACGGGCTGACGAACGCGGTCACCTTCGGCTATGGCAAAGCGGCGACCTCGCTTCTCCCGCCCGCTATTCCCTATAACGCCAACGACAAGGTCAAGGCGCTCGGCTTCGATACGGAAGCGGCCAAGGCCGAGCTCGCGAAGTCGAAGTTCCCGGACGGCTTCTCGACCAAGCTGCTGATCGCATCGGGGAACAACGCGAGAGCGCAAGAGGCGCAGATCATCCAAGCCGCCGGGAAGTCGATCGGCATCGACATCCATATCGAGTCGGTGGAGTTCGCCGCCTTCCGCGACCGGTTCTTCAAATACAACTTCTCGGCGATGATCAACAGCGGGCAGGCGGATTCTCCGGAAGCCAATTCGATTCTGGCGTTCCAGACGGACCCCGAAGGCTTCAGCAAGTCGTACTGGACTCATTACACGAACGATGAAGTGACCAAGCTCTTGTACGAAGGCCAGAAGACGCCGGACGGCGATAAGCGCGGAGAGATCTACGTCCAGCTTCAGCAGATTCTGGCCGATGAAGTTCCTTATATCCCGCTCTATTATCCGGATATTTTGAAGGGTGTTCGTTCCTCCGTCGAAGGACTGGTCGTCCTGCCCAACAACAGCGTTCGATTCCAAGACGTCCGGCTGAAAGGTTGAGCGAAGCCTTGGCAGCCAACGCCTTATCCAAATAAGCCGACGGATGGTCCGCGGGGACCGCTTCTCCGCGCAGATGGCTGGCGCGCGCCCTGCTGAGGGCCGCGTCGGTTATCGTCTGCGTGGTGACGGCCGTCTTTTTCCTCGTACGACTCGTGCCTGGAGACCCCGTCAAGATGATTCTCGGGGAATACGCGACGCTTGAAGCGATCGAGAGCATGCGCCGCAAGCTGGGGCTGGATCTGCCGCTGGGGGAACAGTTCGTCCGGTTCCTCCGCAATATCGTCGTCCATGGCGATACCGGGTCTTCGATTATTTACGAGACTTCGTCCCGGGATTTGATCCTGGATCGCGCTCCCGTGACGCTGCTGCTCGTCGGGATGGCCTGTCTTCTGGCCATCCTCCTTGCGCTTCTGCTCGCGATTCTCGCGGCGACGCACAAGGACGGGCCGCTCGATCACCTGATTCGCATCCTGCCCGCCGTCACGTTAGGCATGCCGGTGTTCTGGGTGGGACTGCTGCTCATCATGATCTTCGGCGTTCAGCTTCGCTGGTTCCCCGTCGGAGGAGCGGGCGAGGGAGGGCTTGATCGGATCTACAGCCTGACGCTTCCCGCGATCACCGTCGCCTTCTCGCAGATTCCTTCCCTCGTCCGCTCTCTTAGAGCGCAGATGCTGGAGGTGTTGGAATCCGACTTCGTCGTTACGCTGAAGGCGGCGGGGATCCCCGGACGGGTCATTCTCGTCAAGCACGTCCTGCGCAATTCGGCTCTGCCCGCCCTTATGCTTCTCGGCGTCAACACGGCCTACTTGATCGGAGGCACGCTGGTCGTCGAGCAAGCGTTCGGGCTTAAGGGCATCGGCAGCCTGCTGTTCTCGGCCATCTCCAATCGGGATTTCCCGGTCATTCAGGGGATCGCCCTTTATTGCGCGTTTTTCGTCGTCGTAATCGGCCTTCTCGTAGAGATCGCTTCCGGGTATCTGGATCCCCGGACGAAGGGGGAACCATGAGCAGCGCGCAACCGGAGCTTCGGATTCGGAGGGCAAGCAAGCTGGAACGTTCGTTGAAAAGGATATGGAGCCTTCCGTCCCTTCTATGGGGATGCATCCTGCTCGCGATCCTGATCGCCGTCGCGCTGTTGGCGCCGATCATCAGCCCCTACCATCCGTCCGAGCAAAATATGGCCGCCATTCTGCAGCCCCCGTCGTCCGAGCATTGGCTGGGTACCGATCAACTGGGGCGCGATCTGTTCGCCCGGTTGATCTATGCCGCGCGGACCGATCTGAAGATCATGGCGCTGGCGGAGATCGTCCCCTTCTGCGTCGGGGTGTTCCTCGGCATGGTCGCCGGCTATTACGGCAAGTGGGCAGATGCGTTGATTACGCTCGCCACCGACACGTTCATCGCTTTCCCCTTCTACCTGATCGTCATTATCGTGGCCTTCGTCAGCGGCGCGGGCGAGAAGGGCATCTATATCACGTTTATGCTGGTCGGCTGGATCGTCTACGCGCGGGTGGTCCGAGGGCTTAGCGCTTCGCTGCGCAAGCAGGAATGGATAGCCGCCGCCCGAACGCTGGGACTGCCGAATATCAAGATTATTCTGCGACATCTGCTGCCCAACGTGCTGCCGCAAGCCGTGGTCGTGCTCATGACGGACATGGCCGTTCTGCTCGTGGCCATCGTAACGCTAGGCTACCTCGGCATCGGCATCGCGCCGCCGACCCCGGATTGGGGCACGATGATCTCCGAAGGGCAGCCGTTTATCTCGACCAAGTGGTGGCTGTCGGCCGCCCCGGGATTCGCGGTCGTGTACGCGGGGATCGCCTTATCTCTGATAGGCGACGGGTTAGCGGATCTATGGAGACGAAAATGAAAGATAGGAATCCCGTTGTGGAACTCGATGGATTAACGCTTGCGACGCGGTCCCGGCAGCCGCTCGTCTCCGGCGTCAGCTTCCGAGTCGAGGCGGGGGCCAGCCTCGGTCTCGTCGGAGAATCCGGATCGGGCAAGTCGCTCACCCTCCGATCCATCATCGGTCTGCTCCCGTCCGGCGTTCAGCGAGTCGGCGGGCAGATTCGGCGAAGCGGCAGCTGCGCGATGATTTTCCAGGACCCGATAAGGGCGCTCGACCCGCTATGCCCGGTTGTCGGGCAGCTGGCCGAGGTCGTTTATTACAGGCAGCGGGTTAGCCGGAAGGCCGCGCGTTCGATCGCTCTGGAGCTGCTGGAGATGCTCGGTCTTCCCGATTCCTTAAGAACGAAGGACCGTTATCCTCACCAGTTGTCGGGAGGGCAGTGCCAACGCATCGTCATCGCGATGGCGTTGGCGTGCAAGCCCGACCTCCTCCTGTGCGACGAGCCGACGACGGCGCTCGACGTGACGGTTCAACGGCAAATTCTCGACCTTATCGCGCGCCTTCAGAAGGAGCTGGGGTACGCCGTCGTGTTCGTGACGCACAATCTGGCCGTCGCCTCCTCGATGTGCTCCGAGCTGTGCGTGATGAAGGAAGGCCGCATCGTCGAGCAAGGGGACACCCTGCAGCTTCTGCGCGACCCGCAGCATTCCTATACAAGAATGCTGATGAATTCCGTGCTTCCGCTCCCGGAACTCGAGAGGAGGGCCGATCCATGACGGACGCCGCGCTGCGGATCGATAACGTGACGGTCTCTTACGGCCCGTTCGTCGCGCTGGATCGGGTCAGCCTGGACCTGGAGCCGCATAAGACGCTCGGCCTCGTGGGCGAATCCGGTTCCGGCAAGTCGACTCTCGCCCGGGTCGTCGCCGGATTGATCCCCCCGGACGAGGGGCGGGTGCTGCTGGGCGCCGAAGAATTGGGCAAACGCCGAACCCGCGAGCAGCATAAGAGGATCCAGCTTGTTTTCCAGAATCCGGACGCTTCTCTGAATCCCAGGCATACGATCAGGCGAATTCTGGGCGAAGCGCTGCTCTTCCATAAGATCGTCGACCGCTCTAAGGTCGCCGATAGATGCAAGGAGCTTCTCGCGCGCGTGCGGATCGACGAGACCGCGTTGGACCGGTACCCGCACGAATTCTCCGGGGGCCAGCGCCAGCGGATCGCCATCGCCCGCGCCATCGCCGTGGAGCCGAGCATCCTGATCGCGGACGAACCGACCAGCGCCCTGGACGTATCGGTGCAGGCCAGCGTGCTCGAGCTGCTGAACGAGCTCAAGTCGGAGCTTCGGCTGACGATGCTGTTCATCTCCCACGATCTGGGCGTCATCCACGCGATCAGCGATACGGTCGCCGTCATGCGGAAGGGCCGGGTTGTCGAGATCAGTCCGAAGGAGATTTTCTTCGCTCGCCCGGAGACGTCGTACGGGTACGAGCTGTTGTCCGCGGTTCCGAAAATGCCGCTCATTCCAACGAAATAAGGGGGTTGTCCCAATGCCGAATTACGTCCCTCTCTCCGCGCAAGAGTTCGAGGAGCTGCATCGCCTGCTCTCCGCGGTTCTGTCCACGCGGAACGTCCCCGTCGTCATCCCGGGCGAAGCGATTCTGGGCATCGAAGCCATAGCGGCGGGAATCGCCGCCCCCGGACGCAAGATATTGAACATCGTGACGGGTCCCTACGGAACGATCTTCGGGAATTGGCTCGCGCGGGGCGGAGCCGAGGTCGTGAACGTCCAAAGCAGCTTCGACGACGTCGCCTCCGTCGAGGCCGTCGCCGAGGCGATCGAGAATCATCTCCCAAGCGCGCTGTCCTTCGTGCAGGCGGAAGCCGCGACGGGAGGCTCCAACCCGACCCGCCGCATCCTGGAGCTGGCCCGCCGATCGGGCCTCGTCACCGTGATCGACGCGGTCTCGGCCATCGGCGCGGAGCCGGTGCCGACGGACGAGTGGGGAATCGACTTCGTCGCCGTCGGCGCGCAGAAGGGGCTGGCCGGTCCCAACGGCATCAGCGCCGTCGGAATCTCCGATCGCGGGTGGGAGTTCCTGGAGTCCAATCCGGGAGCGCCGCGCGATTCGATTCTGTCCTTGCTGGACTTAAGACGTCCGAAGGCCGATCCCTATGCCGGGCGAATCCCGCCGAACATTCCCGTTCTCGAAGCCAGGGCATTGATTGAAGCCTTGCGCCGGATCGAACAGGATGGCTTGCCGGCCGTCAACCGGCGCCACCGGCTCGCCTCGTCCGCCGCGATCGCCGGCATTCGGGCTCTGGGGCTGGAGCCGTGGCAGCGGAGCGAAGCGAGCTATTCGCCGCTGGTCACGACGGTTCGGCTTCCCGGGGGCGGCGGCCTTCGGTTGGACCGCCCCGAGGGCATCGTCGCTCCCGGAGACGGAGCGTTGAACGGCAAGCTGCTGCGCATCAATCATTTTGGCGCGAACGCCGGCCGGGAAGCCGTCGAACAGGCGATCGTCACGCTGGCCGGGCTGGCGCGGCGAGATCCGAAGGAAGCGATCGCGGCCGCGGGGGCCGTCTGGGAGGCGGAACATGGCCGATAACGTTCGAAGAGATGCGGCAGAGGCGTCGTCAGGTACGGCAGAGGCGACAGATGCGACAGATGCGATAGATGCGATAGATGCGATAGATGCGACAGATGCGACAGATGTGGCAGATGTGACAAACGCGACAGGCGCGGCCTTCAACCATATTTTCGTGGCGGGAATCCCGGGGAGACGGTTCGATATCCGGATCGCAGACGGGCGCTTCACCTCCATCGCGGAGTCCGCGTCGCCGCCGGACCGACCGGGCGAGGACTTATGGATAAGCCCGGGCGTCATCGATCTTCATACGCATCTGGCTTGGACGGACTTTCACCATGCCGACCAGGCGAAGCGGAGCCCCGGCGAGATCGAAGCGCTTCAGGTTCAAGCGTTCGAGGCGACGCTTCGCGCCGGCGTGACGACCGCGCGCGACGCGGGCGGGCTGTCGGCCAGCACCGCTCGGCGCATCCGCGAGGCATACGGCCAGCCGTTAAAGGTCGCAGCGAGCGGGGAATCGCTCGGAGGCGCGGATGCGGGGCAAGGCACCGGACATCTCGAGCGGCGGGTGAAGGAGATCGCGGACGGCGGAGCGAGCTGGATCAAGATCTTCGCGACGGGAGGACTGGGCTCTCCGCCGGATAAGGTTCTCGAGCCGCTGTTCTCGCGGGAGGAACTGTTCTCGATCGTGCGCGCCGCCCATGCGAATCATCGAAGAGTGCTGGTCCACGCATGGGGCGGAGCCGCCTTGGACTGGGCGATCGAGGCCGGCGCGGACTCCGTCGAACACGGAATCTACATGACCGGGGATCAGGCCGGCCGGCTCGCCCAAGCCGGGATCTCCTTCGTGCCGACCGCCGCCATCTATCGGATCGCCGCGGAACCGGACGGGGCCCTCGCTCTGGACGGGCCGTTCCGCGAACGGGCCGCCCGCGCCGCCGATGCGCACCCGGCCGCTATCCGGCACGCTCGGCGGGAAGGCGTGCGAATCGGCTTCGGCACGGATTTCGCTACGCCCGCGCTGCACGGCCGGAATCTCGAGGAGCTCGACGTCCTCATCGATTGCGGCTTAACCCGCGAGGAGGCGTGGCGCTCCGCCACGGAGCACGGCGCCGACATTCTCGGGTACGGGGACCGCCTCGGACGTATCGAGGCCGGCTATACGGCGGACGCTATCCTGTTCAACGCGGATCCCTATCGGGCGCGTAATGCGGAGGAGCTGCGCGGAAGCATCGTATCCGTCCTGACGGGAGAACTGTAAAACGATAAAGGTTACCTTAAGGCGATTGGGATCGACCGCCTTCAAGGTAACCTTTGTTTTTTTCCAGCCGCGATCATGACCGGTGCCCGACGGGCCCCATTTCGCCGACGCTGAAGGTTCCGCCGTTGGTAGGCAGGCAGGCGGATAAACTTGTGTGATTTTTCGAACAGCATCATCGAAATCATCCATGCAGATGAGCTTTTGTATGATTTTTCATACAACATTCGAGCAAGGCGCCTTATCGTGGAGGAATTTGTATGATTTTTCATACAAAAAATC
>NZ_JACJVR010000012.1 GCF_014212175.1 Cohnella xylanilytica | reverse complement strand
AAAAAAAAACATTCGCCAGCGTCCCGTAATGAATGGGCAGCCGCGTCATCCGGTGCAGATCGACCAGCTTCTTCAGAAATTGCCTGCGCCTTTCGGTTAGCAGCATAAACGATCGCAACCCCGCCTTTTTTGGTTTTTTGGGTTGATACCTTTATCATAAAATATGGGATATCAGAGTCAAACATGAATAAACCGCCGGAGAAGTCTCCGGCGGTGGCTATGGCGGCGTATCCTCGTTCTATCGCCTTCTATCGCGCGCTCTCTTCGCTCTCCTAGTCCGCGTCCTCCCGCCCGTCTGCCGCCCGCTTCGCGGCTCTGGCGATAGAGGCTTGCACCTCGGCTTCGACGCGCTCCCGATGCTCGCGCACGACTTCGCTGCCCACGACGGCTTCGAGCCGGTAGATCGGCATCCCTTGGCCGACGAACTTCGTCTCGTACTCCGTCATCACCAGGTCGTCGCGCAGCTCGTTGCGGTGAAGATGCAGAGAGATGTTGCGCATCTGCAGGCGGGAATCCGAGAAGCTGTTGAGCGAGAACTCGAATAGGCTCAGAGAGTCGGTCTTGAAGTGAATTTCTCCCTTCTCGTTCAACGCCCGCTTGTACTTCTCGAGGAAGCGCGGGTGCGTGAGGCGGCGCTTCGCGTGCTTGCTTTTCGGCCACGGGTCGCTGAAGTTCAGGTAGATTCTCTCCAGCTCGCCGTCCTCGAACATCTCCTCCAGCTGCTCCGCGTTGCCTCGGACGAGATACAGATTGGGGACTTCGTCCGAGCCCTTCTCTTCCTTCCACAGCTTGCGCGCTTTCTCGCTTCCTATAAGCAGCAGCTCGTCGTACATATCCATCCCGAGATAGTTGACGTCCGGGTTGTTCGCGCTCCAGCGGCTGATGAACTGCCCCTTGCCCATGCCGATCTCGATATGAATGGGGCGATCGTTGCCGAACAGCTCGCGCCAGCGGCCCTTCAGCTTCTTCGGCTCCAGCACGATCAGATCCGGTTGGCTCTCCAGGCCGACGCGGGTATTCTTCTTCGTTCGCAGTCTCATGACTCGTCCTCCGCTTCCGTTGCGCGCGTTAACGCGGCAGGCCCCGGTCTTGCGCCCGCCCGTCCGCGACGTTGCCGTCCCTTATTGTGCCCAATTCGGGCGGGATTGTAAAGAGATTCGGCCTGCGCCGCGAGCTCGGTCTCTGCGAACCTTCGAATCTCCCTTTTCCGGGCTTATCCCCTTCGCTCAGCCGAAACGGCCCCCTATGCCTCCTTATCCTCGCGCACGTACCGTATCTCTCTCTTCGCCGCTCTTTAGGCTTATCCCCTTCGCTCAGCTGTAGCTGCGTCTTACTTCTTATCCCGATAGCTCAGCCGAAGCTGCCATCTTTCCTTTTACCCATGCGCCTCCGTCTAGCTGCATTTATCGGGTTATCCCGTCGGCTCAGCCGCGATGCATTTTGGAGCTTATACCTGTGGTTTGATTCGGCCTCGCAGCCATTATCGTTTTATCCCATTAGCTCAGTTTACGGTGCATTTTTAGGCTTATCCCCTTCGCTCAGCTGTAGCTGCCATCTTTCCTCTTACCCCCGTGCCTCCGTCTAGCTGTATTTATCGGGTTATCCCGTTGGCTCAGCCGCGATGCATTTTGGAGCTTATACCTGTGGTTTGATTCGGCCTCGCAGCCATTATCGTTTTATCCCATTAGCTCAGTTTACGGTGCATTTTTAGGCTTATCCCCATACCTCAGCTTACGGTGCATTTTTAGGCTTATCCCCATACCTCAGCTGTAGCCTCGTTCCCCTTAGCCCCGTACCTCAGTTGCAACGTTAACTCCCCCTATCTCCGCTCCTCGGTCGGAATCTTTATCTTTCATCTTATCTCCGAACCCCGGCATAAGCTTCGCCTACATCTTATCCCCTCGGCTCAGCAATATCGCCTTGACTAAGCGGCATCCCCTTTGCTCAACAGCGGATTTATTCAGTCCCCTCTCCTTCTCTATATAGAAATAATGAGGTATACGTCCCCCGCCCCGCCTAGCCGAGACCGAGTAGGCCGACTGAGCTGTGGGGATAAGAGTAAAAGTGCCCTAGTAGAGAGAAGGTCTAGCTCCGATCCGCCGCGGCTGAGTCATGGGGATAAGAGTAAAAAAGTCGAGAAGAGGGAAGAGCGGGGTCCGAGACGCGAGGCTGAGCAGTGGGGATATGATTAAAAGTGTCCTAGAAGAGAGAAGGTCTAGCTCCGAACCTTCGCAGCTGAGCCACGGGGATAAGACTAAAAAGGCCGAGAAAGAGAAGAGCCGGGTCCGAGACGCGAGGCTGAGCAGTGGGGATAAGACTAAAAGTGCCCTAAATAAGAGAAGGTCTTGCTCCGATCCGCCGCGGCTGAGCCATGGGGATATGCCTGATAAGCGCGATAAAAAGACCGCCCGGCTCCGAAATCGGAGCGCAGGCGGTCTCGGCGGCTATGGCAGCGAACGGCTGATTAATTGACCGGACGGCGTTCGTCGAGATGATATTGGTTGTCCAGGGCCTCCTGGATCTTCCTCTTGGCGGACACTTCGACGTTGTGGTTGCTATGGAACTTGATGCCCGCGAGCGCCATCGCTTCCTTGATGGTCAGCTCCACCTTCATCGTGTCGTCGCCTTGCGGGATCTTAACGGTAGAAGTCATGATCCTCACCTCTCGCTTTCTCCTAAATGAAATGGGTAGGGATTAGGTTACCCCCGAACTGGAGCAGCTATGAGTAACGTTGCGAAAATTGGAGGACGAAAACTGCAAAATTCGTTGATCTGACGCACTTTTAATATAACATATCATGTTAGGTATTGCAAGCCGATCCGGCGAATTCCGCACCTGTTCCGCTCAAAATCCTCTTTATCGGAAAGCGCTTACCCGCCAAATGATTTTTATCGCAGTTGTCCCCTGTTCTCGCCAATCCCGGTTTTTTTCGGTACAATGAGAGCAGCGCAATTCGAAGCAAGGAGCGGTAACGAGAATGGCCACGATAGCGACGACGGACGAGACGCGGCCGGCGGAATGGAGCGGCAAGCGATTCCGTTCGTGGAATCACGAGATGCGGGAGCGGTTCGGGGCGAAGGTCTTCAAAGTGACGCTGGACGCGGGATTCACCTGCCCGAACCGGGACGGCGCGATCGCGACCGGAGGCTGCACCTTCTGCAGCGCCCGGGGCTCCGGCGACTTCGCCGGAAGCCGGCGCGACGATCTCGTCACGCAATTCGGCAAGATCCGCGACCGCCAGCACCTGAAGTGGCCGGAGGCCAAGTATATCGGCTACTTCCAGGCCTACACGAACACGTACGCCCCGCTCGAGACGCTCAAGGAATACTACGAGACCATCCTGGAGCAGCCCGGCGTGGTCGGCCTGTCCGTCGCCACCCGCCCCGACTGTCTTCCGGACGACGTCGTCGACTATTTGGCCGAGCTGAACGAGAGAACCTACCTGTGGCTCGAGATGGGGCTGCAGACCGTCCATGAATCGACTTCGAAGCTGATCAACCGCGCTCACGACACGGCTTGCTTCGTCGACGCGGTGGAGCGGCTTCGCGCCCGGGGAATCCGGGTGTGCGCCCATATCATCTACGGGCTTCCCGGCGAAGACCGCGAGATGATGCTGGAGACGGGCCGCCAGACGGCCCGGATGGACGTGCAGGGCATCAAGATTCATCTGCTTCACCTGATGCGCAAGACGCCGATGGTGCGCCAATGGCGCGACGGGCTGCTGCGGTTCCTCGAGAGGGACGAGTATGTCGGCCTGGTCGTCGATACGCTCGAGATGCTGCCGCCCGAGATGACCGTTCACCGTCTGACGGGCGACGCTCCGCGCGACCTGCTTATCGGACCCATGTGGAGTCTGCGAAAATGGGACGTGCTGAACGCGATCGACGCCGAGCTTGCGCGGAGGAACTCGTGGCAGGGCAAGTTGCGGGAGGGACGATAAGATGGGATTCCTCTCCGTCCTGACCATGGCCCAGCGTTGGGCGGCGGAACGGATGGCGCCGGGCGCGGTCGCGATTGACGCCACGGCCGGAGGCGGCGTGGACACGCTGTTCCTCGCGCGCGCCGCGGGTCCGAAGGGGCACGTGTACGCGTTCGACGTGCAGGAGGCGGCACTCGCCCGCACGCGGGCTCGCCTGGAGGCGGAGGCCGCGGCATCGGCGCGCGACGGCTCCCGCACGGCCGGCAGCCTTGCGCCGGCGACGCTCCTGCACGCGGGCCATGAGCGAATGGCCGAGCTGATCGCGCCGGAGCACCGCGGCCTCGTGCGGGCGGTCATGTTCAATCTCGGCTTCCTGCCTGGGGAAGGCGGCGACCGGAGCGTCATCACGCTGCCGGAGACGACGCTGGCCGCCATGGAAGCTGCGCTCGGCCTTCTCGCGCCGGGAGGAGCGCTGACAGCGGTCGTCTATCCCGGCCACGAAGGCGGAGATTCGGAAGCGGCCGCCGTGGAACGGTGGATGGCCGCTCTCTCCCCCGCCGCCGCTCAAGTCGTGTCGTATCGTTTTCCGCAGAAGAGCTCCGCTCCCTATCTATTCGCATTAGAGAAGAAGTAAGCGAAGGAGGACAATGAGGAATGGCGGTTACGAAAATCGAGCACGTCGGAATCATGGCGAGCAACCTGGAGGCATCGATCGCCTTCTACACGAACGTCGTCGGGTTGGACTACCTGGAGACGCTGACCCATACGAACGGCGTCATCCGGCTCGCCTTCCTGTCGTTCCCCGGCCGCCGGGAGACCGAGATCGAGCTTATCGAAGGCTACGACGGCCCCGTGACGCCCGAGGGCAAGGTTCACCACGTCGCATTCTCGGTAGACGACATCGAGGAGGAGTACCGCCGGATCCGAACGCTCGGCGTGTCCGGAGTCGATGAGGGGATCACGGAGCTTCCCAACGGCAGCCGTTATTTCTTCTTCAAGGGGCCCGACGGCGAGTCGATCGAATTTTTCCAATCCACCAGAGGAGGACAATCGCAATGACCCAATCCGTTAAACCGTATCCGCTGCACTTCAAGCCCGAATTCAAGGAGCGCGTCTGGGGCGGCCGCGAGCTCGAGCGCTTCGGCTACGACGTGCCGGAAGGCCACATCGGCGAAGGCTGGATGATCGCCGACCACCCGAACGGCGTCTCCCACGTCATCAACGGCGAGCTGGCCGGCCAAGGGCTCGACCAAATCCGCGAAGCGCTCGGCGCCGAGTGGTTCGGCTCGAAGGGCAGCCAATCCGGCAACGGCCGCTTCCCTCTCTTGATCAAGCTGCTCGACTGCAACGACGACCTGTCGGTTCAAGTGCATCCGACCGACGACTACGCGGGCCTGCCCAAGGGCGAGCTCGGCAAAACCGAAATGTGGTACGTCCTCGACGCCAAGCCGGGCGCCAAAATCATCTACGGCCTGAAGCCGGGCGTCAACCGCGAATCGTTCGCGGCCGCGATCTCGGAGGGCCGGATCATGGATACGCTCCAGGAAGTGTCCGTCGAGGCGGGCGACACGTTCTACATACCGGCCGGCACCGTTCACGCGCTGTGCGCGGGCGTTCTCGTCGCGGAGATTCAGCAGAACTCCGACACGACGTACCGGGTTTACGATTACGACCGTCCGGGACTGGACGGCAAGCCGCGCGAGCTGCACATCGAGGATTCGTTGAACGTGACCGCCTACGAAGGCGCCGGCGCGACCCGGATGAAGACGGACGGAGCGAAGCCTGGCGAATGGCTGACTCTGGCGAAGTCTCCTTACTTCGTCACGGACAAAGGCGTCGTTCGCGGCGAATGGAAGCTGTCGACGGTTCCGGAGAGCTTCGACATTCTGATCGTCGCGGAAGGTACCGGCTCGATCCGCTGGGAGAGCGGCCTGCTCGACGCCAAGGCGGGAGACTGCTTCCTCCTGCCGGCCAACCTGGGCGATTACTCGCTGGCCGGCGAGATGACGGTGCTTCGCAGCCGCGTCGAATAGGGGCTGGGGACTGGCAAGGAGACAGGCCGGCGATCGGCCTGGGCGATAGGCGAAGGCGAGACACTACACGGATGCGCGAAGGCGCGAAAGGAAGACGAGACGATGCTGCGTCAGACGTTGATCTTAACCGGAATCGGTATCGCGATGTGGGCGGTGGCCACGCTGTTTTTCATCCTCTTCGGCAATTGGGTGCTCGTCGATACGGAGAACCCCCAGTTCGGCGCTTCGCTGTTCCTGCTGGAGGCATTGACCGCGCTCGTGCTGATCGGGCTGGCGCTCGTCGTCCGGCTGCGCCTGTTCCGGGAGCCGGGGTCGGCCACGCGGTTGGGCTTCATCGGTGCGGCGGTCGGCCTTCTGCTCGACACGTTCGCGATCTGGTACCGGGACAGCGTCTTCACGAAGTTCGACGAAGGCCAGCACCATGCGTTCACGATCTGGATGACGCTCGCTTACGCGTTGTTCCTGCTCGTGCCCGCGATCACGGATCGCCTCGTGCGGACTTCCTCCGCTCCCCCCGCCTCCTCCGCCTCTTCCGCCGCCGTTCCTTCGGCCGATGCCGAATCCGCGCACGCGGGAACGGATATGGATGAGGTCGGCGGCTTCGAGCGCGAGCGGACCGAGTAGGCGGAACTTCAGGCTCTGCCTGCTGCGAGCCTCCTGCGGCCGGACCCGGAACCTCCGAATCCCTTGTTCAGGGCGGCGGAGGTTCTTTTTTATAGGGGCTGCGGCGCTCCGGATGCGCTTCCGGGGCGATTCTGCTACAATGATCGGTAACAAGCGGACGGGCGATAGAGAGAAGCCCCGAAGGAGAGAGAGACGTTTGTCCACCTCATCATCTACCGAGCAGCACCGGAGGGAGGCCCCTTCTTCCGTATCCTGCCTCATCATTACCGTATCGGACACCCGAACCCCGGAGACGGACAAAAGCGGACGGCTGTGCCGCGAGCTTCTGGAGGCCGGCGGCTACCGGGTCGTCGGAGCGCGAATCGTTCCCGACGAGTACGACCGGATCCGGACGCTCGTGCTCGAAGCCGCGGCCGACCCCGCCGTCGAAGCCGTGCTGCTGAACGGCGGCACGGGCATCGCCGGCCGGGACACGACCTACGAAGCGGTGCGCGACGTCCTTCAGAAGGAGATGCCGGGCTTCGGCGAGATTTTCCGCATGCTCAGCTTCACCGAGGATATCGGCTCCGCGGCCATTCTATCCCGGGCGATCGCCGGCACGGTGGGCACGACCGCCGTCTTCTCGATGCCCGGCTCGACCGGCGCCGTGAAGCTCGCGATGACGCGCCTCATCGTCCCGGAGCTGCGACACGTGATGCGCGAGCTCTATAAGGATTCGCCCAAGTAATTTAGAAAGGAAGGATGCCCTCCTGCCGGAACCGGACCACCGTGGATCAGCCACCGTGTTGCTTCGGGGGCGGATATCGAAGGAGCGGGGCAAGATGCGTCAACCATTTCTTACTTTGGCCGGATATCGAAGGAGCGGGGCAAAGCGTGTCAGCCGCTGCGTTACTTTGGCCGGATATCGAAGGAGCGGGGCAAGGTGCGTCAGCCATTTCGTTACTTGGTCGGATATCGGTGGCGCAGCCTTTCCTGGGCATCCGATCGCGCCCCTTCCCCTGGCTGAGCAGAGGGGATAAGCCTAAAAAGGCAAAAAAAGGGGAAAGGCGGTATCGGCGCTGCGTCGATCTTCGATCGACGGCGCGAGCCCGCCGCCAAGCAAAAAAGCATCGCCCATCCGCCGCCCTAGGCGGGGAGGAGCGATGCTTTTTGCGTTAGCGCGGGACCGGGATCAGTGCATGCCCGGCGATCCCGACGGCTGCCCTTGCGGAGCTTGGGTCCGGCGGATGAACAGGCCGATGACGAACGCCAGTACGGCGATGACGAGGCCGATCCAGAAGGCGTTGTTGACGCCGGCCACGACGCCGTTGGCGATCTCGGCCGGAGACGACGGATCCGCCGACGACTTCATGTAGTCCTTCGTGCCGTTCGACATGATGCTGATGAACAGCGCCGTGCCGATCGCTCCGGACACTTGCTGGAGCGTGTTCAGGATCGCCGTGCCGTGCGGATACAGGTTCGGCGGCAGCTGGTTGAGGCCCGTCGTCTGCGCCGGCATCATGACCATGGAGATGCCGATCAGCATAACGATATGGACGAAAATGACGTATCCGGTGCTCGACGAGGAGTCGAACGTCGTCAGCAGGTACAGGGCCAGAACGACGATCGCGAGCCCCGGAATGACGAGCACTCTCGGCCCGAACTTGTCGAACAGCTTGCCGGAGATCGGAGCCATGACGCCGTTGACGACGCCGCCCGGCAGCAGGACGAGGCCGGACTTGAACGCGGTCATGAACAGCGCGCCTTGCAGGTACAGCGGAATCATCGTCATGGACGAGAACAGCGTCATCATGATGACGAACAGCAGGATGGTCACGAGCGTGAACATCGGATACTTGAACGCTCTCAGGTCCATGACCGGATCCTTCAGCATTAGCTGGCGCCAGATGAACAGAAGAAGGAAGACGCCGCCGACGATAATCGACCAGTACACTTCAGGGTCGGACCAGCCGGCTTCCCCCGCTTTACTGAAGCCGTACACGACGCCGCCGAAGCCGATCGTGGACATCAGGATCGACAGCACGTCGACCTTCGGCTTCGTCAGCGTGGACACGTTCTTCAAGAAGACCGCGGCGATGATGATCGAGAACACCGCGAACGGCAGCACGAGAATGAACAGCCAGCGCCAGGACAAGGAGTCCAGTATTAGACCGGATATCGTAGGGCCGATAGCCGGAGCGAACATAATGACGAGACCCATCAGTCCCATCGCGCCCCCCCGCTTGTCCGGCGGGAAGATGACGAGAATCGTGTTCATCATAACCGGCAGCATAAGGCCGGTGCCGAGCGCCTGCACGATCCGTCCGACGAGCAGCAGCTTGAAGCCCGGAGCGACGGCGGCGATCAACGTGCCGGCAAAAAACAAAATCATCGCCGACAGGAACATCTGCCTGGTCGTAAACCATTGTTGCAGAACGGCCGTTACCGGAACGAGAACCCCGATGACGAGCATATACGCGGTGGACAGCCATTGAATGGTCGAATAGGCTACTCCCAATTCCTGAACGAGATCGGGCAACGCGTTCCCCAGCAGCGTCTCGTTAAGGATCGCGACGAACGCCCCGATGATCAGAGCGAATACGATCGGGCCGCGCTTGATTTTGCTTAAATCGACGTTGGACGGCGCGCTCCCGGAACTTGCAGCATTCATTGTTGCTTTTCTCCCCCTGCCTATCTTTTGTTTAATCTACACTTGTATACTTAAAACGACAAATGTATATTTTCTACTATACACGTTCCATATAGCAGGAAGTCAAGAACCAATTCCGCTTCATATGTCGGTTAATCTACAGAGGAGGCCGGGATGTATACGAACAGGAATTCGGGAAAAACCGATCTCAGGGTCCGGCGCACCCGCAAGATGCTGTGGGAGGCGCTCGCGAAGCTGTTGGAGGAACGCCCCTTCGAAGCGCTGAGCGTCCAGGAGATTTGCGACCGGGCGATGGTCCACCGGACTACGTTCTACAAGCACTTCGAGGACAAGTATCAGCTGCTGTCCTACGGGTTGGAGGAAGCCCGGGAACGCTTCGCCGACCGCTCGTACGAGGATCGGATCCTGCACCCGATCCAGATGTTCGAAGAGTTCGGCGACATGCGTCAATTCCATGCGCTGGCGACCTCGGATCGGGAATGCAGTTCGATGCATAGCATGATCCAGAAGCACGCCTGCGATTCCCTGAGGGAAGATCTTCTGGAAGCCGAGAGCCGCGGGGCGCGGTTCCCGGTTCCCGTCGACATCATCGCCGCGTTCTACTCGGGCGCCGTCTCTTCGCTCGGCTCCTGGTGGCTGAAGAACGATTCGTCCGTATCCGCCAAGGAGATGGACGAATATTTGGGGCGATTGATCAACAAGGACGCGTTCTTCCCGAACGAATCGCCGAAAAAATAGCGGCCCGCGGGCCGCTATTCGCTTTTTGCTGCAAGCCATTGTTATTCCAATCCTAACGTTCTTCGGATGTGCTCGGCGATCGCGGCGACGTCGTCCGGCGCGAACGTCTCGATCCCGTTATTCGGCTCGATCGTCTCCCGCCGGGCATACGGTTCGGGCCAGAGCGCGAGCGCCGTCACCGCCGGAAGCTTCGCCAATTGTTCCGCGTCGCCGATCTGTCGCGCCAGAGCCAGCTTCGGGTAGCGCTCCCGCTTGAACCCCTCGACGAGAACCAGGTCGCACGCCCGGGAGGCGGCTTGAACCAGCTCGTCGAGCCGGGAAGGCGCCTCCGAGAAAATCGCCGTTCGTTCCCCGGACGTGATGGCCGTCCAGGCGGAGCCGGAATGGCGATGCTTCCACGTATCCGTGTCCGGACGATCCGCTTCGAAGCCGTGGGCGTCGCGCTTGATCGTCCCGACTCGCAGCCCCCGCTCCGTGAACAGCCGAACCAGGCCGCAGACCAGCGTCGTTTTGCCGGCGTTCTTGAAGCCCACGATCTGATAGACCTTCGGCCCGCTCATTGGCATCGTCTCCTTCCGCATCCCTTCGCGCCTTCCGTCCCTTCCGCCCCTCAGATGTCCGCTAAAGCCTGCCGATACTCCTCCGGGGTGTTCACGTTGGCGACGAACCTTAGATCGATGCCCGCCGCCGCGAACTCTTCTTCGCGGATAACGAGCGGTCGGATCCGCCTCGCGAATTCGGTCAGCCTGCGCTCCCCTCGCGCCAGGCACGCCTTGGCCTCGCGGCTGCATTCGGCCCGGTAAACGGCTTGAAGCGGATGCAGCCGGCCTCCGATCTCCGGAACGGCCGCCATCTCCCCGCCGCGCGTCCGTTCCAATCGTTCGCCCATCCAGACGGCCGCCTCGGCGGAGACGAAGGGCATGTCGCAGGCCGAAGCCCAGACGATCCCTTCGCCCGCCGCCGACAGGCCCGCGAGAAGCCCGGCGAGCGGACCGCCGTCGGCGAAGGCGTCGAAGACGAGCGGGCAGCCCAGACTCGCGAGCTCCTCGAGGTTCGGGTGTCCGGCTCCGGCCGCGATCCGCACTTCGGCGCAGACGGCCTCCATCCGGTCGGCGACGCGCCGGATCATCTCCCGGCCTTCCACGGGAAGGAACGCCTTCGCGACGCCGCCCATCCGCCGGCTCGCCCCGCCGGCCAGAATGAGGCCCGTGAGCCGGCCGGGGGACCGGGCGAGGTCCCGCGCTTCTTCCGCCGCACCGCCTTCCGCCGCGCGGCTTCTCATGACAAAGCTTCCACGCGAACGGCGCTCACCTTGAAGTCCGGCATCCGGCAGTTCGGATCGAGCGCCGGGTTCGTGACCAGGTTCACGTTCTGCACGCCGCCCCAATGCATCGGAACGAACAGCGTGTCCTCGCGAATCTCGCTCGTAATGCGGCAGCGCACGACGACATGGCCGCGGCGGGAATGAATGCGGACCAAGGTCCCGTCCTCGATCCGGTGCCTTCGCGCCGTACGCGGATGGATCTCCACGAAGTTCTCGATCGCCCGGGCGGCGAGAGACGGGCTCCGCCGGGTCTGGACGCCGGTCAAATAATGCGGCAGCACGCGGCCGTTCGTCAGCAGAAGCGGATATTCCTCGTCGACGTCTTCCTCCGGCGGCCGGTTGTCGACCGGAGCCAGCACGGCCAGGCCGTCCGCATGCGCGAACGAGTCCTCGAACAGCCGCTTCGTACCCGGGTGGTCGGTCGACGGGCACGGCCAGTAGATTCCTTCTTCCTTGCGCAGCCTCTCGTACGTGATGCCGTAGTAGTCGGCGACTCCTCCGCGGCTCGCCAGCCTGAGCTCCTCGAAGATCTCCTCGGCCGAGCGGAACGGGAATTTGTCCCCGCGGCCGAACCGTTCGGCCAGCTCGCACAGAATCTCCCAGTCGTGCCGCGCCTCTCCCGGCGCCGGACGAGCCGCTTCCCGAAGCAGCACCCGCCCTTCGAGATTGGTCAGCGTTCCGGCGTTCTCCAGATACGACGTCACCGGGAGCACGAGGTCGGCCAGCTTCGCCGTCTCCGACAGGAACATGTCGGCCACGACCAGGAAGTCGAGGCCCTTGAGCGCCTCCTCGACCAGCCCCGCGTTCGGGTTGGACACGATCGGGTTCGATCCCATCACGAACAAAGCCTTGATCTCCTGTCGATGGGCAAGCTCCATCATCTCGTAAGCGGAGACTCCCTTGCCCGGCAGCTCCGCGGGATCGATCCCCCACACGCCGGCGACGTACTCGCGGTCCTTCTCGTTCTCGATCAGCCGGTAACCCGGCAGTTGGTCCGCCTTCTGCCCGTGCTCGCGGCCTCCTTGTCCGTTGCCCTGGCCGGTGACGGCTCCGTATCCGCAGCCCTCGCGGCCGATCTTGCCGGTTACGAGCACCAGATTAAGGAAGTTGCGGACGGCCAGATGCCCGTCGCTGTGCTGCTCGACGCCCCGGGCGGTGAAGATCATGCCGGTCGATGCCTTGGCGTAAGCGAGGGCGGCTTCCCGGATGCTCTCCTTGTCCACCCCCGTCATCTCGGCGATCTCGTCCAGGTCGAGCCGGTCCAGATGCTCCTTCAGCTCCGCGAATCCCTTCGTGCGCTCCCGGATGAACGACAGGTCCGCGAGCCCTTCGTCGAGCACGACCTTGAGCATCCCGTTGGCGAGCGCGGCGTCGGTGCCCGGCTTCACCTTCAGATGGATGTCCGCCAGCGCAGCCGTGCCGGTCTTGCGGGGGTCGATGACGATGATGCGGGCTCCGTTCTCCTTCGCGCTGTTAAAATAGGGCATCAAAGTCGGCTGGCATTCGGCGATGTTCGTTCCGGCGAGGATGATGCAGCCGGACTTCGGAATCTCCGACAGCCGGTTCGTCAGCCCCCGGTCGATGCCGAACGTCTTGACGCCCGCCGAAGCGGCCGCCGACATGCAGAACCTTCCGTTATAGTCGATATAACGGGTGCGCAGGGCGACCCGGGCGAACTTGCCGAGCAGGTAAGCCGATTCGTTCGTAAGCGATCCGCCGCCGTACAGGCCGACGGCGTCGCGGCCGTGCTCCCGCTGAACGGCGGACAGGCGCTCCGCGATCGTATCCAGCGCTTCCTCCCACGACACGCGGACGAATTCGCCGCCGATCTTGCGCAGCGGATGAAGCACCCGCTCCCGGCTCGCCGCGTGCTGGTAGGCGTTCATGCCTTTGACGCACAGCCGGCCTTCCGACGCGGCGTTCGGCTTCCCTTCCGTGCGGAACGCCGGACGGCCGGAAGGCGTCCGCTCCTCCGCGATCGTCATCTTGCATTGGACGCTGCAGAACGGACATTGGGTCGTTCCCCCGGGGACTCCGGATTCCCCCGCTTGACCCTGATTCAACGTCGCTTCCATGGTCGTTCCCTCTCCTTCATATCCCGATGGGCACAGCGCTCTCCGACGGGTGCCGCTCCCCGAACCAGCGGCCCAGCAGCTCTTCCCGGCGATCCGGGTCGAGCAGCTTCTCCCGGACCGCGACGAGTCCGATCCGGTCCAGCCACTTCCACACCGGCTCCCCGTAATAGGCGGACTCCCGGTACCATTGCAGGCACGAGACGGCGATCTCGAGCGCCGCTTCTTCGTCCGGCTCGACGGCGATCAGCTGCGCCTGGCGAATCGGACGCTCCGAGCGCCCGCCCGCGTAGATCTCCCATCCGGCCGGCGCTTCGGCCAGCCCGATGTCCCGCACGAGCAGGCCGGACGCGTTGTCCGCGAACCCGGCGACGACCGCGGCCGTCACCGAAGAAGGCAGCCGCAGGCGATGCAGCCTTCGCTCCAGCTCCGTCCCGATCCGCGCGGCGGTCTGGGCATCCTTGCCGCTGCGCGCGCCGATGAGAATCCGCGCTTCGCGTCCGATGCCCCCCGCCGTCTCGATCGGGAGGCCCAGGGTCTCCCGGAGCGCCCCGACCGCTTCGACGGGGACGCCCGGCAGGTCGATTCGCCCTTCGCCGGTCAAATTCGCAAAGGACAGGCCGTATCGCTCGATCGTATCGGCGATTCTGCGAAGCTGGTCGGCCCGGACGACGCCCGCGAGCAGCTTGGGGGTCACGGTCGTTCGCTCTTCGGCGGAGACGCCCGCTTCCGCTGCGGCGGCCGCACCCGGTATCGCGCCTTCCGCCGCGGCAGTCATGGCTTCCGCCGCGGCGGCGGACACCGGCATGGCGACGGCTCCGGCGGAGATGACGGCTCCGGCAGCTACGGCAGCTTCGGCGCTTCCGAGATAATACCGGATCGCGGCGCGGCACGCCGGACAGCCGTCCGGCCGGGTCCACCCGAGGCCGGCCATCGCCTGCGCCGCATCGGAGAAGCCCCGCGCGGCGATCTCTTCCTTGAGCGCCGCATGGCCGAGCGTCGTGCAGCCGCACACCGCCGCGTCCTCCTCCCGCTCCGAGCCGGCCGAGCCGCCCCCGGCGAGCGCATGCTTCACGACCGCCGCCACGAGCGGCTTGCACCCGCCGCAGGAGCCGGACGCCTTCGTGCGGTCGCGAACGAGCTCGACCGTATTCGCTCCTTCCCGGACCGCCTTCGCGATTGCGGCCTTGCTCACCGCGTTGCAGTTGCACACCGTCTCCTCGTCCGGCATCGCGGCGACGGCATCGCTGCCGCCTCCGTTCTCCGGCCGCGAGTCGGACCGGCTGACCGCGGCCGCGTCGGCCCCGCGCTTCAGATAGCCGAGCAGCGAATTCCCTTCGGCGGTGTCGCCGTACAGGATCGCGCCGGCCACTTTCCCGTTTTTGGAGAGAACCCGCTTGTAGGTGCCCTTGATTCCGTCGAATTGCTGGAGCACCGTCTCGGCGTCCGGATCGCCGATCGCCCCCGCCGAGAACACGTCGACGCCCGACACCTTCAGCTGGGCGTAAGGCACCGAGCCCCGGTACGGCTCCGTCTCCATCCCGCACAGCACCTTCGCCAGCACCTTGCCCTGCTCGAACAGAGGGGCGACGAGGCCGTACACCGTCCCGTCGTGCTCGGCGCATTCCCCGACCGCGTACACGCCGGGGCAGCTCGTCTCGAGGTAGTCGTTCACGACGATCGCCCGGTTCGTGCGGATGCCGGCGGCCTTCGCCACCTCGACGTTCGGGCGGATGCCGACCGCCATGACGATCAGATCGGCCTGCAGCTTCGAGCCGTCCGAGAACGCCAGTCCTTCCGCGCGCTTGCGGCCGACGATCTTCTCCGTGATCTTCCCGAGAAGGAACCGCATCCCTTGCCGCTCCAGCTCCCTCTGCAGCATCTCCGCCGACGTGCGGTCGAGCTGCCGGTTCATCAGATAGGCGGCGTTGTGGACGACCGTGACCTCCATGCCGAGATTAAGCAGCCCGCGCGCCGCCTCGAGCCCGAGCAGGCCGCCCCCGATGACGGCCGCCTTGCGGTAGACCGCGGCCGCCTCCATCATCGTCCGGCAGTCGTCGACGTTCCGGAACGCGATGACGCCCGGCTTCCCGACGCCGGGAAGCGGCGGGATGAACGCCGAGGAGCCCGTCGCCACGATCAGCCGGTCGTAGTCCGCGAAGAGGCCGGTCGACGTCTCGACTCTTCTCGCCGACGCGTCGATCCGGACGACCGGATGCCCGGCGTGCAGCCGGATGCCCTGCTCCTGATACCAGGCCCAATCGTGCGTGACGACGTCGTCGAACGAAGCGTCCCCCTGCAGCACCTTGGAGAGCAGGATGCGATTGTAGTTCGGTCTTGGCTCATTGCCGAAAATCGTAATGTCGTATAAATCGGGGGCCAGCCGCCCGATCTCTTCCACGCATCGGACGCCCGCCATCCCGTTGCCGATGACGACAAGCTTCGGTTTGCTCGCGCTCACTCCGCCCGTCAACTCCCTTCCTGTATGTTCATGCGAGGCGGAACCACCGAACCGGCTGTCCGGCCCTCGCCCCTTGGCCTCCGGCCGGAATCTCCGCGATCGCGTTCGCCTGGGCGAACGCCCCGATATTGCCCGATTTGTCCTTGGCGAGAGGCCGGATCCGCCAGCCGTCTTCCTCCATCCACGCGAACGAGCGGATGTATCTGGGGTACGGGCAAGGCTTCCCGACCGCCTCCGACAGCGCGCCGGGGAGCCATTCGGTCGCCCAGCCCGCGCTTCCCGCGGCGGCCAGGACGAACGGCCTCGCGAGCAGCTCGAGGCCCGAGTAGCAGGCCGACGGATTGCCGGAGAGCGCGATCAGCGTGCGCGATCCCCTCGCGAACGCCGAGGTCGGAGTGCCGGGCCGCATGCGCACCTTGGTGAAAAGCGGACGGGCCCCGGCGCTCTCGGCCGCCGCTTGGACGTAATCGTAATCGCCGACGCTGGCGCCGCCCGTCGTCACGATCAGATCGGCCCGCTCCCACGCTTCCTCCAGACGCCGCCGGATCGCTTCCGGCTCGTCCGGGACGGGAGGCATCCGCCGGACGTCGGCGCCGAGCAGGCTTAAACTCGCCTCGACCATGTAGCCGTTCGCCTCGTAAATATGGCTCGGCGGCAGAGGCTCGCCCGGCAGCGCCAGCTCGTCGCCGATCGGCAGGACGGCGACCGTCGGCCTCGCGCGGACGGGAACAAGCGACAAGCCGAACGAGGCGAGCAGGGCGATCTCCTTCGCCCCGATCCGGGTTCCCCGCGCGAGGAGGCGCGCTCCTTCGGGAACGTCCTCGCCCGCCTCGGCGATATGCAGGCCCCGGACGGCCGGCCGGTCGATCCAGGCGATCCCCCCCGAGCCGCTTCCATCCTCCCCGCTTCCGCCCGGCCGCCTCACCATCTCCTGGATGATGATCGAATCGTATTCCGCCGGAACCGGCGACCCGGTGAAGACGCGAACGGCCGAGGCCGCGGCGGGAGCTTCATGGCTCTCGCGGTTCTCGCGGTTCCCCCGGTTCGCGCGGTTCCCGTCGCCGGCTCGAGAGTACGGGCGTCCGACGGAAGCGCCGGCCCGCAGCTCGGATTCGACCGCCAGACGCAAAGGGCGATCTGCGGAGGCCGCGGCCGTCTCCCCCGCGCGCACCGCGTAGCCGTCCATCGCCGCCCGGCGGAACGGAGGCATCGGGAACGGGCTGTACAGCTCGCGCGCGAGATAACGGCCCGCGGCGTCCGGCAGCCGCACGGATTCCTCGGCCGGCTCGCACGCTCGTTCGACCAGGCGGGCGACGGCTTCCTCTACGGTTACGGCGACCGATACGTCGATCTCTTGGGTCGGCATCCTAAATGCCCTCCTTCGCGGGTAAAAGAACATGAAAAGCCCGCCCCTTGCGAAGGGAGCGGGCATCGTTGCCAAGGCTCGGCACGTCGTTGTGCCTGATTCGATCGGTGTTATTTTGAGCTAACTATAGAATAAAATAAGCGATGCGATAATGTCAACAATAATAACATTTATCAGAGCCTAGCATGGTTCGATTGCTCATTTCATTTTTTGCGTAACCTTTATTGACACCAAAATAACAATTTCATATAATGCGATTGGGTTCACAATGATGTGACCGAAATAAGCCGGCGATCACAAAGAGGTGACGCCGTTTGGCAATGGGGCCGCGTTTCTTCCAGGCAGGGAGGAGTGCGGCCTTTTGGCTTATACACATTGGAGGGAGAGATGTTTGAATGGACAAAAAAGGGTTCTGGCAAAGCGGTCATAAACCTACTCTATTCAGCGCGTTCCTATACTTCGACATGAGCTTCATGGTCTGGGTGCTCATCGGCCCGCTCAGCGTCATCATCATGAAGGATTATCCGATGGACCCGGTGCAGAAGGCGAACCTGGTCGCCCTGCCGGTGCTCGGCGGCTCGATTCTCCGTCTCGTGTTCGGTTTCCTGACGGACTATATCGGTCCGAAGCGCACCGGCCAGCTCGGCCTGCTGGTGACGACGATTCCGCTCGTCTGGGGCTGGCAGTTCGTCGACTCGCTGAACGACATGTACATCGTCGCGCTGCTGCTCGGCGTCGCCGGCGCTTCGTTCGCCGCCGCTCTTCCGCTCGCGAGCCAGTGGTATCCGAAGCAGCACCAAGGTCTCGCGATGGGCATCGCGGGCGCCGGCAACAGCGGAACGGTGTTCTCGACCTTGTTCGCGAACCGGCTCGCCCAGCATTACGGCAGCTGGGAGGTCGTGTTCGGCCTCGCGCTCATTCCGATTCTGACCGTGTTCGTCCTGTTCACGATCTTCGCGAAGAACAGCCCGAACCGGCCGGCTCCGAAGAAGCTGTCGCATTACGCCAAGATTCTGAGCCAACGCGACGCCTGGCTGTTCTGCATCCTGTACAGCGTCACGTTCGGCGGCTTCGTCGGCATGTCCAACTACCTGACGATCTTCTTCAACGCCCAATACGACCTGTCGGCCGTTCGCGCCGCCGACTTCACGACGCTCTGCGTCATCGCGGGCAGCTTCTTCCGGCCCGTGGGCGGCTTCCTGTCCGACCGGATCGGCGGCGTCCGGATGCTCGCCCTCCTGTACGGCGGAGCCTGCGTCATGTTCGCCAGCGTCTCCTCGCTTCCGCCCCTCGCCATGGTCATCGTCCTGCTGTTCATCGGCATGATGTGCCTCGGAGCCGGCAACGGCGCGGTGTTCCAGCTCGTGCCGCAGCGCTTCGGCAACGAGATCGGCATCGTCACCGGCATCGTCGGGGCGGCCGGCGGCCTGGGCGGCTACGCGCTCCCGCTCATCCTCGGCAGCCTGTACCAATCGACGGGCTCCTACACGCCGGGCTTCCTCATCATCGGCGGAATCGCGCTCGCGTGTCTGGTTATGCTGTTGGTCGTTCAGAACTCCTGGAAGCGGACGTGGAGCGGCCAAGGCGGCACGGCCAAAATCGATAATCTGGGGCAAGCTTCGTAAGCCTTGCGCCATAACAAAGGGGCATCCTTCCGGCCATGCGTTCCGGATCGGGATGCCCCGTTCTTTTGCGTCGTTCAGCGAATCTCCTCTCTACCCGACCGGATTGGCCTGCCTGCGCCCTTCCGGGCTGCCCGACAACGGCAGCGCGATCAGCCGGGCCGCCGCTCCTTCTCCCCCGTACAGCGCGACCAGCGCCGTTCCGGTCTCGTACGACAGCCGCCCTTCGTCCGTCCAGGCGGCGTAATCGAACGGCAGCTTCTCGAGCGCCGCCCGCTTGGCCAGCTCCCTCTCGTCCATGCCGAGCCGGCCCGCGGCGATTCTTAGCAGCGCCGCCCATTCTTCCTTGCCGATCCGGTCTTCCCACCAGATTTTGCGCGGTTTGTACTTGTGCTGCAGGAAGTAGTCGGCCTTCAGCATCCCGAGCGCCAGCTCCAGGTCCAGCTCCGGGTTGGCGTCCGCCTGCAGGAACTCCCACAGCCGGACGAACAAATCTTCAAGCTGGTGGCCGATTCGCTGCCAGCCGCGGGCTTCCCAGTAGTCGCCGAACTTCTGGAAGAAGTCGAACGGCGACGGATACGCCTTCTGCACCAGATATTCGATCGTCCGGTCCATCCGGTGCGCGTTCCAATACTTTTCCAACACATCCTCCACCCGCTTGATCCGGACGATGTCGCCGAACGGCATCCGATCGTTGCCGAGCATCTCGTAAGGGGCGCGATCCATGAAGACGTACCCGTACTTGTCCGCGTCCAGCCTCAGTCCCGTTCCCCGAAGCATCTTGAGGAACCCTAACTGCAGCTCCTCCGGTCTCAGCTCGAACACGTCGTTGAACGTCTGGCGGAACCGGTCGTAATCCTCATGCGGCAGGCCGGCGATCAAGTCGAGGTGCTGGTCGATCTTGCCGCTCTCCTTCACCTTCGTCACGGTGCGGACGAGCTTCGTCCAGTTCTGGCGGCGCTTGACCGCGAGGTTCGTCTCGTCGTTCGTCGACTGGACGCCGATCTCGAAGCGGAAGATGCCGGGCGGCGCGTGTTCGGCCAGATAGTCGAGCACCTCGGGACGCATGATGTCGGCCGTGATCTCGAACTGGAAGACGCAGCCCCGGTGATTGTCGATAAGGAAGCGGAAAATCTCCATCGCGTAATCCCGCTTGATATTAAACGTGCGGTCGACGAACTTGATCAGCTTCGCCCCGTTGTCGATCAGGTACGTGATGTCCGCCTTCACCCGCTCCATATCGAAGTAGCGGACGCCGACCTCGATGCTGGACAGGCAGAACTGGCAGCTGAACGGGCAGCCCCGGCTCGTCTCGAAGTAGACGACGCGGTTCGGAAGCGACGGAATATCCTCCGGGAACCGGTACGGGGACGGAAGCTCGTTCAGGTCGAGCTTCGGGCGGCCCGGGTTGACGATCGTCCGTCCGTCCTTGCGGTACGCGAGCCCGAACACGAAGTGGAACTTGCGGCTGCCGGACAGCTCCCGCAGCAGGTCGCGGAACGTCTCCTCCCCTTCGCCCATGACGATGTAATCGACGGCCGGGAGCCGCTCCATCCACATCTCGGTGTCGTAGCTGACCTCCGGCCCGCCGAGCACGATCGCGACGTCGGGCAGCACCTTGCGCAGCATGTCGATGACCGTGATCGTCTCTTCGATGTTCCAGATGTAGCAGGAGAAGCCGATCACGTCGGGCTTCCTGCGATAGAGGTCCGCGGCGATCGTCATCGGCGGATCCTTGATCGTGTATTCGGCTATGTCCGCGTCGAACTCGGGCTGCGCGTACGCCTTCAGGCAGCGCAGGGCGAGGGACGTGTGAATGAATTTGGCGTTCAGCGTCGCGAGGACGACGTTCATGGCGATTATCCTTTCCGGGATGAAGCATTCTCTCTCATTGTAACGGATACCCGGCGGCGTGTAAAAAAAGAGAAGAAAGAAAGACGAGCCCGCGAGAGGCTCGTCTTCTTGGCGAATCGATGGCTATCGGATCGCTCCGGTCAGTCTGCCCGCTGCTCCCCGCCTTCCGGACGGTTCGCGTACGAGTGGTCGACCGACGCTTCCTCGATATCCGCGAACGCCCAGTAGGTCGTCGGCACGTCCTTCCAGTCGGACGCCGTCACGCCGTACAGCGGACCGCGGCCGAGCATGCGGTTGATGATCGTCACCGCTTCGGCCCGCGTCAGTTGCTTGCGCGCTCCGAAGGTGCCGTCCGCGTAGCCGGTCATGACGTCGGCGGAACCGACCGCGTCGATCGCGCCGGCCGCCCAGTGGCTGCGAACGTCCGCGAACCGCGCGGAGTCGGCGAACCCGCCCGAGGCTTGAAGGTTCAAGTAACGGGCCGCCAGAACCGCCATCTCGGCGCGAGTGATGTTGGCGTCGGGGAGGAAGCTGCCGTGCGTATCCCCCTCCATCAAGCCCGCCGCCGTCACTTGATCGATGTACGAGGCGGCCCAATGCGCGGCCTTCACGTCCGGGTACGAGGCCGGCTTCGCATCGGCTCCCGCCGGCAGGTTGCGCGCGATGAGCGCGGCCAGCTCGGCCCTCGTAATCGGCTGGTTCGGCCGGAACGTGCCGTCTACATATCCCTTGATGTAGGCCGAATGGGATTGGGTCTTCGCAACGCCGGCTACGCTAAGGGCCGTATACGTACCGGACTTCGCTCCGGCGATCTGGATTCCGTAACGACCGTCGCCCAGATCGACGATCGTGCAGGTCGCGGTGCCGGCGGTTCCGTCCTTGTATTCCGCATAGACGATGACGGATTGCAGGTAGACGTCCCGTTCCGCGGAACCCGCCGGGATAAGGCTTGCGTCGAGCGGAACGACGACCGTCGCGGAACCGAGCGAGCCGATGTCGAGCTCGACAGAGCGTCCCGCCGCGGCCGGCTTCTCGCCATTCGAGAGCTTCGCGACCGAATCGTTCGCCGCGGCGCGCTCGTCGATTTGCTGCTGCTTCGTCTTGTCTCTTACGGGAGCCAGCACGATCTCGACGTCTCCGGCGCCTCCGGCGAGCGAGCCGGAAGGAACGATCACTTGGCCTCCGGACGTCTCGATCGCGAGGTCGACCTTCGCGTCCGCGAGCTTGTCCGCGGCGCCTCGCTCCAGGACGATGCGAGTGCTCGCGACTTCGTCCTTCGCGTCGGGAACCGTAACGGTCACCCGGCTCACGCCGGCCGCCGCCGCTTCCTCCGCGATCTGCCCCGCCTGCTGGGACGTCAGCTTCAGCTCGTCCTTGGTCGCGCCCGAAGCGTCCTTCGTCCGCTGGATGTCCAGCTTCACGCCGATTCCGGTTCCTTTCGCGCTCGTCTCGGCTTGAACCGTATCCGTGCTCGGCGTCGGCGTCGAGCCGCCGGAAGTCGAGCTGCTTTTCAGAGACACGATGGTGAACGTACTGAACTTGTCGATCTTGAAGCGGATACCGGTCGCGTTGCCGGCGTCGTTCTTCACCAGCGTGCCCGCGGCGAACTCGGTCGTGCCGTCGCTGTGCGCGATGTAGATCCGCAGCTTGGACGTATCCAGGCGAGCCGGGTCGATGCCGTTCTTCGCGAACGGAATCGTCAGCGTCGTCTCGAAGCTGCTGTAGTTCGTCTCGATCTCGAGCGAGTCTCCGGTCGGAGTCACGCTCTGGCCATCATGGCTGCGCGGGATCGCTTGTTTGATCGCCTTCTTCTTCGCGTCGTCCTTGATCGGAACGAGTCGGAAGTAGAGGTCCGTCAGGTTGTTGCCGAGGCTGCTCAGCACGTCCGCCGGCAGGGACAGCGTCGCGTGTTCGGTCTCGATGTTCAGCGAGAAGCCTTGCCCGGTCAGGGCGGCTACCGAATCCGCGGGAATCTCCACGGCCACTTCGTCCGGCGCGTTGCCCGCCGGCTCGTCGATCAGAATCGTCGCCACGCTGCCGGACGCCTTCTGCACGACCTCGGCCGCTTTGGCCGGCGTCAGGACGACCTTATCGATGAACGACGTCTTGCCGGTCGAAGAGTTGGAGACGGTGACGCGGGTGACCGGGACGCTTGCCGCGGAGGCATCGTTGCCGTCCTTCACTTCGACGTTGCGGGTGTTCGACTGCTCCGACTTCGTCTCCCCGTTCGCTTTGACGACGAGCAGGAACGTCCGGTAACGGGTTTTGCCGCCTTTGGAGAGGGTCGCCGTTACGATGACGGTCTCTCCGCTCGCTTGCCGGTGTACCTTCCCTTCGATCTGCGCGCCGCTTCCCTGCGGAATTTCGACTACGGTCGGCTTGGAAGACTTCCAGGCGATTTGCGAGCCGTACTTCCCGGACGTCAGGACGTAGATGGAAGCCGTCACGCTCTCCCAGGTGTCGCCTGGCGTATAGCCGATGCTCAGTTCTTTGGCATCCTGGTTCAAATACTGGTCGTCGGTGATGTCCAGCGTCTTGACGTAAGGCGGACTTTCCAGCTTGCCGGGCTCCGTGAACGTCACCCGGATGTCCTCGTCTTTCTTGAGCACGTTATCCTCGAACGTGACGACCACCGTCGCCGGGATCGTTCCTTCGTTGACGGCCGTGCCGATCGGATCGCCCGCCTCGTCGTAGACTCGAACCGCGGTGCCGGGCGGCACGTCTTGCACCGTCAGCGTGCGGTCGAACACATTCTCTTCCAGCTTGTTGCGATTGGCGGTCGGCTTGAGGCTCTCGTCCTTGGCCGTTGCGCTAACCGGCGCGCTTTCGCCCTTGCCGGTTTCGGTAACGGTTGCCTTCACCGTATCCCCGCTCTTCAGGTCGCCCGTCAGACGGACGGTTACTGGGCCGGCCTCCGTTCCGTCGTTCGTCGCAGTGCCGATGACGTTGCCTTCGGCGTCATAAACTTTGATCGTCGCGCCTGCCGGTACGTCCTGCACCACGACCTCATCCTTGGTCGCGTTAGCCGTGACTTTGCCCGCTTCCGGCGGCGAGCTCGGATCTTGCCCCGCCGTTACGCTTACCGGCGAGCTCTCGCCCTTGCCCGGCTCAGTGACGGTTACCTTCACCGTATCCCCATTCTTCAGGTCGCCCGTCAGATGGACGGTGACCGGTCCGGACTCCGTTCCGTCATTCGTCGCTGTGCCGATCACGTTGCCTTCGGCGTCATAAACTTTGATCGTCGCGCCAGCAGGCACGTCTTGTACCACGACCTCATCCTTGGTCGCGTTAGCCGTCGCTTTGCCGGCTTCCAGCGGCGAGCTCGGGTCTTGCCCCGCCTTTACGCTAATCGGCGAGCTCTCGCCCTTGCCCGGCTCAGTGACGGTTACCTTCACCGTATCCCCATTCTTCAGGTCGCCCGTCAGATGGACGGTGACCGGTCCGGACTCCGTGTCGTTCGTCGCAGTGCCGATGACGTTGCCTTCGGCGTCGTACACGTTAATCGTCGCCCCTGCCGGTACGTCCTGCACCACGACCTCGTCCTTCGTCGCGTTAGCCGTGACTTTGCCCGCTTCCGGCGGCGAGCTCGGGTCTTGTCCCGCCTTTACGCTAATCGGCGAGCTCTCGCCCTTGCCAGACTCGGTGATCGTTACCTTCACCGTTTCCCCATTCTTCAGGTCGCCCGTCAGATGGACGGTGACCGGTCCGGACTCCGTTCCTTCGTTTGTGGCTGTGCCGATGACGTTGCCTTCAGCGTCGTATACCTTGATCGTCGCGCCTGCCGGCACGTCCTGCACCACAACCTCATCCTTCGTCGCGTTAGCAGTCGCTTTGCTCGCTTCCAGCGGCGCGCTCGGATCTTGTCCCGCCTTGACGCTGATCGGCGAGCTCTCGCTCTTGCCGGACTCGGTGACGGTTACCTTCACCGTATCCCCATTCTTCAGGTCGCCCGTCAGGTGGACGGTGACCGGTCCGGACTCCGTTCCGTCGTTCGTGGCTGTGCCGATGACGTTGCCTTCGGCGTCATACACGTTAATCGTCGCGCCTGCCGGCACGTCCTGCACCACGACCTCATCCTTCGTCGCGTTAGCAGTCGCTTTGCCAGCTTCCAGCGGCGCGCTCGGATCTTGTCCCGCCTTCACGCTGATCGGCGCGCTTTCGCCTTTGCCTGGCTCGGTGACGGTTACCTTCACCGTATCCCCATTCTTCAGGTCGCCCGTCAGATGGACGGTGACCGGACCGGGTTCCGTTCCGTCGTTCGTGGCTGTGCCGATCACGTTGCCTTCAGCGTCGTATACCTTGATCGTCGCGCCTGCCGGTACGTCTTGCACGACCACTTCGTCTTTTGTCGCATTCGCCGTGACCTTCTCCGGATCGAGCGGCGAACTTGAATCCGACGATGCCGTTACGTTTACCTTCGCGCTTTCCAGCTTATCGGACTCTTTTAATGTTACGTCGACCTTCTGCCCGTCGACCAATCCATCGTCAATCGTAACCGTTACCGGAGCAGGCTCCGCACCGTTATTGGTTGCCGTGCCAATGACGTTGCCGTCAGCGTCGTATACGGTAACCGTCGCGCCAGCAGGCACATCCTCAACCGTGACTTCGTCCGTCGATGCATTCGCAACGATTTTGTCAGCTACAGGAGAAGCGCTTTGAGCAGGCGATCCGCCTGCATCCGGAATATCATCGACATTCACATTCAGACTACCCGGATCAATTTCAGCCCCGCCTGTTGGATTCGTTAAAATAATCTTCTCCGTGTTCGAGGGAACCGGGAATTTGCATATATCCTCTCCGTCTGGGAAAGTCAGTATTTGTGGCTCAGACTCCTTACCGTCTTCGTCCACTAATATCACATCGAAGGAGACGGTTCCGTCCGTCCCTTCTTGACGTTTCACGTTGATATTAATGTCACCGCCTCCGCTTCCCGGAGGTTCCTTTGAATCGATAACGATAACACCCGGCCGGGCTTCGCGGTCGTTCATACTACCGGCTTTTATAAATACATTAGAGTCAATCGAATCATCGCCGAAGTCTGCTATGGCCAGCTTAATCGTATTCTCAACCCCCGCATGAACAGGGACAGATAAGGACATGACAACTGTCAGTCCATCCATCTGGGTATTTAGATGACCGTTTGTATTGTCAATAAAATACTCGGCATTCTGAGGTCCAATATCTCCAGATTTTGTCGGATTGCCGCCGTTTACCGTATTAATTGAGACAGGAATGTCGGTATTTGGTATTAATGCTTTGTTTGATCCATTAACATAAAACGCAAAAGTATCGTTGTAGCTCGTATTTGCATACTCGTTGTATTCATCCGACGAAAAGACGTATTGAAACGATATTTTATCCCTCGTAGGAGTAAATTTAAATTCAAGAACCGCCGCATCCTTAGTGTTTGAACTGCCCAAGTTCGAATCGCCAGGAGTTTTATTTGCAGTGGAAATCCCAGGATTATCGTTCGGACCAACCACATCCGCTGCCTTGCCCGTACTCAGAATAATCCCGGAGTCGAAGCCGATGGATCCCTTGCCCCCGGTGAAAGTTCCGAAGGCTACGTTCGCACCCGTTAATTTAATGCTTCCTTCATCCACTGCAATGCCTGAACCCACAATCGTATCTACCAATTCTTTTGCAGTGCCCGAACTCACGCTTATCCCACCATCCGCGCTTGCTCGCGCCCCTGGAAGCAATGGAAGCGCTAACGCCAGAGCAAGCAGCCAGACTGTCGCCAATCGAATTCTTTTCTTCAAAAAAAAGCCCTCCTTGTTTGTAATCCTCTTCCGTCAACCTCCAAGGCCCTTTGAATCCTCGTTGCCCGTTTCGACACTCTTCCTTTTCAAACGCCATTTTCCAACATTTCGCACGCTTATTTTATCTTTTAGCTCTTAACAATCACTGAAAACGACCTACTCCCCAACAAAAACATAGGCCTCACGACTCACCCTATCACAACTCCAGTTGCCTCAAAACGCAAAAAAACCGCCCCACCCGTCAAGGTGGAACGGTTCTTCCCGGCGCCGGCCCGGTCTCGAATCAAACGTCGAGGCCGCCGTCCGCGATGACTTTCTGAATGAAGTAGTAGCTATCCTTCGGATGACGCTCGAGCGTCTCGTAGTTCGTGTACACGATGCCGAACCGCTTCTTGTACCCCTCGGCCCACTCGAAATTGTCGAGCAGCGACCAAGCGAAGTAGCCCTTGAGCGGAACGCCGGATTCGATCACGCGATGGCATTGAATGAAGTGCTTCTTATAATACTCGGCGCGAAGGACGTCGTGAACGCGCTTGTCCGCGGTCAACTCGTCTTCGTAGCAGGCGCCGTTCTCCGTGATATAAATCGGAATGTCGCCGTACTCTTCCTTCACCCAGGAGAGCACCTTGTACAAGCCGTCCGGATAGACGTTCCAATCCATGAACGTCCGGTCGAAGCCGACCTGCACCTCTTCGCAATCGAACAGGCCTTCGCCCTTCTTGTAACGTCCGAAGCCGCCGCTGTAGAAGTTGATGCCGATGAAGTCGATCGGCTGGGACATCGTCTCCAGGTCGCCCGGCTGGATCTTCACTTCGACGCCCTTCTCGCGGAACCAGTCGACCATGAACGGCGGGTACGTGCCCTTGAAGGTCGGGTCCATGAACCACTCGTTGTAATAGGCGCGGTTGCGATGAGCGGCTGCCACGTCCTCCGGCTTCGTCGAATACGGCTCGTACCAGTACAGGTTGTGCGTTGTCCCGATCTGCCCCTTCACGCCGAGCTCGCGGAACTTCTTGACCGCCTGGCCGTGCGCGACCATGCAGTTATGGGCGACGTCCACGGCGAGCTGCAGATCCGTGTTGCCCGGCGCGTGGGCTCCGATGTAGTTGGAGAGGAACGACACGCACCACGTCTCGTTGAACGTGATCCATTGCTTGATTTTCCCGTCGAACGCTTTGAAAACGACTTCCGCATACTTCACGAACGCGTCGATCGTGTCCCGGTTCGCCCAGCCGCCCTTGTCCTGAAGCGCTTGGGGCAGATCCCAGTGATACAGCGTCACGCAAGGCTCGATACCGGCCGCGATCAGCGCGTCGACGACGCGACGGTAGTAGTCGAGTCCCTTCTCGTTGACTTCGCCCGTTCCTTGCGGGAAGATGCGCGGCCATGCGATCGAGAACCGGTAGGCTTTGACGCCCAGGTTCTTGAGAAGCGCCACGTCTTCTTCATATCGATGATAGCTGTCGCAAGCGACGTCGCCGTTGTCGTTGTTGACGACCTTGCCCGGCGTATGCGAGAACGTGTCCCAGATCGACAGCCCGCGGCCGTCCTCCTGGTACGCTCCTTCGATCTGGTAGGATGCCGTCGCCGTGCCCCAGACGAAATCTTTCGGAAAATCCAATCTAGCCAAAATAAATCCCTCCGCGAAAATCAAAGTGCTTGAAGTTCATGTAAAACGTTTTCCCTGTTTTATTGTAATTCATTTCGCTCGAAAAGGGAGGGAGGTTGTTTGTGCGATTTTGGCCACTCTTTATCTTTATTGGCCTCCATCCGACAAAGTTCGGTTCGGGTGCGCTTATCGGGAACCATTGCTTTTGGATCATGGATACGCTACAAAAGAAGGAGATGCAACGACACGATGGAGGCGACTCGAAATGGCGGATCGCGAATGGGAATGGCAACTGAACGACGGGACCCGAATGTACGCATGCGAGTGGCAGCCGGAGATTAGGCAATCCCCGCGCGGTTTTATCGGAATCGTGCACGGCATGGGAGAGCACGTCGGCCGTTACGAGCACGTCGCCCGGACGTTCGCGGACGAAGGCTACGTCGTATGCGGCTTCGATCAGTACGGACACGGGAGAACGCCGGGACGCCGCGGCCACGTGCCCTCCTACGACTCCCTGCTGGAAGGGCCGGATCGGCTTCTGCGGGAAGCGCGGAACCGGTATCCCGGCATTCCCGCGTTCCTGTACGGCCACAGCATGGGCGGCAACGTGACCTTGAACTATCTGCTGCGCCGCCGTCCCGACATCGCGGGCGCGGTCGTCACGAGCCCTTGGCTGAAGCTGTCGTTCGATCCGCCCCAGGCCCAGGTCGTCATCGGCCGGCTTCTCGAACGGGTCTACCCGCAATATTCGAATCACCGTCCGCTGGCGGCGGAACGGCTAACCTCCGATCCCGAGATGATCCGGCGGATCTCGGAAGATCCGGTCGGACACGGGCATATTACGGCGAAGTTCTTCTTCGGCGTCCGCCGGGCCGGCTTATGGGCGATCGAGCACGCGGACCGGCTGTCCGTCCCGCTGCTTCTCATGCACGGAGACGACGACAAGGTGACGTCCATCGCGGCCAGCCGCCAATTCGCCGAACGGGCGGGAACGCTCTGCTCCTTCGTCGAGTGGCCGGGATACCGCCACGAGCTGCACAACGAAGCGGGAAGACCCGCCGTGTTCTCGCTCATGAGCCGGTGGCTGGGAGACCGGGCGGCCAACCTCTCCTCCGTATGACCCGCCGCGCGGTTGTCGAAGGTTCCCGGGATGGGATACAATCGGAGAATAAGAGAATAGCCGCGCTCTTGCGTTACAGGAGTCCAAAAGGAGAGAGAACCGCACGATGACGAAATACCGTTTGATCGCGATGGATCTGGACGACACGCTGCTGACCGACGATTTGACCGTCAGCGACCGGACGGTCGACGCGATGAGGAAGGCGATCTCGCAAGGCGTTCACCTGACGATCGCGACCGGCCGCATGTTCGCTTCGGCCCAGCGCATCGCGAAGCAGGTGGGACTGAACGTCCCGATTATTACGTACCAAGGATCGCTCATTCGCAATCTCCTCGACGAAGAGGTGCTGTACGAGCGCTCCGTTCCGGCGGAAGAAGCCCGCAAGCTGTACGAGTACACCCGGAAGCACGGGCTGCATTTGCAGACCTATATCGACGACAAGCTGTACTCCTTCGACGACGGGGACAAACTGGCCGCTTACGCCAAGCAGTCCGGCATCCCGTACATCGTCGAGCCCGACTTCGACCGGCTTCCCCCGGGCAACCATACCAAGCTTATCATTATCGACGATCCGGATAAGCTGGACGCCCTGTTCCCCATTCTGAGAGACCTTATGGGGGAGGAAGTCCATATGACCAAGTCGAAGGCGAACTACCTCGAATTCCTCCACCGCGAAGGGACGAAGGGGCATGCTCTCCGCTTCTTGGCCGAACATTACGGCTTCTCCATGGAGGAGACGATCGCGATGGGCGACGCCTGGAACGACCGCGAGATGATCGAGGCCGCGGGCCTCGGAGTCGCGATGGCGAACGCCGTCCCCGCGCTGCGGGAGATCGCGGACTACGTCACCTTGGGCAACAACGAAGACGGAGTCGCCCACGTTCTCGAGAAGTTCGTGCTGAATTCCTGAGCGTTAGAAAAATGGACCGGCGATCTCGGCGATCGTCGGTCTATTTGATGACGGCCGCGCCCCTATCCCCGTCGCTCAGAACCCCCTTGTCCGGCTATGTTCGCACACGGTACATCTCGCAAATTTCCGCTTTATGCCGCTACCCCATCCGCTCCGTTAATCTCGCGGCAGCTCCCCCTAAGCCTCCGGCCTTCAATCCGATCGATCCGTAACGTTCCTTTATCCCCTTACCTCAGAATGGGCTTCCGCGATTCCTGCGGCGATTCCCGAGCGACTCCCGTGGCCTTCTCCTCTCCCTCTCTCGTAACGTCCCCTTATCCCATCCGCTCAGAATGGAATACTGCATGCTTAACATGCGCCTGCTTAACATGCGCTTGCCTGACATGCCCCCCTGAGACGCGACTCGACCGGCCTGAATGAAGGGGATAAGGGGCGTGGACATAATGGACGCAAACTTGGCCGCCGCTAGTTCAGCATTCTGAGCAGAGGGGATAGCGGCACGATTGAAGATAGGAAGGCGATATAGCCGAAAAAAAACGAAAAACCCCGTATCCCGAGAAACCAAGGAGATACGGGGCGGAGCTGCTTATTCGATCCTGACGCGGAGGGATAGCGGTACTAGGGCGATCGGACGGCTGATGCGACCGGTGGATCGACCTGCGATCCCGGCGCCCGGCCGCCCTTCCCTGAGCCGGGGGGATAGCGGCACGAGCCGCCGCGCTCCCGATTATTGCGGGCCGAGGTTCTTCTCCAGCAGAAGCGCCTTGACCGAGCCTTCCGGCCGGACGACGAGCTCCTGGTCCTTGATCTCGTAGCCCATGTTCTCGTACAGGACGAGGTTGCGGTGCACGGACTGCCGAACCTTGCAGCGGCTGAAGGAGAGGCCCTGGCTGCGCCCCTTCCGCTCGACCCATTCCACGAGCTGGCGGGCATAGCCTCTCTTCCGTCTGGGCGGAGCGACCGACAGCCGGAAGAAGTAGATCGCGTCCTCCTCGAACCGGTAACGGACCATCGCGGCGGGAATGTCGTCCTCGTACAGAATGACGGCCGATTCGCCTCCCGACTCGAGAGCCTCCCGGACGGACTCCGCCGTCTCGTCGAGAGCGCTGGACGGCGGGACGGCCGCGCGGTATTCTTCGAACGCCTCCAGCATAAGGAAGTGAACGACTTCCGCGTCTTCGGCTCCGGCTTCCCGGATCTCGACGACGGGATCCGCGCTCGGCTTCGGACGGGACCGCCCGGACGAACCGGAAGCCGAAGCGGCCGAACGCGCCGCGACCTTCGTCTCCTTCGGAGGCTCTTCGCCCGAACCTTCGCCGCCCTTCGATTCGGCGGACGAAGCCGGCTTCTCCGAATCCGAATCCGAGCCCGACTCCTCGTCATCCGGGTTCTCCCGCTCGTCAGGCTCGTCCGATTCGCCATCCGGCGAGTCGTCGTCGTCCGCCTTCTCCGCCGCCGCAGGAGACAGAGCTCCCGCGCCCTCCAAGAAGTACGCCCGGCTCGACCGGGTCATGAGCAGGACGATGCAAGCGAAGGAGAGCACCAGCTGAATCATGTTATTGAACGAGAACCACAGAACGAGCAGCGATAGCACGATGGATACCAATCTCTTGCGCTTGTTGATGAAGTAGATGTTAAGAGCGATCATCAGGATCGCCGGCGCGAAATTCAGCAGAACGATTCCGAAATGTCCGGCCTTGTATTCCTCCGGCTTCAGCCCGAACATCGAATCGATCGTCTTCTCCCGGTACCCGCTCCATCCGCTGGACAAGCTGTCGGGGATGACGAGAACGAGCAGGGCGATCGCCACGACGAACAGAATGAGGATCAGCTTGAAGACGAGCAGGAGCCTGGCGGTTTTAATACTGCTTGGCGTTGGCAAGGTGGAACCTCCTGAGAAAAAAGGGGATATCCTATTATATCCTATTCCCCGATCCGGGTCGAATGTCTTATGGAAGCGCTTCTCCCTAAACGGCAAGAAGCGTCGGCTTCCCCATACCCGTGGGCGGCCGGCGCTTCTATTCCGTCCCGCGATCCCCGAAGGAATCGCCGCTCCTCTGTTGTTCCCTCTGCCTCTTCGCCTTGAGCAGCCGGAACATCTCCAGGCTGTCCAGCAGGTGCTTCGCTTCTTCGTCGGTCAGGTCCTCGCTCTTGCCGTTGACGTAGATCCGGTTCGGCGAAGGGGACGACGCGGGAGCGGCGCGGTCTCCCGTCAGCAGCCAATCGAGGGATACTTCGTACATGCCGGCCAATTCCCTCAGGATCTCGTTGTCCGGCTGCGACTTGTCGTTCTCGTATTTGGAGATCGTCGTGAAGTCGATTCCCAGCTTGGCCGCGACCTGATTCTGGGTCAACCGCTTCCCGTTGCGGGCTTGCTTCAACCGCGTACCGAACGACATCGGCCTCACCTCTCAACATATCAGTATAAAAGATTCGCCGCTCCGTCGACAGAATGTTTGCCGATTATTCAATATTTAGGTTGAAAAAGGGATTATTTTCAAGTTACAATGATCTTAGTTGAAGATTCTTCAATATCCGTCGTCGCCTTCATCCCCCTCTACTCTGCCCAACGAAAGGAGTACGCCCGCATGGACCGACTGTCCTTCTGGCTGTGGATCGTGTTCATCCCCTGCGTCATCGCCTCGTTCGTCCTGGAATATCGCAGCCGCAAGAGCTCCGACGAAGAGGAGAACAAGCTATGAGAGTCAGCTGGCACCCGCCGGGACGTCCCCCCTACGAATCGGATTGTCCGGACGTCGAACAGCTGTTGTTCCTGCTCCGCATGGTTCAGACCGTCCATGTGCAAGGCGAGGAATATGCCCTTCGGAAAACCGGACTCGTGCTGGACGGCAACGACCTGTCCCTCTCCGTCTGGCTCGACGAGATCGCCCTCGCCGAATGAGACGGCCCGGCGCATCGGCCCCGAACGCGACGAAGAGGCCTCTCGGCCTCTTCGGTCTATCGTCGTCTATCGCGACGGAGCGTCTCCGATTATTTGCCCGCTAACACCTGATACCAGATTCCTCGTTCGGAATACAGCTTGTCGCGGACTTCGTTCCAGCCGCCGAGGTATTCGATGTCGAACAAGCCCTTCGGCTGGGGGAACTTGCCCGCGAATTGCTTCTCAACCGCCGGCAAAACCGGACGGAAGCCGTGCTTCGCGAAGATCTCCTGCGCCTTCTGTCCGTGAAGATACGCCACGAACGCTTCGGCGGCTTTGCGCACGCCATGCTTGTCGGCGTTGACGTCGACGACAGCCGCCGGATTCTCGATCCGAATCGTGCGGCTCGGCGTGACGATCTCGTAATGGACGCCCTGCGCGATCCGGGCGAGAAGCTCGTTCTCGTACGTGACGATGACGTCCCCGACGCCGTATTCGAACGCGGCCATCGATGCCCGGCCGCTCTTGTCCATCGACTCGATGTTGTCGTGGACCGAAGCGAGGAACGTCTTCGCCGCCGCCGGGTCCTTCGCCCCCGTCCGCTCCTCCGACATCTTCAGGCCCGCGCCGTAGATCGCGTTGATGTCCCACTGAGCCCCTCCGGACGTCTGGGGGTTCGGGTACAGCACCTTGACCCCGGGCTTGGCCAGGTCTTCGAAGTCGCGGATGCGAAGCGGGTTGCCTTCCCTCGTCCCCATGACGACGATCGATCTCGTCACCATGCCGCCGTCCGCGCCGGCCTTCCAATCTTCCTTGATGAGGCCGGCCTTCTTCACCTTGTCGATGTCGCCTTCCATCGACAGCACGGCGACATCGGCCTCGAAGCCGCCCGCGATGGCGCGGGCCTGCGTGCCGGACGCTTCGTACGACTCCTGGAACTTCACGTCTTGTCCCGTCTTCGCCTTCCATTCCTCCCGGAAGGCCGGCAGAATCTCCTGCAGCGCGTCCTTGGCGACCGAGTAGGCCCCGATGACAAGCGTAATGCTCGATTTATCGCCGTCGGACGAGCCGGCTCCCGGAGAAGCGGACGCTCCCTCCGTCGGCTGCGCCGTTCCCCCGTTCCCTCCGCACGCGGTCACCAGCATGGCGAACGCCAGCCATCCGGCGAAGCCGGCCAGCAGCGCTCTCCATCGTCCGGCGTGTTGTCGGTTCCCCGATCTCATCTCGTATGCCCCCCTGCGGTGCCTTCGTAGGCTCCCACTTCTCGCGCTTCTCGCGCGCAGGGACAGCCCGGCGCGCGGACTGTCCCTGCCTTCCCTCCGCGGCCAGGCCGCCTCCATCCGTTCGAGACCGCGGGCCGCGATCCGTCCGCTCGATTAGATATGGACCGGCAGCGGATCGACCTTCAGCTTGTTCTCGGTTACCCAGCTGTCGTTGTCGTTGAACAGGTACGCCCGGTGCACGAGGACGTGCACCTCGTCGCCCAGCTGCAGAACCGGCTTCTCCAGCGAACGGTACGTGACGAGCTTGATGTCGCCGATCTGGATCTCGACCAGCCACTCGCTGCCGCGGAAGTGGATATGGCTCACCCTGCCCGTCTCCGTCGCGGACAGCAGCGTGAACTCGTTCTCCTTGCCGACCTCCACGTACTCCGGCCGGATCAGTCCCTTCGTTCCCGGCATCGCGGCCGCATCCGCGAATCCGCGCAGCTTCCCGATATCCTCGATCAGCGTGGATTCCCCGATGAAGGACGCGACGAACGGCGTCTGCGGGTCCTTGTAAATCTCCCAAGGGGTTCCCTTCTGCTCCAGTCGTCCCTTGTTGATGATCATGATCTGGTCGGCCACTTCGATCGCTTCGTCCTGGTCGTGGGTGACGAAGATCGACGTGATGCCGAGCCGGTCGATCATCTCGCGCAGCCACGAGCGCAGCTCATGCCGGATCTTCGCGTCGATCGCGGCGAACGGCTCGTCGAGCAGCAGCAGCTGCGGCTCGGGAGCGAGCGCGCGGGCGAATGCGACGCGCTGCCGCTGGCCGCCGGACAGCTGGTGCGGATAGCGCTTCTCGAAGCCGGACAGCCCCGTCAGCTCCACGAGCTCGGCGATGCGCTCCTTGATGCGCGCCTTCGGCCACTTCTTCACTTCGAGGCCGAACGCGATATTCTCCGATACGGTCATATGCTTGAACAGCGCGTAGTTCTGGAAGACGAAGCCGATCCCCCGCTCCTGCGGAGGCAGGTCGTTCACCCGCTTGCCGTGGAACACGATATCGCCCGTATCCGGCGTCTCCAGTCCCGCCAGCATGCGGAGAATGGACGTTTTGCCGCCGCCGCTCGGTCCCAGCAGGCCGATCAGCTGGCCTTTCTCGATGCTGAACTCCACGTCCTTGACCGCTTGGAACTCGCCGAACTTCTTGTTTAATCCCCGCACCTCTACGTGCATGTCATAGCCCCCTTATCGGATCCTCGATATTCCGCTTCCGCCTAACTCTCCCTGCGGGATTTGGCCCATTCCATAAACAGAAGCAAAGCGACGGAGCACGCGGCCAGAACGAGCGCCACCGAGTTGGCTGCCGTCAGATTGAAGTTCTCCACGTCTTGATACACGAGCGTCGTCGCCGTCTGCGTCTTGAACAGGATGTTCCCCGACACGACGAGCACGGCCCCGAATTCGCCCAGCGTCCGGGCGACGGTCAGCACGACGCCGTAGACGACGCTCCAGCGGATCGAAGGCCAGGTCACTCTCCAGAACGTCGTCCAAGGATACGCGCCGAGCATATGCGCCGCTTCCTCCTGCGAGCTGCCGATCTCCTGCAGAACCGGCATCACCTCGCGGATGACGAGCGGGAACGTGACGAACAGCGTGGCGATCACCATGCCCGGCAGCGCGTAGACGATGTCGATGCCGGCTCCGCTAAGCAGCGAGCCCAGCGCCGTGTCCGGCCCGACCAGCAGGACGATCATGAGGCCCCCGATGACGGGCGACACCGCGAACGGCAGGTCGACGACGCTGTTCAGAATTCGCTTCAGCTGCGGGCCGAGCCAATTCGCGCGAACGAGGTACAGCGCCAGCATGACGCCGAACAGCGTGTTGACGACCGTGACGATGACGACGATGATCCCCGTCATCATGAGCGCGTGAAGCGCCTCGGGCCGGGTCACCCCGTTCGCGAAGCCGCTCCAGCCGTCTTCCCAGGCTCCCGCCGCGATGCGAACGACCGGCGCGCCGAGCAGCAAGGCGAAGACGATATACGTAAGTCCGATCCATAGTCTTCTCATCGTCCCGTCCTCCTGGCTTGCACGTAGCTCACGAGCCACAGGATGACGAACGACAAGGTGAGCAGCAGCACCGAGACGGCGGCCGCCCCGGCGGGATTGTCGCTCTCGATCTGGCCGAAGATATAGACGGAAGCGACGAGCGTCCTCCCCGGTATGTTGCCGGCGACGAGAACGACCGCTCCGAATTCCGCCAGCGCCCGGGAGAACGCCAGCATCGCTCCGCTTAGAATGCCCGGCATCATCGCGGGAAGAATGACGCGGAAGAACGTCTTCGCCTTCGAAGCGCCCATCGTGTACGCCGCTTCTTCTTCCGAGGCGTCCATCTCCTCCAGCAGCGGCTGCACCGCCCGGATGACGAACGGGAACGTGACGAAGATCATCGCGATGACGATGGCCGGTTCATGGAACAGAATCGCGAAGCCGAGCGAATCCGCCCACTGTCCGACTTCGCTGCGCGGCCCGAGCAGCAGCATGATCATGAGGCCGACGACGGCGGTCGGCAGCGCGAACGGCAGGTCGACGAGGCTGTTGAGCAGCTGCCGGCCGGGGAACCGGTACCGGATCAGCACCCAGCCCGCCATCGTGCCGATCAGCACGTTGATGACCGTCGCGATCAAGGCGAGCTTCACGGTCAGCATGACGGCCTTCCAGGCGAGCGGCTCCGTCAGATTGCTGACGAACTTCGGCCAGCCGTCGGACAGCGATTGTCCGTAAATGCCGAGAATCGGAAGAACGATAAGAATGACGAAATAAAGCATGACGGTGCTGCGGAATCCCCAGCTCCACCATCGGCTCTGCAGCATGTTGGTCACGTATGCGAACCTCCCGGGATGTTGGGCCCATCAATATAATTCCTATTAAATTAGTCGGTATTGCTACTTTAGCAGAAAGATGGCTTCTCCGTCAATCCGAAAAAGTCGAATTCAAGCCCATTTATCAATAATCTTTATATAGCCTATACAAGAGAGTGATGAACGGTTCGCGCGAATGCGGGGCATTTGTTCGGGGTGGAGTCCCTTCGGTATAATAATGAAAATAAATCGGCGTTCATACGCTGCAGAGGAGGTTGTCTATATCATGCTGCATAAGGAACGGATTCGTACGTCCGGACGCGACGAGATGATCGACGTCACGAGGCAGGTCGCCTCCGCCGTCTCCCGGTCGGGAGTCGACGAAGGGATCGCGCTCGTCTATTGTCCGCATACGACGGCGGGAATCGCCATCAACGAGAACGCCGATCCCGACGTCAAGCGGGACGTGCTCATGAGGCTGGACGAGGTGTACCCTTGGGAGCATCCCAAGTATCGCCACGCGGAAGGCAATACGGCATCCCACCTGAAGGCGATCACGACCGGGACGTCCCAGACCGTCATCGTCTCCGGCGGGAGACTCGTGCTCGGCCGGTGGCAGGGCATCTACTTCTGCGAATTCGACGGGCCGCGGGAGCGGGAGTTCTACGTGAAGGTTATCAAAGGATAAGCTTGCCGGCCAACTCTTGCTCTATTCGCCCTCGATGAAGTATTTCTCTTCCCCTCGTTCGAGAACGGCCTGGCCTTGGGTCAGATCGGTGATCCAGGCGGCGAAGCGCTCGGCCTCGCCGACCTCCGGCAGGCAGACGACGCGGACCCGATCGGTGAACGACACGTCGCCGACCCGGGCGTTCCGGCCGCGCAGCTCGTTCTCGAGCTTGCCGTACCACGTGTAGTCGACGTCCACGATAATCTCCTTGTGCAGAACGCGGACGATCGGCTGCGCGGCGTCGGTTCCCGCGACCGCGCCGTCCGTGTACGCGCGCACGAGTCCTCCCGCTCCGAGCATGATTCCCCCGAAGTAGCGGGTGACGACGACGACGACGTTTTTGAGACCGCGGTTCTTGATGACCTCGAGAATCGGCTTGCCCGCCGTTCCGCTCGGCTCCCCGTCGTCCAGCGCCTTCTGGTGCTCGTCCCGCTCCCCGACGACGTAGGCGGAGCAGTTGTGCGTCGCGTTCCAGTGGCGCTTCTTGATCTCTTCGACGAAGGCGACCGCTTCCTCTTCGCTCTCGACCGGCTTGGCGTGACCGATGAATCGCGACTTCTTGATGACGATCTCGCTCTCTCCGTATTGTCTTACCGTTGCGTATCTGGGCAGCCTCATCGGATCATTCCTTCTCCTTTTCCGTCTCGGGTTGTATCAAGAGAAAAAGCCCCCGAATCCGCGAGAAGCGGACCGAGGGCCGGGTTCGCCGCGAACGAGCCGTCCGGACGAGGATTACAGGCGAGCTTCCAGCTCTTTCTTCTTCTCTTCGAAGCCCGGCTTGCCGAGCAGCGCGAACATGTTGACCTTGTAGGCTTCGACGCCCGGCTGGTCGAACGGATTGACGCCCAGCAGGTAGCCGCTGACGCCGCAGGCGATCTCGAAGAAGTAGACGAGCTTGCCGAACGAGCGCGGGGACATGTCCGGAATGTTCACGACGAGGTTCGGAACGTTGCCGTCCGTATGCGCCAGGATCGTGCCTTCGAACGCCTTCTTGTTGACGAAGTCGACCGTCTTGCCGGCCAGGAAGTTCAGGCCGTCCAGATCGTCCGGATCGCTCTTGATCGTGATCTGCTCGTTCACTTCGCCGACTTGGATGACCGTCTCGAAGATGATGCGGTTGCCTTCCTGGATGAACTGCCCCATGGAGTGCAGGTCGGTGGAGAAGTCGACGGACGCCGGGTAGATGCCCTTGTAGTCCTTGCCTTCGCTCTCGCCGTACAGCTGCTTCCACCACTCGGACACGAAGTGCAGGCCCGGCTCGTAGTTGACGAGAATCTCGACCGTCTTGCCCTTGCGGTACAGCGCGTTGCGGATCGCCGCGTATTGATAAGCCGGGTTCTCGCTGACGCTGGCGTTATTGTACTCGGTGGCGGCGTCTTGCGCGCCCTTCATGATCTCTTCGATGTCGATGCCCGCCGTCGCGATCGGCAGCAGGCCGACCGCCGTCAGCACGGAGTAGCGGCCGCCGACGTCGTCCGGAATGACGAACGTCTCGTAGCCTTCTTCGTCCGACAGCTTCTTGAGCGCTCCGCGCGCCTTGTCCGTCGTGGCGTAGATGCGCTTCTTCGCTTCTTCCTTGCCGTATTTGTTCTCCAGAGCCTCGCGGAAAATGCGGAAGGCGACGGCCGGCTCGGTCGTCGTGCCGGACTTGGAGATGACGTTGATCGACCAGTTCTTGCCTTCGAGCGCCTGGAGCAGATGGGTCATGTAGGTGGAGCTGATGTTGTTGCCGGCGAAGAAAATTTGCGGCGTCTTGCGCTGTTCCTTCGACAGCGTGTTATAGAACGAATGCGACAGCATCTCGATCGCGGCACGGGCGCCGAGATAGGAGCCGCCGATTCCGATGACGACGAGGGCGTCGGAGTCGGATTGGATCTTCTTGGCCGCTTGCTGGATGCGGGCGAACTCTTCCTTGTCGTAATCGAACGGCAGGTTGATCCAGCCCAGGTAGTCGGAGCCCGCTCCCGTTCCGTTATGTAGCTGCTCGTGCGCCAGCTTGACGGCGGAGGCCAGGTTGTCGATCTCGTTCTGCCCCACGAACTTCAGGGCCTTGGAATAGTCGAAGCGAATGCTTTGGCTCAATTGAACAATCTCCCTTCGTTTAGCCATTTCTGTCGATGACCGTAGCTTTAGAATACTTAAAAAATGTTCCCGGCACAAGCTTTCGCGCCCATGTCAAGATCCGCCATAGACCCCGTTTATGGCGGCGATAGACTGCGTAAATATGGAAGCGGTTTATCGGGGAGGCGGCGCCCGTTTGCTCCGGTTCGTATCTAATCGCAAGAAGGGGAGGGGGCGGCTTCGACGGTATTTTAACTGACGATTCTTCCGTTACAGCTCCCAATCTTCGCGTTTGCTTCGGTCTAACTGACGATTCTTCCGTTACAGCTCCCAATCCCCGCGCTTGCCTCGCTTTAACGGACGATTCTTCCGTTACAACTCCCAATCCCCGCGCTTGCCTCGCTCTAACGGACGATTCTTCCGTTACAGCTCCCAATCTTCGCGCTTGCCTCACTCTAACGGACGATTCTTCCGTTACAGCTCCCAATCTTCGCGCTTGCCTCACTCTAACGGACGATTCTTCCGTTACAGCGCCCAGTCCCCACGCTTGCCTCGCTCTAACGGACGATTCTTCCGTTACAGCTCCCAATCTTCGCGCTTGCCTCACTCTAACGGACGATTCTTCCGTTACAGCTCCCAGTCCCCACGCTTGCCTCGCTCTAACGGACGATTCTTCCGTTACAGCTCCCAATCCCCGCGCTTGCCTCGCTCTAACGGACGATTCTTCCGTTACAGCTCCCAATCCCCGCGCTTGCCTCGCTCTAACGGACGATTCTTCCGTTGCACGTCGGTCTCTTCTCGCGGCGGTCGAATCGTCAAAAAGCCGCCCCGCAAACCGCTTCAAGCGGTCTGAGGGGCGGCTGCTGTTCGTGTAACCAAGTCGTTACTGACGACTCGTCATTCCGGTCGTTCCAACAGCTGAAGCAGGCGGTAGACGACCTGCGCCGTCTCGGCCCGGGTGGCGCCCGCGGCCGGATCGAAGCGGCCTTCTCCCTTGCCTTGCATCAAGCCCAGCGCGAGCGCCCGGGCGACCGCGTCCTTGGCCCACGGGGAGACCGACGCGAGGTCCGCCGAACCCGTCGCTTCGCCGCTCGCAGGCGCTCCGCCGACTCCGGCGGCTCCCTGCTTGGACTCGTACGCCTTCACGATCAGCACCGCCATCTGCTCGCGGGTGACGGGCGCGCTCGGATCGAAGCGGCCGGCCGTCGCGCCTTGAATCCACCCCGCCTCGCAGGCGGCGGCCACTTCCTTGGCGTACCAGGCGTCCGCCGCCACGTCGCCGAACGGCAGCGGCTTGCCTTCCGCCGCCGTAAGCCCGAGCGCGCGCGCCAGCAGAGCCGCGAACTCGGCGCGCGTCGTGCCGCCGGCCGGATCGAACCGGCCGGCTTCCGTGCCGTTCGCGACGTGTCTCGCGACGAGCGCGCGGATCGAATCGGCGGCCCAATGTCCCGCGGGCACGTCGCCGAACGCCTTCTCGTAGGAGAGAACCGCGTAGCGGCCGGTCCGGCTCAGGCCGATCTTCGCGAGATGCCGTTCGCGATCGACGGTTCCTCCCGCGTACTCCCACTTCCCGGCGCCTTCGTTCCATCGGTAGACGCCCAGCGTCATCCCGTCGCCGCCTCGCGCCGGATCATAGGGCAGAGCGAGCTCCGCCGGTTCCGCCAACGCGGACAGAACCGTCTCCTTGCCGTCCGCGCCCCGCAGCGCCAGCTTCCAATCGTACGCCGACCCAGCCAGCGCCCAGCTGGCGTCCCCTTCTTGCCCGGAACTCTCCGGCCCGTTCGCCGGTTCGATCCGGACGACGATGCGTGCTTCTCCGGACGCCGCCGATCCGGTCGTCGTTCCGGTCGTCGTTCCGGCCGTCGCTCCAGCCGCGGAACCGTCCGTCGAACCCGTCTGCGTGCCCGAAGTCGATCCCGCCGCGGCCTTCAGCGCGGATACGGGCATCCGAAGCGTCCATTGCCCGTTCGAGACCGTCAGGCTGCGAACGTCCGGCCGCGAGGCGAACTCGACCGGAAGCGAGACGCCGGTCTGCTCTCCCGTCAGCGCGATCGCGACGCTCCCGTCCGCTCCGGACTTCCATGCCGCCGAATCCGCCTCCAGCGTCTTCGGATCGGCCGGCTTCTCCGCGGCGTCCGGAGCGCTCGGAGCGTCCGGGCTCGGGGCCGGACGGGTCACGGTCACGACAGCCTCCGCCCGCAGCTCCGTGCCCTCGACCGCTCCCTTCGCCGTGAACGTGCCCGCCTTGGCGTACGCTTCCTTGGCGATCAACTCCCAAGCGACGGCGACCTGCCCTTTCGTTCCGTCGCTATAGGTCGCTTCGACGGTCGCCGGCAGCACCGGCGCCTTGCCCGTCCGCGTCCGGACGCTCACGCTCTTCAGCGAGACGATCGGCTTGCCTTCCGTCTCCTCGTACAGAGCCCGGACCTGCTCCGCCGTCATCGCTCCCGAATAAATCCGGAAGTCGTCGAGCGACGCGCGCAGCTGCGCCCCGTCCCCGTAGCCCGACACGCCGATCTTCTTGACGTCGGCCGTCGCCGTGATCGAATCCGGCGTACCGTCGAAATCGATCGTCTGCGCGACGCCGTTCTTGTAGATCGCCGCCGCGTTCGTCGCCGAATCGAAGGTGGCGACGACGTGCGTCCATTCGCCCTCCGGCAGGAAGTCGTCCGGCTTCTGCTTGACGAAGAACGCTCCCGTGCCGTCGACCATGACGATGCTCGAGTCCCCGTTGTACGTGATGAACAGGCCCTTGTTCGCGTAGTCCGCCTCCGGCTTGAACCAGAGCAGCACGTTCTCGCGGTCGTTCATGCTCTCGGTGCGCTTGATCCAGTAGGACACCGTCATGCTCGAGGGCTGCAGCTCCTCTCCCGCGGCGTTGCCGTTCGTCGAGAGGACGAACCGCATGCTGCCGCCGACTTGAGGCGTCAGGAACATGTACGTGCTCGTGCCGCTTCCGAAGTCGAATACGCGCATGTAATTGCTAAGGCTGTTGGCCTTCACCCAGGCCGCGACCGTGAAGTCGCCGAGTCGGCTGACGAGTCCGGCCGGCAGCTTCACGTAGCCGTCCTTGCCATCCAGCGCCGCCGCGCCGTTCTTCTTGCCCGCCGTCCAGGCAGTTCCGCCCTTCAGCTCCCCGTCCCGGCCGTTGCCGGAAGAGTCCGCCGCCTTCACGCCGCCCGTCTCGTCGAACGAATAGCGGGCGATCACCTCCGGCAGGGGAGGCTCGGGAGCCGCGACGACGGTCACCGTGTCCTCCGCGGACAGCTCCGAATCCGTCGCCTTCAGCTTGAACACGTACGTGCCCGCGGCCGACAATTCGACCGCCGTGCGCAGCGCGCCGGCGTCTTCGAGCTTTGCCGTCCCCGGTCCGCTGACGAGGCTCCACTCGGTCGCGAGAGTACCGGCGGGCAGCCCGTCGTCGGCCGCCGTCCCTTCCAGCGTCGCTGCGTCCGGAAGCGTCACCGAGACGTCGGCCCCGGCGTCGACGGACGGCGCCGCGTTCGGATCGGGCGTGCTCTCCCGCAGCTCGACCGTATACGAAGCTTCCGTTCCCGCGGCGACGACGAGAGCCGCTTCGTTCCCGTAGGCATTCCACTTGCCCGCGCTCTTCCCGTTCACGAACACTTCGTACGTCGCCTTCTTCAATCCTTGGAAAAAGATTCGCGTCGAATGCGCCTCGCCCGGCGTGGCGCTCTTCATGTCCAGCTTGACGTAGTTCTTGGCCTTCGCCACCGTCGCGCGCTCGTACTGATCGCGTTCGAGCCGGATGCCCAGCTTCTCGGTGATCAGGTTGAGCCGCTTAAACACGCCATCCTTCGGCACGATCGCGTAATTCGAGCCCGACTCCGTCACCTCCGCCCCGTAGCCGGTCAGGCCGAACACCGGGTCGACGGCCACGTCGGCGCTAAGAATGCGGATCGCGCCGAACAAGCCGAGGTCCGCTTCGCCGGTCATGCCGCGCCAGCCGTTGAACAGCGGCCCTCCGTCGAGACCCAGCGCGCCGTAGTTGCCCTTCTCCGCCTGGTACGTCCAGGAAGCCGCGCCGATGTTGGCGGGATCGCCGTCGATCTGGCCGGAGTTGATCGCCCCGACGTTGGCGATCTTCGCCGCGTAGGACATCCGCTGCTCCACCTCCGGCGACGCCGAATGGTTGCGCACCCAGTCGTCCATCGCGTAGCCGGCGAGCGAGACGGTGTACTGGAAGTTCCACCAGTTCTCGCCGGTGATCGTCACCGGATCGGCGTAGTAATACCAGACCGGCATATGGCCGCGCGCCGCTCTCGTCTTGGCGTTGATTTTCCCCATCATGCCCGTGTTGCCGTTCATCTTCGCGAGGGTGTACACCGCTTCCTCGCCCGTGTTGTCGTAGCTGTATTCCGAGCCGTACGGGTACTTCGTGTTCTTGAAGTTGTCGTACTTCCGGGCCATCTTCCGAACGATGTCGTTCGCCTCCGCCGCGTAGCCCTCGTCCTTCAGCGCCTGGATCAGCTCGGGAGTCGTCGATTCGCCCATAAGCCCCGTCTCCCAGTTGTAGGAGACCGGCCCTTCGTACAGCGCTTTGAATATGTTATAAGCCCGCAGCAGGTACGTGTCGGTCGACTCCTTGTAGTCGACGAGATCGGGGTACAGCTTCGCGATCTTGTACATGCTGAAATACGTGTTGTAAATGTGCGGATAAGCGTAGCCGCGATACAGCACCTCCGAGTTCAGGAAGTCCCGGACGAGGTAATCGTCGTGGTGGCCGGCCATCAGGTTCGTCCACACCGTTACGTCCAGATAGGCGTCCAGAGCCTCGACCTCGGAGGCGACGGGGGACAGCGCGTTTTTCTCCGCGAGGAATTGGCCGTGCGTCAGCCCCCAGTCGTCGCCCCAGCCCCAATAGCCGCCGAAGCTGCCCCGCTTCGCCTTCGTCTGCATCATCCAGTCGTCGAACGCCTTGTCCCGGATCGTCCCGGGCGCGTCCCACTGCGTCTTCTCCACCATGAACGTCGAGTGCCGCTGCAGCGCGTCCGCGATCGGCTCGATGGCGTAGAACTGCAGAACCGTCTTCTCGCCGTTCCCGTATTCGACCGTAATGTCGTTCTGCCCGAGCTTGCGCAGCTGCAGCTCGTACACGTGGTGATCCTCGCCGCGCTCGCCCAAGTAAGTTATCGTCGTATCCGAGGGATATTGCGCCGTCACCGAGCGAATCTCCTTGAACGTATGAAGGTCGAACTTCGCCTTCATGTCGGTCGCGAAGATCATGCCGGGGACGACCGAGACGTCGATCAGCCCTTCCTCGTACAGCTTCTCCTTGTTCTCGTTCTCGTCCGCCACCTTGAAAAACTTGAAGGCGTACGCCTTCGATTCCCCCGGCCCGAGGACGAGGCTCGTGTTCGGCAGATAGCCTTTGTTCGTGCTCTTGATGACGGCCGAATGGATGTAATAGACGTTCAGCCCTTCCGGCCAGCCGCCGTTGATCGATTCGTCGTCCGACCACGTGCTGCCGGGATGCTCCTGCCGCTTCCAGCGGTCCTGGTACTCCCAGCCCGCCCCCGTCGACGCGTCGGGCACGAGCAGCAGCGACGGTCCGACGCCGCTCGCCCGGCCGATCGTCATGTAGGAGCCGTTCAAGCCGACGAACGAATGGTTCAGCACCCGGGTCTCGTAGATCTCGTCGCCCCCGGTCCAATATTCGTTGAACGGCATCGGCAGGCCGAAGTCGCCGATCTCCAGCGTCTTGCCGCTCGTGTTGAAGACGGCGACGCTCCATTTGACGTAGTCGTCCACGAGCGCGTACGTCTCGACTACCTTGAAGTTGCGGATGCCTTCGGGGTCGGAAGCGTTTTCATAGGTCACCGTAATCTCGCTTCCGTTCTTCGCGATCTTCCGGCCGTCCGCCGACTTGTTGCTCCAAGCCTTCGTCCATGCGCCGCCGTCGATCCGATAAGTAAACATAAGCTCGCCGAGCCATTGATGGTCCGGCGTGTTCTGCTTCTTCGTATTGGAAGGGTTCATGACGTATTCCGTGGGGAACGTATCGCCCGTCAGCTTGAACGAGGCGATCTCCCCGTGATCCCCCGTCTCGATCCGGAACGAGGAATTGGACAGCGTCAGCGGCTCGGCGGCTGCCGTTCCCGGCAGCGCCCACCCGAGCGCGAGGGCGATTCCAAGCGACAGGACGAACGAGAACAGGACCTCCATGCCTTTGCTTCGGCCCGCGGCGTTGGCCGCGGACGATTGCATGTTAACGGATGGTTCCATGACTGCCTCCTTTGACCGATTGGATAGGCACAAGCGTAAGCGAAGGGCCGATTCGCCTTCGGCCGCCGGCCTCACCTCCTTCCCCGCGTCCCCCTCATCCTTTGATTCCGGTCGTGGCGATCCCTTCGGTGAAGTAGCGCTGCCCGATCAGGAAGACGACGACGGCGGGGACGACCATGATCATCGTGCCGGCCATGATCAGGTGCATCGGCGACGTCAGGTTGCTGCGCAGCGTGGACAGCCCGAGCGCGACCGTGTATTTGTCCTGGTCGTTCAAGTACACGAGCTGGCCGAGGAAGTCGTTCCATACCCCGACGAACGTGAACAGCAGGACGGCGACGAGCGCCGGGCGGACGAGCGGCATGATGACGCGGGAGTAGATCGTGAAGAAGCCGGCCCCGTCCATGACCGCCGATTCGTCGAGGTCGCGGGGGATGGTGAGCAGGAACTGGCGCAGCAGGAAGATGTTGAACGCGCCGCCCCCGAAGAAGGCGGGCAGGATGAGCGGCAAGTAGCTGTTCGTCAGATGGAGCTCCGTCCATCCCATGTACGTCGGCACCAGCGTCACGATGCTCGGCAGCAGAATCGTCATGATGACGAGCGAGAACCAGAAGTCCTTGAGCGGGAACTCGATCCGCGCGAAGCCGAAGGCGGCCAGGCTGCTCGTGAGCCCTACGCCGACGAGAACCGGGACGATGATGATGAACGTATTGAGAATGTACTGGAGGAAGTCGACGCGGTTCAGCACTTCGTCGTAATTCTCGACCCGCAGCGCGCTTGGGAACAGGATGGGCGGGTAGCTCATGATCTCGCCGAAGTCGAGCAGGGACGAGCGGAGAATCCAATAGATCGGGAAAAGAAAGAGGAACGCGAACAGAACCAGGAGAGAGTAGACGGCGATCCGTCCCCGCACGCGGTAATTCATCCTTTTCTCCCCCCTTCATAGTGCACCCAGGAAGCCGACAGGCGGAACAGAAGGTACGTGAAGACGCCGACGATGACGAACAGCACCATCGCGAGCGCGCAGGCGTAGCCCATGTTCTGGTTCTTGAACGCTTCCCGGTAGATGAGGAAGGCGTAGAACAGCGCGGAATCGTTCGGGCCCCCGCCGTTGCGTCCGAGCACGTACGTCTGGGTGAACGCCGTCAGCGAGTTGATGAACGCCAGGATGATATTGTAGAAAATAACGGGAGACATCAGCGGAATCGTGACCGATCTCAGCTTCCTCCACCAGCCCCCGCCGTCGATCTCCACCGCTTCGAGCAGCTGCTTCGGCACGTCCTGCATCCCGGCCATGAAGATGACGATGACGTTGCCCGCTCCCCATACGGCGATGAAGATAAGCGAGGGAATGACGGAGTCCGGCGCGCCGACCCACGGCTGCTTGTCGATGCCGAACAGGCCGAGGACGTAGTTGACGATCCCGAAGTCGACGTTGAACATCCACACCCAGACGATGGCTCCGGCCAGCACCGGCACGACCGTCGGCAAGTAGAAGGCGGCGCGGAAGAACGCCTTCGCCCGTCCCGCCGAGTTGAGCAGCAGCGCGATGAAGAAGCAGACGACGATGATGGCGACGACGCTGCCGATCGAATAATAAGCGGTCGCCTTCAGCGACTTGACGAAGAAGTAATCCTCCATGAAGATCTTCCGGTAATTCGCGAGGCCGATCCACTTCTTCGGGGCGAGGACGGTCCAGTTCGTGAAGCTTAAGTAGAGGCTGTAGAGAAGCGGGGCCATCGTGAAAAGAAGAATGCCCAGAATGGCGGGCGAGATGAAGCCGTAGCCCGCCCAGATCCGGCGCCGGTTATAGCTTCGGTAGCTTGCGGGCTTCTTGAGAGTGGTCATGCAACGTGCCTCCTCGGGGTAGGAGCGCACGGAAGCCGCGGGATGACCCGGCCTCCGTGCGCCTTTCGCTTACGCGCTTACGGGTTCGCTTTGCCGCTGTCGAAGATCTCCTTCATCTTCGGGTAGATCTCCTGGAACACTTGCTCCGCCGTCTTCTCCCCGAGCCACACCTGGTCCATCGCCGGGTTCAGCACTTCGCCGAGCCGGCTGTACGTCGGGAGGAAGAACCACGGCGTCGGATACGTCGCCTTGAGCGCGTAGTCGACGACGGCCGTCTTGTACTCGGGCGGATGAACCTTCGACGCCGTCCACTTCTCGATCAGCGCGGGGTCCGTGTACCAGCTCAGCTCGGTCGGCATCCAGACGCCGCTGTCGAAGTTCGCCTGGTTCTGGTTCGGATCCATCAGCCACTTGTACAGCTCGATCGCTTCGTCCGGGTGCTTCGTCGTGTTGTAGATGACGAGCGGCAGCCCCGTATTCGTCGTCGCCGGCTTCTTGAAGATCGGCAGGACGCCGACGCCGTTCCGGAGGCCCTTCTCCACCTGCGGCCCGATGTTGACGAGCTCCCACTGGCCGGACGTCGCCATCGCGACCTTCTTCGAAGCGAGCTTCTGCCCGACGTCGCCCGGCAGCCCTTGCGCCTGCGCCGGCGTCGGGGAGACGAATTCCTTGAGCGCCAGGTCCGCGACCTTCTGCACCGCTTCGGCCGTCTCCGGCTTGTGAATGAGCAGCTCCTTGCCGTCCTGGCTCACTTCGCCGCCGCCGTTGCTGATCGCGAACGGCGTCCACAGGAAGTCGGCCGAATGGTTGATGTCGACGCCGTACTGCACGATGTTGTTCTTGTCGAAGCCCGGCTCGTTCGGATGCTTGCCGTTCTTGTCGAGCGTGAGCTTGCGGGCGACCTCGAGGAACTGGTCCCACGTCCACGCCTTCTCCGTCTCGGCCGGCGGATACGGGATGCCCGCGTCGTCGAACAGCTGCTTGTTGTAATGAAGGACGATGATCTCGTTGGCGACGCTGTAGCCGAGCAGCTTGCCGTCGGGCGAGACGAACTTGTTGCTCTCCATCTTCGGAGAGATCGTCCCGTCGTCGTAATACTTGCTCAGGTCCATCAGAATGCCCGACTCCGCCCACCTGAGCGCCTGCGGCTCCAGCATCGCGCTGATGTCCGGCAGCGTCTTGGACGCCGCCATCGCCGTCAGCTTCGCCCCGAATTCGTCGTAGGCGACGCTCTGGTAATCGATCTTGATGTTCTTGTGCTTCTCCATGAACGCGTCGAAGCTCTTCTGCTGCGACTTTCTCTCTTCGTCGGTCGCCCAGTCCACGTACTTCAGGGTGACGACGCCCCCCGACGGAGACGCGGACGCTTCCGTCGACGTCGACGCCGACGCCGGCTTATCCGAGGACGACGCCGAATCGCCGCCGCTGCCTCCTTCGTTCGAGTTGGAGCTGCAGCCCGCCAAGACGGCCGCCGCCAGTACGGATGCCGATGCCGCTTTGAACCATTTGCCGTTAGACCCCACGCTAACGCCTCCCATGTCGATAACAGGCTCCCGGCCGCGAGCCGGGGCGGAACGGGAGAGCCTATCTCCCGCTTGAAGCCGCCTTGCCTTCTGACTGATCCGGATGCTTGGCTTGCGTTCGGCGCCCTTCTTAAAATGTTTTAGATTTTATTAAAACATTTTATGTTTTTATATTATTGTTGGCATTTTTGTTTGTCAATACCATTTGGTCGCGCTTACAAACAAAATTTTATTTAAGTCTATTTAAAATTTAAGGAAGCGAGGGCTCTCTCCGGCGGCGAAGACGAATGACGTTCCACGACAGCTTCCCGAGGGTCGCCCGCAGCGTTCCGTCGTCGTTCGCGGCGTCGCCGCCCGAATGGGGGACGACGGCGTCGGGACGGGCCGCCGTATTGGACGCCTTCGGATCCTCGCTCTCCAGCACGAGATGACAGACGACCGCATAGTCGCCGAAGCCGCGTATGTCGCACTCGAGCGGCATAGAGCTGTCCGCGTCCTTGTTCGCGACGAACAGAGTAAGCGTCTCCTCCTCTTCGTCGTGCACGGCGGCGGCTTCCACGAACGGCACGTCGGCGAAGTCCTTGCTGTCGTAGCGCGGCGAATGGATAATCGGCCTTAAGGACGTGCCCCGGCCGTACAGGGAGGCATGCAGGTACGGGTAGAAAATCGTCTGCCGCCAAGCCCCTCCCCCCGTCTCCGTCATGATGGGGGCGATCGCGTTGACGAGCTGCGCCAGGCAGGCGATGCGGACGCGGTCCGCGTTCCGGATCAGCGTGATGAGCATGCAGCCGACGAGGAGCGCGTCCTCGAACGTGTACGCCTCCTCGAGCAGCGGCGGCGCCTCTTGCCACGGCGTCTGCCGCTTGTCGGGTTCGATCGAGTGATACCAGACGTTCCATTCGTCGAAGGCGAGGCCGATCGTCTTCTTGCTCCGCTTCTTCGCCTTCACGTAATCGCAGACGGCGGCGACCTCCCGGATGAACGCTTCCATGTCGAGCGTGCGCGCCAGATAGTTCGGCGTATCCCCGTCCGAATTGCCGTAGTACGTATGCAGCGAGAGATAATCGACCTGGTCGTAGGCGAGATCGAGCACGGTCGCCTCCCAGTCCGCGTACGTCGGCATCGCCCGGTAGGAGCTGCCGCAGGCGATCAGCTCGATGGCAGGGTCGACCCCGCGCATCGCCTTCCCCGCTTCGTTCGCGAGCCGCCCGTATTCCGCCGCCGTCTTCTGCCCGATCTGCCAGGGGCCGTCCATCTCGTTGCCGAGGCACCAGGTCCGGAAGCCGTGCGGCTCCCTATAGCCGTGCTCCGCGCGCAGATCGCTCCAGTACGTGCCGGACGGATGGTTGCAATATTCGACCAGGTTGCGGGCGGCGTCGACTCCTCGGGTGCCCAGGTTCACCGCCATGAGCACGTCCGCCCCGGCCTGCCTCGCCCACCTCGCGAATTCGTTCGTGCCGACGCGGTTCGGTTCGACCGACTTCCACGCCAATTCCAGACGCCGCGGCCGGCGTTCGGGCGGGCCGACTCCGTCCTCCCACCGGTAGCCGGAGACGAAGTTGCCGCCCGGGTACCGGACGATCGGCACTCTAAGCTCGCGGACGAGCCCGAGGACGTCCGTCCGGAATCCGCCTTCGTCCGCTTGCGGATGGTCCGGCTCGTAGATGCCGCCGTAAACGGCGCGGCCCAGGTGTTCCAGGAAAGAACCATAAATGCGCTTGTCGATATCGGCGATCCGATATTCGGGGTCGATGATCATGCGGGCGGTTCGGGATGACTCGGCAGCCATGGCTCTCTTCCTTCCGTTACAAGGAGTGAATTCAACTTCTAAAATATTTTACAAACACTTAAAACAAATGCTGGTTTGATTTTAAATTTATTTAAAACAGTTGTCAATAACTTATATGAATGCGTTTACGATTTCTTTTTCGGTCCTGGAAGAGCTGGATTCTTCCGTTTTCCGGCGAGAATCCCTTTGTTTTTCTTTAGTTCGAATTAAATTTAAGCAGAGAATTCGGCGAAAAAGGTAAAGCAAAGAGCCTTTCATGCCCGTTTTTGGGTGAAAAGCGGGCGGAAGCCGTCTTTTATTTTGATTTATTTCAAACGAAAGCTTTCCTTGTCTCCGCAAGTCCTTTATAATGGAGGAAATCGTCAAATCCAAGGCGGAAAGGGCTTATCCCCCTATGATTCATATCAAGGAACTCAAATCGGGTCTGCCTATTTTTAAAGCGCTCAGCTCCGAGATTCGCGTTCAGATTCTCGAGCTGCTCGTGAAGCACCACAACCTGAACCTCAACGACCTGGCGCAGAAGCTGAACCTGACGAACGGAGCCATCACGATGCACATCAAGAAGCTCGAGGAGAGCGGGCTGATCCACATCGTGACCAACGTCGGCAAGCACGGTCTGCAGAAGATGTGCCACCTGAACGAGGACAAGCTGCTCGTCGAGCTTCGGGGAGAAGAAGAGGACAACTTCTACGAGACCGAGCTTAGGGTCGGCCACTACAGCAATTATTCGGCGATGCCGACGTGCGGCCTCGCGACCAAGGACAACCTGATCGGCGCCTTCGACGACCCGCGCTACTTCGCCGATCCCCAGCGCGTGGACGCCGGGATCGTCTGGCTGACGGAAGGCTTCCTGGAATACCGGATACCGAACTATCTGTCTTCGGGCCAGACGTTCAAGGAGATTCAGCTGATGATGGAGATCGGCTCGGAGGCGCCGGGCACTTCGGAGAACTGGCCTTCCGACATCCGCTTCTTCCTGAACGACATGGAGCTGGGCACGTGGACGAGTCCCGGAGATTTCGGGGATGTGCGGGGAAGGTACAATCCCGACTGGTGGCCGAAGAACTGCAACCAGTACGGACTGCTCAAGATCGTAAGAATCAACGACGAGGGCAGCTTCATCGACGGGTGGAGAATCGGCGACCTGACGCTTCCCGAGCTCAAGCTGGATTACAAGAGCGAGATTTTGTTCAAGATCGCCGTCGGAGAGAAGCATAAGAAGGGGCTGACCCTGTTCGGCCGCCACTTCGGCAACTACGACCACGACCTTCTGGTCAGGGTCCTGTACATGGATAGTTAGATCGAAGGAGAGAACCTGCTATGACAACGATCGGATTCATCGGACTCGGCACGATGGGCTCGCCCATGGCCGCCAACCTGCTTCGCAAGGGCTTCGCCGTCGCCGTCTACAACCGGACTCCCGGCAAGGCCGCCGAGCTTCTGAAGCTCGGCGCCTCCGCCGCGTCCTCGCCGCTCGAAGCCGCGGCGCAAGCGGACGTCGTCGTGACGATCATCAGCAACGACAGCGCCGTCGAAGAAGTGTACTACAACGAGCAAGGCATCCTCGCCGGCTTGAAGCCGGGCAGGACGATCATCGACAGCAGCACGATCTCGCCCGCCCTCGCCAAGCGGCTTGCCGCCGACGTCGCGGCGCGCGGCGGCTCCTTCCTCGACGCCCCCGTCACCGGCAGCAAGGACGGCGCCATCGCAGGCACCCTGCTCTTCATGGTCGGCGGTTCCAAGGAGACGGTCGAGGCGAACCGTGACGTCTTCCTCGCCATGGGCCGGGAGATCGTCCACATGGGCGAGAACGGCAGCGGCGCGACCGCGAAGCTCGGGCACAACGCGATCGTCGGCATCAACGCGGCCGCCCTCATCGAAGGCATGGCGATCGCCGCCAAAGGCGGGCTCGACATGCCGTCGTTCCTGCGCGTCGTCCAGGGCGGCGGAGCGGCCAGCAAGCAAGCGGACCTGAAGGGATCGAAGATTCTGGCGGGCGATTACAGCGTGCAGTTCTCGCTGGCGCTCATGCTGAAGGACCTGAAGCTGGGCTCCGTGCTGTCGGACGGCCTCGGCGTGCCGACGCCGATGCTCGAAGCGGCCAAGAGCCTGTTCCAGGCAGGCCAGGCGAAGGGCTACGGCGAAGAGGATCTCGCGGCCCTCGCCCGCGTGTACGAGGAATGGATCGGACGGCGGATTTGAGGTCCGATAGGTAACCGGCTCGTTCGGCGGGTTGACCGCGCATAGAAGCCGGATCAAGCGGAATAATCCGGCTTGTTCGGACCCTTGGCCGCGCGAATAGGCCGAACAAGCGGAAAAATCCGGCTTGTTCGGCCCAGTGACCGCACGGAAGTCTCGATAGCCTCGAGACCTCCGTTGCGGTCTTTTTCTTATACCTTGCTGCCTCGCTCAGACGCGAGGCTCTTCCCCCTTGTCCAGCCAATCGTCCAAGGTCGGGCCCATAATATCGGGCACGCGGAGCCCCGCCTGTCTCATCAGCACCGTCATCTGCCCGCGATGATGGATCTCGTGACGCAAGGTGAATCGCAAAGTCTCGCGGTTCGGCCATGTCGCCCCGAACACGTCGACCTCTACGTCCAGCGTCTCGTCCGTCCATTGACTGGCGAGGGCGCGCCGGAACGCCCGGCTAAGCCGGCGGTATTCGTCGGCGATCGCCTTCGCCGAGGTCGGAGCTTCTTCCGCCGCCAGCGGCTCGTCGTACGTCAGCCCCAGGTACGTCATATAGTTATAAGACTGAACGAGATGCCAGGCGAGGTTGCGCAGCGTCCGGTGCTTGTCCGTCACGGCTTGCTTCAGCGATTCGTCCGTGAGCGCGTCCAGCGCCTTTTCCGTCAAGGCGGACTCCATCTCGTACTCTTTTACGAATTCGTCGATCGTGGTAGGCATGTTGGCGAATCCTCCATTCCTTTTCTTGGATTGAATTCCGATCTGCCATCAGTATAACCGACGATTGCTGACAGAGACGGTCAGGAATAGCAGCCGCGAGAAAAAAATAATCCAGCATTCGGACGCAGGCCGTATTTTCCGATTGATCCCCCTTACGCAAAAAAAGGACCTCAGCCGGTGAGTCACATAGACGGAATAGCGGTGCGGGGGACGGAAGCGAGGAACGGGATTACTCTCATTGGCGGAAAAACGGCACGAGGGACAAAAGTGAGGAACGGGATTACTCACTTGAGCGGAAAAACGGCACGAGGGACAAAAGTGAGGAACGGGATTACACATAAGCGGAATAGCGGCACAAGAAGCGAAAGTGAGGAACGGGATTGCTCACATAGGGTGAGCATACTGCCGGCAGGAAGCAACAAAGCCTCCCTCGCGGGAGGCCGTTGGCGTCATTCGAGTCCTTTGCCGCCGAGCGGGCGAAGCTTGACCGGCTCGACGGAAGCGATCAGCGGCATGGCTCGCTTGATCATCGCCTGCGCGCCTTCGTTCTTGAGGGCGGCGGCGTGCGCTTCCGCGTCTCTCCACAGCTCGGTGACCCAGATCGTGTCCAGGTCGTCCTCGGCCGCGTTAACGATATAGAACTGGCAGCCTTCGTCGGCCTTGCTCGCTTCCGCCGCTTCGAGCAGAATTTGCGCCAGCTCCCCGCCTTTGCCCGGATGGGCCTTGAACTTGCCGTACATCGCGAATTGGCTCATTGTCGTCATCCTTTGCTTGGATTCGAATCGGTCTCCCGCTGCGGCGCAATCATGGAACGATAATGCCGGGCCAGCTCTTCCCCGATGGCCGCTATCCTCTCGATCAGGGAGTCCGGCTCGACAATGGTCAGCGCCTTGCCGTACGGAAGCAGGAAATACGGAACGTAAGTGTGCAGAGAAGGCTCCCCGATCCGGTAAGCGGCTTCGCCTTCCTTCCTCTCGATCACCGCGTGGCCGAACAGCCAATGCTGGCCGAGCATGTCCAGCACCTGCTCGCTGGAGCGGATTCGAACGACGGCTAGAGACTCGGCATCGAGGGAATCCGGAAGCAGCTCGCGCATGAGATGGTCCTTCGCGGAGAAGCCTTCCGGCCTCTCGAACCGGCGCTCGGTCTCCGCGAGCCGGACGATGCGGTCCGTCCGGAAGCTGCGAAGCTCGCCTCGCAGGCCGCAATAGCCGACGACGTAATAGGCGCCCTTCCAATGGACGATGCCGTAAGGATCGAAGACACGCTTGCTGGGCGGCCCGCCCCTTCCCTTGTCGTATTCCATCTCGACGGAACGGCCTTGGGCGACCGCCGCTTCCAGCGTCTTCAGCAGCTCCAGCTGCGGCTCTTCGACCGGAGGATGGATGACCGAGAACCCTTCCTCGTGACGCATAATCCGGTCGAGCTGCTCCTCGTTCGTATACCGCTTCAGCTTGTCGATCGCCCTATCCAGCGCCTCGCGGTACGGATAACCCGCTTCCCTTGCGAAAGCCGCCGCCTGCACGAGAGCTTGCTGCTCCTCCATGTCGAATAGAAGCGGCGATTCCGCGAACCGGTCGAGAATCCGGTAGCCGCCGTTCGGCCCCGAATCGGCGATGACCGGCACTCCGCTGGCGCACAGCGAATCGATGCAGCGGTATACGGTGCGGATATGGATCTCCAGCTCGTCCGCCAGCTGCTGGGCCGTCATCCGTCTGCCGGACCGCAGCAGCCATAGAATGGACAGCATGTTCGTCGCCTTGGACAAGACGGCATCCCTCCTTCCTCCGCAGGCATCGCCCGGCTACTTGGCTCCTTGCGGATAGAAGCACTCGCCCTTCTCGAGCATCTCGACGAATTGCCGAAGCTTCCGCTCCCGAGCGGCCGCGTCCTTGGCCTGATGAAGGCGGAACTTGAACGCGTACTGGTTCCGGCTGTTCAGACTCTCGAAGAACGCCTTCGCGGCCGGGCGGCTCTCCAGCTCCGCGGCCAGATCCTCCGGCATCGAAGCGGCGCCCTGCGACTCGTAGGCCTTGTCCCACAGGCCGCCCCGCTTCGCGGCTTCGATCGCCGCATAGCCGGCCGGCTTCATCCGCCCTTCGGCGACGAGACGCTCCGCCTTCTCCCGGTTCACCTTCGACCAGATGCTCTTCGGTCCTCGAGGCGTGAAGCGCTGGATCCAGCTCTCGTCGTCGTACGCTTCCTTCCGGCTGTCGATCCAGCCGTAGCATAGGGCGACTTCCAGCGCTTCGTCGTATGTGACCGACGCTTGACCCGAATTCTTCTTGGCGATTCGCAGCCGTATGCCCGCCGACGAGCCGTGATGGGCTTCCATCCACTGTTCCATCTCGGCTTGTCCGGCGAAGAACGCGATCGGCAGCTCCCCCGCTTTGCCGCTCATAATCATCACCTCTCGCCCCCATTGTACCGGATTATCCCTGACAGATACAGTCAGCGATTTGCGACAGGCGAACCGAAGGCGAACCGTTCCGCGAACGCGAGAAGGCAGCCGGCTATCGAAGCCGGCTGCCCCAAGGCGCAAGCGTTATTCGCTTGTGCGGACATTATTCCTTTTCTTCATCGGATTCCTTGTACGGTTGTCTGGCAGCTCGCTCGATCTCGCCATCGATCTCGGATTCGCCCTGGATCTCCACGGCCGCCTCGATCTGGTCGTCCAGCTGCTCTTCGACTTGCCCGATCCCGTGCGCGCCTTGATGGTTGCGGCTTGTCGCCATTCCTCGATTCCTCCCGCAATAGTTGTACGGCTTCGGCCATAGCCTTACCTTGAACAGAATGGCAGCCGATTATGCGGCGAGGTCCACCCCTTCACCCCTTCACCCCTTCACCCCGCCGACCGTCAAGCCCGACACGAAGTACCGCTGGAAGAAAACGAACACGATCAGAATCGGCACGATGGCAAGCACAGAGCCGGCGATCAGAATGTCGTAGTTGTTGCCGTACGGGGTCAGAAGACTCGCCAGGCCGATCGGCAGCGTCAGCATCTCGTTCGTCTTGAGCACGATCATCGGCCAGACGAAGCTGTTCCAGCTCGCCAGCGCCTGGAGGATCGCCATCGCCCCGAAGGCGGGAGCCATAAGCGGCATCATGATGCGGAAGAACAGCCCATACTCCGAGCAGCCGTCGATCCGCCCCGCGTCGAGGAAGTCCTTCGGCAGGCCGGAGGCGTATTGGCGGAAGAAGAAGATCGGCAGCGGCGTGACGACGAACGGAAGAATGATGCCGCGGTACGTGTCGATCATCCGGAAGGAGATCATCAGCTTGTAGAGCGGCAGCATAATGATCTCGACCGGCACCATCATGACGAACAGGACGGCGACGAAGATGAGGTTGCGCCCGAGGAAGCGATAGACGGCCAGCCCGTAGCCGACCATGGAAGAGAGCAGCAGGCAGCACGCCGTATAGATAACCGTTATGACGACGCTGTTCCGATACCAGAACAGATACTTGCGCGCGGACTCGGAGAACAGGAACCGATAGTTGTCCAGCGAGAGCAGGTCCGGCTGCAGACGGACGTTCAGGCCGAGCCGCAGCAGCTCCTTCGAAGGCTTAAGGGAGCCGAGCAGCAGGCAGTAGAACGGGAACAGCGCGAGGGCGGCGAGAACGGCGAACAGCGCCAGCAGCAGAATCCGCTCCCAGGGAGAAGAAGCCCGGACCGACATCTAGTCCTCCTCCTTTTTGAACAGGCCGAAAAATTTAAGCTGAACGACGTTGACGGCCAGCAAAAATGCGAGCAGCGCAAGACCGATCGCGGAGCCGAAGCCGAGCTCGTTCTTCTCGATCCCTTCCCGGTAGATGTAGCCGAGCATCGTCAGCCCGATGTCGTTCGGGGAATGGTTGCCGCTCCACAGCATGAAGCTCTCCGTGAACATCGCGTACCCGCCGTAGATGCTGATCGTGACGACGTAGATCGTCACCGGCTTCAGCAGCGGCACGGTAATCCGCCAGAACTTGTTCCACTTGTTCGCCCCGTCGATCTCGGCGGATTCGTAGAGGTCGCTCGGGATACTCTGGAGTCCGGACAAAAAGTAAATGAGATTCACTCCCGCGTACCGCCAAGTCGCCAGAACGACCAGAACGAGCATGCCCGTCGACGACTTCGCCAGCCAGTTGATCGTCTCGAAGCCGAAGGCGTGGCGCAGCATGTTCATGACCGCGACGTCGGTCTGCCCGAACACGAGACGGAAGATCGTGCCGGCCACGACGACGGAAGTGAGGGAAGGAATGAAGAGCGCCGACCGGAAGAAGCCGCTCCACCTCATCGCCTTGGAGTTCAGGAACACGGCCAGCACGAGCGGCAGAGGAATGAGGATCAGCAGCGTCCAGAACGTGTACCGGGTATTGTTCCGAAGCGCCGTGAAGAAGGAATCGTTCCACAGGTGCCGGTAGTTGTCCCATCCGATGAACCGCGTCTGCCCCGGCAGCACCTCCTGGAAGCTCATGACGACCGTGCTGAAGACCGGGTAAGCGAAGAAAATCAGGAAGGACAGGACGAACGGCAGGACGAACACGTAAGGCGCGATTCCTCGGGAATACAACAACCGTCTGACGGGATTCGTTCTCATCGGGGTCGAGGGGGTCGTAGGCGTTGAAGCCGCGACCGCATCCGTCTTCATCGGGGCAGCCATCTCCTCTCGGCAAGCGTCCGCCGCCGCTCCGCCCGGGTCGATGCTCCGGACGAAGCGGAACGCGGGTCGTCCCTGTCTTCTCTTATTTGATGCTGGCCGCGGCGTCGTCCAGCACCTGCTTCGGATCCTTCAGGTCGTTCAGCGCCTGGAACATGACCTTCGTCTTGACGACGTCGGAGACGGCGGGCGTCTTCTCCTTGATGTTGACCGGCGCGATCTCGTCCTTCAGCTTCAGCAGGTCCTCGAAGATCTGGTCGCCGAAGTAGTCGGTGAACTTGTTGGATTCCTTCATCGCCGGGTCTCCCCACACGTCCGTGCGGATCGGATCGAAGCCGAGGTCCCGCCAGATCTCGATGTTGCCTTCCTTCGAGATCTTCGCGTACTCGAGGAACTTCTTCGCCAGCTCCTTGTTCTTCGATTGGTTCGTGATGACCGTCCCCGTGCCGCCCATGCCGGAAGAGCGCATCTCGCCTTCCTTGAACACCGGCGTCGGGCGGATAAGGATCTTGCCCTTCAGGTCCGGCATGTAGTCGGTGAACCGGCCCATGTACCACATCGGCATCCAGACGGCCGCGGCGCCGCCCTGGTTCATCATGCCGTAATACTCTTCCGCGTGATGCCCGCCGCCGGGCGCGAGCACGGCCACCTTCTCCTTCACCAGCTTCTGGAGATAGGTGAGCACCTCGAGATTGGCGGCGTTGTTCAGAATGACGTTGCCGTCCTTGTCGAGGAAGTCGGAGCCGTGCTGGGCGACGAGCGGCCAGAACGACCATTGGTCGGTCGTCTCCAGCGTCGTCATCGGCTTGCCCGTTTTGTCCAGCACCTGCTTGCCCGCCTTCTCGAAGTCGTCCCACGTCTTGATATCGTCCGGATTGACGCCGGCCTGGTCGAGAATCTCCTTGTTGTAATAGATCACTTCCGCCCCGACATGGTAGTCGATGCCGTAGTAATTGCCGTCCTTCGCGTAGTTGTCGAGGCGCGACATGACGAGATTGCCCTCCTCCGGCTCCACGATGTCGTTCAGCGGCACGAGCTGGGGCTCGCCCTTGAGGAAGTTGCCGATCTTGCTGATCTCGATGTCCGCCAGGTCCGGAGCCCCCGTTCCCGACTGAAGGGCGACGAGCAGCTTGCTGTGCGTATCCTCGTACGGGAACGTCGTCGCCTCCAGCTTGATCGGCATATCCGAATGGGCTTGGTTCCAATTGGCGGCCATCTTCTCGAAGAACTTCTGGTGCAATTCGTTGAACGTCCAGAACACGAGCTTCGTCGGAGAAGACGACTTGGAACCGTCCGAAGAATTCCCGCCTCCGCCAGAAGAGCCCGCCTCGTTGCCGCCTCCGCTGCAGGCCGATAACAACAGCGCGCCGGTCAGCAAGTACGCACCTGCGATAGTAAGCGCTTTCCTCATTTCCTGAAATCCCCCTCGTCGATAAGGAATGATTTATACTTCAGCCCGCTAGGGGCGAAAGCCGGAAATCGTGAAAGACGGTTTATTTCGTATTTTTGCGAATTAATTTCTGAATTTATTGTATGGCTTCCATTTTCGGATGTCAATTCTTTTTGTATGCGCTTTCTTGTCGGATTTTAAGCCATTTTTTCGGTTTTTGAAGAATCGGTCGGGAAAATCGTTTTGGGCTTCAAAAGGACAAACTCTCGCGATCCAGGAGCCCATTCTCGTTCGCCTTCCCTTTTAAAACGGTTTCATTTATAATAAAGTGAAAATAAAAGCCGCTCCCACGCCGCGAGCGTCGAACGAAGGTCCCCCGATGCGGGCAGAGAGAGGAATCGCCATGATCTATATCAAGGATCTGAAGTCGGGCCTCAACATTTACAAAGCGTTGAGCTCCGAGATCCGCATCCAAATCCTGGAGCTGCTCGCCAACAATCAGAGCCTGAACCTGAACGATATCGCCACCAAGCTCGGTCTCAGCAACAGCGTCATTACGATGCACATCAAGAAGCTGGAGGAAAGCGGCCTCATCGAGATCAACACCGCCGTCGGCAAGCACGGCATTCAGAAGATCTGCTACCTGAACGAGGAGAAGCTCGTCGTCGACCTGCGGAGCAAGGAGATCTCGAACCGGTACGAGGTCGAGATCAAGGTCGGCCACTACAGCGACTACGCCGCTTCTCCCACGTGCGGGCTCGCCACCAAGGACAGCATCGTCGGCGACTTCGACGATCCCCGCTTCTTCGCCGACCCGATGCGGATCGACGCGGAGATTATCTGGCTGTCCGAAGGCTACTTGGAATACAAGATTCCGAACTATCTCAAGTCGAACCAGTCGTTCGAAGAGATTCAGTTCTCCATGGAGCTCGGCTCGGAAGCCCCCGGCTATAACGACCATTATCCTTCCGACATCTACTTCTATATCAACGACGTCGAGATCGGCTGCTGGACGAGCCCGGGAGACTTCGGCGACATCCGGGGCACGTTCAACCCCGACTGGTGGCCTCCCCACCTGAACCAGTACGGCATGCTCAAGCTGATCCGCATCACGCGCACCGGCAGCTACATCGACGGCTGCCGCATCTCGGACGTCACTCTCGACGACGTCCGTCTGAACTACCAGAGCCAGATCAACTTCCGCATCGCCGTCACGGAGAAGTCCGTTAACAAGCGCGGCCTCACGATCTACGGCAAGCACTTCGGCAACTACAGCCAGGATCTTCTCGTTCGCGTGCTGTACAACGTCCAGGACGGCGGGGGCAGGGCGGGCGAGTGAACGGAGAGGGGATTGTCCTAAGGTGCCGAGGCATCCCGGGCGGCCTCGAGTGCTCCCAATGCCGATTTTTTCGGCATTGGAGGCATCCCGCGCGGCCTCGAGTGCTCTCAATGCCGAATTTTTCGGCATTGGAGGCCTCCCGCGCTGCCGCGAGTGCTCTCAATGCCGAGTTTTTCGGCATTGGAGACATCCCACGCTTCCGCAAGTGCTCTCAATGCCGATTTTTTCGGCATTGGAGACATCACTCACCGACGCGGTTGATCTGAATGCCTAAAAACGCCGCCCCAAGGGTAATTCATAGGACGAGGCTGTCGCCATTACAAATACAGGAGATACCCCCTAAAAAATTTGATCGTTATCTAAGAAGCAGGAACGACGGGATGACGGGAAGAACGCAGGATGTTCGCGGTACCCAAGAGCAGCATAAGGGCGATCACGGGGTGCAGCGCGGACAGAAATCCGATTCGCGAGGACAGGATGGCCGTCAGGAACATGCCGATGACCATGCCGAGCAGGGCGGCGCTTCTCCATACCATTATCGCGGGCATCCGGGCGCTCCATGCCAAGACGATCATCAATAAAGGAACGAACGCGAGGAATCGGGCGAGACCGGCATGAAGGCTCCATTGGCTCGAATCGACGAACAGCGACAGTCCCGCGACGAACGTCTGAATCCCGACGGCGACGGCGAACAGCCAAGCCAGCGCGATGTAGCCGATGCGGGCGCTCCGGGAATAAGGTCTCTCATTCATCGTTCCCCCCTCCTCCCGCCGTCGAACCCTCGCGAACGGGAATAGCGATTCGAATCGCTTGCGAGATGAGGTGCGGATCGGTCTCTCCGACCGCGTACACCTGCGGCGGCCTCGGGAGGCGCAAGCGGGTATGATCGTGATAGACGCGGGTGACCAGCGCTCCCAGCTCCCGTCCGTTCGCCAGGGAGATTACGCTCCAGAACCGTCTCTCCCGGTCCTCCCAAGGTCCCCAATGCTCTTCCGACTGGGGGAACGTACCCGGCAGCACCGGCCGCGAGGCGAATCCCGCGTCGGCGAACTCCTCTCCAAGAGGTTGGAACAGCTTCAGGCAGAAGAAGCCGTATGCCGAATCCCCTCCCCTCTCGTAAATCTTCTCGAGCTCCGGCGAATGCCGCTCCCAGACTTGCTGCCAGTTGTCTTCGATGTACTGCCGGGCGTAATCGGCCAGCAGGTTTATCGTCGTCTCATGAAACTTCGCGGTTAATCCGTTCATCGGGCAAACCCTCCATTCCTAATCGTACCGAGCTTATACTCGGTTGTGATCGGCTCTCCAGCATCGGACGGACCGCTTGATGGCGTCGGGGGCCATCCGTTCCGACGCGGCTTGCCCGCACAGAGTCGGCCATTCCTCGTCCGAAGCGAACCGCAGCGCGATGATCTGCTCCATCGTCAGCCGGGGATCGAGCAGCCTGCCGGTCATGGCGAAGTGGCGCAGGTTCTCTTCCGCGCGGATGGCGCGATCCTGGACCTTGCAGGCGAAGGTTCGGGCAAGGAACATGGTCATGACGGCCATCAGCGACAGGGATATGAGCAGCGCGGCGGCCAGCAGCGACATCCCGCTTCGCTCGGCGATAAATAGCAGCGCGATTGCGGAAGCCAGCGTAACGAAGCCGAGCGGTACCAGAAAAAAATGAAAGGCCGGAACATACCTTACGTAATTTCCATAGTTTTGAGTTTTCAAGGTAAACATCCTCCTTCCTAATAATTTGAGTGAGCGCACACTCAGATTGGAGCGAACGTATCCCCGAGAGAGAGCTCCCCATGGCCTGACATAGCTTGACTTTGAGTGAGCGCACACTCATAATGAAAGCATAGCGAGCTTTCCATTCCATGTCAATAGAGCGAGGGACCGCAATGGATTTAAAAAGCAAAATCGCCGAAGCCGCCGAACGGGTGCTGCTCGCGAACGGTCTTGCCAAGACCACGACCAAGGAGATCGCCCGGGCCGCCGGCTGCTCCGAAGGATCGTTATACAATCATTTCAAGAGCAAGGAAGATCTCTTCCTCCATGTATTGCGGGGACAGCTTAAGAATCTGATGGGCGCGTTATCGAAGCTGCAGGGACTTGCCGGTCAGGAGACGGTGAGGGCGAATCTGGAGAGGGTCGCCTTCGCTGCGCTGGAGGACTTCGGCGCCTCCATGCCGTTGATCTGCTCCGTCTTCTCGGAACCGGGCATCCTGCTGCGTCTCCGGGAAGGGTTCGCCCAGCGCAATGAAGGGCCTCACCGGGCGAACGAAGCCGTCGAAGCTTACTTGGAGAGAGAGAAGCAGCTGGGCCGAATCGGCGAGGGAACCGATCCGAGAGCGATCGCGGACTTGTTGCTCGGAAGCTGCTTCCAGCATGCGTTCCAGACGAACTTCCTGGGCCGCGAGGAGTCCGAGGAGGACCGGGACCGATTCGCCAAGCGGGTGTTGGATCCTCTATTCGCCGCGCTTGCCTGATTCTCCGGTCAGCCGCGCAAAGGGGCACCGATCGGCCGACAGCCGGATCGATGCCCCTTGCGCTCTCTTCTTTACAGCACGGCCCCGTCCCGAACAAGCGCCTCGCGCAGCCGGTTCAGATCGACGCCCCCCGCCGTCGTGCCGCTCTGGAACGCGAGCGCGGCGGCGGTTCCCGCCGCTTGGCCGGTCGCCATGCAGCTCGGCGTGAGCCGCGTCGTCGCGAGCGCTTCGTGCGTCGTCGAGATGCAGCGCCCGGCCGCCAGCAAGTTGTCGACGCTGCGCGCGACGAGGCAGCGGTACGGGATGTCGTAGGCGCCGTCGCCTCCGATCCAGGCGGCTTTGACGCCCTTGCCGGACGGATCGTGGATGTCGACGGGATAGCCGCTGCGCGCGATCGCGTCCGGGAACGAGCGCCCGGCCACGACGTCTTCGATCGTCAGCCGGTATTCGCCGTCGATCCGCCTCGTCTCGCGGATGCCGATCTGCGTCCCCACCGCGGAGATCGAAGCGTTGGCGAAGCCGGGCACGTCCCGCCGCAGGAAGTCCGCCATCAGCAGCACCTGCCTCCGGCCTTCCTCCTCCGCCCGGGTCAAATCCTCCACCTCGGTCCCGTCCAGCCCTTGAACCCTCGTGCAGTTGACGAGCACCTCGTCCTCCGCCGGACCGGTGAACAGCAGCACCTGGTCGCGGTTGATCGGAACGTTGCCCGCCCTCCACTCCGCGTAGAAGCCTTGAATGCCCGTAAGCGGAATTCGGTCCAGCTCGGCGATCGGCGTCTTGTGGTAGAAGTTGCTCGGGTTCTCGATCATATACCGCTTGACCGCTTCCAGATCGACGCCGCGCATCCGGAACTTCATCGTCATCGGCTGCGTCAGCCGGTCGCCGTCCCGCCCCATCAGCGTCGGGCTTCCCGACAGATAGGCGACGTCGGCGTCCCCGGACGCGTCGACGAACATGGAGCCCCGCGCCTCGATCCGGCCGGACTTGCCGGTCAGCGTCACCTGGGAGATGCGGCTGCCCGCAACGTCGACTTGATCGACGAAGCTGTGCAGAAGCAGGCGGACTCCCGCTTCCTTTAGCATGTCCAGCGCCACGACCTTGAACAGCTCGGGATGGTACGGCGTGACGCTATGGACGAAGCCGACCGTATCGCGCAGATGGCCCGGCGAGCCGCCGCACGCCATCAGCCGGTCCACGAGCTCCTGCGGAATGCCGCGGATGACTTGTTCCCCGCTCTCCGTATGGAAGGTCATCCAAGGATAGACCAGCGCGGCGGTGGACATGCCCCCGAGGAATCCGTAGCGTTCGACGAGCAGGACGCGCGCGCCTTGCCGCCCTGCCGCGATCGCCGCCATGATGCCCGCGGGGCCGCCTCCGACGACGACGACGTCGGATTCTATCGTTCTTTTCATTTTCTCATCGGGCTCCCTTCCGGTCTTAATCCTTCAATCCCGTCATCGCCACGCCGGCGATGAATTGCTTCTGCGCGAAGAAGAAGACGATGAGTAGCGGCAGCGTCGCCATGACCGATGCGGCCATGAGATGGTGCCACGCCGTGCCGGCTTCGTCGGTGAACAGCGACAGCCCCAGCGGAATCGTCATCAAGTTCCGGTCGTTCAGGAAAATCAGCGGATCGTAAAACTCGTTCCAGCAAGTCAGGAACGTGAAGATGGTCAGCGTCGCGATGGCCGGTCCGGCGAGCGGCAGCATGATCCGGCCGTAAATGCCGACCCGCGAGCAGCCGTCGATCATCGCGGCTTCCTCCAGCTCCTTCGGCAGCGTCAGGAAAAACTGCCGCATCACGAAAATGCCGAACACGCCTCCCGCGCCGAAGATCGGCACGATGATCAGAGGGACGTGCGTATTGAGGAAGTTCAGCTCGCGCATGAACAGGAACATCGGAATCGAAGTCGCCTCGTGCGGGATCATCATCGTGCTGAGCAGCAGGAGGAAGACGGCGTTGCGCCCGACGAACGGGATGCGCGCGAACGCGTACCCGGAGAGCGAGGCGAACAGCACCGTCCCGATCGTCACGAGAGCGGCGATATAGACGCTGTTCCAATAGAAGCGGCCGAACGGTATCGCGTCCAGCACCTCGGAATAATTGGCCCAGCGAATGGGCGAAGGAATCCACTTCGGCGGGAAGACGAAGATGTCGGACGGTTCCTTCAGCGACGTCGACAGCATCCAGACGAACGGCAGGATCATGACGACGGAGATCGCGGTCAAGAGCACGTACCGGACGATCGAGCCCGGGCTTACCCGCCGAGAACGATAGGGGGCGGACGCAGCCGGAGCCGGAGCCGGGATGGCCGAATCAGTTTTCATGGAACACCCACCTTTTGCGGAGCTGCCATTGAAGCAGGGTAAACGCCATAATAATGAAGAACAGAATGAAGGCCAGGGACGAGGCGTAGCCGAGATCGAACAGCTTAAACGCCGTCTCCCAGATCGTATAGACGAGCACCTTGGTGGAATTGCCCGGTCCGCCTTGCGTCATGACGTAGATCTGCCCGAACACCTTCAACGAGCCGATGATCGTCATGATGACGGTCAGGAACAAGGTCGGCGTGATCATCGGCAACGTCACGTTGAAGAACGACCGGGTACGGCCGGCCCCGTCCAGCTTCGCCGCTTCGTACAGATGCGCGGGCACCTGCTGCAGCGCGGCGATGAACAGCACCATGTTCAGCCCGACGTTCTTGAGCACGCTCGTGACGATGACCGCCGGCATCGCCAGCTTCGGATCGTACAGCCAGGCCGGTCCCTCGATGCCGAGCAGGTTCAGCATCTGGTTCACGAAGCCCATGTCGGTGGCGAGCATGTACTTCCACACGATCGACCAGACGATGAGGGAGGTGATGACCGGCGTAAAGATCGCGGTCCGGAACAGCCCCATCAGCGGCAAGCTCCTGGAGAGCAGCAGAGCCAGCAGCAGCGCCAGAATAATGTTGAGCGGAACGAGACCGGCGGAGAAGTAGAACGTGTTGCCCAGCACCTTCCAGAAGGCGGAATCGGACAGGGCGTTCTTGTAATTGTCGAGCCCGCTGAATTCGACGCTGCCGAGCAGCGGCCAGTCGTTCAGGCTCATGTAGAAGGCCATCAGCATCGGGAAAAGCAGAAAGCAGACGAAGCCGAGCACCATCGGCGAGACGAACAGCCACCCCGTGATGTTCGCTTCGCGGGCGAGCGGGCTGCGGCGGAGCTTGCGTTCGGATCGGCTCATCCCCTCACCCTCCCGCCTTGTCGATCGCTTCCCGGAGGAGGCTGACGGACCGGCCGATCGATTCGGCCGTCGTTCCGACGGCGACCGCGCCGACGAGCAGCACCTTGACGCCGCAGTCGATTAAAGCAGGCACGTCTTGCGGCCCGATCTTGCGCTGCGAAGGAACGATGACCGGCAGCTTCGCGCGCTCCGCGACCCGGCGATACTTGAGCAGATCGGCCAGGCAGAGCGGGGAGCCGTACTCGGCCCCGGGCACGACCGAGGCTTCGATCGCCTCGATTCCGAGAGCGGCGGCGGATTCCAGCAGCGACAGATCGAAGCGGTCGTCGACCGCGCACGTCCTCGCGAGCCCCGGCGCCTTCAGCATATAGACGGGCAGGTGCCAGGCATAGATGGAGTAGAAGTCGATGCCCATCCCCGGCAGCGCCCGGATCTCTTCGGCTTGAACGGCTTCCGCCGAGCCGCCCGGCACGATGCCGAGCGGCCCTTCGAACAGGGAGCGGATCTCGGCGAACGTCTCCGCGTACTCGGCCAGCGGCCCGAACCGATTCCCGCTCGCCCGGTGATCGACGTTGATATGGACCTTCAGCCCGTCCGCCCCCGCGCGAACGGCCTCCCGGGCCAGTTCCGCGTCGTTGGCCGGCAGGCTGACGAACAATTGCAGCTTATCCGAGCTTAGCGCCCGATGCATTCGATTCATGACGACATCCCCTCCCGGACGGACGCGACGGCCCCCCGCTTAAGCGGACCGTCGCGTCGCTTCTTATTATTTGGCGAGCAGCGGGTCGATCTTCTCCTTCATCTGGTTCAGGATATTCGACGGGCTGTCGGCTTGGCCGAACAGCATGTCGAGTCCGAACAGGACTTCGTTGTCGATCTTCGTCCATTGCACGTGTCCGGGCTGCACCTTGGCCTTCGGCATCTCGGCGATGACCGCCTGCTTGATGTCCTCGGCCGGAGGATTGTTCGGTTGATTCAAGAAGGCGTCCGAATTGAGCACCGATTGGCGCGGCGGCACGAAGAAGGTCGACGTCGCCTGCACGCCTTCCTGGCTCGCCAGGAACTTCAGCAGCTCCTTCGCTTCTTCCGGATGCTTGGTCTGCTTGAACACGACGTAGCCGGCTTGGCCCATCATCGGCACGGAGCCCTTCGGTCCCGACGGGAACGGCGCGATGCTCCACTTGAAGTCCTTGATCTCTCTGGCCTTGGATACGTAGCTGTAGCCGTCGAAGTACATGGCGAGCTTGCCGGCGTCGAAGCTGACCTGTTCGCCGGCCTTCGGATGGGAGCCGTCGTCGAACATCATTTTCCGCACCATCTCGAGCGTCTCGACGCCGGATTGGTCGTTCCAGGTGAACGAGCTCATGTCGGCGTTGAAGATGTCGCTGCCGTGCGACCAGGAATAGGAAGGAAGCATGACCCACGTCTTCCAGTCGCGGAAGAACGTTGCGCCGTACGTCTTGCTGCCGCCGGTGCCGGAGGTGAGCGCCTTGGCCGTCTCCTGGAACTTGTCCCAGGTCCATTCGCCCTTCGCCGCCAGCTCGTTGGGAGTCGGCAGACCGGCCTTCGCGAACAGGTCCGTGTTGTAGAAGATGACGCTGGGCGGAGTGGAGAACGGCAGGCCGTACAGGCTGTCGCCCTTCGTGAACAGATCCAGCGTGGAAGGAATAAAGTCGTCGATTCCGAACGCGGAATCGCTCTTGATGTCCGAGATGTCCGCCAGGATGTCGTTGGACAGGAACTGCGGCACCATCCGCTCGGAGATCCAGGCGAGATCGGGCAGCTCGCGGCCCGCGGCCAGCACCGACACCTTCTGCTGATAATCGGCGAACGGCACCGATTCGAGCGAGACGTGGATATTCGGATGCGTCTCGTTGAACTTGGCCAGCAGCGTATTATACATGTCTAGATGCTGCTGATTGCCCCAGGTCATGAACTTCAGTTCCACGGTCTTGCCGCTGCCGTCTCCGGAGCCGGAAGCCTGGGCGCCCGGGTCTTTGTCGTTGCCGTTCCCGCACGCGGCCAGCACGGCCAACGAAGCAGCCGTAAGCGCCAACAATCCTTTTTTCATTTCTTTTCCCCTCCGCTTCGCGCGATTCATGATTTACACTTCTGATTGTAGGGAAAAGAGATGTTACAAAATATCACCCGATCTGCACATTTGGTTCGATTTATTAGCCTGGTTCGATTTATTGGCGTGTTGGCGCGGGTCGGGTTGGTTAGCTTCGTTCGATTTATTTAATTGGCGTATTGCGCGGGTCGGTTTATGCGTTCGGGTTATCGGCAGGATCGCATCAACGCCCGTTCTCTTCCCGGTAAGCGCCCGGCGGGACGCCGACGGCCTTCCGGAACACCAGCATGAAGTGCTTCGGGCTCTGGTAGCCGGACAGGCGGGCGACGTCGTATATTTTCAAGTCGGTGTTCGCCAGCAAATACTTCGCCCGTTCGATCCTCGCCGACGCGATGTAATCGGACAGGTTCTCCCCCGTCTCCTGCTTGAACAGCTTGCTCAGGTAGACGGGACTTAAGTGCGCGTAATCCGCGAGCGTCTGCAGGCGCAGGTCGCCGTCCGGATTGCGCGCGATATGCTCGCACAGCTTGTGAATGATCCGCCGCCCCTCGCCGGGCTGAACGGACGGCTCCTCCTCCCGCCCGGGCTGCGGAAGCGGACCCCGCTCCCGCCCGACGAGCTCCCGGATCCGCTCAAGCGCCTTCAGCATCGCGCCCCGGTCGACCGGCTTCAGCAGGTAGTCCGCCACGCCTTGGCGCAGCGCCCTCCGCGCGTATTCGAAATCGTCGTATCCGCTGATGATGACAAGGGGCATGGACGCGTACAATTCCCGGACCTTGTCGATCAGCGCCAGGCCGTCCATCTCCCGCATGCGGATGTCGGTGATGATCGCGTCCGGCATGTCCGATTGCAAGTACCGGAGCGCCTCCTTGCCGTTCGACGCCTCCTTCACAATCTCGAACCCGTCGGCGAGCCGGGTGATAACGGTCCGAATGCCCGTGCGGATCGTCTCTTCGTCTTCAACCAGCATAAGCTTGATCATCGCGCGTTCTCCTCTCCGTCGCTGGTATCGTGATCGTGACCGCAAGCCCCTGCCCCGGGCTCCCGTCGATGTGCAGCTCCGCCGACGGGCCGAAAATAAGCCGGATCCGCTGGGCGATATTGCGCAGCGCCAGCCCCCGTCCCCGCCGGGACGAGCCGGGCGGCTCGAACGACAGCAGTGACTCGCGAAGCCGCGCGAGCTCGTCCTCGCCCATGCCTGCGCCGTCGTCCCGCACCGTGAGGAGAAGCTCCTCCTCGAAGCGTGCGGCGCCGATCCAGATCTCCCCGCCTTCCTCGCGGTCTCCGATTCCGTGGAAGATAGCGTTTTCAACGAGGGGCTGCAGGATCAGCTTCGGAACTTCCAGCCGTTCGGCGCCGGCTTCCACGTCGAAGACGATCCGCAGCCGATCCCCGTAGCGAAGCTGCTGGATTCGCAGGTAGGCGCCGACCGAAGTCAGCTCCTCCTCCAGAGGAACCGTCCGGTCCGTCGGCGAGATGGCGTAGCGCAGCATTCCTCCGAGCGCCGTCACCATGTCGGATACGTCGTAGTTGCTTCCCCGGATCGCCATCATGTTGATCGATTCGAGGGTGTTGTAGATGAAGTGCGGATTGATCTGGCTCTGCAGGTTGGCCAGCTCCGCTTCCTTCTGCCGCAGCTCGACCGCGTACACTTCGTTGACGAGCCGGTCGATCTCCTCGGTCATCCGGTTGAAGCCGCGTCCCAGCTGGCCGATCTCGTCCTGCGTCTCGACCGGAACGCGCTGGCTGAAGTCTCCCGTCTCGACCCGCAGCATCTTCTGCTTCAGCTTGACGAGAGGCTGACTGATCCGGTACGCGAAGAAAATCGCCACGACGCCGGCGGCCGTCATGAAGACGGCGGCCAATAGGATCGTGAACCGCCGCAGCTGGCCGCTCTCCTTCAGCAGCTCGGACTCCGGGATGTAGGAGATGACCTTCAGCCCGGAATAGTCCGAATCGTCCATGACCGCCAGATACCGCCGTCCTTCGACCTCCCTGTCGTACACGCCGCTTCGGTCCGACGGACGAATGGACGGCGGGTCCTCCGCCCAGGCGTTGACGCCGTCCCCGCCCGTCTTGGCATAGAACAGGTCGTTGTTCTCGTTCACGACGAAGAGACTTCCGTTCTCCTCGAACCGGTAGTTGGCCAGCATGTCCGCGAAGACGTCCAGCTTCAGATCGATGACGATCAAGCCGAGATGCCGGTTGCTGCCGGGCTCGCGAAGGACGCGGGCCACCGAGAAGTAGTTGCCCGCGTCGCCCGGCGCGTAGTAATCGATCGGATGGGGAGGGAGCAGGGACCAGGCGCCGTCGGCCCCGATGACGCCAGCTATCCAGGGAAGCCGCCGGTAGTCGGCGAACTGGATAAGCGTCGAGTCCGTGTTCGTGAAGATGAAGCCGTTGCCGGCGATGATCTGAATCCCTCGGACCTCCTGCCTCCCGTAGGCGGCTCCGGAGATGTAGAGGAACATCTTCTCTCGCTCTTCGATAGTCGGGCGCAAGCCCGCGGTGCTCACGACGTCGCTGTACTTGCCGAGGATGTCCAGCACGTTCGGATCGTACAGCGGGGTCAAGGACAATCGCTGCATCTCGGCGAGAGTGCGATCCAGATTGCGGTTGATCTGTTCGTTGATCTGCTCGGCGTGCTCCGTCGCCCGGCGCTCGGTCGACGAGGAGAAGATCCGGTAGGTCGCGGCCCCTTGCAGGCTGAGCGGCACCGCGATGGCGAGTATGATGAGCAGCAGCAGCTTCCAGCGCAATCCCCACTTGGCTAGCATGGATGTCTCCTTTTTCCGGGGCGGCTTCGAACTTCGCATGTCACCCTCTTGAATGTAAATGAAGTTTACATCAGGGGAGCGAAGCTTGACAATATGGAAAATTAGGCCGGATCCGCTCTTCGCCGCGCGAAAAGCACGCAAAAAAAGGCTATCCGGGATCTCGTCGGATCCTCGAATAGCCCTTCCTTACCGCTTGCCCGAGCTTACAGGTACGAGCAGACGTAGTCGGTCGTCTGCGCGACCTTCAGCTTGAACTTGGAGTTCTCCGGAACGCGGAACTCGCCCGTGCCGGAGATGGAGATCCAGTCCTCGCTGCCCGGCAGCTGAACGGTCAGCTCGCCGGCCAGAATCTCCATCAGCTCCGCTTGCGCGGTGCCGAACTCGTATTCGCCCGGAAGCATGATTCCGAGCGTCTTATGCGTGCCGTCCGCGAACTTCACCGTGCGGCTCGTGACCTTGCCGTCGAAGTAGATGTTCGCTTGCTTGACGACGGATACGTTATCGAATTGCGACATGTGTGCGTCTTCCTCTCCCGAATCGGATTACAGCAGCTTCTTGAATTGCTCCACGACGTTCTCGACGGTGAAGCCGTATTCCTTGATCACGCGGTCGCCCGGCGCGGAAGCGCCGAACGTGTCGATGCCGATGACCGCGCCGGATTCGCCGACGAAGCGGTCCCAGCCGAACGGATGGGCCATCTCGATGGCGAGGCGGGCTTTGACCGTCTTCGGAATGACGCTGTCGCGGTATTCCTTCGGCTGCTTGTCGAACAGGTCCCAGCTCGGCAGGCTGACGACGCGGACGTGGATGCCTTGCTCGGCCAGCGCCTTCTGCGAGGCGACGGCGAGCTGCACTTCCGAGCCGGTGGCGATCAGGATGCCTTGCGGCTGCCCGTTCGCGGCTTCGGAGACGATGTAGCCGCCCTTCTTGATGCCTTCGCGGGCCAGCTTGTCGGTGCCTTCGAGAACCGGCAGGTTCTGGCGGGTCAGCACGAGGGCGACCGGGTTGTCGTTATTCTCGAGCGCGTACGCCCATGCCGCGGAAGTCTCGTTGGCGTCGGCCGGACGGATGACCGTCAGGCCCGGGATGACGCGGATCGAGGCGAGCTGCTCGATCGGCTCGTGAGTCGGGCCGTCTTCGCCGACCGCGATCGAGTCGTGCGTCAGCACGTAGACGACCGGCTGCTTCATGAGCGCCGCCAGGCGAACGGCCGGACGCAGGTAGTCGGTGAACACGAAGAACGTGCCGCCGAAGATCTTGACGCCGCCGTGCAGCGAGGCGCCGTTCATGGCTGCCGCCATCGCGAATTCGCGGATGCCGTAGTAGACGTTGCGGCCTTCGTATTGGCCGGCCTTGAAGTTCGGATACCCCTTCAAGTGGGTCATCGTGGAGCTCTCGAGGTCGGCGGAGCCGCCCAGCAGGTGCGGAACGTTCTTCGCCAGGCCGTTCAGCGCGTTACCGGAAGCGACGCGGGTCGAGACCGGCTTGTCTTCCGTCGTGTACTTCGGAAGATCGGCGTCCCAGCCGGCCGGCAGCTTGCGGTTCGTCGCGGTCTCGAATTGGGCCGCCAGCTCCGGGAAGGCCGCCTTGTACTTCGCGAACAGCTCGTCCCATGCGGCGTTGGCCGCTTCGCCTTGCTTCTTCACTTCCTCGAAGTGGGCGCGGACTTCGTCCGGAACGGTGAATTCCGGATAATCCCACTCGTAGACGCCCTTCGTCAGCTTCGCTTCTTCCGTTCCGAGCGGGGAGCCGTGCGGGCCGGCGTGGCCGCCCTTGCCGCCCTTGTTCGGGGAGCCGTAGCCGATGACCGTCTTCACTTCGATCAGGGTCGGCTTGCTCGTCTCGGCCTTGGCCGCGGCGATCGCCTTCTCCAGCGCGGCGAGGTCGTTGCCGTCTTCCACGCGGAGAACTTGCCAGTTGTAGCCTTCGAAGCGCTTGGCCACGTTCTCGGAGAACGACAGGCTCAGCTCGCCGTCGAGGGAGATATCGTTCGAATCGTACAGCACGATCAGCTTGCCGAGCTGGAGGTGGCCGGCGAGCGATGCCGCTTCGGAGGAGATGCCCTCGGACAGGTCGCCGTCGCCGCAGATGACGAACGTATTATGGTCGATCAGATCGAACCCTTCGCGGTTGTAGGTGGCGCCCAGGTGAGCTTCCGCCATCGCCATGCCGACCGCCATGCCGAAGCCTTGGCCGAGCGGGCCGGTCGTGGCGTCGACGCCCGCCGTGTGGCCGAATTCCGGATGTCCCGGGGTCAGGGAGCCCCATTGGCGGAAGTTCTTGATCTCTTCCAGCGGAAGGTCGTAGCCGCTCAGGTGAAGCAGAGCGTAGAGAAGCATGGAGCCGTGGCCGGCGGACAGCACGAAGCGGTCGCGGTTGATCCATTCCGGATGCGACGGGTTGTGCTTCATCGTCTTGGCGAACAGCTGGTATCCCATCGGGGCGGCGCCCATCGGCATGCCCGGGTGGCCGGACTTCGCCTTCTCGATGGCGTCGATCGCCAGGGTGCGGATCGTCGTCACGGATAATTGTTCGATCGATTTCGAGCTTGCTGTCATACGGTTAATGACCTCCTCCATCATGTGCACGAACGTTCATGGCTCGTGATGGCAAAACGCTATGCTTTTGCCGTTCTTGTCGGGTGACGCGAGTCTTGCCTATTGTACCACGCGAACCCCCGTTTTACCACAACTTGTACGGACAACCTGTACGAACAAGTCGGCTCCGGGAAGGGACCGCGTTACACGAACACGACCGTCTTGTTTTGATACACGACGATCCGGTCTTCCACGTGCCACTTGACGGCGCGGGCGAGCACGGTGCGCTCGATATGCCTTCCCATCCGCTTGAGCTCGTTCACGTTCTCGCGGTGGGATACCCGCTGGACGTCCTGCTCGATGATCGGGCCGGCGTCCAGCTCCTCCGTCACGTAGTGGGCCGTCGCGCCGATCAGCTTGACGCCGCGGCTGTACGCCTGGTGGTACGGCTTGCCGCCGACGAACGCCGGAAGGAACGAGTGATGGATGTTGATGATGCGGTTCGGGAAGCGCTCGATGAACTTCGGGGTGACGATCTGCATGTAACGCGCCAGAATGACCAGATCCACCTTGCCCTCGGTCAATTCGAGCTGCTGGCGCTCCGCTTCCGCCTTCGTGTCCGGCGTAACCGGAATATAGTGGTAGGGAATTCCGTACGACTCGACCAATTGGCGCATGTCCTCGTGGTTGCTGATGACCATGCTGATCTCCGCGTCCAGGTCGCCCGACTGCCATTGCCACAGCAGCTCCAGCAGGCAGTGGTCTTCCTTGGAGACGAGCACGGCGATCCGCTTGCGGCGCCCCGCGCGGTACACGCTCCACTTCATGGAGAAGCGGTCGGCCACGCGAGCGAAGTCTTCCTGCAGGGACGGCAGCGCGCTCTCCAGGTTGTTAAGGTCGAATTCGATCCGCATGAAGAACATGCCGCCTTCGGGATCCATCGTGTATTGGTCGGATTGGACGATGTTGGCGCCTTGCTCGTACAGGAACTGCGAGACCGTCGCCACGATTCCCGCCCGGTCGGGGCACAGAATCAGCATTCGCGCCCGGTTCTGCTTCTCCTCCCTCGGTTGATTCGTTTGGTAGACGTGTTGACTCATGTTAGACCTCTTCCTCTCGACTCTATGCGCTCTAGGCTTGCTTCAGCCATTCCTCGCCCGCCAGGCTGGCGGTCAGGCGCTGGTTGATCTGTTCTTCGCTGTATTCTTCCGACAGGACCCGGCTCTCGACCGCGAGGTCGTACAGGCGCTCCAACGGCTCGCGCGGGTCGGCCTTGCGGGCCTTGGCGTCCGACTTCAGCAGCTCCCACGTCTCCAGGACGTACAGGCGCGGATTGATGCCGGACTTGCCGTAAAAATGATGAAGACGCTCGACGTCCTCGAGGAATTCGCCGCCGAATCTCTCTTCCACATCCGCGCGCAGCAGAGCGATCTCGGCTTCGTACATCGGGCGTTCGCTTGCCGGGGTTTTGCCGATCCACGGGGTCTCGAGAATGAACGGCCGCCCCTTCAGCGCTTCATGGTGGACGACGCGGTTGATCGCCTCGAACCCGATCCAGCCGGAGCCGACCGGGGCGTGGCGGTCCTTGGCCGCTCCTTGCGGATTCTTGCTGTCGTTAATGTGCACGACGGCGACGCGGTTCAGTCCGACGATATCGTCGAACTTGCGAAGCACGCCGTCGATATCCCCGACGATATCGTAGCCCGCGTCGTGCATGTGGCACGTGTCCATGCAGACGGTCAGGCGATGGTTGTCGCGGACCTTCTCGATGATCGCGGCGATCTCCTCGAAGCTGCGGCCGATCTCCGTTCCTTTGCCGGCCATCGTCTCGAGCGCGATGTTGACTTCCGTCTCCTTGGTGCCCTCGAGCACCTCGTTCAGCCCTTCGGCGATTCTCGCGATGCCGTATTCGGGATCCTTCTCGGTATACGCCCCCGGATGGAGGACGATGTTCTTCACGCCGATCTTGTCCGTTCTGCGAATCTCTTCTTGCAAGAAATTGACCGCCAGATCGAACGTGTCTTCCTTATAAGAACCCAGATTGATAATGTACGGGGCATGCACGACGATCTCGCCGATGCCGGCCGTCGCCATCATCTCCTTGCCCTCGGGGATGTACAGGTCCTCGATCGGCTTGCGCCGGGTGTTCTGGGGAGCGCCCGTGTAAATCATAAAAGTGCTGGAACCGTAAGTTAAGGCCTCCTTCGCAGCCGTTAGAAGCCCCTTCTCGGAGAAGGATACGTGGGAACCGATCTTAAGCATACAATGCTCCTCTCTTGTCCGCGCTCGCGCTCCGGATCAAGCCGGGGCACGTCCTTTTTTGGATCACAGTTTATTGTATCGCGAACGTCGACAGAAATCTAGAAAAGCGGCGTAAAATTGCCGTCCGTCCTGTCCCCTATCGTTCCGATTCCGCGCCCCGGGGCGGCGGGCTCCGCCAATGCGGATGTGCCGGTGGGCTCTCCCGCATAAGCTGACTATTATGGTTAAGGGGTGTCGCCGTGTTCCCTTCTTGGCCGCCGCATCCGGTTCCTCCCATTCCCCCGATACCGCCCGTTCCCCCAACCCCTCCGCCGCCTCCACCTCCGCCTCCGCCGGCGCGCCCTAGAAGGAATAGAGTCTAGGATTTCGCCTCGCGGCAAAATCGGCTATAATTTCTAATTGAGGTGATCGAAGGTGAAATCCGCCCCCGAATGGGTCATGTATTTAATCGCGTTCTGGACCTTCGTGCTCGTCGCGTTCGTGAGCATCGGCGGCTTCTTCATGTTCCGCAAGTTCCTGAAGGTGCTTCCGAAGAAGGACGGCAAGTCCAAGCTGGATTGGCAAAATTATTGGGTCGAACGAAGCCGTCCGTTGTGGACCGAGGAATCGAAGGCGCTGCTGGACAAGCTCGCGGCTCCGGTGCCGGGCGCGTTCCGGGATATCGCCAAGCATTCCATCGCCGCCCGGATCGGGCAGCTCGCAGTGGAGAGCGGGGCCAGCGAAGTGACGGAAGCCCACTGCATCGAAGGCTACATTCTGGCCACGCCGAAGCGGGACCACAGCTTCCTGATCAGCTTCCTGGAGAAGAATCAGATCGACTATTCTTCCTATCGCCACCTGCTCGATTCGGCCAAGTAAATAGGCCCTCGGACAGGGGCAAATTCGGCCGTTCGCAAAATAAAACCGAAACCTTTGCGCCCGCCCTTCGTCTAACCTATCGAGAGGATTGCTAACAGCTTAGATTTCGGACGAACTCTTGGAGGTGCTTCAACATGAATCGATTCGGCAAAAATTCGGCATGGACCGTCGCCGTCCTGTCCATGCTTCTGATGGGAACGGCGTGCAGCAACGATAATAACAATTCCAACGCTTCCGGGAGCCCGAGCCCCAGCATGACCGCCTCGGCCTCCCCTTCGGCTTCCCCGTCGTCCTCCCCGGACGGCGGAGGAGAATCGCCATCCGCATCCCCGTCCGCGTCCGCCCCGGCGAACTCGAACGAGACGCTGGAAGGCACCGGAACCTACAACGGCTTGGGGGACACGAATTCGATCGAGATCCAGTTCAACGGAGAGCCGACGCCGTTCCGGATCGACCCGGATACCGCGGACAAGCTGGCCGATTGGGAAGCCGGCACGCCGGTCAAGTTCCAGTACAAGGAATCGACCATTGAGGCCGACGGACAGAAGCTCAAGCAGTACACGATTGTCGCTATCGACAAGCAATAACAGCCTAAGGGATGCGATCGGATGCGCATTATCGTATGCGGAGGAACGGGGTTCATCGGGAGCGCGCTCTCGGCGGCCCTTCAGAACCGCGGGGACGAAGTATGGATCGTCACGCGACAATTGCCTGCGGCGCCTGCCGCGGGCTTTCTCTATGTCACCTGGGAGGAATGGTCGGAGAACCCGAACCGGCTCGGCGGCTGCGACGCGATCGTCTGCCTGGCCGGGGAGACGGTAGGCCAGCGCTGGACCGAGGAGGCGAAGCGCCGCATTCTCGTGTCGCGGACGCAGACGGCGCTCGCCATCGAGGACATCGTGCGCCGGATGGACGACCCGCCTAGAACGCTCGTGAACGCCTCGGGCATCTCGCTGTACGGGCATTCCTACTCTCCTATTCCGAAGGCGCGCAAGCGGAAGAGAAGCGAGCCTTCACGCGAGCTTCTGACGGAGGACCGGAGCGGCGCGGTGACGGCGGACATCGCCGGCATTCGCGGGTTTACCGCCAAAGATCCGGAGCCTGCGCCGGAAGCCGGATTCGATGATCGGCCGGAGGAGTATGGGGCCGCTTGGAGCGAGCTGCCGGGGAACGAGGAGGTTCGCGGCGACTGGAGGCAGGAGGATTCGTACGAATCCGTCTCAAGCGCAGGCGCCTACGACGACCGGAACCGCGATGACCGCGAGCGGGACACGAATGCCCGAGAATGGGACCGGGATGACCTTGGGCGAGAGCCGTATGGTCATGAACGGGATCGAGATGACCGTGGACGAGACCGGAATGACCGAGAACGGGACTGGGAAGACCCCGAACGAGACCCCTATGGCCATGAGAGGGAGCGCGATAACCTCGAACGAGACCCTTCTGGCCGTGAATGGGAGCGGGATGATCGCGGGAACGACTTCGGCCCGGATAGCAGTCCGTTCGCAGACGCGGGACGGGCGAAGTCCGGCCCATTCCGGGAGCTCGATTCCGCGGACGTGGCCGAACTGCTAAGATCGCTGCGCGCTTCGGCGGGTTACGGTCCGGACGAAGAGGACCGGCGGAACTTCGGCTCGCGGCCCGCTTCCGAAGCCGGCGATACGGACGGCGAAGAGCGTATGGGCCCGCGCGCGTCCGCTCCGCTCGACCCGTACGCCGGCTCCGGCTGGTTCGGCGAGGATTCGCCCGCTCGGCCGGAAGACTTCCTCGGCAACGTTATCATCGCCTGGGAAGAAGCGGTCGATAGGATCCCGATCGAACGGGTCGTCAAGCTGCGCATCAGCTTGGTCCTCGCGCGCAAGGGCGGCTCCTTCCGTCTATTGCGGCTCCCTTACCGGCTGTTCGTCGGAGGACGGATGGGCAGCGGGACCCAGGGGCTTCCCTGGATCCATATCGACGACATGGTCTCGCTGATCCTGTTCTGCCTCGACCGCGAGGACATCTCGGGGCCGGTGAACGCCGTCGCGCCCGACCCGGTCAACAACGACCAGTTCGGGCGCACGCTGGCGAAGGTTACCCGCCGCCCTCACTGGTTCCATGCGCCGGCGGGCCTGATTCGCCGCGTTCTCGGAGAGCAGTCTACGCTTCTGCTGACCGGGCAGCACGCGTATCCGCGCAAGGCGCTCGAACGCGGCTTCGAGTTCGCCTTCCCGCGCCTCGAGGACGCCCTAAGGGATTTGACCCGGAGATAGCCGGGCCCATGGCAAGAGGACTCCCGTTTTCATACGGAGAGTCCTTTTTTCTTCAACGACTGATCGTTTTCAAAGGTCGATAAAACGTAACGGACACCACGGACGTTACAGAGGCCGAATTCGCCTTTTTTGATTTTTACGGACACAGTTGCACCTATTTTGTAGAATATGCCTATTGGGGTCGTCTGCCGAGCCAATAAGTGCCGCAGTGTCCGTTGCATTTTGGAAACGGCCATTTTTCCCCGAATAACGGTTGTGGAGTCCGTTAAACCGGCCGCCCCCCTGCCCTAATTGCTTCATCCTCCTACCTTATAGCGGTAGAGGGATGAAGCAATCTGAATGCTGTCGTCCTTGTTCAGCGGATAACATTCGTACGGGGCCATGGGCACCCCGTTCAGCCAGCTCCCGTTGCGCGAGCCGAGGTCTCTCGCCTGCCACGCCTCTTCCCCGCGAACGAGCTCGAGATGAGCCCTCGAGATTCCTTCGGTCTCGTCCACGTGCTGCGCCGCTTCCCGGGAGCGCCCGATCACGAGGGTGTCGCCCTGCAGCTTGATTCTGCGCATCACTCCGTCATGGTCCCACTCCAGGTAAGGAATCGGCTTCGCCGCTCCCGTTCCGCTGCCGTAATTCGGTGCGAGGAGCGCCGTTCCTTCCTGAGCGGCAGGAAGCCAGCTTGTCTTCTGTTCTTCTCGTCCCCGCTCCTCCTCCCGAATGTCGTCCGCCCATCCGTCCGCGACGGGAACCTGCGATGGGGCGCCGAAGCCGCCGAACCGGCGAGCTCCCGGCTGACGCTCCGGTTCGGCCGAAGCCGCTCCGCCGTCGTCGAACGAATCCTCGTCGCTCCAACTGCCGCGTCCGCTTGCAAGCTCCGGGGCTTCAGAGTCCCCTTCTCGCCGCATCGGCCCGCGCCTCGTTTTCCCCTTCCCATCCTTCCACATGAAAACGCAAGCCCCGGCCGCAAGCAAAGTAACTCCTGCGCTCAGAAGAAGACCCTTGCCGCCGGGATGAGGCAAATAAGCGAATCTCCAGACGGCGGCCGTCGCGACAGCCGCTCCCGCAACCAGCCATATTCGGCGCTTCTTGGCGGCTTCGGGCGGCGAAGCCTCCCTCCCGCTCTCTTCTTCGTCCCATTCCGCCCCTTCTTTGCCCAGCAATCCGGACAAACTCTGCGGATCGGCGATCGGAGGCTGACGCCGAGACGGGGGATTCCTATTTCCTGTCTTCTCCAGCCCGTCACCGTCCGATAAGCCGGCATCGAGGCTCGCCTTCGTCCCTCTCCATCCGTTCGCTGTCTTCGCCCCGCTCGAATCGTTGGATGCCGCCCAATCCGCCGAAGCGGTCAGGGCAGCAGAAGGCTTAACCCGCGCGACCGCGGAGCTCCGCGAGCCCGCCCGGTACGCCGATTCGGACGAACGCGGAGGCTCCTTCGGAAGCGCGGGCCTGTAAGGTTCGGCGCTCCGGTAGTACGCATCCCCCGCCGTCTCCCGCAACGTCTCTCCCTCTCCCGCCGAAGGACCCGCCAAATATTGCCGGACGTACCGGCGAAGAATCGCCGGCGAGAAATCCGGCGATGAAGCCAATCGCAGAAGCTGCTGCATCGCGGATCCGTCCGGCGCCTCCACGTTCATCATCCATCGGACGATAAGCTTCTCCAGTCCGGACGAGACCTGCGCGGAAGCCGTCCGCCTCCACAGCGGCAAATAGACGAACCCAAGATCTTGCCAGCCTTCCCCTACGAAAATAAAGTCGTCCTCAAGGACATATCGCTCCAAATCGAGCATATAGTCCCGTCCCTGCTCCAACACCTCGGCGAGACGACACAACGCGCCCATCGCGTCTTCCATCGTCCACCTCGCGATTCGGAACGATTGCGACAGCATACGCCTTCCCGACAGGGAATAGCGAAGCGAGACGGCTCCGTCCAGCTCTTCGGTCTCCAGCTTCATGAGCCCCGGAACGTCGCAGCTCCGAAGCATTCTTAATTGAATGGCATCGATCTCGTCGACCGCGATCGGGGGCTCTCCTTCCAGAATCATCCGATGACCGCGCCCCTGTTCGAATCGAACCTTGTACCCGTTCATCCCCCTATCACTCCTTTCTCGGTTATCCTTGTAATGCCAACAGCACGTAGGCGGGAGCTACCGCGACCATAAAGGGAAACGTCGCGCTCCCCCGAAGCCGCCCGGGCGGCGGCGAAGGGGAGGAACTGGAAGCCGCCCCGCGACGGGCGATCCTTCCCGCGATTCGGCTGCGGCGAAGGGCGGGCAGCCGAAGCAGCAACAGCATGACGGCAATCCCGCCCGCGCACAAAATTGAGTAAACGACAAGCTGCCAGGCCGAAGCCGCGCCGGACCAAGCTCCGAACGCCGCGAACCATTTGACGTCCCCGCCTCCGATGCCGCGGAGCATGTACATGACCAGCAGCGGCAGCATTCCGGCGGCCGCCCCCAGCGCCGCTTGCCCGAGTCCCGCTAAGCCCGAAGCCGCTCCGTTATAGACGAGTCCGCCGACGGCGAATGCCGCCGTCAGGACGTTCGGGATCTCGCGTTTACGAATATCCGTCCATAGCGCGATTCCGAGCAGCGCGGTCACCGCCGCCCATACGTATGCGTTCACGCCGGCTCCCACCTTTCCTATCATCCTAAAAACGCATTTCTGGCGGCAGAATTCCCGCTTTATTCCCTCGTCGGCCGCACGACTTCGAACGTCCGGCTCAAGACGGCCCCGTTCTCCGGCCGGGCTTCCCACGTCCATTCGCCCGGGGTCGTGTTGCCGGAGACGTGCCAGGTCCACTTCACGAGACCGGATTCGTCCGCCGTCGCCGTGCCGAGATGCTTGGCTTGGCTTAGCCCGCTTTTGTAAATAACCGATAAGTCGACCGTCGCCCCCGGTTCGGCTCTCAGCGTAAGAGTGGCTTTGCGCCCCCGGCTGACCGGATTCGGCTCGAGCGAGACGAACGACAGAATGCCCGGTGTCTCGTCCCCGTCTTCCAGCTTGGCGGAAGAAGGCGATCCGCCGATCCATACCCGTTCCCGGGCCGACTCCGTCAGCTTCAGGCTTCTTCCCAAGAACGGAATCCGCATCGGCAGCCGGTATTCGGCTTCGACCGTCAGGAAGGCCCCTTCCGCTCCACCGTCGCCTTCGCCCGGAACGCCGACCGAGGTGACGGAGATTCGGGATTCGTCCAACACGGCTTTGTCCGCGAAGCCCTCGAGCAAGGCGCCGAACGCTTGCCTTGCGGCTATCTGCTCCAGCGACCAGGAGCCGTCCGCCGCTTGCTCCGCCCAATCCGAGATCGGCGACGGAAGGAAGGAGCCGTATTGCGAGAGCGTTCGCCCGACGCTCTCGAGCTTGCTCTCCCAAGCCTCGACCCGCTTGTAGGCGTCGGTCTCCCTCGCGGCATTCAGTCCGAGCGAGATCGGGTACCACTGGGCCGCCGCTTGCCGCACCGTCTGGGACAACGCGCCGTGCAACGCCATTGCGACGACGGCCGTCTGGATCAGATAGACGAGAAAGAGAACCGCCAGCAGAAAGACCGGCATGACGAGAGCGGCCTCGAGCGTAACGGACCCTCTCCCGTCCTTACTGATAGGAATCTTCCGCTTTGTAGGTAACCTCATAGCGCCCGTCTCGCACGACACCTCCCCAGCTTCCCGCTCTCTCCAGCAGCCGGGTCAATCCCGGGAAAAACCAGAGCCGAAGCGAAGCGGTCGCTTCGCCGCTCACGTACGTGTACGTTCGCTCGAAAGAGAGCCCCGTCGCGGCCTCCGTCACGGCGATGCTGCGGGCCGTGCGGCTTGCCGAATCCCCGTGCAGCAGAAGAAAAACACGCAAGTAATCCAGGTAATAGGTATCTACCCTCGCATATCGGGAGAGCGGCATCTTTCCGGTGTTCAGCAGCTCGTTCATGTCGGCGAGAGCGTGTTGGATCGCATAGACGAGCGCGGCCGCGAGCACCACCAAGGGATGCCCGTACGTCCGGCATTCGATCAGCCCTTCCATCGTCCGAATGGCCAACCGCATGGCGAAAATCTCCCCGTAAGCCGCGGCGATATTCCCGGAGGGATTATTCAAGCCGTATAGCACGTACTCCAGCTCCTGACGATCCGCCTTCGTTATTCCTTCGCCTCCGCCGTTCAGCATGTCCCGCACCTCCGATGGATTCGTATGCGTAAACCGGGAAGCCGCATATTCGGCATAGTAGAGAGCGTCCCGGCTTCCCGCCGCCGCGTCCCCGAGGGCGTCCATCCACCCGTCCGACGCGTTCATGGAATCGTCTCTCGCCTCTTCCGGATTCGCGGCCCGGCCGATCTCCTCCCGTCTCTCTTCCTCGGCTTCGTTCCATTCCATGTTCGCTTCCTTCAGCTTCCTTAGCCGGTCGAACGACTTGACGTCCTCCTCGTCGGCGCTGCCTCCAGTCAGCCCTCTCAAAAAAGCGGCCGCCCCTTGCCATTCCCGCCTTGCTTCCCGCTCCAGCTGCTTCCTCTGGCCTTCGGCAGACCGATGCTCCTCCAGCAATTCCCGTCTCCGCTCGACGATCGAACCGGAGTCGCCGTAACGCGAACGGTATTCGTTCCCGAGCGATTGTACGGTCCCCGCCGCGGAACGAAGCTCCCCGTCCATGCCGGAGGAGCCGGGCACGGACCGAAGGATGACGGATAACTCAGCGGCGGCTTCCGCTACTCTCTCTCCCTCGTCCGCCTGCTCTCCCAACTCTTCCCGGTACGCCGAGAAGAAGGATTCCTCCAGAACCAATTCCCGGACCGTCTTGCGCAGATCCGCCATCGAAGCGGCTTTGTCGTCCCCGATCGACGCATTAGGATCGATCTCCTCCGGATGTCCCGGTTCGTTCGCGATCGTCTCGGCCTCTTCCGCGATCCGCTTCATCTCGGCGTTCGCTTCGTTCGCTTCGGCGACGGCATCCCGTGCCTTCTCCAAGGCTTCGTTCGCCTCGGACAGCCCCCTCGGAGGCTTCTCCGCCATCGAGCGCGCCAGTTCCTTCACCGATCGCTCGTAGGCGGAGACGATGCTCGAATATTGCGGCTCTTCGCCCGAGGGAGGCTCCTCCGCGAACGCCTGCCCGCTCTCTTCGGCCCTTCTCTTCCGCTCGTCGTAAGCCGCCATCGCGCGGCTGTGAGCCTCGGCCCTCTCCTCATCGGACTGCCGCTTCCTCACGTAATCCGCGTACATCAGGGCGGCGTCCGCGATATGGGACGCTCTTCCCGCCGATTTGCCTCCGCCCAAGGAGACCGACGGCCGGGGAACCGAACCGTCCAACGCTTCGGACAGCTTCCTGCCGGCCTTCTTCTGCTCCTTCAGCGCTTGATCCAGAGCGGCTTCCCGCTTGTCGTACGCTTGGCGCATTCTCTCCAGCACGTCGACCGACGACTGCGCTTCCCGGAGAGCGGGAGCGATTCCCCGGAACCGGGATGCCAGCTCCAGCGTCAGATCGATCGGCGCCTTGTACTTCATCTCTTCGAGCACCTGCCGCCGGTACACCCCGTGATCGGCCAACGGGCGGCTCTCCATGACGCCGCTCTCCTCCCAGCGGGCGTCCACCATGCGGAACGCCCCGTCGGCCTCCGGCTCCAGGTTGCCCTCCAGCGCGAGCCGCATGAGCTCGTCCGCCGGGTCTCCTCCCCGCGCGAACAATCCGTAGCTCCCATATAGATCCGGATCGTAGGCGGACAAGACGGAGCGGGCCCCGGACTTGACGGCCAGCTCGGCTTGCTTGCGGAAGGCCGCGATCCGGGCGAAGTCGATCAAGAGCCCCGTCAGTAGGACGAACCCGGCGGTCGCGGCGATAAAATAGATCGACACCGATCCGGCGCGGCCCCGGTTCTCCTTCATGTTCTCTCCCCCCGTTCCCGTCCGGTTCTCACTCGGTCTTCCGCCGCAGCAGCACGGACTTCGCTTTGGAGCGGAACGAAGTCTCTCCATCCCCGCGGCTCTTCATCTTCTCGGCATAATATCGCACCAGATCGAAGGACCGGATGAATTCCGCCGGTTCGACGACGATTGCCGAGGGCGACGCCGAGATCGCGTTCGTCCCCCGGAACGCCCGAAGCGGCTCCGGCACCGCCGGCAAGACCGCTTCCGTCCGGATCCGGCGCACGAGATACTTGTTCTCGTAGTTCAGGCTCCCCTCCGCCGAGGAGGCCATCGATTCGGCGGGCGTCCGCAGCTTCCTTCCCGTCAGCGAGTCGTCCCCGGAGCTCTCGCCGGCCGGATCGCCCGACTCGGCTCCGTTCTCTGAAGTTGCCGTTCCGAACAAGCCCCCCAACAGGCCGTCGTCCAGCATGCGCCAGTACAAGCCGTCGTGGCTGCCTTCCGGATAAGCTCCCGTGCGAAGCTCCTTGGCCGAGTTGGACCAGTTGAACGCCGCTCTCTCACCCGCGACGGACGCCCCGTAGTACACGATGGCCTTCTGACCCACATACAGGGCGAAAAACAAGATCAGAAACGTCGACAGCAAAATGACGGGGAACACCATCGCCGCTTCCAGGGATGCCGAGCCCGCCGAGTCCAGCCGCAGCCGGGCCAATCGCAGCCGGGCCAACCGCCGTCCCCCGCCCGCTCCTCCGTTAGGAGAAGACATCTTCCGATTTGCGGTCGACTTTGTCGAACAGCTTCTCGAGAAATTCGATGATCCAGTCCTTGAACAGCACGGCGATCGCGATAATGACCGCGGCGATCAGGACGATCTCGAGCGTCCCGAGCCCTTCCTTGTTCCTCCAGAAAGCGACCAGGCATTGGGCGCTCCATCTTTGAAGCGTTCGGCTGTTATTCATCTTCCGCGTCCTCCTTATTCCTCTCGGTTCTCCAAGTTTAGTTGGCCATCATGAGCATCGACGGCGCCCCGACGAGCACCATGATCAGCAGAAAAATAATCGCCAGCGGAAAAGCCATCCGGGAAGACGCCTGCTCGCCTAGCGTCCTCGCGACCGCCTTCCTCCGTTCCCACAGCGTCCGCGACAGTTCCCGAAGCGCGGAGACGAAGGTCTCTCCACCGCGCCGCGAGTTGATCAGCAGCGTCGTCGCGAACAGCTTCGCTTCGGGCACCGCGCAGCGCCTCCCGAACTCCTCCAGCGCGGCGGCGAGCGGTTCCCCCCGCTTGACCGCGGCCAGGGCGGAAGCCAGCTCTCCATAGAGCGGATGGTTCCTCGCCGCCTCGCCCTGTTGCGACAAAATCTTCTCCAGCGCCCTCATCACGTTCTCGCCCGCGTTGACCATGAGCAGCAGCCGGCTCAGCAGCTCCGGCAGCTCCAGCACGATCGTCTGTCTCCGGCGTTCCAGCTTGCTCTTCAGCTCCTTGTAGCGAAGCGCGGGAAGCAGCGCCCCGACGATCGCCCCCAAGTACGCCAGCGAGGCGTTATCCGCCGAGATCGCGAGTCCTCCGCCCCCGAGCCAAACCGCGTAACCCAATCCCATCGCCTCGGCGGCCCAACCCGTCAGTCTCTCCTTGGAGCAAACTCCTCCATGCAGGGCGGCAAGGGCGATCTGCGGCTTCTCCAGCCAGGGAAGCAGCCGCCGGTAGACGTTCGGACGCCCGATCAAGGCCTTGGCGGGATCGTAGAGAAGATGAAGCTTCGCCTTCTTCTTCCCGCTTCTTCGAGCCTCCTTCCAGGCGAGCAACAAACACCGAATGTAGAAGATGAGAAGCGCTCCCCAGGCCAACGCGACCGCTATCTTCGTCATAGGCGAATATCCATGATGCGCCGCATCCACCAGCAGCAAGCCGCGAGCAGGAGCAGGCATACCGCGAGCACGACCCAGCCGATCCCTTGGTGCAAGCCCTCCATGTAATCGCCGGCGAACAGGCCAAGCAAGCCGACGAACGCGAAGGGCATTCCCATCATCAACTTCGATTCCATCCGCTTCTGCGCCATGAGCACCATAAGCTCCTGCTCCACCTCCATCTTCTCGCCGATCATCGAAGCCGTCCTCCGGACGACCTCTACGAGGTCCCCTCCGGCTCTCTTGCAGATCGAGAACACCTCTGCGAAGCTCCGCGCTTCTTCCAGCCCGCTCCGTTGCGCGAAGTCCGCCAATCTCGCCTCCAGCGGCTCGCCGTTGCGGACGCCGTTCACGATCGCCCGGATCTCCCGAAGGATGTCCGCCTTCGGATCCCCGATCAGCAGCGCGAGGTCGTCCTCGAGCGCGGCGATCGCGTTCTCGACCGAGCGGCCGGCCGACAGCAGGGACGACAAGGCGTGCAGCATCTCCTTGAAGGATCGCCGAAGTCGCTCTTGCCTCTGCTTGCGCAGGCGATCGCGCAGCCAACTCGGAGCGAACCATCCTCCCGGAGCGGCCAGAAGGGCGACGATCGGTAGATCGACCAGGAGCCAGGCGGCCAGGAAGCAGAGCAAGCCGCCGATAACGATCGCCCCGACGCGCTGCGCCCGGCTAAGCGGATAGTCCCTGTAATCCGTCATTCCGCTTCACTCCTCCCCATAGCCCCTTACAGCCCCGCGAATCTCAGCTTCGCCGTATTCTCCAGCTCGGCCGTCCGGACGAGCCCGCCCCGAACGGTTCCGTTCTTCTCGCCCTCCTCCTCGAACCGGAAGAGCGTCCGAAGCTCGACTTCCCCTCCCCGGCATCCCCGTACTTCGCAGATCTCGGCGACCCGGCGGGTCCGGTCGCGGAAGCGGCTCAGGTGGACGATGACGTCCAGAGCCGAAGCGATCTGCTGCCGGACGACGGATACGGGCAGCTCCGCCCCGCTCAGCACCATCGTCTCGAGGCGGGAGATCATGTCCCGGGCCCCGTTCGAGTGACCGGTGGACAAGCTTCCTTCGTGCCCCGTGTTCATCGCCTGCAGCATGTCGAGAGCCTCTTCTCCGCGCACTTCGCCGACGATGATCCGGTTCGGCCTCATCCGTAGAGACGCGCGGATCAGCTCCCTCATGCCGATTCGCCCTTTGCCTTCGGTGTTGGCGTTGCGGGTCTCGAGCGAGACCAGATTCGACACGCCCCTCAGCTGCAGCTCGGCGGCGTCCTCGATCGTGATCACTCTCTCGTCCGCCGGAATCCACTGGGACAGCGCGTTGAGGAACGTCGTCTTGCCCGATCCGGTGCCGCCGCTGATGAACAGATTGTATTTGGCCTGGACGAGCAGCCGCAGGAATTCCGCCGCTTCGCCCGTGACGGAGCCTCGCGCGATCAGGTCCTCCATTCCGAGCGGCTGCCTAGGGAAGCGCCGGATCGTGACCGTAGGCCCCTTAAGCGCGATCGGCGGCAGGACGACGTGCACCCGCGAGCCGTCCGGCAGCCGGGCGTCGACGATCGGGGACGACTCGTTGACGATCCGGTTCACCCTGCCCACGATCGCCTGAATGAGATCCTCGAGCCGTTCCCGGCTCTCGAAGCCGAACGGAACGGCCTGCAGCTCCCCAGCGCGCTCGACGTAGATCTCCCGGTGACCGTTGATCATGATCTCCGTCACGTCGGGATCGTCCAGGAGCGGCTGGAGCGCGTCCAGCCCCCGGAACGAATGGAACAGCCGGCTGACCGCCGCCGTTCTCTCCGCCGCCGTCATCCTTCTCGCCCGCTCCGACCGGAACAGCTCCGCTTCGATCAAGCCGCGCAGCTCCCCGTCCGTCACGGACGCGTCCCACGACAGCCGGGCCTTCACCGCTTCCCGGAGTTCAGCCAATTCGATAGGCGCCAGACCTGCCCCTTCCATGCGAGCCTCCTCTCCTCGCCGCGATCGGTTCCTCCCCGGCCGCAGCCAGACCGAAGCCGTCCAGCAGCCGATCGATCGCCCCGCTGAAGGAGGGCGCCTGGAACAGCCTTCCCGGCTGATCGAGCGTCTTCCACTGCGGAACGTAAGGCAGCAGCGCGGCCGGACCTGAGCCCGGCAGCGTCCAGCGGCCGGCGCCGGCCCAGGCCCCGGCGTGCTTGTTCACGACGAAGGCGGCACGGCCGGGCAAATCGGGCAGCTGGTCCTGCCAATAACGGAGAAGCTTGTCCGCCTTCCGCTGGGCGTGCGCGTCGTCCGTCGTCAGCCAGAGGACCCGCCCGCTCGCCGCCAGCAGCTCCCGATGCCAATCGCCGCATCCGCTGTCCGGGTCGACGACGATCAGATCGAAGCTCCCGGAATCCGCGATGGCGGACAGCAGCGTCTTCAGCTTCTCCGGCGTCATCGCCAGCCTCTCCGCGGGATGCTCCGGAGCGTCCAGGTAATCGGCGTGCAGCCCGGCATGATGCCTGCGCAGCCGTTCCCATTCCTCTCCTGCCCGCCCTTCGCCGGATTGGAGCGCGTACAGCAGCCGCGACAACGAGTCCGGCTCGCCTTCCCCGAACAGAAGATCCGTCGCGTTCAGCGGCTCCAGGTTCAAATAGAACGTCCGGCATCCTCTCTCGCCGGCTTGCTTCGCGAGGTTAAGCGCGACGGTCGTCTTGCCGGCGCCGCCGGACGCGGAGAAGACGGTCCAGATCTCGATACCGGAAGAATCCCGCCTCCCGCCGCCGACCCCGCCTTCGATCAAGGCGCGAAGCTCCGCGGAGAGCATGGACAACGGCTGGAATTGGGCCAGCTCGGGCAGCGCCTCTCCTCCGCCGCTCCCCTCACCGACGGGCGCGCCCGGCTTCTCCGCCAGAACGATCAGCTTCCCCCGATATCCGGCATCCCGTGCCGCTTCTCGAATACGAGGCAGCAGCGACGAATGGACGAGCAGCGCTTCTCCGCCGTCGGATTCCTGAAGGTGGCGGATAAGCCCCGCCTCCTGCGTGAACGCGGCCACCTCCCAGTCCGGATTGTTCTCCTTCAAATAACGGGCCAGCTTCGCCGCATACTGCGGCTCCGGCGCCGCGAGCACGACCCGGCTCGACATGGCGATCCCCCTTCCCGGACGCGAACGACAAAAAAGCACCGCAACTCCCGGCGCCATAGGCGCTGGAAATCGCGGTGCTTCCGCATCCGATTTTCGATTGGTATGGATACCATACCATTTTTATACAGCCTCGTCAACCGTCCTTTTGCATCCTCTCCCGACCGCTTCAAGAGTACGGGTACTCCCCTTGCGAATCCAGCCGGACGAAGCCGCCGTTCTTCGCCCGGACCGCTATGCTCTTGCCGGCCTCCGTCCCATCGACGGCATAAATCTCCGTACCCTTCGGAAAATAATTCGAGAATGTTGCTCCCGGACGAACTCGTTCCGATTCCTCGTCGCTGTATCGGCTTACGGTCCCGAGTTTGGCCCCCGTTCTCTGGACGGACTCCTTGGTTATGGAATATAGCCGGCCTTCCCACACGACAAAGCGAGAGTTCCAATCCGCCGACGAGCCCTTCCGGTTCCGGACATCATCGCTCCCGCAAGCCGTTATCCCGGTACAAATGGCGATCAGAAGCAGTGTGACAGCCGCTCTCACGGCCTCACCGTCCTTTCATGCAATCAGACGCGGGATTGGAAAAAAAGGTTCCGTTTTTCAAGTCTCCGTTAAAAAAGCCCAATTCCGGGAAATGCTAACGTTTAGCAACACGGTTCCCCGCATTAGCGAAGACAAGGAGAGATGACGTTGCTTAGAAAATATGCGCGGATTGCGCTGATCGCCCTGTCGCTGACGGCCCTGCCGACCGCGGGAACGGCCCTTGCCGCGGAACGGGGCCCCGAAGCGGCGCCCAGCCAGAGCCCCAGCCCCGCTCCCGCCCCAAGCGCAAGCCCTGGCCCGAGTTCCGGTACGAATCCCAGCACGAGTCCCGGTACGAATCCCGGCCGGACTCCCGGCTCACCCCCTGGCCACGACCACAGCCACGGCCATCGTCCGAGTCCGTCCCCAAGCCCGACGGCTTCCCCATCGCCGGCCAAGCCTGCAGTCAAGCTGACGCAGACCCAGTTCGTCGACGCGAACAAAGGCTGGGCGGTCGGAACGGCCGGCGACGATCCGCTCGCGAGAGTGTGGCGTACGACGGACGGAGGCTCCCGCTGGGCTTCCTCGCCGATCGGAGAAGGCGTCCGGAACGCGACGATCGGCATGGCGAACGCCGACCACGGCTGGGCCGCGGGCCCGTCGGGCTGCTCGGAATCGGCCGGATCGGCCGTCTGCTCCAAGCTGAACATCCTGCACACCCATGACGGCGGGAAGTCCTGGTTCGTCCAATGGTCGAAGGACGATCCCAAGGCGAACGCCGACAACCAGATCGAACCGGTGAGCGAAGGCACGGCGTACGTGCGGACCCGCTCCGCGATCTGGAAAACGACTGACCTCGGCCAGAACTGGACCGACGTCTCGATCCCCGGCGCCGAAGCGTCCCCGTACCGCATCTCGTTCCCGGACGAGGCGACGGGCTACGCGGCGGGCCGGCTCGGCTCCGCTTGCCCGGAGAAGGGGCTCGTCCCCGCTTCGGAGTCCGCCGACTGCCAGGTCGCCGTCTGGAAGACGAAGGACGGGGGAGGCAGCTGGAAGCGGCTCGCCCACGCCCCGCGCAAGAGCGGGGAATGGTATCCGGCGGACGTCAAGTTCGTGGATAAAAACAACGGTTACCTGCTGCTGGTCAACCCCGACACGCACGCTTCGATCTTGTACGCGACGTCGAATGGCGGGGTCGGCTGGAAGGTGCGGAACACGAAAATTCCCGGCATTCGCCCTTACCCGGTCAAGCTGGACTTCGTCGACCCGCGAGTCGGCTACGTGCCGCTGAGCGTCGGAGCCGGACCGGTCGATGGCGGCCTCCTCCGGACGATAAACGGCGGGACGACCTTCACGAAGCTGCAGGATCCGCGGCTCGTCAGCGTCGAGGACGCCGACTTCCTGACGGCCCGCCGCGGCTATATCGTGGCGATGAACCCGCAGCAGCCCGGCTCAAGCCTGTTGCTCGCGACGAACGACGGCGGCGACAAGTGGACCGACCGGACGCCTCCAGGCCCCTGACCGCGCCAAGCCCATCCTCCCGCGAGGGAAGATGGGCTTTTTTTTGATCGTTCCGTGCTGTACTTCGATATGTTGTGTTGCCTGGTTCCCGTTACGATCTGGGGAGACGGCTAACGAATCGAGGAGACGCTATTTCGCCCAAAATCAAGGATTTTTGGTTCTAACGAATCGTATAGACGCTATTTCGTGCTGGAAGCCCCCTTTTCCCCCGGGTGGCCCCAAATAAGATCGCTGGAGTTCGTTAGAGTATCAAAAATGCGCTTTGACGCCAAATAGCGTCTCCTGGGTTCGTCCCTCGTA
>NZ_JACJVR010000119.1 GCF_014212175.1 Cohnella xylanilytica | reverse complement strand
TGCGTGCCTCTGGGCACGCCGTAGAAAAAACAACCCCGGACCTAAGCTCTCGCTTATCCGGGGTTCTTCCGCTCTGCCTTGCCTATTCGAAGGTTCTCCTGCTGCCGCTTCCGCCGTCCCCGCCATCCCTCACCAGCCGAAAATGACATCGAACACCGGCTTCGTATGGCCGCCCGGGTACAGCGCGTACAACAAGACGTAGACCGCCACGCCCGTAACCGCGGTAATGAGCCAGAGGACCGAGGTTACGCGCCCCCATACCCGATGCCTGGCATAACGTTCCCGGAAGCCGAGAACAAGCGTCGTGAGGCCGAACGCCCCCGCGACCGTCGCCAGGACGATATGGAAGAGAAGAAATCCCATATAATACGGCTTGAGGCTGTCGGGACCGCCCCATTCCGTGTTGCCGACGAACAGAGTGCGCGACACGTACACGATAAAGAACAAAGCCGCGAATACCGCTCCGGCCAACATCGCCTTCTTGTGCGCTTCCAGCCTCCGCTTGACGGCCAGTCTCCATCCGATCGCCACGAATACGGCGCTTATAACGATAAAGCAAGTGCTGATCGTCGGAACGATCGTATATGCCGACACGGTTTTCCCCGCCTTTTTCCTAATCTCGATCGAATTATGCTTGAACGGCCTCGCTTCCCGGACCGATCAGGCGGATGACGACGTTCGGAATCGCCAGCAGCAGCGCGATGGAGCCGTACACTCCGATCGTGTAGCCGGACGCGTAGTCGAGTCCGAACCCGTCGTGCATAAGCGAAGTCAGGAGATGAATCGTCATGTTCGTGAAGCAGAAGGCGTAGCTCCGGATCATCCAGTTCCGGTGACGGACGATTCTCTTCCTCTTGATCTGGACGAGCGCCATGACGGTGACGAACAGCCAGATCAAATTCAGCGCGTTGAACCCCATGCTCGCGATTTTGCCTCCGGTGGCATAGGGCGCCATGTAGCCGGAAGTCAGCACGACGATAAGAACGGACAGAAGATAGACGTAGCCGTTCGCCCGATGGAACTTGCGGCTCTTCGCGAAGATCCGGTTGGAGAAGTTGATTAGCCCGGCCGCCATGGCGACGCAGGCGAAGGCGACGTGAACGTACATCACGTTCAGCCAGACCGGGAGGTTGAGCTCGCGCTTCAGATCGGTTTTATGGCTGAGGAAGCTCTCGGCTCCGGGTTCGATCAGGTAATTTTTCGCCAAGGCGTAAACGATAAATGCAAGGCTGACGCAGGCCAACAGCCCGAACCACAAGGTACGCTTCTTCATGGGACTCCCCTTTTTCGCATAATCCAGTCGCACAGATGCCGCCGTCCGCAATTCAGGACACTCTATGGCCCGTTAATTTGGATGCCGGCAGAATGCCGGCTTTGGCGATGCCGATCATCCGGTCTCCGTCGACGGCGACCTCGAACTTCAGGTTCAGGCGCATCGGCTTCGAGACCCGCATCGTCCATAGGAGGTTGCCGCCGGCCAGAACGGGGTTCTGCAGCTCGACCGTCTCCCCTCCTTGCGAGGCCGTGCCCTCGATCTGGCCGTTCCGGGTCGAGATGGAGAACCTGACCTCCAGCTTCCCGACCGGAGTCGCGATCGACGCGTCCCACTCTCCGTCGAAGACGGACGCTTGTCCGCCGGAGCTCGTCGGAACGGACATCGTCGGAACGGCGCTCGCCGCTTCCGCCGAGCCGGCTTCGCGCGCCGGTTCTTCGTCCGCCGGAGGCTTGCCGACGATCGGGGCCATCCCTTGCGCCCGCCACGCCGTCCCCCGCCGCTCGTATTCGAACAACCTCTCGACCTCGTGCGCGATCCGCGGCCCCAACTCGCGTTCCACCAAGTACAAGGCGACGTCGAAGCCCGAAGTGACCCCGCCTCCGCTTACCAGATCGCCGTCATCCACGACGCGCGCCGGGACGGGAATGGCGCCGGTCGCTCCGAACACTCCCATGCCCAGATGATGGGTGACCGCATGCCGGCCTTCCAGCAGCCCGCCCATCGCCAGCAGCAAGGAGCCTCCGCACACCGTGGCGACCACGACGTCCGGGCGTTCCATGGCCTGCCTCATCCGCCCGGTCAATTCCGTGATCATGGCCCGTCCGAGAATCGCCGGGACGGAATCGGGCCCTTGGCCATAGGCGTCGCCGGCGGCGCCGGGCACGAGAAGGATGCCTCCGCGTTCCGGCTCGAGCCGGCCGCTCGCTTCGATGCGCAGCCCGCCCACTCCGCTCGGCACGGATCTCGGTCCTTCGGCGGTGACGAGCTCCACGGTTATGGCATGATCCGAATAGGCCGCGGCCGCGCTGAACACCTCGTAAGGCGCGAGGGCGTCCAGCAGATCGAAGCCGTCGAAAAGCACGATTTGCACGTTCAACATAAGGAAACCTCCTGTCGATTCTGACTGCCGCGCGCTGCCGCGCGACGTTCCGGGGAACGCCGTCCGCGCTTGCTCTCTTATCCTAACAACCGAACATCCCGAACGTAGGGGCCGAAAGGTCACAAAACAATAAACGACCCGTCACGAAACGGATCGTTCCGTTCGCGGAAGCCGATCTCGTGATAAACTGGAGGCAAAGGTGGGATTATCGTGAATGAAGCCAATACGGTGCTCGTCGTGGACGACGATCCGAGCATCGTCGATCTGTTAAGGGACTTCCTGGAGAACGACCGCTTTAACGTGCTTACCGCCCATGACGCCGCCGCCGCGCTGGCCGAATTCCGGCGGCAGCCGGTCCACTGCATCGTTCTCGACGTCATGATGCCCGGCCAGAACGGCTTCGAGCTGTGCCGGCAAATCCGCGCGGAGAGCGACGTGCCGATTCTGTTCTTGAGCGCCCGCGGAGACGACGTGGACAAGATCCGGGGGCTGACGCTCGGCGGCGACGATTACATCGTCAAGACCGCTTCGCCGGGCGAGATCGTCGCCCGGGTGAAGGCGGTGCTCCGGCGGACCGCTTCCCGGACGGAGGCCGCGCACAAGGTGTTGGAGTACGGCCGTCTCAAGCTGGATCTCTCCGCAAGGGAAGTGTTCGTAGAAGGGACAAGCGTCTCGCTGACCCCGAAGGAGTACGAATTGCTTCGATGGTTCGCGGAGCATCCCCGGTACGTGTTCACTTACGAGCAGCTGCTGGACCGGTTCTGGGACGGAATCGGCGACAAGCATACGATCCGCGTCCATCTCGGCCGGCTTCGCGACAAGATCGAGGCCGATCCGGAGCATCCGCGGTACCTGGTCAATGTCTGGGGAGTCGGTTACCGCTTCGAGGGAGGTTAAGATGAGAAAATTACGCATTCGCACGTACGCCCTAATCGGCTTGTACGTCCTGTTCATGCTGCCGTGGCTGTTCCTGATCGCCGCGCGCCTCGCCGAATCCGGATCTCTCGAGTTCGGCGATAACGAGCCTCTGAGCCGGCTTCAGATTCTGGCGGCGGTCGCCGGGCTCCTCGCCGCCTTCTTCCTTATCGGCCTCGGGATGCGCAAGCAGCTACTCACGCCCCTCGAGAAGCTCGGCCTGGCGGCCCGCCGGATCGGCGAGGACGATTGGGACGTCCGGCTGCCCGACACGCGGATCGCGGAGATCGCCGACGTGCGCGACGGCTTCGACGCGATGGTGAACGGGCTTCGGAGCTCCCATCGGAAGCAGGCGGAATTGGAAGAAGAGCGGCGGTTCGTCATCGCCGCCGTCGCCCATGATCTGCGGACGCCGCTGTTCGCGTTGCGGGGCTATCTGGACGGGCTGGAGCAAGGCATCGCCCAATCGCCGGAACAGATGGCGAAGTACGTGGCGGTATGCAAGGAGAAGTCGGCCCAATTGGACCGGCTGGTCGAGGATCTGTTCGCTTTCGCCAAGCTGGAATATTCGGAGACGGAGACGGCCGACAGCCGGGTCGATCTTCGGCTCGTTCTGAGGAAGGCGATCGAGGGGCTCGGCCCGCTGGCCGGGGAGAAGCGGATCTCCGTCATCTCGGCGCTGGCCGAGGAGGAGTGCGCCGTTCGCGGGGACTCCCACCTGCTGGAGCGCGCCGTCGGCAATCTGCTCGATAACGCCGCCAGGCACGCGCCGGCGGGCGGCTCGATCGTCGTTCAATGCCGCAAGCAAGGGGACGAGATCCACTTCGCGATCCGGGATTCGGGGCCCGGCTTCGGTCCGGAGGAGCTGCATCGGGCGTTCGAACCGTTGTATCGGGGAGAAGAATCGAGGAACCGGTCCACGGGCGGGGCCGGGCTGGGGCTGACGATCTCGCGCCGGATCGTCCGGCGACACGGGGGAGAGCTGGCCGCGGGCAACCATCCGGAAGGCGGAGCGCTGCTCTCGGGATGGATTCCCGCGGCTTAGCGTGCCGGGCGAAGCCCGCGCCGGGACGAGCCGGCCTTATTGTTGATAGACGGCTTCCTGCCGGTCCTTCCGGACATACAAGTCCCAGAACACCTCCGCGATCCGATCCGGATCGTAATACGTGCCCTTGCGGACATGGCCCCCGATGAGAACCTGCCCGACGTAGATGCCGTGAGGGGACAACGTCTCCGCCAGCGACAGGGCGAGCGAACGAATCGCCGCCTTGCCTATCGACAAGGACGCGTATTCCGGATTCGGGCGAAGAGAGATCGTGCCTCCCGTGAAAAACAGAGCGCCCGACTTCCGCCCGATCATGGCCGGAACGACCTGCTTCGCGCTCGTCAACGCGCCGACGGCGTTCCCTCTGAGATCCTGGAGAAGCTGCTCCTCGCTTAACTCCAGGGCATTCCCCCGGACGATATTCGCGACATTGTACACGAGTACGTCCGCGTCTCCGTATTGCGCGCGGATGCGTTCGAAGGCTCGGACCAGCGAGTCCGGATCGGCAGCGTCCGCGGTCTCCCCGTACGCTTCGACGTTCCTCCCGCGAAGCTCTTCGAGACCGCCGTTCAGCGTCCGCTCCGTTCTCGCGACGAGAACGATGCGAAATCCTTCGCTGCCGAATTTGCGGGCGACTCCGGCCGCCACTCCCGGTCCCGCTCCTACGATAACTAGCAATGGCTTCTGGCTCATGAGACTGCCTCCTTATATACTTTTCATAACTAACGCATTATCTGTAAGTGAATTATCGAGAAAAGTATATGGCAAGGACAGGAATCCGTCAATCGAACCGCGATTCCCGTACGTGCTTGCGCAAGTTCGCTCCGATCCCTCATTGAGAGGCCCGAGGTTGGAGATAATTGGAACATCAGGACCGACAGGAGGTCTCCGCTTGAGCATCGAGCCAGAAGCGATGTATTACCGGATGAGAATCATGCTCGGCTTAACCGAGGAGCCCGAGTTCATCTTCGACGTCGAGACGGAGAAGGACAAGATGATCGGCTTCATGGATATCTGCCTGGAGAACGGGCATAAAGTGTCGCTCGAGATGAACAAGTACGACGCGGTGCCCGAGTCCGGGATCGAGCCCGGGGCTGGCGCCGATGCCGAGTAGCGTATGAGCCGGATCTTCGAGCAGCGGAACCCGTCAGGCGGCTATCTCCCGCCGCTTCGCCAGCCTCCCCCGAACCAGCGAGACGAAGATCGCAGCGGATACGAGCACGGAGCCCGCGCAGACGAGGAACAGCGTCTCGTAGCCGGTATATTGGGACACCCAGCCGAGAACGATCGAACCGAGCCCGATGCCGAGATCGAACGCCGTCATGAACGAAGCGCTGGCGACCCCTCGGCGATCCGGCGGGGCCAGCCTCAGATTCGCCGCTTGAAGCGCCGGCTGCGCGGATCCGAAGCCGATGCCGTACAGAACCGCGGCGATGACGACGCCGGCCAGATTCGTCGAGAAGCTGAGAACCGCGAGCGACAGCACGGTGATCGCCAAGCCGGGAACGATGACGACGGCCTCGCCGTACCGGTCGGACAGCTTGCCCGCGACCGGCCTGGCCAGCGTCAGCGCGAGAGCGTACACCAGGAAGAAGGTGCCCGAGTTCACCCGGATCGACTCCCCGAACAGCGGCAGGAACGTCGTAATTCCGCCGTAAGCGACGGACAGGAAGAAGAGCGCCGCGGTGAGCGGCAGGACGGATCGCTCGAACAGGACGATTCTCCTCGATGACGATCTCGGGTGCTTCGGAATCCGGGCGGTCATAGCGAGCAGGAACGCGACCGCGGAGAGTCCCGTCGCGATTCCGAACAGGCGAGTGTACTCCCCTCCGTCAAGCGCCCATACTCCGACCGTCGGCCCGATCCCCATGGCGACCGTCATCGCCATGCCGAACCATCCCATGCCCTCGCCGCGCCGCGAAGCCGGGATCATATCCGTAATCGAGGTGCTGACGGCGGTCGTCGACAGAGCCCAGCTGGCGCCGTGCAGCACGCGGAGGGCGAGAAGCAGGGCGAACGCGCTGGCCCAAGGGTAGAGCCCCATCGACAGGACGAACAGCAGAAGTCCCGCGATCATGAACGGCCTTCTTCCATAGCGGTCCAGCAATCCTCCCACGATCGGGCGGAAGACGACCGCCGTCAACGTGAATACCCCCGCCACCAGCCCGACCTGCGACTCCGTTCCTCCCAAGCTCTTGATATACAGAGGCATCGTGGGCAATAGCAGATAGAACCCCGTAAACAGCACCAGCATCGCCACGGTCATCACGATGAAAGGCTTCGTCCACAGTCTCTCCATTGGATCCTCCCTAATCTCCCTCTAATCGATGTTCTATCCCGGCTTAATCCTGCTGCTCTCTCACTCGCTCGATCTCTTCCCGGATCCACTCGGCTTCGACCTCTCCCAGCCTCTTGCGGTGGTCGAACGTGCGCAGCAGCTGAACGCGCTGCTTCTCGGGCTCCGGCCGCTCGGCGAGCAGATACGCCTCGAACCGGGCCACGTGCGCCAGGCTCTGCTCGAGCAGGCGCAAATATTGATCCAGGCAGGCCAGACGCACCTCCTTGGGCACGTATCGAAAGTAGACCATCTTAAACCGAAGCGTATTCTGGGTGTCCGCGTCGTAGACCGGATCGAACGGCTCCGCCATCAATCGCTGGAAGCGTTCCTCTCCCGAAGGGGTGATCTCGTAAATCTTCTTCGTTCGCCCCCCCGCCGTCTCTTCTTCTTCGCGCAGCCGGATCCACCCGCCCTCCACCATGCGAGACAGAAGCGGGTACAGCGTCCCCGAGCTGATCTTCCTCCCCTGCCCGACCGCGTTCTTCAGAACGTCCTGCAGCATGTAGCCGTGCTTCTCGCCCGTCATCAGTTCTCCCAGCACGAACAATTCGTACAAATTCCGAACCTCGATTCCCCGAAGGATATATGTCGTTTCGATACATATTATAGGTCGAATCGATATATATTTTCAACCCTTTTTTTCCATTCAGGAGGGGGACGAAATAGCGTATCCTGAATCCCCTTAGCGTTCGGGCCCATTTCCGGGTATCCTCGACGCGGGAATAAACACGCAGAGACGGAACCCCGCAGGGTTCCGTCTCCTATCGCGTACCGATCCTTATTGCCGCGTCCTCCATCCCTATGTCGCGGGAGCCGGAGGAGGAGCGAAGCAGCTCCTCCATGATCTTGCGCTGCCCGAGCGGCGACCAGCTCATGCCGATCCAGTTCGACGCTTCGACGATGCGGCCGTCGGCGCGGACGTCCCGGCGAGTCTCTCGCCGATCGTCTCGGCCTGCGACTGCCGCCGCGCTTCCCGGCCTCGCCGCCTCCCGATCGCCGTCGGCGCCGGAGTGCGGGTCGTCGTAGCAGTACAAGTAATCCGCGTCGAAGTAGGGGACTTGCCGAAGGTCGTATTCCCGATAGGGAACGTTCAGCGGAACGCTGCTGCCAGGGACCAGTCCCAGCTCGGCGTACAGCAGCGAATTCATCGGATGCAGGCCGGTCCCCTGCACCCTGACGGTCCGGCGGAACAGACGAAGGAAGGCGAAGGACGGCGGGCGGGCGTCGGACGCCTGAAGCGCCCGCCTCGTCCGCTCGATCATCCGGTCGATCTGCCGGAAGTTGATCGAAGCCTCCTTCTCCCTCGACACGAGCTCGGCGATCGTCCGGTGCGTCCTTCTCCAATCGACCGTGAATTCGAGTTCGACGGTAGGCGCGATTCGCTTCAACCGCTCGCGGAACGGACGATGCCGGCTGTCGCAGAGAATGAGATCCGGACGGGCCGCGGCCATCTTCTCCAGCTCGCTCTCGACCGACTGCCGATGCTCCTCTTCGTCTTGATCCACGTGACGCCCGCCGTTCATCGAAGCCGCCGGCTCCACGCCCAGCGAACGAAGGCAGTCCGCGTAGCCGAAGCAGGAGGCCGCCGCGACCCGGAGCTCTCTTCGCTTCACGTAGACCGTCGGAGGAATGCCGACCTCCCGCTTGAACATCCGGCTGAAATAATATTCGTTGCCGAAGCCCGCCGATTCGGACGCTTCCTTGATGGAGCTTCCCTCGCCGAGAAGCTGCTTCGCCCGTTGGATCCGAATGCGGTTCAAATATTCCATCGGAGGCATTCCCTTCGCCTTCTTGAAGCTTCTCGAGTACGAGGTCGGAGTCAAGCCCGCGATCTCGGACAGGGCGCCTAGCTTCACCTTCTGCCGGAAGTGCCCGTGCATGTACGCGATGGTCCGTCCGATCCCGTCGTCGTCCTCCTCCCGCCCCGACAGCTCCTCCTTCAAGTGCTGAAGAAGGGCGTAAAAGCCGACCTGCGCTTCATGCAGCCGTTCGGGATGACGCCGAAGCAGCAGGCGCAGCTCCTCCGCCCGGGCCGAGGCCGACTTGAGCGACCGGAGATTCAAGGCGCCGGCGGGCAGCCGCGAACGATCCGCCTCGACGGGAGAGCAGGTCCAGCTTCCGCGCGGTCTGCCGACGGATAGGCCGGCGAACGAGAGAACGTAGCCGCCGAGCGGTCCAGATCCGGGCTCCGGAAGAAGCTCGGCCTCGGCTTGGGGGCCGAGCGGCAGCACGCGGCCGGGCTTCAGCGACGCGGCCTTGCCGTCCTCCAGGCGAAGGATTCCTTCGCCCGTAGCGACCAAGACGAGCGCGTCGCCGGGAATTCGCAGCCGGATCGGCCGGTCATGCCGGCGGTAGACAAGCTTGCGAACGGAGGTCAGCAGGAACAGCGGATACGAAGGAACGACTCGGGGCTCCATTAACCATTCTCCTTCCCGAATAAGCTAAGTTGGCCGCCACCGCGGCTTCCGATGTCCGAAGAAGCCGGACGGATCGTCCTTCGGGACGCCGCCGGCTTCGGCAGAAGTCTATTTACTCTTCAAGCGAAGGGCGTTCCGGGAACACGGTCAGCAGCTCCTCGGCCGGCGTGCGGGGACGCGCGGGCGGGATGACGGCCGGGTAGCCGACGTGCAGCACCCCGACGATCTTCTCTCCCGGCCCGACGCCCGCCGTCTCGCGGAACTTCGGATCGTAGCCGTAATGGTTCGTCTTCCATACGACGCCGAGCCCCCGCTCCCAGGCCGCCAGCTGGAAGTTCTGAATCAAGCTGCATACGGCCGCGTAATCCTCCTCCCACGCCTTCGGGCGCGGATCCTCCTTCAAGACGACGATGAGGTGGGCCGGCACCGATTCCAGGTACGCCTTCTTGTTCTTGCCGTACTTCTCCCTCTCCTCGGACGAATACGTGCGGATCATCGCCTCGGCGAACGTCCGCCTCGCCTCTCCCTGGAACAGGATGAATCGCCATGGCTCCCGGAACTCGTGATTCGGAGCCCATACGGCCACGTTCAACAGCTCCAGCAGCAGCGACCGGGGCACCTCGTCGTTCTTGAACAGCCGGACCGTCCTGCGCTCCCGGATCAGATCCGCGACCGGCGTGTCGGAGTCGGCTCGCAATCGATTCATTTACCATCTTCCTCCCGAGTCTTAGTCCTGCGCTAGGCGGAATTCCGCTTCGCGAACAGCAGATAGATGAAGAACGGCGCGCCGACGGATGCGGTGAATACGCCTACCGGAACGTCGTACGGAAGGAACAGCGTCCTTCCGGCCAAATCCGCGAGCAGCACGATGAGGGCGCCCAGCAGCGCGGAGACGGGCAGCAGCGGACCGAAGCCCGGGCCGACAAGCTTGCGCGCCATGTGCGGAGCGAGCAGGCCGACGAACCCGATGCCGCCCGCTGCCGAGATGGCGGCCGCGGCCAGAGCGACGCCGATCGCCAGCAGCAGAAGGCGATTCCTCTCGACCGCGCTGCCGGTCCCCGTCGCGACTTCGTCTCCCAGCTGCAGCACGTTGACGTGCCGGGAGAGCAGGCTCGCGAGGGGCAGCAGAACGGCCGCCCACGGCAGAAGGGTCAGCACGTTCTCCCAGTTCGCCGCGTAGATCGATCCGGTCAGCCACGTATAGGCCATGCCGGGGTCGCTTCTCGGATGGAACACGATCAGCATCGTCGTAGCCGCCGATGTCAAGGAGGCCATCCCGACTCCGATGAGGACGAGCCGGACCGGCGACGTCCCCTTCCTCCAGGCCAGCGCGTACAGCGCGGCCGAGGCAAGCGCGGCGCCCGCTATCGCGAAGACGGGAAGCCAACGGATGCCGATCCGTTCCGCCAGGTACGCCAGGAAGAACACCGCCGCCGCCGAAGCTCCGCCCGTAATGCCGATCGTGTCCGGGGAAGCGAGCGGATTGCGGATGACGCCCTGAAGCAGGGCTCCTGCAGCGGCCAGGGCGGCGCCGACCAGCAGGGCGATCAGCACTCTCGGCAGCCGCAGCTTCTGGACGACCAGGACGTAGTCTTCGCTTCCGGCGCCGAATACGGCGAGCAGCGCCTTGCCGGGAGGGATATACATATCGCCCAGCCCGGTGCTGAAGATCGCGCCGGCGAAGCATAGCGCGAGCAGCGAGCCGATCGCGGCGGCCGATCTTCTTCTCCTCCGCCGCGTGGCCTCGCTTCGCTCCGGACGTCCCCGGGTTCCGGCCCGGATTCCGTATCGATTCCGAATCATGCGGAACCCGCCCTCCTTCTGGCCAAATAGAAGAAGAAGGGGACCCCTACCAGAGCGGTCATGACGCCGACCGGCACTTCTTCCGGAATCAGGATGAAGCGGGCGGCCAAGTCGGCCGCCACGAGCAGCAGCGCTCCGAGCACGCCGCTGAACGGGATCAGCCAACGGTGGTCGTGCCCGGAGAGATGGCGGGCGAGGTGGGGAACGACGACGCCGATGAAGCCGATCGGCCCGGCCACGGATATGGCTCCTCCCGCCAGGACGACGACGATGAGACCGGCGATCGTCTTCAGCCATGCCGTTCTCTGCCCCAAGCCCTTCGAGGCGTCTTCTCCCATCAAGAGGACGTTCAGATCCCGCGAGATCAGCCAGGCCCCGATCCAGCAGGCCGCCATGTAAGGCAGGACGGTCCGCAGCATGTCCGTCGACCGTCCTGCGATCGTTCCCGTCAGCCAATACAGCACGCTGTTCAAGCCTTGCTGGTTCAGCACCAGAATCGCCTGGGTGAAGGAGGAGAACAGCGCGGTCAACGCCGAGCCCGCCAGCACGATCTTCATCGGCGTCATCGCCTCCCGGCCGAGCGAGCTGAGCAGGTATACGGCCCCCGCGGCCGCGGCCGCTCCCGCGAAGGCGAGCCATGCCAGAGCCTGCATGGAGGCGACCGAGAACAGCAGCGTCGCCGTCACGACGACGAAGCTCGCGCCGCTGTTGATGCCCAGCACGCCGGGCGAGGCGAGCGGGTTGCGGGTCAGCGTCTGCATCAGCGCGCCGGCGATCGCGAGGCTCGCTCCGATCGAGGCCGCCATGAAGGCCCGCGGCATCCGGGTCGTGCGGACAATCATCTGCTGGACCGCGTTCTCGTCATAGCGGAACGCGGCGTCCCAGGCGACGGACCAGCCGTACCGCGTCGCGCCGAACAGCACGCTGGCGACCATGCCGAGCAGCAGCGCGAGGCAGCAAGCCGCCAGCATCGCCGCTCTCCGGCGATTCGAATCCTTCCGCGTCATTCGTCTCCGGCTCCGTCACTCGGATCCGACCATCTTGGACAGATCGTCGAGCAGGTGCTGGGCGGCCAGTATTCCGGCGCTCAAGTTCCAAGTGACGACGTCCACCGGGTAATAATGGCCGGCCTTGACGCCCTTCAAGCTGTTCCACAGCGGATGGGTCGTCCAGGCATCCTTCGTCTGCTGCCGGCTCTCGTCCCCTTCCGTAAACCGGGTGATGTCGAAGATGTAGTCGCCGTCGAGCTGCTCCATCTGCTCCTTGGAGGTCAGGTTGATCACCGTCTTGCCTTCGACCTGCTGGGACTTCGGCCGGGCGAGACCGAGCTCCTGGAAGATCGTGCCGGCGAAGCCGGTTATGTAAATCCGGGCGCTTCCGTCGCTCTCGAACCGGATGAGCGACACTTCCTTCGAGCCCAGGGCGCTCCCCGTCTTCTCCTTGAACTCGGCGACCTTCCGGTCCCACTCTTGCAGAAGCTGCTCCGCTTCCTTCTCTTTGTACATCGCTTGGGCGCCGAGCTTCAGATTGCTTTTCCAATCGAACACGTTCTCGGTCATCAGCGTCGGGGCGATCTCGGACAGCTGGGGATAGATCTTCTCGTGGCGAGACTTGGCGCCGATAATGAGGTCGGGCTTCAGCGAGACGATCGCTTCGATGTTCGGCTGCGTCTCCTCCCCGAGATTGACGACGCCCTCCATCTTGTCGCGGAGGAACTCGTACCAGGGCTTCTCTTCCCACGATTCGACCGCGCCCGCCGGCTTGACCCCGAGAGCGACGGCGTTGTCGACCGCCCCGTTGAACAGAAGTACGATGCGCTCCGGCGGCTTCTCCAGCGTGACGCTTCCCATGGCGTGCTCGATCGTTCTCTTCTCGCCCGATTCCTGCGCCGCGGCCGACGAAGCCTGCCCGCCGCTCGCCTCCGGGCTCCCGGCCGCTTCCGAAGCGCCGGACGGCTCCGAATTGCCGGAACCCGCGCCGCACCCGGCCAACGCCCCTGCCAGAACCAAAACGAACAACCCTCTTGCCCACTTCATCGGAAGTCCTCCCTCTTCCAGCAACGCGCCGCTATCCGCAAGGCGATATCCAGGTCCGCATCCGTTCCGAAGCCCGGCCCGCCTCCCTATCCTCGTCCGTGCCATTGCTGAATCCATTGTTGAGATTGATAATTATTATCATTTATAGATCATAATCGTCTTCTTCCATTTTGTACATATCGGATTTTATCCGACTGTCGCACCGATTTTATCAGGCTTGTTCGCCAAGGATGGCGTCTCCGAAGCTTCGCGGCCGGTTCGTCGTCTCCGGTTTTTCTCGCGAGATTCATACAGGTCAATAGATGTCCGGATTATTCGTCTACAATAAGTCTATATTCCAGCTGAGGAGGCATTCGAATGACGGATTTGCAAGGGAAGATCGCCGTGGTGGCGGGAGCGACGAGAGGCGCGGGGCGAGGCATCGCGACGGAGCTTGGGGCAGCCGGCGCGACCGTGTACGTAACGGGAAGATCGACGCGGGAGGGGCGGTCCGAATACGACAGGCCGGAGACGATCGAGGAGACGGCCGAGCTCGTCGCCCGGGCGGGCGGGGTCGGAATCCCCGTTCGGACGGATCATCTCGATCCCGCCCAGGTCAAGGAGTTGGCCGATCGAATCGAGCGGGAGCAGGGACGGCTGGACATTCTGGTGAACGATATTTGGGGCTCCGAGAATTTGGTCGAATGGAACGTGCCCGTATGGGAGCATTCGCTCGAGAAGGGACTGCGCATGCTAAGGCTCGCTGTCGATACTCACCTCGTGACGAGCCACTGCCTGCTTCCCCTTCTCATTCGCAATAAAGGGGGATTGGTCGTCGAGATGACGGACGGGACGGCCGAATACAATCAGGCCAACTACCGGCTGTCCCTGTTCTACGATCAGGCCAAAAATTCGGTCATTCGCATGGCCTGGGCGCTGGCCCACGAGTTGCGGCCGTACGGCTGTACCGCGGTAGCGCTCACGCCGGGCTGGATGCGTTCGGAGATCATGCTCGAGCATTTTGGAGTCGCGGAGGAAAATTGGCGGGACGCCGCGGCGGCGGAGCCTCATTTTCTAATATCGGAATCGCCGCGCTTCGTAGGACGGGCCGTCGCCGCCCTGGCCCGGGATCCCGACGCCGCCCGCTGGAGCGGGCAATCCCTCTCGAGCGGCGGGCTCGCGCAGGTCTACGGCTTCACGGACGTCGACGGCTCCAGGCCGGATTGCTGGCGTTATCTCGTCGAGGTGACGGACGCGGGACGTCCGGCCGACGTTCAAGGGTATCGTTAAGGCTTCAGGGCGTCAACTTGGGGCGCTCGGGACTCGCAGCGATTCTCGGGCGCGTCAAGGACCTGCCGAGTCGGATGGACGGGACTTCGATCCAGAGATAGGACAACGACGCCGCGGCGATCGAGACGACAAGGGTTACGAGCCAGATCGACCAGACGGGAACGACTCCGTACAGGGCGTACATAAGCGCGAATAGGACGGTAAAATGGACGAGGTACAGACTGTAGGAGATCCGGCCGATCCAGGAGATCGCTCCGATCCGGAGGACCGAAGAGATCCGGGAGGACCCCAGCGCCGCGATAATAAAGACGGAGACCCCGATGCAAGCCATCCATTCTTCGAGAGTCCGAACATGCAGCGCTTCTACATTCGGCAGGAACCATAGCGAATAGGTGTAGCACGCGGCTCCGATCGCGAGGACGATAAGCTTATGGACGCTCCGGGAGTTCCGGTACAGTCCGATCAGGCGGTCTCTGTGCTTCGCGAGACAGGCTCCGATGATAAACATAAACGCGTAATGGACGCTCATGAAGTAATTCATGTCGATTTGGCCCATGGCGAACTTCATATGCAGAAGCGATCCGACGCAGGACAAGGCGAATCCGGCGGACAGGGCTATTTTCCAATCGTATCGGACAACCAGGAGCATCAGCAGCGGGAAAATCAGGGAGATTCTCATCTCGTGCACGAGCGACCAGATGACGGGGTTGAAGGCATCCGTATCGTAGCCTCCGATGAACAGAACATGCTGCGCGACGAGCTCCCAGCTGAGCGGCGCGACCCACAGCCGGTTAAACCAGTCCGTGAGCCCGGCGATGCCGCCTTGAGAGAACAGCTCTCTCATCAGGATCGCCAATAGCAGCGTGACGAGATAAGGGATATAGATTCGGCAAATCCTTCGGACCGCGTAACTGCCGTAACTCTGCGATTTGCCTTGAAGGAACGGCAGCGACAGGACGAAGCCGCTTAGGACGAAGAACATCATCACCGCTTGATGGCTCATGAAGAACGGCGTATTCTTGACGAAGTTCGCCCACGCATACATGTCCGTAACGGCGAACAAGTGACAAAATACGACGACCAAGGCGGCTAGACCTCGTATGGAATCCAATTCCTCATACCGGGTGCTCAACCTGCACCATCCTCCTATCCGTCTCTTTTCTCTCTGTTATCTCTCTCGTTTCGATACCATACGTCTCAAAAACTATATAATCGATACTAATCGTATCATCACATCTAGACTCTGTCAATTTGCGTCATGGGCAAGGGTGCGACAGATCAGGGAGTATCGGACATGGCGGCCGCGGCGTCCGTTAGCGATTGTTCGGCGCGCGCGCCCCTTTCAAGTGATGAATCATGACAAGAACGACCCCTAGGCATAAGAACGAATCCGCTATATTAAATACGGGGAAGTCGAGAAAATGAACTTGAATCATGTCCACGACCTCTCCTTTGAAGATGCGATCGATAAAATTGCCCAGCGCTCCGCCCATTATTAGAGCCAAGCCATAGGACATCCTCTTGCCCTCTAGGCGCGCTTGGGGCAAATAGCAAATCATTCCGGCAAGGACAACGGTCGTCGCGACGATAAAAAACAGCAGCTGTCCTTGCAATAGGCCAAAAGCGGCCCCGCTGTTCCGAACGGATGCGAGTCCGAGAACTCCAGGGATCAGAGGGACTTCTTGGCCGATTTTCATATATGTCGACACAAGCCGCTTGGCCGCATGGTCCGCAATAAACACGCAGGCGGCTATTAAGTAGTAACGAAACACCTTGGCACGGCTCCTCTCCTTACAGGGATTGCATCGCGGCGGAATGTCGCGTATCCGCCGTCGGCAGCGTGAAATAAACCGCCGTTCCGCCGCCCGCTTCGTTCTCGATCCAGATCCGTCCCCCATGGCGCTCGACGATCCTCCGGCAAATGGCGAGTCCCAGTCCGGCGCCGCCGTAGTCTCTGGAACGCGACTTCTCCCCGCGGTAGAACCGCTCGAACAGATGCGGCAGATCCGCTTCGTCTATGCCCGGCCCGTTATCCTTGACCGCCAATCGGATCTCGCCATCCCCCTCCTCCGCGAGAATCGCGACGACTCCGTTCTCCCCCGCATACTTGCGCGCATTGGCGATCAGATTGTCGAAGACCTGCTCGATCCGGTCGCGGTCCGCCAGCACGGTTCTGGACGGGAACGGCGTTCCGACCCGAAGCGTCGTCGGACCGTCCTGGAATTCCCGCTCGATGGGAGCCACGACGGATTCCAGCAGCTCCCTGCTGTTCTGCCGCGCGAACTCCATCTCCGATCGCCCGGACTCCAACTGGGAGAGCTGGAACAGCTCCTCGATTCGCCTGTCCAGTTGGACGGTCTTGTCCCGAATGACCGCCAGGTACCGTTCGAAGCGCTCCGGATCGCGCGCGACGCCTTCCTGCAGCCCTTCCACGTACCCCTTGATCGAAGTGATCGGGGTCCGCAAGTCGTGCGAGATGTTGGCGATCAACTGGCTGCGCGCTTCTTCTTCGGCGGCTTGCGCCTCCTGCAACTGCTTCAGCCGGAGCCTCATCGCGTCGAACGCCGCGCAGAACCGCCCCATCTCGTCGCTTCGTTCGTATCCGACCGCGTGCCCGAAGTCGCCTTGTTCGATCCGTTCCGCCGCTAGGCTCAATTGCTTCAGCGGCGCCAGGATGCTCCGGGAGACGATCCTCAGGAGCAAGACGGCGCATACGGCGAAGGCTAGCAAGAGCAGAAGGGCAAAGACCAGCGCGAGCGGCGGATTCCCGCTTGCGCCAGGGGAATGAAGGCCGTTCGGGCTGCGGCCTCCGGCCATCCCTCCCGCCGTCAACAGGATCGTCGGGAGCAAAATAACGGACGTCAAAGCCGCCGTCAGCTTGGCGCGCAGCCCGATCCGCAGCTTCATGGGAGTCCTCCTTCGAATTTGTAGCCGACTCCCCACACCGTCCGAATATAGACGGGGTCGGAAGGATCGTCTTCGAGCTTCTCCCGAAGTCTCTTGATATGAACGGTTACCGTGTTCAGGTCGCCGTACTCGTCGTATCCCCACACCTGCTCGAAGATCTGCTCGCGCGTCAACACTTGGCGGGGATGGAGAGCCATGAACCGAAGCACCTCGAATTCTTTGGCCGCCAGCTTGATCGGCCGGTTGCCGCGTCTCGCTTCGTACGACAGCGGATGCAGCTCCAGGTCGCGGAACTTCAGAACGTCCGGGGTTCCGGGCGGGGACGACAACTGATGAGCCCTTCGCAGCTGGGCTTTGACCCGGGCGACGACCTCGGCGGGGCTGAACGGTTTGACGACGTAGTCGTCCGCCCCGAGGCCGAGCCCGACAATTTTGTCCGTCTCTCCCTTGCGGGCGCTGAGCATGATGATCGGGATGGAAGATTCGGAGCGGATCGCCCGGCACACTTCCATGCCGTCGAGCTTAGGCAGCATGACGTCCAAGATGGCCAGCTGAGGATTCCGTTCCCTGAACATCCGAAGCGCCTCCTCGCCGTCTTCGCTCACGAGGGCCTCGAATTGATGGTCCTCCAAGTAATCCCGAAGCAAGTCGGCGATCTCCCGTTCGTCTTCCGCGATCAGAATTTTACAGCCTCGCACGGATACGCGCCTCCGATCCTAGAGTCTTCGCCTCTATCATACCATTATCGGACCATGACCGAGGCGGGATCCCCGAATTCGTCAAGAGGCGATATCTTTCCGGCGGAAGGCGGAGACGCTGCCCAGATAGAAGACGGCGGCATAGGCGCAGATGACGGCTATGGACAGGATCATTTTCCCCGGCGAGAAGTCCTTCCAGAATTGAAGATGGAAAAAGTAAATCTGCGAGATGATCGAATAGTTCACCAGCGCGTCCGAATGCTGGAAGATCGGTTCGATAATCATTAGCCCCAAGGCGACGCCGATCGTAATCCCCATATTAGCCGTGACGATCGCGATATACAGGACCAGCAGGCCGAAGCCCAAATAGGGCAGCAACGAGAGCAGGGCCGATTGAAGGGTCATGTAAACGCCGGCCGCAGGCGGGAAGCTCGTCCCCTCGAACACCGTCCGATCCCCCCAGCCGAACGCCGCGGTTCCGACGACGTAAGACGAGACGATGGTGTAAAGGAGCATGGCGGCCGCGAAAAAGAACATAGAAACGATTTTCGCATGGAGCAGTTCCCGGCGGCCGACTTGGCGCAGCAAGGTCAGCTTCACCGTACCGTGCCGGAGCTCGTCCGCCATCATGTCGGCGACGAAGATCGCGAGGAACACGACCATGATCTGCGGCAGCCCGCCGACCATCTGGATCGCAAGCGACTGGCCGTTCGGGTACAGGAAGATATGCTCCGGCCCCTTCGCCTTGTACTGAAGAACGTTCGAGACTTCCACGATGCCGATGAGGATCATGAACAGGTAAAACTTCTTGAGACGAAACGCCTTGAACAGCTCGTTGGCGACCAGCTTCCGATTCATCGGACGGCCGCCCCGCTTCCGACGGTCTCGAAGAACAACGCCTCGAGCGACCGAGCTTCGGAGGATCTCAGCAGATCCTCGACCTTCCCCTCCATCAGCAGCTTCCCCCGATGAACGACGCCCACCCGGGTGCATAGCTGCTCGACTTCGTGCAACAAATGGCTGGACAGCATAAACGTCATCCCCTCGTCCCGCAGCCGAACGATGAGCTCCTTGATCTCCCTCATCCCTTGCGGATCGAGCCCGTTCGTCGGTTCGTCCAGAATGACCAGCTTCGGACGATGAAGCAGCGCGCCCGCCAGGCCAAGACGCTGTCTCATGCCAAGCGAGAAGCTGCGAACCTTGTCTCCGGCCCGCTCCTGCAAGCCGACGGTCTCCAGAGCTTGCTGCACGCTCCGTCTCCCGGCGCCGGGAATCAAGTTCGCCATCAGCTTCAAATTGTCGAACGCCGAGAGATGCGGGTAGAACGCCGGATTCTCGACGATGGCCCCGACGTGGCCGATCGCCTGCTTAAACTCCGTCTTCAAGTTGTGTCCGGCGATCCGAACCTCGCCCGAATCGGGATGCATCAGTCCCGTCGCCAGCCGGATGACCGTCGTCTTGCCGGATCCGTTCGATCCGAGGAAGCCGTAGATGTCGCCCTCCTCCACCCGGATGCCGACGCCGTCCACCGCCGTTCTCTCGCCGAATCGCTTCGTCAGTTCCCGCGTCTCCAACAATGGCCTTCCGCTCATCGTATCCCTCCTGATTCATGCTTTCGAGTCAACCTCTTTGAATACGTTACAGGAGGGTTCTGACATTTCGGCGTTGAATTGATGAATGAACTCTAGTGCAATTCTGAACTTTTCATAAACTTTGAGCGATAAGGGAAGGAGCGGATTGTTGGACGTGATGAGCCAGCTTGGGCCCGCAACAAGCGGAATAAAAAGCATGGAAGGTGAGGGTTCATCTTGAAAAGAATTTGGTTAACCGGGTCGCTGCTCATCGTTATCGCGATCTTCGTCGGAGCGGCGGTTGTCGTTAGAGGACAAACGTTGGATCCGGAATACGCGGCCGTGCGGGAAGTCGACGTGACGAGCGGGGTGATCGCGATCAAGGGTCAAATTACGGACTCGGGCCGGCATTACGTCGGCTATCGTACGGAGTACAAGAATGGGATTCTATCGGTGCGAATCAAAGCGAGGATTTATCCGAGCACGCCAAGCCAAGGAGACATCGAGGCCGCCATCCCGAATAAGTACGACGGCCTGCGCGAGATCCGGCTCGTATCCGGGGATGCGCGAACGGCCAAAACGATCTGGTCCGAATGAGCTGCCAAGCCGCAGCGTCTATAAATTCAACCGCGCGATGACGCTGTCGGGCCCGTTAAAAAAGGAGCTGCCCGCCTTCACGGCCTCGATCCAGAGCCGGACGACTTCCTCCCTGTCGCGCTTCAACGCTTCGAACCAGACGTCCGGCGCATCCGGATCGGGGCTGTTCCGCGTCCCCCACATCGCGATCTCGTAAACGACGGGAATCAGCTCGATGCCTTTATCCGTTAGAGAGTAAACGAACTTTCTCTTGTCGGAAGGATCGGGCCGCTTGGCGATGATTCCCTTCCTCTCCAAGTGGGCGAGCCTGTCCGTGAGCACGCTCGTCCCGATCCGCTCCTTCGAATCCAGAAATTCTCCGAACGTTTTTTTGCCGAGGGCGGCCATATCGCGCACGATGAGCAGCGACCAGGTGTCGCCGATGATCTCTACCGTGAAATTAATGGGACAACGGGACTTGTTCTCTTCTCTTTTCATGAGAAAATCATATCAAATCTCGATTTGATGATCAAAGTAAAATTTGGTATATTGCTTATGGACATATTACTTTCATTATCAAAGTAAGAAAGGAGGATGAACGTGGACGTATACATGCCCAAGATCACCCCGCATCTGTGCTTCGATCATCAAGCCGAGGAAGCGGTCGGCTTCTACGTGTCCGCCTTCCGCCATTCGGCCGTCCTGAATGTCACTCGTTATGGCGATGGCGGAATGGGGCCGCCCGGCTCCGTCCGGACGATCCGGTTCCATCTGAACGGCCAGGAGATCATCGCCGTGAACGGCGGTCCCTCCTTCCGGTTCGGCGACGGCCTCTCGCTGTACGTCAGCTGCGAGAACCAGGAGGAGATCGACGAATTGTGGGACAAGCTCTCGGAGGGCGGGACTAGGGAGACGTGCGGCTGGTTGAAGGACAAGTTCGGCGTCTACTGGCAGATCGCCCCGCGGATCGCTTGGGAGATGGTGAACGACCCCGATCCCGACAAATCGCGCAGGGCGATGGAAGCGATCGATCGGATGACGAAGATCGAGATCGATCCGCTCGTTCGAGCGTACAACGGACTGTGAACCGAAGAGAGAAGGAGCGCTGACTTATGGGAAAAGCGGTATTGACGATGCACGCGTCGCTGGACGGCATCGTCACCGGAGAGGAACGTTGGATGACAATGAGCGACGAGATTCTGGGGGAGTATCTGGGCTATTACGACGGGGTCGATCGGATCGTCGTCGGAAGCCGTACCTATGCGGAACTGGCGGGGTATTGGCAGAACGCGGAACGATCGTCCGCGTCCGGCATCGAGCGCGAGATCGCGAGGAAGATCAACGACATTCCGAAGCTCGTCCTGTCCCGATCGCCCCAAGACCTCGTCTGGAGAAATTCGGAGCAGCTCCGGTTCGAGGACGACGATTCGTTGATCCGACAGATCCAAGCCTTGAAGAACGCCGTCGGAACCGTCTCCGTCGAGAGCGGCTTGCAGACCTGGCGGTTTTTCCTCCGCCACGGCCTTTATGACGATCTCTGGATGTTCGTGCATCCCGCGATCGCCGCTCAAGGCGAGCGATTGTTCGATGGGCTCGACCATACGCACGCCTTGCGGTTAGCGAGCAGCAAGACCTACGGCAACGGCGCGATCGGCCTATACTACCGGAGGAACGAATCCGAGCGGCTTGTTTAGCCGGGCGTTCGCCCCGATCCGTCGGCTCCCTTGACGATCAGCCAGATCGGCAGCGCCAACTCGAACAATCCCCCCGGGATGAACAGAAGCATTCCGGGGTCGGCTCCGGCCATCGTCAAGCAGCTGCTGGCCAGCAGCGCAACATAGCCGATGATGCCCAACAGCGACAAGCTTCTCGGGATTCGCTTCGTTCGATAGAACGAGAAGCACATGAGCAGGCTGCCCAGACCGAGGACCAGCATGGCGAGCTGGAATGCCATTTCTTTGCCCTCAATCGCCAGGCTCCCTATCGTCCTTAAGGAAGAATCCCCTCCGGCTATCCCCTCTTCGCCGAGCCCGAGCAGCGCGAGCGGGCCGATCATGCTGGCCAGGAGAAGAGCGGCTTCCACGATTCTCGAGCTCAAGTAGCCGATGGCGATCGACTCGCGATGCTTCTTCAGAACCGGGTACAGGAAGATCGCGATCCCGATCACGGCCGCGGCATTGACGAACTCGAGGAACAAGCCGGCCATCGCTTGCATACGGTCCGAATCCGCGAGGACCGGGAACTCCGGCCGGTTCAGGATGGAGGTTAACAGCCCGCTTCCGATCAAATAGGAAGCCGTCGACAGGAGGAACAAAGCCCCCGCCGCTCTTGCATTGCCCGTCATCGAATTCATGTCTCGTCTCCTTCTGATTGATCCGTTATATACTTCGCAGTATAGCTGCGGCGGATCGAACCGGATAGACACTTAAGTGTCGGAGACGGTGTCATTGCGCATTCGCGCGGCCGGGCGCCTATTCGATGAAGCCGAGCTTGCGGGCGAGGGCGATCGCTTCCGTGCGGCGCTTCACCTGCAGCTTGCCGTAGATTCTCCGGTTGTGCCCTTTGACGGTGTCCAAGGCGAGGAAGAGTCTCTCTCCGATCTCCCGATTCGAGAGTCCCTGGGCGCTCAGCCGAAGCACCTCGAGCTCGCGCGGCGTCAAGGGTTCGACCATCAGGCCGGATGCCGCGGCATGAAGGGAACCGGAGCCGGACACGGCTGCGGACGGACGGGAATTCCCCTTCCGCTCCGATTCGCGGGAAGCCATCAGCTTCGCTACGTAGCCGGGCAGCGTCCCGCGAATGGCGGCTTCCGACAGCAAGGGTACGAGGAGCGGCCCTTCGTCCAGGAAAATCCGCAAGTATCCTCCCGGCTCCGCCCGTTCGAGAGCTTCGATCAGCAACGGAACGGTCTCGGCCTTCTCCCCCCGTCGCGTCTGCAGCCATCGCCCGCAGGATGATCGCTCGCAGCCGTTCGTCCGCCCGGGTGCCGACTTCCGCCCGCAGCCCGCAAGACTCGAGCGCGGCCAAGGCCGCCGGCGCGTCGCCGCTCGCCAGGAGCGCACGCGCGAGCTCGAGCGGAAGCTCGTGCATCCGGGCCAGGCGCAAGGCTTCGGCCGGATGGCCGCCGCGAAGCGCGGCTTGAGCCTGCGCGGCGGCCACCTCCGGCGTCCGGTGCGGCAATCCATGCCGGCGGACGAACCGAAGAACGGCGTCCAGCCTCTCGGACGCGCCTCCCGCTTCGCCGGCAGCCAGCATTAAGCGGGCCATCATGATCTCGCCGGTAACGATTCTGTCATAGTCGTTCATCGATATCGCCAAATCAAGCGACTTCCGGGCATGCTCCTCGGCCGGCTCCAGGTCGTTCCACTCATAGGCGATTCGGGCCAGCCCGATATGAGCTTCGCTCAGAACGGGCAGCGGCAGGTCGCCGGTCAGCCCCAGAGCGCTCCGGTACCGCTCCTCCGCCTCGAACAGCCGGCCGTCCGCTTCGAACAGCTGGCCTTGGCCGACGATCGCCGTCACGGTCATCAACGAATTCCCCATCCTTCGGCTTAACGCCAGCGCTTCCTCATAAGCGCCGGCAGCCTCGGTCCGTTCCCCGCGCGATTGGTAAGCGACTCCCAACAGCCAGAACATCGCGAGGCGGATAGGAAGGGCGTCCGGGTGAAGCTGCTCCAACGCGCGGCGAGCCTGGACGATAACGGCAGCCGCCTGGCGCCGGTCGCGGACCGCCCCGGCTTGCGCGGGGGCAATCTGTCCGACAAGCTCTCCGGTTATATCGTCTGCGTCCGATTGCTGCAGTTGCCGTTCGGCGTCAAGAAGCTTCCGCTCGGGGGAGAAGCCGCTTCCCGCCATTCCGATCGCCGCCAGCGTCGCGCGAGTGGCTGCGACAAGGCCCGTCAGGTTGCCCAAGCCAGCCCGCTTGTCTTCCGCCTTCGAGCCTCTGGCCTCCTCGCGAGCGGCCGCCTCCGCGGCTTGCAGCACCGGTTCGACTTCGGCGGGCCTGCCGGCCAGCAGGAGCGCGGAGGCGTGCAGGACCTGCAGCGCGGGCCTCGCGTCCCGTTCGGATGCGGGCAGCGACTCCAGCCAACGGAGAACGGGAGCGGCCTCGCCCCGAAGGTGAAGAGGAAGCACTCTTCCTTCGGCAAGCCGCGCAGCCCGCCCGATATCGTTCGCGGCGACGGCATGGCGGAACGCTTCCGCTTCCATTCCGTTCTTCTCGTACCACGCGCTGGCGCGAACGTGCAGCTCCGCCTCGTCCGCAGGCTCCGGCATGGCGTCCGAGGCCGGCGGATGACGCAATCGCTTCCGAAGCAATTCGGCGAACAGATGGTGATACCGATACCAGCGCCGTTCGTCGTCCAAGGGGATGACGAACAGGTTGGCGCGCTCCAGGTCCCGAAGGACCCGTTGTCCGGACCCGGCCGGCGCTTCCGGCAGAACCGCCTCGCAGAGCGATCCGCACAGCCGGTCCAGGATGGACGTATGCAGAATAAATTGTCGAACCGATTCCGGCTGTTTGTTCAGCACTTCTTCCGTCAGGTAATCGAGCAGGACCCGGTGGTGGCCGGCGAACGTCCGGATGAAGGAATCGGCGTCGGGGCGTCCGCGGAGGGAGACGGCGGCCAGCTGCAGAGCGGCGATCCATCCCTCCGTGCGGGATTCCAGCTCCGCTGCCGCTTCCATCGACAAGCCGACGTTCATGACGCCGTTCAGGAACTCGACGGCTTCGTTCCGATCGAACCGCAAGTCCGTCGCGTCCAGCTCCGTCATTTGGTCCTGAACCCGAAGCCGGGCCAAGGGGAGCCGCGGTTCCTCGCGGGTGAGGAGAACGAGGTGCATCTTGGGCGGCGAATGCTCAAGCAGGTAGGCCGTCATATGGAGGACAGCTTCCGAGCGGATCGCATGGAAGTCGTCCAGGACGAGAAGGAAGGGCTCGGAGATCTTCCCGATCTCCCGGAGAAGCTCGTTCAGCGCCGATTCCGCGGGCGGCGGCTCCGGCGCTTGCAGCCATTCCGGCAGGCCGCGCGCGAGATCGTCCCGAATCGTTCCAAGCGCCTCGATCAGGCCGTACAGGAACCGATTCGGATCGTTGTCGCCCTCGTCCAGCGACAGCCATGCGGACGGACGGGCGCAGGCGGACAGCCACTCGCTCGCCAAGGCGGTTTTGCCGTAACCGGCGGGCGCCGAGATCAAGGTCAGCCTGCGGCGCAAGCCTTCGTTCAGCCTCTCCGTCAGACGCGGCCTAACCATCCCGTTCGGCCGGGCCGGCGGGATCAGGAGTTTGGCGGGCGCAAGAGGAAGTTGCATCATAGACGGATCTCCCCTGTTCCGGGCTGCGCGATTCGAGTTGCCGTCAAGCCCGAATCGATCATAGCATACCGGTTCGAACGGCGTAAACGATTCGGGATCAACGAGGCGACCGACAGCTTCCCGAATCCGCCGACCGCTCCGTTATTCCGAATACTGCCGCCGGAATTGGACGGGGGTCATGCCCGCCAGCCGGCGGAACGTCTGGACGAAGTGGCTGTCGTCGAGGAATCCGACGTCCGCCGCGATGTCCTTGACGGGCCGGCCGCGATCCTCCAGGAGCCGCTCCTTGGACTTCTGGATGCGGAACTTGAGCAGGTATTGGTAAGGGCTGACCCCCCAGCTCTGGCGGAACAGCGCGTTCAAATATTGGGGGCTGACCCCGATCGTCTCCGCCATCTGTTCGAGGCCGAGCCCCGGGTCGCCGTATCTCTCCTCGATGAGCAGATAGATCGGGGTCAGCCTCTCATGCCCCTTGGACAGCGAGGGCTGGCCCCCGACTTGCCCGTATTGCTTGAGCTGGGCCAAGAACGCATAGACCTCGAGCGACCCGTTGATTCCCGCGAAGTCGAAGCTGTAGCGGCATTTCTCCCCGAACTGCTTATGGACGGAGGACAGCGGACAGTCCGCTTCCCAGCCGATCGGACGCATATGCTGCAATTCCAGCGACGCCGTAATCGGATTGGCGAGCGCCCCGTCGAACGTCAGGAACCAGGTCCGCCAGCGTTCGGTCTCCGGAGAATACGAATGCGGGACGTTCGGCTTCAGCAGAATCCCCTGGTCCGGATGCAGCTTATATCGGTTGCCGTTCACGACGAATTCGCCGCAGCCTTCAACCGTATGCAGCCAATGGAAGCAGGGGAAGCCGTCCTCCCGGCCGACCGCGTTCTGCTCCCCGTATCCCACCGTCACGAGATGGAGCGGCAGCCTCTCGTCCCATTCGGTCGTGACGAAGTGCCTTCCGTAGAAGGAATCCATTCTTCGCAATCCCGCTTTCATTTTCTCATATCGAATTTGAAATATATTATATATAATTTGTCAAGTCCATGCATTACAATAAAGGCGAAAGTAGAACATTCTTATACCTCACCGGAATGGGAGAGTGAAGCTGTGACCGTCAAGCTCGGCTTTATCGGAACCGGAGGCATCGCCCAGCATCATCTGAAGAATCTCGTTCGCATGGAAGGCGTGGAGCTCGTCTCGTTCTACGATGTGGATCTTCAGCGCGCGGAGAAGGCCGCTTCGGAGCACGCCGGGGCGAGAGCGTATTCGAACCTGGACGATCTGCTCGACGGAGCCTCCCTCGACGGCGTCTACGTCTGCGTCCCCCCGCTCGCTCACGGAGACGCGGAGAGGAAGCTCATCGAGAGAGGCATTCCGTTCCTCGTCGAGAAGCCGCTGGGCATCGATCGGGACGTGCCGGCCGACATCGCCGCCAGGGTGAAGGAGAAGAAGCTTCTCACCTCCGTCGGCTACCACTGGAGATACGACGAATCCGCGAGCCGGGCCAAGGGGCTGCTGGCGGACCGTACGCCCGGGATGGCTCTCGGCTACTGGATGGGCGGCATGCCGATGGTTCCCTGGTGGAGGAAGCAGGCCGGCTCGGGAGGCCAGTTCGTCGAACAGACGACGCATATCGTGGATCTGCTGCGGTATCTGTGCGGGGAAGTCCGCGAGGTCTATGCCGCTTATTCGCTTCGGGTCATGGGGGAAAAGGTGGAGGACACGGACGTTCCGGACGTCGGCACCGTCGCCTTGAAGCTCGCGAACGGAATGGTCGCCACGATCTCCAATACGTGCATGATGCCGATCGGCCACCGCGTCGGGCTTGACTTGTACACGGACAAGGGCGTTCTCGAGCTGCGGAGCGACGCGCTGCGGGAGCTGACCTCGGAGGGGACCCGGACCTATCCGAACGAAGCCAATCCGTATTACCTGGAGGACGAGGCGTTCGTTCACGCCCTGAGGACCGGCGATCGGTCGCGCATCCGGTCCGATTACGAAGACTCGCTTCGCACCCACGAGGTGACGATAGCGGCCAACGAATCGGCGGCAAGCGGGACGCCGGTAAGCCTGGAAGCCCGAATCGGAGAGGGGATCGTTTAAGCATGAAATTTTCCTTGTGCATCGGGGCTTATCCCGGCAAAGACGAGATCTATCACCTGGAGAAAATCAAGGAGCACGGCTGGCACGGACTCGAATATTACGCTTGGTGGAACCTCGAGGATCTGAAGCGGACGGCTCGCGAGCAGGAGCGAATCGGCGTCGGCATCAGCGCGACCTGCACGAAGTTCATCAGCTTGGTCGACGAATCGCTGCGCGACGCCTATCTGGAGGGCGTGCGCCAGACGATCGAGGCGTGCCGGATTCTGAACGTGTCATCCGTCATCTCCCAGACGGGGAACGAGCTGGAAGGCGTGCCGCGGGACGTTCAGCGCCGGACGATGGTGGAGACGCTCAAGAGATGCGCTCCCCTGTTCGAGGAAGCCGGCATCGTGCTGGAGGTCGAGCCGCTGAACGGGCTCGTCGATCATCGCGGCCACTTCCTCCAGCGCTCGGACGAGTCGGTCGACGTCATCGACCAGGTCGGCAGCCCGAACGTCAAGCTCGTGTTCGACGTCTACCATCAGCAGATCACGGAAGGCAACGTCATTCGCAACGCGACCGGCTACATCGACCGCATCAACCACTATCATATCGCGGACAACCCGGGGCGCAAGCAGCCGGGCACGGGCGAGCTCAATTACGTCAACATTTTGCGCGCGATCAAGGAGACCGGCTTCGACGGGTTCGTCGGCCTCGAGTGCGGCTATACGATCGATACCGACGAAGCGATCGGCCAATTCAAGCGGGAAGTGCTGGCGGCGTTGTAGCAAGAAAGGCAAGGGGCAGACGGTCCTCCCGGCGGGGAGGGCCGTCTTCTCTTGACGGCCGTTCCTCATAATGAAGACGGATCGGAGAGATACTCATGATGGATAACCCGGGAGGTGAATGGATGAATGAGCACGAAGAAGAAACCCGATAAAAACAACCCCAAAAGCAGCCCGTCGCGGTCCAACGATCCCAACGATCAAGGAAGACCTAACGCGCAAAGGTAAAGGGGAAAACGCCTGGCTGATTTTGCGGAACTCGTTGGAAGAGCAGCTCGCTATGCGGGGCCTCTCTTCCTTCCGTGCGAACGCGGCGCGGTCGCGCGAATTCAAGGAGTCGATGGCTGCGCTTCGTCCCTCGGAACGCAAGGCGCAAGATGACCCCGTTTATGCGATTCGCCCCACTCCTTCATCAACAGGATGATCGGCTTCAACGTCAGGCCGTACTCCGTAAGCGAATACTCCACTCTCGGCGGCACCTGCTTATATACTTCTCGGCGGACGATCCCATCCTCTTCCAGTTCCCGAAGCTGCAACGCAAGCATCCGCAGCGTAATCGCCGGGCACAGGCTTCGAAGCTCGCCGAACCGCTTCGCGCTATCCATAAGGTGATACAGCAAAATTCCCTTCCACTTGCCTCCGATCCTTTCGAGCGTATATTCGACCGGGCAAGCTTCTCCCTCCGGATTATCGCCGTGTCGGCTTTTTCGCGGCATCTCTTCCTCGACCGCCTCTCTTCATCGTTTTAAATCCTATATTACAAAATTGTACGTACTTGCGAAAAGGAATGCGGTCCTTTTAAACTTGCAACAAATCCATATTGCGCAAGGGAGGATAACACCTATGCCGAAGATGAGAGCGGTAGGACTCGAACGGTACTTGCCGATCGAGCATGAGGATAGCTTGATGGATTTGGTCCTGGACAAGCCGGTGGCCGGAGGGCGCGACTTGCTCGTTCGCGTCAAAGCCGTATCGGTCAACCCGGTCGACGTGAAAGTGCGCGCGCCCAAACGGAAGGAGCGCGTGGAATCGCCGCCCCGGGTGTTGGGGTGGGACGTCGCGGGCGTCGTCGAGGCCGTCGGTCCGGAATGCGCGTTGTTCGAGCCGGGCGACGAAGTGTATTATGCCGGCAGCCTATTCCGCCCGGGAGGCAACAGCGAATTCCATCTGGTGGACGAGAGAATCGCGGGCCGCAAGCCGAAGACGTTGGATTTCGCCGAAGCGGCCGCTCTTCCGCTGACCGCGATTACCGCGTGGGAGAGCCTGTTCGACCGACTCGGAATTGCCCAGGATCGAGGAGTTAACGACGGACGAACCTTGCTCGTCATCGGATCGTCCGGAGGCGTCGGCTCGATCGCTACCCAGCTAGCCTCTGCGGCCGGTTTGACCGTTATCGGAACCGCATCCCGCGAGGAATCGGCTCGCTTCGCGCGCAAGCATGGCGCCGCGCATACGATCAGCCACTTCGAACCGTTCGTGCCGCAGCTTCAAGCTCTCGGTCTCCCTAGCGTCGATTTGATTCTTTGCCTGAACGATACGGCTCAACATTGGGACCAGATGGCGGAAGCCATCGCCCCCCAAGGCAGCATCTGCTCCATCGTCGAGACCGACGAACGGATCGACTTGACGAAGCTGAAAAATAAAAGCGTGACATTCGCTTGGGAAACGATGTTCACGCGTTCTATTTATCAAACGGCCGACATGATCGAACAGCACCGGCTGCTGAACGAAGTCGCGCGGCGAGTCGACGCTGGGGAGCTGCGTACGACGCTGACGAAGCGGCTGTCGCCGATCAACGCGTCGACCTTGAAGCAAGCGCATGCCCTCGTCGAATCGGGACGAACGATTGGCAAGATCGTTGTGGAGTCCTTCTGACCGACCGATATCCGAATCCCCGACTGCTTGCCAGGCGGGGACTCGGTAACGCTCACGTATGAAAAAAACGCGGTTGTTCGGATCATGTAGAAGCGAATGCGCGACTTCTCCTTCTCATGTCCTTGTCTCGGCCTTCTCCCGAAGCCTTCCCAGAACCTTCCCCAGCAAGATCCGTTCCGTATCCGCCATCTCGCCCAGTCTCCGGCCGATCTTCGCCAGATCGCTCTCCTGCCGCGTGAAGCCGTACTTCATCATCTGGTACCGCATCGATTGCGCGCTCTCCTCGACCTTCGCGTAAGCGGCCCCAAGCCCGTCTTCCTTAGGCAAATAACCGAGCTCCTCCATATAAGCGATTCGGTCCAGCATGCACTTCTTATGCTCCCACAGCACGTGGAACGGCCGGATATCCGCGTGTTCTTCCTCCCGCATCCGGTTCAGCATCGATTGCAGGCAGCCGTAAGTCTCCATCCCGTAGACGAAGTTCGGGGAAGGCCGGGACATGGCCAACCGGTACGAGGAATCGACCGACTCCAGATATTCTTCGAGCAGCCCGGCGACCAGCGCGGCGTTGAACGGATATGGACGATCTTCGCTCCGGCGCAGCATGTAGACGTACTTCTGCCAAGGGTATTCCGGCTCCGCGCGAAGGTGGGAATCGGCGAAGTCGGCGAAGGATATCGTATAGTCCCGATAGATGTTCTGACGGTCGAAGCCGCGGGCGAGGAAGAGCTCCGTCTCCCGGTCGTACCCGTACAGGAACATATCGTGAACGAAATGCGTCTGCCGGTAATAAGGGTGCTCCGGATTGTAATATTGGTCGGTGAACAGATACAGGTAACAGCCAAGATCCAGCGAATCGATGAAGAACCGCAACGCGTCGGGAACCGTCACGGTCAGCAGGTCCCTCGGAATCCGGTTCGTCTCCAGGCCCGGGATCTGGTCCACGACGAAGTCGTAGTTGTAGAAATTAAAGTAGTCCCTGTGCTTCCAATCCCGCAGGTCGCGGTCGAACCGGAGCTGAATGTAATTGCTGCGGAACCAGGGCAAGTAACGATCGTCGGCCGCGAGGATCGACAGGATGTAGGCATGGTGCAGATAGCCGATGATCGGCGAGTCCGCCAAGGGCAGTCTTCTTGATAGATTCATCGCTTCAGGCCCCTCTCTCGAATCGCGATTCTAATTTGAAGCCTTGCGTCATAAGACAAATTAGGCTCATGCAGATGAAGCTAGAATCGATGATGTCAGGAGGAACTGCGGTGGTAGATTACGAGAACAAACGGATTCTGATTACGGGCGCGAGCGGGTTCATCGGAAGGCATCTGTCCCGTTATCTGTCGCGAACGCTCGGCTGCAGGCATGTATTCGGTCTGGTTCGGGATGCCCGCCGCGCCGTCCCGGATCCGGACGCGGACGTGAACTATCTCGTCGCCGATCTGGCGGACAAACGGCAGGTGCAGCGGGCTCTTGAAGAAGCGAAGCCGCAGATCGTCTTCCATCTCGCCGCGAATACCGACCGATCGCCTCGCCTGGAGGATATCGACCGGATGGCGGACGACAACGTGATGGGCACGATCCGTCTTCTGCAAGCGGCGGCCCGGTCGGAGCGCCCGCCGGAGGCAATCGTCAACGTCGGCACCTGCGAACAATACGGCGTCTTCGCCGCTCCCGCGACCGAAGACATGCCGGTCCGGCCGGTGTCCCTGTACGCCGCGACCAAGACCGCCTCGGAGACGATCGCCGCCGCCATCTGCCGCCTCTCCTCCATTCCGTTCGCGCATGTCCGGCCCACGCTCGTCTACGGACCGGGACAGTCCGAGCGATACTTCATCCCCCAGGCAATCCGGACGTTCCTGCGCCAGGAAGATCTCCCGATGACGCCCGGAGAGCAGACGCGGGACTTCCTGCACGTGGACGACGCGGTTCGCGGGCTCGTCGCGGTCAGCCGCAGCGCCGACTGCTTCGGCCAGGTCGTAAATCTCGGCTCGGGCCGCGCCGTATCCCTGCTGGAAGTCGCGCGGCTGCTCCGCCGCCTGACGAATTCGTCTTCGGAGATTCTCGCGGGCAGCTTGCCCTATCGACCTTCCGAGACGATGCGGTACGCCTGCGACATTAGCAAAATAACGGCGCTGACCGGATGGCGGCCGGAAATTCCGCTCGAGGCGGGTCTTCGCCATACGATCGATCATCTGATCTCGAGCGAGCTGGAGAAGAACGAGCTGGAGAAGGAGGCTCAAGGATGATGAATCCCGACTTTTGGCGGTCCCGCAAAGTGCTGGTTACCGGGCATACGGGCTTTAAAGGGACTTGGCTCTCCATGCTGCTGAAGAAGCTTGGGGCGGACGTCGCCGGCTTCTCCTTGGACCCTCCTACCGAACCGAGTCTGTTCGAGCTGTGCGGGCTGCGCCGGGAGATGCCTTCGTTCCTCGGCGATATCCGCGACTACGAAGAGGTCAAGCGGGCGATTCGGGCATTCGAGCCGCAAGTCGTCATCCACATGGCCGCGCAGCCGCTCGTGCGGGAATCGTACCGGGCTCCGCTCGACACGTATTCGACCAACGTCATGGGCACGGCGAACTTGCTGGAGGCGATGCGGCAGACGACCGGCGCGGCGGGCGCGGAGCCGCGGGCCGTCGTGAACGTGACGACCGACAAGGTATACGACAACCGCGAATGGGCTTGGGGCTATCGCGAGATCGACCCGCTGCTGGGCCGAGATCCGTACGCCAACAGCAAGGCGTGCTCGGAGCTGATCACGTCCGCCTATCGCAGTTCGTTCTTCCCCGCCGAGCGGTACGCGGAGCATCGGGTCGGCGTCGCCGCGGCCCGCGCCGGCAACGTGATCGGCGGCGGGGACTGGGCGAAGGACCGGATAATCCCCGATTGCGTCCGGGCCGCGCTCGCCGGGGAGCCGATCGCCGTGCGGAACCCCGGGTCGGTTCGGCCCTGGCAGCATGCGCTCGACCCGCTGACGGGCTATTTGACGCTCGCGGAGCGTCTCGTCACGGACGGCCCCGCGTTCGCGGAGGCCTGGAACTTCGGCCCTTCCGACGCCGACGCGAGAACGGTCGAATGGATCGTCCGCACCTTCTGCGCCAAGTGGGGCGAGGGGGCGGAATATCGCGTCGCCTCGCCCGAGACGACGCCCGAGACGACGCCCGAGACGACGCCCGGGACAGCGTCCGAGACGGCACTCGGGACAGCTCCCCCTCTCCATGAGAGCGCGATGCTCCGGCTCGATTGCTCGAAGGCGCGGTCCGTCCTCGGTTGGCGGCCGGTCTGGGACGCGGAGACCGCCGTGGAGAAGGTCGTGGATTGGACGAAGCGGTACCGCGGCGGAGATTCGCCCTATTCGATCTGCCTGCGCCACATCGACGACTATCTCGAAGACGCGGCTACCTCGCGGCAGGCGCCGGGCTCGGATCGAACCGCTCCTTCAATCGAAGCAGCCCTTCCAGACCGCCCATGACCGTCTCGTAGTCGTCGTGGAAGTCGATCAAGCACGCGATCTCGTCGACGCCGATCTCCTCGAGCGAGCGGACCAGCTCGCCGCAGCTGTCGGGCGTGCCGAGCAGCGCCGCCGACTGCCAATAGCGGGCGAAGGCGAAGTCCAGCAGCTTGCGGGCGACGGCGGGATCGCGAAGCGCCTCCTCCAAGCCGATTCCGCCCGGCGCCGCGCCCGGCGTCGCGCCCGGCGTCGCGCTAGGCGCCAGCTTCCTTAGCAGCGTCAAGCTCGAGGCCAAATAATCGATGAACGGCGCCTTCACGATCCGTCTGACCCGCTCGAGATCGTCCCCGACGAACGTGTGGAGCATCACGGCGATCCGCCCGGCGCCGCGCGGGAATCCGCTCGACTCCAGCGTCTCCCGGTAATCCGCGATTTTCCCGGCCAGCTCTTCGGCGTCTTGGCCGATGAAGTTGGTGAGCACGCTCGCTCCGAGCCGCGCGGCCGACTTCATCGTCTCCGCGTTGCCGTTCGACGTGATCCACAGCGGCAGACGGTTCTGAACCGGCCGCGGATACGTGCGGATCTCGATCTCGCGGCCGGCGCCGTTCGTCGCCTTCCTCGATTGCCCCGCCCACAGCGCCTGCACTTGGGCGATCTGTTCGTACATATGCGCCGACCGGTCCTCGTACCGTTCCGGGTAGAACACGAAGTCGTCGCTATGCCACCCGGACGCGAACGCGAACTCCGCCCGCCCGCCGGACAGGCGATCGACGACGGCCCATTCCTCCGCGATCCGGATCGGATGATGAAGCGGCGACACGACGCTGCCGGCCCGGAGCCGGATCCGGCTCGTGATCATGGCGAGCGCCGCGGAGACGACGGACGGATTGGGGAACAGGCCGCCGAACGGGTTGAAGTGGCGCTCCGGGGTCCACACCGCCCGGAAGCCGCGCTCATCGGCGAACTTCGCCGCGTCCAGGAGCAAGCGGTACGAATTCGACGAACGATCGTCCTGCGAGTCGGAACAGCTGGAGAAGAAGAACAGGCTGAACTCCATGCGATCGCCCCCTCTACGCCCGCCCTGCCGGAATCCAGGGCGCGTTCCCGCTCGCCCACAGCTCCTCCAGCACCTTCTTGTCCCGGAGCGTATCCATGCACTCCCAGAACCCGTCGTGCAGGTAGGCGGCAAGCTGCTTGTCCCGCGCGAGCCGGTCGAGCACTTCGCTCTCGAGCTGCGCCTGATCGTCCTCCAGGTAATCGAAGAGCCCCGGCTCGAAGACGAAGAACCCGCCGTTGATCCAGCTGTCCTCGGCCGGAACCTTCTCCTGGAAGCGCGCGACCCGCTCCCCTTCGAGCTTCAAGGCGCCGAACCTCCCCCGCGGACGCACGGCGGTAACGGTCGCGAGCCTGCCCTGCGAGTAGTGATAGTCGAGCAGCGCCCGGAGATTGACGTCGCTGACCCCGTCTCCGTAGGTCATCATGAACGTGCCGCCGCGCAGCCGGTCCCGCAGCCGGTACAATCTCCCCCCGGTCGTCGTATGAAGCCCCGTGCCGACGAGATGCACGGTCCAATCCTCGACGTCGGGCCGCGTTGCCGGGACGATCCGCGGCTCGCCCGTCGAGATCGTCAGATCGTTCTGCAGATACGGGTAGTTCAGGAAATATTGCTTGATCGCGTCTCCCTTGTAGCCGAGCGCGAGAACGAATTCGCGGAAGCCGTAATGGCTGTAGGAGTTCATGATATGGCATAGGATCGGCCGGTCGCCGATCTCGACGAGCGGCTTCGGCTTGACGGCCGTCTCTTCGCTGAGACGGGTGCCGAACCCGCCGCAGAGCAGCACCACTTGGGGCATGGGCATCGTATCGATCTCCTCCTTAACTGCTGGCGCTCGCATAGTTGCGTACGGCCGCCGTCCAGATCCATCGGACCAAGGCGAGGAACACGACGGGAGCGACGAGACCCCACGCAAGCTGCCAGCTCGTCAACCTGCCTAACACGGACAGCGGGGACAGGTTCGTGATCAGGAACACCGGGATGAAGAACGTGCCGACCCGCTGGATCCACTTGCTGTAGATGGCCATCGGCATCTGGTTGAAGTCGAACAGCGCGTTGGACGCTTCGTTGATGCCGTTCGTCTTGACCGTCCAGAACGCGATCAGCTGCGGCGCGAGGAATACCGCGTAGGTCATCAGAAGCCCGATCAGCAGATACAACACGAACAACGACACGTTCCCGAACGTGGCGGGAACGCCCGCCTCGCGCCATCCCCAGACGACCATGGCCGTTCCTCCGATGACGTTCGGAACCGCGTAGCCGATCTGGATGGAGCGCAGCGTCGCCATAAACTGCAGCGATACCGGCTTCGTCATCATCAGGTCGAGCGTGCCGGTGCGGACGTGCTCGGGCAGCATGTAGAAGTTCGAATGGAACAGCATCGAATACAGCCCCGCCATGATCGTGAAGGCGCCGACGAAGAGAAGGATCTCGTCCGGCGTCAATCCGTTCACGCTGACTCCGATGCGGTAGATGACATAGACATAGGAAAATTTGATCGCCAAATAGCCGATCTCGATCAAGATGCCGAACAGGAAGTTGATCCGGTATTCCATCATGGAGATGACGCTGTTTTTGAGGAAGAAGAGATAGATGCGGAGGTAGCGCCTTCCCTCCTTCAGCCAAGGCACCATCGCTCACCCTCCGGCGGATTCGTATTTGCGCAGCCCGGCGCGCCACAGCGCTCCGGTCAGCGCGATCAAGACGGCGATCCAGGCGAATTGCACGCCGAACCCTTGCAGGAGCGCGTCCCCGTCGACGCGGCCAAGCGCGATATGAACGGGGAAGAACACCAGGTAGGGGAAGGGCAGCACGCCGAGCGCCTGCTGCACGACAGGGCCGAACATGTCGATCGGGAAGACGCCTCCGCTGGCCAGCAGCGAGATCAAGGCGAACGTGTAGAAGATGCCCCACACTTCGAGCAGCCAGAACGAGACCGTGCTGAGACAATAGTAGATCAGGAAGTTCAGCAGCACGGAGACGATCAGCGCGGCGGCGCAGAGCAGCAGCCCGGTCCCGGTAATGTCCAGGCCGGCGTAGTTCCGCAGCAGAACGCACGCGATTCCCGCGAGAACGGCCAGCACGATAAGCTGCGGCCCCTTCTCCCCGAGGAACCGGCTGAGCCGGTAAGGCCCGTACCGGATCGGCTGGACGATGAACTTGCTGAGCTGGCCGTCCTTGATATCCTTCGAGATCTCGTACTCGAATCCGGTCGCCATCATCTTGGCGAACAGCGCCGCGAGCAGCGTATACCCGATCACTTCAAGCTTCGTATAGCCGTAGACGCTCTCCTGCGAGCTCCCATAGACGGCGTTCCATAGGAACAGCTGGACGCCGACCGGGAAGATGCCGCTTAGCAAGCTGAGCGCGAAGTCAGTCCGGTACTCCATCGAGTGCATAAACCCCATGACGAACGTCTTGGCGTATTTCCGGCGCGGACTCATTCTCTTCACCGCCATTCCGATACAATTGCGCGATTCCTTCCTCGATCGAGACGTCTTCGATGGTGAAGTCGACGACCGGCAAGTCGTCGAGAATCCGCTTGGCCTGCTCCTTGACGAACGTCTTCTCCACTTCCAGGACGGCTTCCACGTCTTCGACCGAACGGACGATGCCGTACGCCTCGAGCCGGCGGCGCTCTACCGGCTCGGCCAGGGAGACGCGCACGATCTTCCGCTGATCGAGCCACCCGTTCACCTTCGCCAGATCGCCGTCGTAGATCACTTTGCCGCCGTTGATGATAACGGTCCGCTTGCACAGGTCGACGATGTCGTTCATGTTGTGGCTCGTCAGCAGCACCGTCGTTCTCCGCTCGCGGTTCAGCGTCTTCAGGAATTCGCGGATCTTGCGCTGGGACAGCAGGTCGAGCCCGATCGTGGGCTCATCCAGGAACAGCACCTTCGGCTCGTGCAGCAGCGCCGCGATCAGCTCCAGCTTCATCCGCTCGCCGAGCGACAGCCGGCGCACTTGCACGGACAGCAGGTCGCGCACGTCGAGGAGCTCCGACAGCTCGCCCACGATCCGGCCGAACGAACGGTCTTCGATCTCGTAGATGCACTTGTTCAGCATGAGCGACTCGTTGGCCGGCAAGTCCCACCACAGCTGGCTCTTCTGTCCCATCACGATCGCGAACTGCTTCTTGAACGCCTTCCGGCGCTCCCACGGAACGTAGCCGAGCACGGAGGCTTCGCCCGCCGTCGGATGCAGGATGCCGGTCAGCATCTTGAGCGTCGTCGTCTTGCCCGCCCCGTTCGGGCCGAGGAAGCCGACCATCTCGGCTTCCTCCACCCGGAACGAAATCTCCGTCACCGCATCCTTGCGAAGCGGCTTGCGATAGAACAGGTTGCGGAAGGAGTGGGACAAGCCCGCCTCCTTCTTGTAATAGTCGAACGACTTCGACAACCGATCGACGATAATGGCCGGCACCCGCTTCTCACCCTCCATGCAGGTAGAGCAAGCTGCACTTGGAACAGACCGGCGTCAGCCCTTCGACGTTGATGATCTCCCGAATCCGGTCGTAGTCGTCCGAGTCCCATACCTCCGAGATGCTGCTCTCCTTCAGGTTGCCGACTTTGAATTCGTTGAAGAACTTGCACGCCGTCACTTCGCCGGTCGGACCGACGTCCATCCGGGTCGCGATCGCCAGGCACTTGCTGGAGCAGCGGCTCTGCATCTCGTCCCCGTGCAGGAACTGGCGGATCTCGTCGTAATCGAGGCCCGGCTGGTAGCGGATGCGGATGTTCCACATCCTGTCGTTGATCCGCTTCAGCTGTTCGACGAGCGCTTCCGAATGATCCGGGTTCATCTGGTACTTGAAGGCGTGCCAGCTGGCGATATGGTTCTCCTCCAGCTTGCGAAGCCAGCCGAACTTCGAGGCGAAGTAGTCGTCCATCTTGAGCGACGTCTCCTTGGAGATGTACCAGGGGAAGCAGAGAATGACGAGATCCAGCTTCTTCGACTCGAACCATTCCAGCAGATCGTACAGCTTCGGAATCATGTCGTCGTTGATGACCGTGTGAACGGAAATCCGTCCTTGATATTGGCCTTGCTCCCGAAGCTCGATCAGCCGGTCCATCTGCTGGATCGTCTTCTTGAAGGTGCCTTTGCCCCGGATCAGGTCGTGTTCCTTCTCCAATCCCTCGATGCCGAACAGCAGCTCCAGATGCGGCGAATAATCGAGGATCGGCTGCAGGAACCTGTCGATGAGGAGGCCGTTCGTGCAGATCGTCGTCTCGCGCGGATCCTCCTGCATCATCGCCATGATCTCCCCGAACTGGCGATGGATCATCGGCTCCCCGCCCCACAGGTACAGCCGGGACTTGACGTGCGAGGTTTCATTCAAGATTTTGCGGAACAGCTCGATGTCCAGATCCTTGTTCTGCTCTTCTCTATCCATCTGTTGATGGTAGCCTTCCTCGTTCCACTCGAAGCAATGGATGCAGCGAAGATTGCACCGGTTCGTCAGCTTGACGCCGACCGATTCCGGAAGCGGCGTCTTGTACCTCGGGTTTTTGAAGCTCTCGCGGTACGGCACGGCGACGTTGCGGATCGTGCGCTTGACCAGCTCGTAATCGTCTTCTTCCAGCATGACATTGCTCTTCGGTTGCATTCGCTCACCCGCTTATTCGTGATTGGATATAATCCTGGCCGGACTCTCTTGCCTTCATTAGATTGCGATGCATGCCATGCAGCATGTCGATCGCGAAGCCGCTCCGTTCCCAGCGTTCGTAAGAGATCCCGAAGCCCAGGCGCTCCCACAGCTCGGCGTTCCTTCTCTCGTGAGAGCCGAACGGCTCCAGCATAACGAGCGGCGTCGCGGATTCGAGCGAATCGACGAGCGTTCCTCCGCCCGTCTTGCTCACGATCGCGAGCGCTTCGCGAAGGAGGCCGAACAGCGCGTGGTGCTCCTTCGGGCTCGCGAAGGCCGTCGGCCGGCCCGGAACGACTTCCCCGAACGGCGGGAACGGATGGCGCCCGTCGGGTCCGGTCTCCTGCCAAGCCTCCCATGCCGGATCGATCAGGAAGCAACGGTCGCCGGCTCTCCCGGCTTCGGCCTCCGACGGCTCGGAGACGACGATGTCGAGCCCGGCGCCGGTTCGGCGCAGCGAGTCGAGCTTGCCGAGGTACGTTCCCATGGCCCACCCGCCGCCATGGACGACGAAGCGCGGGGAACGGCGCTCGTATGGAACCGGCTCTTCCGCTCCGACCGGCAGCCGGTACAGCACCGCCGCTCGGTCCGCATCGAACAGGCGAATCTCGCGATAGCCGTCCGCATAATCGGGGACGAGCTTCTTCAGGCTTTTCCACGACGGAGAAGGCTCGGAATCCATATAGACGAGATCGACGCGCAGCGAATATCGGCCGGACAGGCGACGCTCATATCTCCTCAGAACGTGCACCCAGTGGCCGGACAGGACGATGAAGTCCCGTCTCTCCTCTCGTTCCCAGCGGTCCAGCAACTCCTCGACCGCGCCCGGATCGAAGCTGTCGCGAACGTCCATCGGCAGCCGCTGGGCGACGAGCGCGGTCGCGAAGTCGTCCCGATACGCCTTCCGGCTCTCGGGGATCTTCAACTTCTTCTCGGAATGAAAATAATGCTCCAGCACGACCGTCTCGCACTCGACATGGCTGCGTTCAAGCCGATTCCGAATGAGCAGCGCCGGCACGTAGAACCCTAGGCCGAAGCCGGAAGCCAGCAGCGTAATCGGCGGCATCCCCGGGATCCCCCCTCGGTTAATTGACGAGACGCATCGACAACGACTCGAAGACTTCGCGAATCCGCTCGTCGCAGCGCTCTCGTTGATCCGGTCCGCTCGCGGCGATGTAGACGTACAATCGGCCTCGGTAAGGCTGCTCCGGATTCCGATTGATCGCGAGCGTGTTCGCCGTAAGAGGAATCGCTCCGCCATTCCTCCGCGGATCATAGAGCACCTGCCGCTTCTCAAGCTCGGCGAGAACGTCTTCGAAGGCGAGGTTCGGGTCCGACAGATTCAAGGAATAGTAGCGCATGCTGCCTTGAATCCGGTCGTCCTGAACTTTGGCATCCACCTGATGCTTGATCAGGCTCATCGACTTCCGGGCGTTGATCTCCACGATCGGCACGAGTTCGCCGCCGCGCAAGAGCATGGAATCGACGCATACGTGCCCGTAATAACCGTCCCGATGCAGTTCGGCGGCGAGCCGGTGCATCGCATCGAAGTAGCGTTCGCCGCGGAGCCTCTCGATGAACGCCGGGTCGGGCGTAACCGACTGCTGATAGGCGAATTCCGCGTTCGCGAGCCGTTGAACCGATAGAATCCGCGTCTCCCCGTGCTCGTCGATGTGCAGCTGGCAGGAGAAGTCGCCGATTCGATCGAGGTACGGCTCCATGACGAAGCGGGTGCGTTTCCCTCGGCTCTCCTGCTGCGCGACATAAGCCGCGACTCTCTCCAGCGTGTCCGCGGAATCGACTCGGAGGTTGCCTCGGCCGGATACGCCGAAGTCGTCCTTGAGAAGAATCGCGCCGTTCTCGAGAACCTTCCTCCCGACCGCCAGCAGCTGATCCGAGGAGCGAACGACCGTCGCTATATTCGGCAGGCCGAGCCTCTCCCTCATCTCCGCGGAATACGTTTTCGTATTGACGCGTCGAACGATGTCCATCGGAGGCGCCGAGGCGTTGAGCCCGAACCGGCGGCAGACGGAAGCGAGCTCGTCGACGGCGGCGAACGGCTCGAAGGTCGCCCCCGCCGGCAGGAACGCCGACAGTCTCGGATCCGGGTCCTCGTCCAGAAGGCGGAACAGATGGCGGCCGCGATCCTGGAAAACCTTTTCTACATCAAACGCGTTAACCTCGAAGGAGAACCCGATCGCGTTCAAGTATTGCCGATGCGCGGGATCCATCGCCTTCCGGGTCAGAAGCCGATCCTCCGGACGGCAGAAGACGAAAAGCAGCTCGTCCATAACCGAGACGATGCGCTCGTTCTCGGGAGACGCGAACCCGGGAAGCTTGGATAGATCCGGCTCCCGCCACGACTGCTCGACGTCGAAGACGCCGCCATGCACGCGTATGCCGCGCTCCATCGGAATCAGAGCGCCGCCGCGGCGCTGCGCCGTACGTATTCGCTGAACCGTTCGACCGAATCCAATAGCGACATGTCGAACGTATCGAAGTCGATCTCGGTGCCGAACTCCTTCTCCACCTGGAGAATGAACTGCACGATCTGCAGCGACTCCATGCCCGAATCCCGTACGATGCTGGATTGGCCGTTCAACCGGTTCGTCAATTCGGGGTCCTTCTGTAGCTCGGCGATGATTCGGATAATTTGCTCTTGCAAGTAAAACTCCCTCCAATCGCTGAAGATAACGCGTCCTTCGCAACGCGCACAATCATGTGTATGAATTTATCTCCTGATTATTCCAATTGCCCCAAGCCCTATCGTCGCAACAACAAAGAGGCCATCTCCATCGTCATCGAACACGACTTGGAGATGGCCTGTTGCGGCAACATTCATTTGGCCTCGAGAAGAACGATTTCCTTCGCTTGGAACGACCTGTTTGACTCCGTGATTGTCTGCGCTCTCGACAGCATTACCCGAACGAGGTCTCCGCTTGAGAAATCCTCCGGCTTCAAGGAACGGCCTTCAGCGTCCTTCAGCCGGGTCTTCCCGTCTGTCTTTACGGTACAGACATAACCAACGTCGTCGACGTTGACTTTGCCTTTGTTGATCTCGTCGGAGCAATCCACGCCGAAGGCGCTCTTATCCGTGTCCGTACGGAACAAGGCTCCTTCGAACGTTCGCGTCTGGCCGCACGCCGACAAAATCAAACAGACCAAGATCAACGCAGGGATGGCCTTCCTCATTCCGAACAGCTCCCAAAGAAGGATACCTCTTTGACGTCTTTATCTTGATTTTGTTGCATGCAAGGCCGCGAACTCCGCTCGTTTATCCGAGAAAATGCCGGATGAAGAAGTCCAGCTGGTATTCCATGCTCAGCGGATCGTTGAAGTAGAACGCCTTGGCGTCGGCTTCGAAAACATGCTGATTCTTGACGGCGGGAATCTTCTTGTACGTCTCCGTATGCTGGAACGAGTTGTCTTGGTCCGCGTCTTTGCTGAAGATCACGTAATCGCCCATATAGTCCTCCATGACTTCCGTCGACAAGGCGAAGTAGCCGTCCTTCTTCGTCGCCTCCTCGACCTTCGCCGGCATGTGGAGTCCGAATTGCTGGTACAAAATTTCGGTTCCGCGGCCGAAGTTGTCTCCATAGACGTAGAGCTGCTTGTTGAACGTCTCGATGACCGACACCGTCGCGTCCGCGCCGATCTTCGCCTTGATCTCTTCCCCGGCTTTATGGCTGCGAGCGTCGAAATCCGCCACCCAGTCCTTGGCTTCCTGCTCTTTGTTCAACAGCTTGCCGATCTCGATCTGCTGCGTCTTGAAGTCGACCTTGCCGTACGTATAGACGACCGTCGGGGCGATCTCCTTCAAGGTGTCGAGGTTCTTGACCTCCGCCGGTCCGATGATCAGGTCCGGATTCAGCTCGATGATCTTCTCGAGGTTGTCTTCCGAGACGACTTCCGCGTCCTTCAGCTTCTCCGCGAAGTTCGGGTTCTGCTTGGACATCTCGTCCACTCCGACCAGCGGAACGCCGAGTATCATGACGTTGCCGGTCAGGAACCGGGTAAGGACGACGACCCGCTGCGGATGGGCCGGCACCTCGACGGGGCCAAGCTCCGATTCGTAAATCCGGGTGCCCGATTCTTCGGCGGCCGATGCCGACGGGGACGACGAAGGCGATGCCGGCGGCGCTGCCGAATCCGACGGAGCGGCCGAGGAAGACGACGAAGACGGAGACGGCGCGGACGAACCGCCCGAGTCGTTGCCGCCGCCGCATGCGCTCATCAGCAGAACGAGAATCAGAACTAGGGGTGCAACAATGGACTTTCTCATCAAGCTTCTCTCTCCCTTTTCCCTATACGATCCCTGCGATCGAGATGGTGATTATGAAAATCATTCTCATTTACTCCATCTATTATAGAGAGGCATGGGCGGGCGGGCCATGCCTTTTTGTTCGGAAAAGGGCTTGGACTATTGATCGCCGGCGAACAGGGCGACGGCCCGGCGAAGCTGCAGGCGAATCGAGATCGGATTGTAGGGAATCCAGTCGTCTACCTCGAGAAAATGCGTTTGATGACGTTGAACGGCGGGCAGCTCGTCCCAGTAGGAGGAGTGGAACACCGATTCGGAATGCGCGACGGAGCCTCTCGCATCCGGGAAGACGATCGACAGAATCCGATCTCCCGCGAACTCCCCGAGCCGGGAGAGCTCGATCGGGAGAGAATGGAATCGCTCCCCGTGCCTCTCCATCTCCCGCCGGATTCCGGCAGGAGGGCGCAAGCCGAGAGCGTAATACATGACGTACCCGACATTGCGCGCTCCGTAGACGAGCAGCTGGTCCGGCTTGACGACGAGAATCGTGACGGTCTCGCCCGCGACTGCGATTCGCCGCATCCGCTCGCGGGCCGCCGACTCCTCCCGCTCGAATTCGGCCAACCACCTCTCCGCCCGGTCGCTCCGGCCGACCAACCGCGCAATCTGCCGAAGATGCTCCTTCCATCCCATCTCCATCCAGGAGACGTCCGCGACCGGCGCTACTTCCCGCAGCCGCCCGGGGTTCAAGCCCAGATGGCTCAAGTGGTCGCCCGCCGCGATAATGAGATCGACGCCGTTGTCCCGCATGACCGACTTCGCTTCTTCAAGCGGACGGCCGGCGCCCACGAACTTCATCGCCTCCGGCGGCCGCAGGCCGTCCGCGTTCACGTATTCGGCGCTGTCCGAGACGAGGACGGCCGGCTCCAAGCCGAGCAGCTGGAGATGGCTGGCGTAGGGCGAGAGCCAGACGGCGACGCGCCGGATCGAGCCGGGGTCGAAGCCCGAAGGCGGCGCTCCCGTCTGCTGCTTGAACCGGCGGCTGAGATAAAATTCGTCCTTGTAGCCGACCTTCTGCGCGATCTCGCGGAGAGTGCCCGATCCGTTGAGCAGCAGCTCCTTGGCCCGGTTCACGCGAAGCCGCGACAAGTATTCGTTGGGCGAGAAGCCGGTCCGCTGCTTGAAGAGAATGGAGTAGTGCGACCGGCTTACGCCGGCGATCTCGGCCAGCCTCTCCCGGGTGATTTTCTCCTGGTAATGGTTCTCCATATAAGCGATGCTGCGTTCCATCGACGGCTGCTCGTTCGCCTCGTGCCCGGACGGCTGCCTCTCCAGCAAGCGGAGAACGACCTGGTGGAACGCGATCTGATTGCGCACGTGCCGGGCTTCGTTCTCGGGCGACCGGTGGATATAGAGCTCCTCCAGGCAGGCGACGATCGCGGGCTCGCGAGGGAAGAACAGGACGCTTGAGCCGGAGACCGCCTCGCTGCTCCTCGTTAAGGCGGCCGAGCTCGCTCCCCTCGGAGGGTCCATGGCTGCGATCGCCAGCTTGTAGGCGTGCAGCCGGCGAGGCCGGCTCGCGATCAGAGCGGCGCGGCTTCGAGGCGGAAGAAGAACGGCGCTGCCTTCCGTCAGCTCGTAGCTCTTATCTCCGACCTTCAGCATTCCCTCGCCCCCGGCGATCGCGATCAGGACGGTCAGCTCCTCGTCGATGGCGTGCATCGGCCGGTTCGATGAGCCGTATAGCGACTGAATGCGGTCAGCCGCGTATAGCGGGAATCGGGACTCCTCCCATTCCGGGATCTGTGAGTGGCTCACGGCCAAAGCCTCCATTGTGCAAGATCATTCAAACGCCTCTACTCCCTCATAATGCCTCATCGATCGCGCGCTGTCATTCTCTTCGTTCAAAAAAAACGAAGACCGACCTCATTCCAGTTTCGATGGGGGGAAAGGCGGCTAACGAATTCAGGAGACGCGGTTTCGCCGAATTTCGGCATTTTTTCGATCTAACGAATCGTATTTCGCGACATCGCTCGCGGGATGCTCAATCGTCGTCGCCCCAGCCGAGAATCCCCCGCTCGTACCCTCTGACGACGGCGCCGATCCGCGTCTTCGCGCCCAGCTTCTGGTTGATGGACGCCAGGTGATACTCCACCGTCCTCTGGCTGACGCCCATCTCCTCGGCAATCTCCTTATTCGTCTTCTCCTTGGCGATCGCCTTCAGCACCTCCCGCTCCGTCGGAGTCAGCTTGTCCGGCTGGGGCCTGGCGTACTTCTCCGTTACGAGCACATGGCCGGACAGGCTCATCTGGATCGCGTTGATGATCTGGCCGTACGTGGCCTGCTTGGACAGGAACGCGCTTGCGCCCGCCTCGTACGCCTTCCGGTAAAATTCCTCGTAGTCGTAGCCGGACAGGATAACGATCTTCAGCTTGCTTCCGTACTCCCGCTTGAGCCGAATCGTCAACTCGAACCCGTCTATGTGGGGCATGGAGATATCCATGATGACGACGTCGGGCTCGTATCGGGGAAGCTCCTTCAGCAGCTCGCGCGGATCGGTGAACGCGGCGACGACCTGGATGTCCGATTCCTCCTGCAGGCGGTTCTTGAGCCCTTCCATCACCAGATAATGATCGTCCAGCAAGACGACCTTCACGCTAGACTCCATCTCTCCATCTCCCCCTCTCTCGCCGGCAATCGGATCGCGATCTCCGTCCCCTTGCCCGGCGCGGAACGAAGCTCCCACTCCCCGCCGAGGTAGCCGATCTGGCTGCTGACGGAGACGAGCCCCAGATGCGCCGGCTCCTTGCCGTCTTCCCGAAGATGAAGCGCGGCCGGATCGAAGCCTCGTCCGTTATCCTTCACCGCGCAACGAATCCCGCCCCCCGGCTCCTTCCCGAGACGGATCTCGAGCCGGGTCGCTTCCGCGTGTTTGAGCGCGTTATGGGTCAGCTCCCGAACGATCCGGAACAGATTGTGCTTCACGATCGGATCCATGGGCTCCAACGTCTCTTGGTCGCAGATCAGCTCCGTCTGGAGCGCGCCTCTCTCGCCGACCGCCCGCAGCAGCCAGAGGAGCGACTCTCTCAGCCCCGATTTATCGACGATGTGCGGATACAGGTCGTCGCAGAACAGGCGGATATCCCGCTGGGAATCATAGACGCATCGGAGCCACGCCCCTATTCGCTGCGCCTCCACCTTGCCTTGATCGGCCAGATCCTCCAGATCCCGGGAGAGGAAGATGAGATTCTGCAGAATCTGATCGTGGAGAAAATGAGACGTGCGAATCCGCTCCGACTGCTGCGCTTCGAGCAGAATCCGGTTCGTCTTCTTGATATCGCTGACGTCCCGTTCGAACCGAACGTTCTGCGCTTGGGTCCGCAGATACTCCTTCCTTAAGTCGGCGAGCTGTCGGGCGTTCGACAACAGCCGCAGCGCCTCCAGCCGGATACCGTCGACCAGACGCCGTTCTTCCATGGTGAAGAGAGAGGCGTTCCGCTTCGGTCCTATGCACAGGAAGCCGAACGCCGAAGCTTCCTCCTGCTCGAACGGGACGACGCAGCCGAAGCCGAAGCGCTTCTCCAGCTCTTCCGGGTCCAGCCGGTTCGCCTCCTGGATCTCCTGCAAGCTATCCAGGTTCTCGTAAATGCCCGTTCCCTGCGCGAGAGATTGCGTTCCATCCCGCCAGACGATGCACACGCCTTCGACGTCGATCGCGCTGTGGACGACTTCCCCCAGCATGCGCAGAATATCCCGGACGTTCTGCTGTTCCGCAAGACGGATCGAGAGCTTCAGCTTCTGCCGCTCCAGCCACTCCTTGCGCCGCTCCGCTCCCCGCGCCGACCATTGCAGACATCGGCGATAAGCGTACGTCAAGAGGACGAACAGACCGAATGCATAGATAGGCCCTAGCGGCCGCGCGGTCCAGAAGAGGACGAATACGCTCCCGAAGTAGGCGCCGTGGATCAGGAGCCGGGAGATGTACACCTGCATATCCAGCAAGCTGCGCCTTCCCAGCACATACAGCAGGGTGCCCGACAAGGGGACGAGTCCGATCAGGGAATACTCCGCGGATAGAATGTAGCTCTCCCCCAGCAGATCGGGAATCGCGTAGAGGAATACGTAGGGAAGCAAGCTGAGCAGCACGCCGGCGGCAAGCACCAGCGCATGGTTCCTCTCGACGCGGCCGAGCTTCTTCCAATAGAGCGTCACGATAGAGACGATCAGGAGCAAGGCGAACATGAACACAAGATGAACGGTCTCCCGGATAAAGGCCGGGAGCTCGTCTCCGGTCACGGCATAGACGGCATACAGCGAGAAGCCGACGCAGAATACCCGGTATGCAGCCAGCAACCGGCTCGCCGGGGGAGGCGGCGCCCGCAAGACGAGCTCCATGCAGATCGACAGCAGCAAATAAGGCAACCAGATAGAGGCTATCATCAGAATGAAGTCGGACAGCAGCATCTCCGTCGAGTTTAAAGTCAGGATCGCATACGCCATGACCAGGTTCAAGACGAAAAAACGGCGAACGAGGCGGGAAGCGCCGTTCTTGCGAACAGCCAGCACGCCGAAGCCGATCAGCACTCCTTCCAAAACCAGGGAGAACGCCGCTTGATACAAGTCGACGGGCTCCGTCCGGATAACCAGCTCATGCCTGGAACCGTCCGATCGTTCCAGAACGACGGACCGGGCCCGCAGCAAGGACGTCTTCTCCTGGCCGGATAAGCGTTCCGGAGCCGGTACTCCGTCGATGGTCGACACTTTATCTCCGGGCGCCGCCTGCTGCTCGCCCGCTTGGCCCGAAGGATCGACCCTGTCTACCCGCCATTCCCCGCCTTCATGCTTCAATACCATTCCGATGTACGGGTACCGGATCGAATAGGCGTGGATGAAGACGGCCATCCCTGCGAAGGCGAGGACCAAGAGGAACGCCGGAATCCGCCCGATTCTCGAGAACAACGTCAACAGAACCTCCCTGAGCGTCCATGCCGCTCCGATCGGTCACACGCCGACCAGATAGAGGGTGATGGCGCCCCACAGCATGTTGATGAAAAGATGGAATATAATCGCTACGTAAATATTTTTCCGCAGCTTGATCAGGATCTCGCAGGGGATGATGAGGGCAAGCGGGATGAACGCCCAATTCATAGGCGCCTGCCACATATGATAGAACTGGAACAGAACGCTGATGACGAGCCAGTCGTATCTCAGAGCCCCGACCTTCCGAAGCAGATACCCGCGGAAATAAATCTCTTCCCCGATGAAATTCCCGATGAGTCCGATAACGAGCAGCGGCCACGGGAAGTCGTAGTAACCTTGGTTGTAGATGTGCCATTCGCCCATATGCAGCGCCGGAATCCCGTCCAGCCATTCGTTCAGCGGAGGGAACACGTACTTCATGTACGGCAGGGACAGAGCCGTGAACAGCACGGTAATGACCGGCAGCACGAGCAGCAATCCCTTGGCATCCGGCCGGGTAAATCCCAGATAGCGAAGGGAATCTCGGAAGCTCAGCCTATCCTTATACCTTAGCATCAATAGAGGGAAAAGAATATGCCAGCCGGAGGCCATTAACGCCAAAATCGCGAATTGAAGATAGTGGCTGGACAACCCCGTCCACGATGCGAGCGTCTCCCGCAGCGGATAGATCAGCACGTACATCAGAACGCCGGGGAAGACGGCGAGCGACAAGTACCACAGAATTTGCCCCCGCGACTTCGCCTCGTGCTTGCGAAGGAACGCCTCGTACTCGGGATCGGACTTGTGGAAAAAGGAGGAAAGCTTGCGGATCGTCGGATTACGCACTTCCATTCACCTCGTGTTATCGTTTGTCGATCTCCACGATAACACGGGCGTTCGAGGTCGGAATCCGTAGTTCACGCAACCTTGTTGCGGAAACGCGCAACGGTGCCGGCCGTACAAAAATAAAAAACCGGCATCTCTGCCGTTTGACGGTTTGTCAGAACCAAAGCCTGGCCATCGCCGCCGAAGGCTCAAGCCCCAGCAGGCGGCACAGGAACGAGGCCATGCCCAGCTGCGGCAGCGGCTCCCGCCGGTTATCTCCCGGAGAGGGCGTTAAGTCGCGCTCTCCGATCACGTACAAGGGAACGAGCCGCTCCGCTTCGTCCGTTCCCCCGTGCTGCCCGCTCGCGTTCATGCCGTGATCGGAGGTGACGACGACGCGGTAGCCCGCGGACACCCACAGCGGCACCAGCTGGGCCAGGAGGTGGTCCGCGATCCGTACGGCGCCTTCATATTGCTTGCTCTCGCCGCCGAACTTGTGCCCGGCGTCGTCGATATTCATGGAGTGTACGTAGAGAAAATGCGGGTCGTAGGCGGAACGCAGATGCTCCGCGTCCGCGAACAGATGGCTGTCCGGATAGTGGTCCTCGAAGTAGAAGATCCCGTGCCGGATCGGCTTCGTCCCGTCGTGCAGATGACGGTCGGCCGCCGGGTTGAACGGAGCCGACACGTACAGCTCGCTGACCCAGTGATAAGCCGCGGCCGCCGTGCGGAGCCCCGCTTCCGAAGCCAGATGGAACACGCTGCGCTCCCGGCTCAGCCGGACGACCTGATTGCTCGTGATTCCGTTCTCGCAAGCCGGAACGCCGGTCAGCAGCACTTCGTAGAGTGGCCGGGACAGGCTCGGCAGCTCCGACAGGACGGAATAGCAGATCGCCCGCTCCTTCTCGACCAGATGCTCCAGGTAGCCGAGCCAGCGGCGGGCCGCGTCGTAACGCAGTCCGTCCAGCACGACGACGGCCAGCTTCTTCTCTTGCCGCTCTCCCATTCCCGCAACGTCCATTATGAGTTCCCCCTCGCTTCGATCCATTGGATATGGTGACTCTTCAGAACGGCCGTCCAATCCTTGGGCGGCGGCGAATTGCTTACGATCGCGTTCACGCTGCGAATGGGGGCGATCTCGACGAACGCTTCCTTGTCGAACTTGGAGTCGTCGGCGAGCACGATCGTCTGGGCCGCCGCCTCCATCATTCGTCTCGACACAAGCGTCTCGTTCAGATCGTAATCGCTGATTCCCCGCTTCATCGACAGCCCGCCGACGGAGACGAGCGCCTTGTCGACCCGGAACTGGGCCATCATCTGCTCCCCGAGCGTGCCGGACAGCGACTGCTGCTCGGGGTTCAGCTGTCCGCCGATCACGATGATCTGGCCGGAGAACCTCCCCTCGTTCAGCGATTCCATCAGATGGTAGGCGACCGCGATCGAATTCGTCAGCACCGTCAGCCGCTCCACTTCGGCGATCGCCTTGGCCAGCTCGAGCGTCGTCGTGCCGACGTCGATCGCGATCGTGTCGCCGGAGGCGATAAGCGCCGCGGCCCGGCTGCCGATCAGCGCCTTCTCCTTCGCCCGGACCTGCTGCCGGAGCAAATACGGCGGCTCGTAGCTCGTCCGCTTCTCCAGAATAGCCCCGCCGTACACCCGCTTCGCCTGCCCGGCTTCTTCCAGCTGCAGCAGGTCGCGCCGGACCGTCTCTTCGGACACCGCGCACCGCAAGGACAGGTCGGACACCTTCACTTGCCCTTCCAGCCGCAGCCGTTCGAGAATGATCTTCTTCCGCTGCTCCGACGAGATCGACATCGTTACGCTCCCTCCAGCTCCAGCAGTTGGGACGGATCCAGAGCGAGCTTGACGGCTCCTCGGCCCGCTCCTCCCCATGGCGACTGCCCGTCGTTCAGCTTGTCGACCGTCAGCCTGACGCCTTCCGCGCTTACGAAGTAGCGGATGACGTTGCCGAGCACGTGGACGTTGTCGACCGTCGCCGCGACGATTCTTCTCGTATTCGCGGGGGCTGCCTCTTGGTCCTGTCCGCCCCCCTCCGGCAGCAGCTTCACCGACTCCGGACGAAGCGCGAAGCTCGCGGCCGCGCCGATGCCGTCCCCGAACAGCTTCGCCGCCTCCTCGCGGGCGAGCACGTTGTAGCTGCCGATGAACCGGGCGACGAACTCCGTGCGCGGCGACGCGTAGATCGTCTCCGGCGTTCCGTCCTGCACGATGCGACCCTCGTTCATCACGCAGATGCGGTCGGACATCGTCAGCGCCTCCTCTTGATCGTGCGTCACGAAGAGGGTCGTCATGTTCATCCGCTTCTGGATCTCGCGAATCTCCGTCCGCAGGCTTCTGCGGATCTTGGCATCGAGGGCGCTGAGCGGCTCGTCGAGCAGAAGCACCTTCGGCTGCACGGCCAGCGACCGGGCGAGCGCGACCCGCTGCTGCTGCCCGCCGGACAGCTGCTGCGGATAGTCGTCGCGCTTCGGCTCCAGATCGATGAGCGCGAGCAGCTCCTCGCACCGCCTCGCCCGCTCCTTCGCGCCGATTCCGCGCATCCGGAGCCCGTATTCGATGTTGCCCGCGACCGTCAAGTTCGGGAACAGCGCGTAGGACTGGAACACCATGCCGACCTCGCGGTTGCGCGGCGACATATCCGTAATCTCCTGCTCATTCAGGCGAATGCGCCCGCCGTCCAGCTCCGTCAATCCGGCGATGCAGCGAAGCAGCGTGCTCTTGCCGCAGCCCGAGGGGCCGAGCAGCGTCACGAGCTCCCCTTCCCGGATCGACAGGTCGACGCCGTCCAGGACGGCCGCTCCGCCGAACCGTTTCGTTATGCCTCGCAGTTCCAAATAAGACGCGCTCATCCGCGCACCTCCCCGCTCATTTTTTTGCCAAGCTTCATAAGAACCATAGAGATCGCTAGGATAAATAGGAAATAAGTAATCGCGATCGCGCTGGCGAGGTGTCCGCTCTCCCCGACCCGCCGATACAGATACACTTGAATCGTCTGAATGTGGCCGCCGACGAGCATGTTCGTCAGCACGAATTCGCCGAACAGCACCGAGAAGCTGAGCAAGGTCGACACCATCACGCCCGGCCATATGTTCGGCAGAATAATCGTCACGAACGCCCGGACCCGCCGCGCGCCGAGCAATTCGGCGGCGTTCAGCAGCTCGACGGCGGAGACGGTGAGCAGGCTGTTGCGAATCCCCTGGTACATGTAGGGCAGGATGACGACGAAGTAAGCGCCGATCAGCAGGTAAGCCGTGCCGGCCAGGTCGAACGGCTGCGACGAATACGTGCGGATGAGGCCGACGGCGGCTACGACGCCGGGCACCGCGTAGGGCAGCACGACGAGTCCCTTCATGAGCGTCTCCCATCTCGGCAGATAGACCGTGATGACGAAGACGGCCGGCAGCATGACGACAAGACTTAGCGCTACGCTGATGAGGCACAGATAGAGCGACGTCCACAGCGCTTCGACGAATCGGATATCTTCGAACATGCTGCCGACCCATTCGAGCGTCCACCCTTGCGGCAGCACCGTCGTCTGCCACTCCGTCGCGAAGGCGTACAGGAACGTGGCGAGCAGCGGCAGCAGCAGATAGACCATGAGCAGCAGCATCAGGACGCGGTGCGTCCAACCCGCTTGTCTGGTCTCCATTATCGGAGCGCCTCCTTCGGAAGGGCGGCCGCTTGGCCGTCCGGCGAATATCGTTGGCGTCGGCGCTTGCCGTCCGGCTTCGGCGCCGACGCGGCGTTGGCCGTGAACCGAAGCGAGCGCTTCGCCATGAAGTGGTTCAGGCAGACGGCCAGCAGCGTGGACAGCGCGAGCAGAACCGCCAGCGCGCTGCCGAGCTCCGGCTGGTTCACGATATCGCCGGCGACCAGGGAACCGATGCGGATGGCGAGCAGGTTGTAATTGCCGCCGACAAGCGCGTACGCCGTGGCGTAAGCTCCCATCGCGTTGGCGAACAGAATGCCGAGCGTTCCGAAGATGGAGGGCGTAAGAAGCGGCAGACCGACCGTTCTCCAGAACTGCCAGCGGGTCGCGCCGAGCAGCGAAGCCGCTTCCCGCCATTGGTCGCGAATGCCGTAGAACGACGGATACAGCAGGAGCAGGGCCAGCGGCACCTGGAAGTAGACGTAGACGAGCACGAGGCCGGACCAGCTGTACAGGTTGAAGCCGCCGAATACGCTCCAGCCCCATTGCTTGAACAGCAGCGTGAACACGCCGTTGCTGCCCAGCAGAATAATATAGGCGAAGGCGAGCGGCACGCCCGCGAAGTTCGAGGTCATGTTGGACAGCAGCAGGAGCCGGTCCCGGATCTTCGGCGCGAACCGCGAGATGGAATAGGCGCAGACGAGCCCGGCCGCGATGCCGGCGAGGCTGGACCAGGCCGAGATCAAGAGGCTGTTTTTGATAGCTTGCAAATAGAAGGGGCTGTGGAAAATCTTATCGTAATGCTGGAGCGTCAAGCCGGAACCGCCCGCCTTGGAGAAGCTGCTCGTCACCATCGCCAGAACCGGCACGAACTGGAACGCCAGCACCATGACGGCGAAGGGGACGAGTCCGAGCAGCAGCATCCAGCGGCCTCTGAGCTTCATGCCTCCACTCTCCCTGATCCTGTGGAATAGAACGGGCGCCCCCGACGCATGGACGAAGGCGCACCGTGTAACCGTGTAGACTAATTAGGCTTCGCGCGCGACCGATTCGCTTAGTTGATGTGAACGAGAACGCGGTTCTGCCATTGCTCCGGAATCGACTTCGACGTCTCTTCCCACGCCTTGTAATCGCCGACCGGCTTGGCGTTCGCGTATTCGTCCTTCGGCAGAAGCTTCGCCTGCACGTCGTCCGGAAGCTTCACGCTGTCGCGAATCGGCCGGGCGTAGCCCTTCGCCAGGTTGATCTGGCCCTCGTCGCTGAGAATATATTCCCGCGTCAGCTTGGCCGCGTTCGGATGCGGGGCGTACTTGTTGAGGATCGTCGCGTACCCGCTCACGACGCTTCCTTCCTTCGGGATGGCGACGGCGTATTGGTCTTTGCCGAGCTGGTCGCTGTAGTTCAGGGCGTTGAAGTCCCACAGCAGCGTAACCGGCACTTCGCCCTTCTCGATGTTGGCCAGCGACGCCTCGACGTTGGCGATGCGCCCTTGCTTCGCGAGGTCTTCGAAAAACGCGAGGCCCGGCTCGATGTTTTTCTCGTCGCCTCCGAAGGCGATGGCCGCGGCCAGCACCGCCATCTGGGCTTGCGCCGCCTTGGTGACGTCTCCGACGACGATTTTGTAATCGCCGTTCTTCAGGTCCTCCCAGCTCTTGGGCGGGTTCTGAACGAGCTTCGTATTCGTCATGAACGCGATCGTGCCTTGATAGCCGACGATCCAATGGCCGTCCTTATCCTTCGCCCACTCCGGAACCTCGTCCCAGTACGAGGTCTTGTACGGCTGCGTGACGCCCTTGTCGACCGCGACCGGCCCGAACGCGATGCCGACGTCGCCGATGTCCGCGGTAGGCTTGTCCTTCTCCGCTTCGAACTTGGCGATCTCCTCGGCGCTGGACATATCCGTGTCGGTATGGTCGAGACCGTACTTCGTCTTCATGTCCGCCCAGGTGTCCTTCCAGTTGGCCCACGTATCCGGCATGCCGACGCTGACGACGGAGCCTTCCGTCTTCGCGTTCGCTTCGATCTCGGTCAGCGACAGCTCCTTGCCGCTTCCGTTCGCGGCATTGTCATTCTTCGAGTTGCCGCAAGCCGACGCCACCAACAGGAACGACGCCAGCATCAGCGCCGCCACTCCGCGTTTCTTCGACCCAACGTTCATCAATTTCTCCAGTCCCCCGTTCTGATCATGTGGGATGTGTCCCGATTCTTGTTGTTTATTGCCTACTGTCACTATAAAGTTGATCTATTTGCGCCCGATTAACGTCAGTGACATAGTTTGTAAAAATGACAAAGGAAAGCAGGAAAAACCCCGCCCTTCATGCGGGCGGGGTTCCTGTGTCCTATCGACGGCTGCGGATGGCGTGCCGACCGAATCCGGGTTTACCGGCGGTCCGTCTCCGATCCCAGCGGGATATCGTAAAGGCGAATCGCCGTCTCCAAGGAATGATGGAGCTGGCGGACCGTCGCGAACGCGGGCTCCAGACTCTCCTCGATTCCATCGATGAATAGATCCATATGCCATTTCAGCGTCGTTCCAAGCTGCCTTCCCATAGGACTTGCCGGCGGAAGAGCGAAGGGTCTGAGCTGAACCTTCGTTCCGCTCCGCGCGCAGTCCCGGACAAACCAGCTTAGAAACTCGATGGATTGCAGGCTGTCCCGAGAATAGTCGAAGGCTATCTCGAACTGGAGCAGCACTTCCTGCTTCAGCCCGCCGTCGGTACGCAGCAGGGCGGCATGAGGAAGATGGGCGCATGAGCTGGAACCAAGCATCTCCCGATCGATCGGCTCTAGGTTTTCGACTCCGCTCTCAACAGCTGTTATTCCTCTTAGCCTAAGAAGCGTGTCGTGAAATCGTTCAATATCGATGGGATAACGGCTCATGTTCTTCTCCTTGTGAATACGGCGTCATTTGGTTACCTATCCGTATTATAGCAAAATCCAATCCTCTCTACCGGCTTCAAGGATAATTGCATGGTGAGAATGACGTTCCCCATCCTGTACTCAACTCCCAACTCGATTAATTGGATTCTATTAAAGATTCCGAGAGATAGACGAATCGGCAGTTGAAAAATCATCGGTTAATCCCAAAGTCGGTTACGCATCCAACCTTGTCGGCAATCCAAACCGAGCGAATAATTCGAAATCTATGAAGTTATGGAGGTGCGTAAGCTTACCGTTACGAATCTTGAGAACTTGGATGCCCCACGGGGTCAAGTCCCCCTCGCGTCCAGATGGCGCATATTGCGCAAAAACGGGACAACCTTTAGCCCGGACCGGCAACAGCCGGGAACCTGCGCAGTGATTGCGTGTCTCTTGGTAAGGTTAGGCAGCCCGATTCGTTCCAATTTTAACATATAGAGATTATTTTATTTCTTCCGAATGGCTACTATTCCGTCTTTAACTAGCGGCTCGTGTCGAAGCATCTTTGCATGCTCCGCAAGACTCTAAAAGCAAAAAAACTCAACGAATAAAATTCGAAGAGTTTGGATTGGAAGTATGGTGCGGTCGAGAGGACTCGAACCTCCACGGGGGGTTAGCCCACTGGAACCTGAAACTTGCGCGCTAAAGGGAAGCAAGCGGAAAGTATGTCCCTTTAGGGGAACCAAAAAACTGCGAAAAGCCTTATATTATCAAGGGTTTCGGCGTTTTCCATCGCCTTTTCCTAGAGCCACAAGGAGTCTCGGAAAATCATCAAAAAGTGACCGAAATTGCACGTTTGAGAGAACTCGGAGAGAACGACACTCGAATCAGCCCTGCTCCACTACCATCGACAAATTTTAGTGGAGCAAACAACTATATAATTTTTATCCTGAATTTCGAAAGC
>NZ_JACJVR010000118.1 GCF_014212175.1 Cohnella xylanilytica | reverse complement strand
GGCCTGGGCGGCGCCGTCCGCGTTCGCGGAGGCGGCGAGAGTCGCGTCGCTGCCTCCGCCGGGAAGCGCGGCCGCGCTGCGGGCGCTGCCGGGCGTCGGCGCGGAGCGCTTCGCGGACGGCACGCGGCGGCTCTTCGCCGCGAGCGAATACGTCGTGCAGCCGGCGTCCGACCGGATGGGGCTCCGGCTGCAAGGCCCTCCCTTGCCGGCGGAGCGGCAAGGGGAGCTCTTGTCGCACGGCGTCGCGCCGGGCGCCGTGCAGGTGCCTGCGGACGGCCAGCCCATCGTGCTGGCCGCGGATTGCCAGCCGACGGGCGGCTATCCCGTCATCGCCCACGTCGCGAAGGCGGACCTGGACCTGCTGGCGCAACTGAGGCCCGGCGACAAATTGCGCTTCGAGCCGATCGGTCTGGAAGAAGCCCTGGAAGCGTATCGCGAAAACGAACGCCGGCACTCGCAGCTGGCGGCGGCGATTCGTCTCCGTTGGTTTGCTTGAATGAAGGAGGCAGCCTTATGGAACAAAATGAAACCGCCCGCTATGTCGACCTGAACGTCGACGTCGGCGAAGGGTTCGGCCCGTACCGGGTGGCCGACGACGAAGCGCTGCTGGACGCAGTCAGCTCCGCCAACGTCGCCTGCGGCTTCCATGCCGGCGATCCCTCTATCATGCGCCGCACGGTAGAGGCGTGCCTCGCCCGCGGCGTCGCGATCGGAGCCCATCCCGGGCTCCCCGATCTCCCCGGCTTCGGCCGCCGGGAGCTGGACGCGACCGCTTCGGAGATCGAGGACTGCGTCCTCTATCAGATCGGCGCGCTCGAAGCGTTCGTGCGCGCCGCCGGAGGCCGGCTCGCCCACGTGAAGCCGCACGGCGCGCTGTACCACATGGCCTCCCGCCGCCGGGACCTGGCGGAGGCCGTCGCTAGCGCCGTCCGCGCGCTGGGACCGGGGCTCGCCGTCGTCGGCCCGGCCGGCAGCGAGCTGCTGCTCGCGGCGGAAGCGGCGGGGCTGCGCCCCGTGCCCGAAGGCTTCGCCGACCGGGCCTATCTCGCCGATGGCAGCCTTGCCCCGCGGCGGCTGGCCGGGTCCGTCCTGGCGAGCCCGGACGAAGCGCTGGAGCAGACGCTGAGCCTGCTGCGAGCGGGCGAGGTCCGGGCGCTGGACGGGGGCACGGCCCGTGTGACGGCACGGACCGTCTGCCTGCACGGGGACACGCCCGGAGCGGCGGCGTTCGCGCTCGCCCTGCGCCGCGGGCTTGAAGCCCACGGGTACGAGATCCGCCCGTTGTCGACGGGGGCATAATTTGCTACGCGAGCGAGGCTAGATCGGGTATTTTCTCGTGGCGCCGGTTCCCGAGAACCCGAGCTATCTTGCACGACCGTTAGATGAGCCGCTTTTTCCAAATAAAAAAAAGGAGTAAACGGCGATTTTGTGGAATCAAGAATAAACGCAAACCATAATTATCCAACTTCACGGGATAGGGGGGGCGGATCGTGAGCTTGATTCGTACGGGAGAGCCGGAACGGCCGATCAACCGGGCCGAGGTGAAGACGATCGGGACCGTCGCGGTCGCCGGAGCGACGTTCGTGGTTCTCGGTTGGCTCGGCGGCCACAAGTCGCTTCGGCTGAGCGAGCATGCCGGCTTGGTCGCCCATTTGTCGCTGGAATCCGCCGCCTTCGGGTTATGTCTCGCCTTGCTCGTCCTGGGGTGGATGGTCTTCGTCCCGACCTTATGCCGGCACCGGCTGTCCACCGCCGCGCTGTTCGCTTGCGTCGGCATCCTCGACCTCATGCACGCCTTCAGCCTGCCGGGCATGCCCCTCTACGACGAGGCGGCGGGAGAAGCCCGCTCGCTGCTGCTGCAATGGATCTCGCAAGGGCTTGGCGCCGCCGGCCTGCTCCTGATCATGTCGGTTCCGAATCGGTCCGTCAAGCCGGGCGCAAGACGCTATGCCGGCGTCGCGATCGCGGCCGTCGCGGCGGGCGCGGCGGCGTTCGCCTTCGGCGCGGAGGGGCTGAAGCCGCAATCGCTGGAGCCGTACCGCGCGGTCCAATCCGCCGTCGTGCTGCTGCTTTACGCCGCCGCGGCCGCGACCATCCTGTACCGCAACCGCAAGGAGCGGCCTCAAGCGATGCTCACCATCGTCCAGGCGCTCGTCTGGCTGTTCGCGGCCAAGCTGGAGCAGTCGCTCGGCACGGGGCTGAGTGACACCGGCGGGCTTCTGGCCGAGGCGTACAAGCTGCCCGGCTACTACTTTTTGCTTAAAGGAATCTACTTCGTCCTGATCGAAGAGCCGTACAAGAGGCAGAAAAAAGCCGAGTCCCGCATTCGCTATATGGCCTATCACGACGAGCTGACGGGTCTTCCGAACCGTCGCCTGCTCTCGGAGAAGCTCGTCGCCATGATGCGAGGCGGCGAGGGCGAGGGGAACGGCCGGTTCGCCCTGCTGTGGCTCGATGTCGACCGGTTCAAGACGATCAACGATTCGATGGGGCATTCCTTCGGAGACCGCGTTCTCGTGGAGGTGGCCCGAAGGCTGCAGGATTTCCGGTCCGGGCGGGGCGACGTATTCCGGATGGGCGGAGACGAGTTCACGGTGCTGCTGCACGAGCTGGCGGACGAATCGGAAGCGGAGAGACGCGCCCAGCAGCTGCTCGAGAGGTTCGAGGCCCCCATCCGGATCGGCTCCTCCCTTTATCACCTCACCGTCAGCATCGGCGTCGTGCAGTATCCGGGCGACGGGGAGACGCTGGAGCAGCTGCTGCAGAACGCCGACACGGCGATGTACGGCGCGAAGGAAGTGCGGAACTCGTGGCGCAAATACGCGCCCGACATGAACGGGAAGGCGAAGGAGAGGCTCCAGCTCGAGAACGAGCTGCGGCTGGCGCTCGAAGCCGGGCAGTTCAAGCTGGAGTACCAGCCGCTCGTCGATCTGGAGCTCGGCGAGCTCGTCGGAGCCGAGGCGCTGGTTCGCTGGAATCATCCGGAGCGCGGGCTTATTCCGCCCTCCGAATTCATTCCCCTCTGCGAGGAGACCGGGTTTATCCTGCCGCTCGGGGAATGGGTGCTGCGCACCGCTTGCCGCCAAGCGGCCGAATGGCAAGCGGAAGGCCATCGTCCGCTCGTCCTCTCGGTGAACCTGTCGATCCGGCAGTTCCGCCAGCACGATCTGTGCGAACGGATTCGCGACGTGCTGGCCGAGACCGGGCTCGCGCCAAGGTGGCTCGATCTGGAGATTACCGAGAGCATCATGGCGGACGCGGACTACGCCGCCGACATGCTGGAGCGGCTGAAGGGGCTCGGCGTCCATATCAGCATCGACGACTTCGGAACGGGCTACAGCTCGCTCCACTACTTGAAGAGGTTCCCCATCGACAAGCTGAAGATCGACCGTTCCTTCGTCAGCGACGTCCTGCACGACCGCAACGACGCGGCGATCGTGTCGGGCATATCCGCGATGGCGCGGAACCTGAACCTCGCCGTCACGGCCGAAGGCGTCGAGAACGAGGGCCAGGTCGCCTTCCTTCGCGAGCAGCGCTGCAAGCAGGCGCAAGGCTATTATTTCTCCCGGCCGGTAGGGCCGGAGAGGTTCGTGCATTTGTTCGGCAAGGAATTGAGCGAGATGTCGGCGGCGGCTTCGGGGGGATAACGTGAATTTGTTCGTATACGGCACGCTGCTTCCGCAGTTCAAGCAGCACGGATTGATTCGGGCTTACGTCAAGCCGGGAGCCCGACCGGGAAGGGTCCGGGGAAGGCTGGTCGACGTCGGGGAGTACCCGGCGCTCGTGCCGGGCCGCCTGGCCCCGGAAGGCTTCGTCCGGGGCATATGGTTCGACATCGACCGCGAAGGCCTCGCCGTCGCGGACGAATACGAGCAGTTCGCCGGAATCGAAGAGGACAACGATTACGAACGGGTCTGGATCGCGGACGCGGACGATCCGTCTCTGCGCGGCTGGACGTACGCGTGGAGCGACGCGCGGGGACGGCCGTACGAGGCCGGGGAATGGTGGCCGGACATTCGGCAGGCCAAGCTGGAAGGGAACGCGTGAGCAAAAGAGGGCTTCTTTGCCGGATTCGCGAACGAACAAACCGCCGCATGGCTCTTAGGGGGCCCAAGGCGGTTTTTTGTCGTTTATGGGCGATACTTTCCAAGCCGCCCCGCCGCGGCCTTATTGTCCATCGATTGTTCACGGGATCGTCCCCCGCCGCAGTTGAACGAGACCCCGGTTCGCGATACGATGGGAGGAGCGAATGCGGTCCATTTCCAGATTCCGGGAGCGATCCGTTCCCGATCGCCTTAGAAGAGCCGCATTTTTACGGAAACGGCAAGCTCAAGGAGGTTTCGATAGAGATCATGTCTACCCGTCTCGCCACCCTTCGTCCGCGCGCCTCCCGGCCGCGGATCGCCCGATATGCCGCGCCGCTGCTGGCGGCGCTTCTGCTGCTTCTGGCGCTAGCGCCGGGAGCGGCCAGCGCCCACGCCGTCCTGGAGCGGGCGACTCCCGCCCAGGACGACCGCCTGCAGGAGAGCCCGTCTTACGTCGAAGTCCTGTTCAACGAGAGGCTCGACTCTTCGGCGAGCAACAAGCTGCGCGTGCTCGACAGCTCCTCCCGCTCGGTGACGAGCGCGAAGGCGGAGCGGATCGAGCAGGGCAAAGGCCTTAGACTGGCATTGCCCAAGCTGAAGGAAGACCACTACACGGTCTCCTACGAAGTCATCTCCGCGGACGGCCACCCGGTATCGGGAGCCTACGTGTTCACGGTCGGCAACCCGCCGGGGCTTCCGGACTCGGGCAGCCTCGATCCGCACGAGCAGATCGGGCATTCCGGCCACGAGCACGGCGGCGCGAACGACCTGACGACGCAGTCGTTCCTGCTGTACGCTTCCCGCATCGTTTACTACGCCGGCCTGCTCGGCCTCGTCGGGCTGATCCTCTGGAGCTTGCAGCGAAGCGCCGCTCCGGCCGTCCGCGACGCCCGCGAGGCGGCGATCGGCTTCGCCGGCAAGTTCGCCCTGTGCGCGACGCTCGCCTACACGGCGCTCAGCCTGCAGAACCTGGCTCAAGGAGAGCCGCTCTCGGAATGGGGGCGCATCCTGACCCAGACGACGGTCGGCAAGCTGTACGCGGCCGGCCTTCTGCTGGCGCTGGCCGCTCCTCTTCTTCGCGGGCTCGGGCTGTCGGCTCGCCTGTTCTGGGCGGCGGTGGCGCTGTTCGTGGAAGCCTGGAACGGGCACGCCGCGGCTTTTGATCCGATCTCCTACGCCGTGGCGCTCGACTTCGCCCACTTGGCAGCGGCGTCGCTATGGGCCGGCGGTCTCGTGCTGCTGCTGCTCGTCTGGCGGAAGGAGAGGCCCGAGGCGGGGAGATTCGCGATGCTTTTCTCCAGATGGGCGCTTCTCTCCTTCATTTTGCTCTGGGCGACCGGGGTGCTGAGCACGTTCGTCTTCCTGCCGTCGCTCGGCTACTTGCTGTACACCGCCTGGGGCACGTGGCTGCTCGCCAAGGCGGCCTTGACGCTGCTCGTCGTCGTGACCGCGTTCCTCATCCGGCTGCGTCTGCGCAAAGGGAACCTTCCGCACGGCGCCATGCTGCGGGCGGACGTCGGGCTGCTCGCGGCCATCGTTTTCGTCGTCGGCATTCTGACCTATCAGAACCCGCTGCCCGCGAACGAGCCGCTCCATTATCACGAGATGGGCACCGACATGCACCTGACGCTGCGCATTACGCCCAACGCTCCGGGAGACAACGCCGTCACGCTGAAGGTATGGCTGCCCGAGAAGACGGGGATGCCGAAGAAGACGGTGCTTCGCCTGCAGCCGATCGACCGCAAGGACGTCGGCTTCATCGAAGTGCCGCTCGAGCCTTACCAGGACGACGAGATCGACGACTTCCCCGAATTCGTGAAGGCGACCTACAAGGCCCAAGGACCGTATTTGCCGTTCGCGGGCAAGTGGGAAGCGCAAATCCGGGTGACGGATTCCAAAGACAACGAACTCGTGAAGTCGACGACCTTCCGGATTTATTGACCGGTTGGCGGGTCTTGCTTCGCGCCTCCCGCCGAGGACGAAAGGTGAAGGATTCGCATGCGCAATCGCGACCGAAGGATCAAATGGCTTATCCTATGGATTCCGACGATCACCATCGGGCTGTGGGAGTATATCCGCCATGCTTTTCTGCTCCCGTACATGACGATGGAGCTCGGCAACTTCCTCGCTCCGTTCATCGTGCTGGCCGTCACCCTAGCCCTCGTGCCCGGCCTGTTCCGCCGCCTCGAGGAGTCGCAGGAAGCTCTCCGACGCGAGAAAACGACCAACGCCGCTCTCGAAGAGAGGGAGCGGCTCGCGAGGGTGCTGCACGACGGCATCGCCCAGTCGTTGTTCCTGCTTGCGGTCAAGCTGGACCAGCTTGACCGGACGGCGTCGGACGAGCCGGTGCGCAAGCTGGCCGCCGAGCTCAGGCAGACCGTCCGCGACGTGAACGACGACGTCCGGCAGGCGATCGCCAATCTGCAGCAGCCTCCGTCCGCGGAGGAGGCCGCTTGGGTCGTGCCGCTTCGCCAGCTGCTCGGCGAGACGGCGGGCGTTCTCGAAGCGAAGGCCGAATTCCGCTGGAGCATCCCCGACGACGGCTTGACCAACAAGGAGAAGGTCGAGCTGCACGCTTGCCTCCGCGAAGCGCTTGTCAACGTGCGCAAGCACGCCAAGGCGAGCGAGGTGCTCGTCGTCGGGGAGCCGACGCCGCAAGGCGGCTTCCGCTGCGCCGTCGAGGACGACGGCGTCGGCTTCCCGGGCGATCCGCTGGCGTCGCCGGGCCGGTTCGGCCTGCGGATGGTCCGGGACCGCGCCCGGCGCATGGGCTGGACGTTCGCGGCGGAACGCCGGGGACGCCGCACCGTCGTGGAATTGACGAAGGAAGGGAAGAGGGACGCATGAACCAACCGTTCCGGGTCATGCTGGTCGACGACCATAAGCACGCCCGCCAGGGGATGAGGGAGATCGTCTCCGAGGGGGACGACTTCGCCGTCGTGGCCGAGGCGGCGAGCGGGGAAGAGGCGCTCGAACTCATGCAGCGGGCCGCCCCTGAGCTGATCCTGATGGACATCTCCATGCCCGGCATGGGAGGGCTCGAGGCGGCCAAAGCGATCAAGAGCGCCTATCCCGAGGTGAAGATCGTCATCGTCACCGTCTCCGACGATCCCGCGCATCTGTTCGAAGCGCTGAAGAAGGGCGCCCAAGGCTATCTGCTCAAAAACCTCAATCCTTCCGCCTGGCGCGAATATTTGCGGGCGATCGCCTACGACGAGGCGCCGCTCAATCCGGATCTCGCGCTGTCCATCCTGCGCGAGTTTGCCGCTCGTTCCCAAGGGAGCGAATCCGCGCTTAAGGGCCGTTCCTCTCCCGCACACGAGCAGGACGATGGGCTCTATCGCGAAGGATTGACGCAGCGCGAGAAGCAGATCTTGCAGGAGGTCGCCCGCGGCCGGAAAAACCGCGAGATCGCGTCGGAGCTCGGCTTGTCGGAGCATACCGTCAAGAACCATCTCAAGAACATTTTGCAGAAGCTGCACCTGGACAACCGCGTCCAACTGACCCGGTACGCTTACGAACGCGGGATGGTCGATCCCGAGTAACCCGATTGTTTTTGCAAAATTGTCACCGATTCGGAGGCTCGCTAGCCCTTTCTAGTCATGCGGGCGGCTCCGCGCAAGTCTATACTGGGAACATCTCGAATCGAATTCCGAAAGGTCGGTTGATGTTCTCATGAAAAAAAGCGTATCGATTATGCTCGTGCTATTCCTGGCGCTGGGCTTCGCAGGTGTTGCCAGCGCGCACGTCACGGTGCAGCCGAAGGAAGTGCCGGCGGGCTCTTATCAAGTCTTCACGCTTCGCGTGCCTTCCGAGAAGGAGGCGGCGACGACTCAGGTGAAGGTAGAAGTTCCCGACGGAGTGGAAGTGAGCCGCTTCGAGCCGAAGGCCGGCTGGACGTACGAGACCGAGAAAAACGCCGACGGCAAAATCACTTCCTTCACCTGGAAAGCGGAAGGAAACGGGCTCGGCGCCGACGAGTTCGGCCAATTCAACTTCCAGGGCAAAGTCGCGGACGACGCCAAGGAGCTGTCCTGGAAAGCTCACCAGACCTACTCCGACGGCAGCGTCGTCGACTGGACCGGCGCGCCCGACGCCGACACGCCGGCCTCCGTCACGACGGTCACCGCCGCAGTAGCCGGCGGAGACGGTCACGGAGCCTCTTCTGCGGCCGCCTCCCCGGCCGACGAATCCGATGGCCGCGACCCGCTGACGCTCGGACTCGCGATCGCGGGCCTCGCCGCCGGCGTGCTGGCCCTCCTCGTCGCCCTTCTTCGCCGCCGCAAGGCCTAAGCCGCTCACAGCTTCTTCAAACAGCACATCTCAGGAACTCTCCGGTTGGAGGGTTCCTCTTTTTGTCTCCTCCTATCACTATCCCATCTGTTCAGTAATCGAGAAAAATCGGGGTCATGCCACTATCCCATCGACTCAGGGGAGGGGAAGAAGCGAAGACATGCCACAATCCCACTAGCTCAGGGAAGGGGAACAAGCGGAGAGATACCACTATCCCACCGGCTCAGGGGAAGGGAACAAGCGAGGACATACCCCTATCCCTCTAGCTCAGGGGATGGGAACTGAGAAGACATACCCCTATCCCTCCGGCTTAGGGGATGGGAACTGAGAAGACATACCCCTATCCCTCCGGCTCAGGGGATGGGAACTGCGAAGACATCCCCCTATCCCTCTGGCTCAGGGGAAGGGAACAAGCGAGGACATGCCCTTATCCCTCCGGCTCAGGAGAAGGGAACAAGCGGGTACATCCCCCTATCCCTCTGTCTCAGGGGCGAGAATAAGCGGGGGTATCCAAGTTTCCCCAAATGTTTGTGGAGATAGAAGCTAACAGCTGAATTACGAATTTATATGCGGGGTGGACGGTTCTGAGCGAAGGGGATATTGGGATGTTAGGGTGAAGAATGGAATCTATTCATAGGCTCCTTCCAGGCGAGTGAGTTCGACATGGATGTTCCTTTCTTTTCCAGGCATGCGAGGACTGTCCTGAACGGAAGGGATAGTGGGAGGTACCGAGGTGAAGGAAATATACGGTGTGCGAAGCGAAGGGAGAGCGGATCCCTGAACGGAGGGGATAATGGCCTGTGACGAGGAAAGGCGAATTACTAAGCGCGGAATGGCGGGAGGATTGGAATGGGCAGAGGGACGGTGGGCAAAGAGGCTGGCTGAACGGACCTGCCTGAGCGGACCTGTCTGAGCGGACCTGTCTGAGCGGACCTGCCCTGAGCGAATGGGATAAACGGATGTGCCGGGAAAAAGTAAGGCCAGCGGAAAAACGAAGGTTGACAGCTTCTTCCTCGGAGTGTACAGTGATGGTTAGGAATTTCCACTAGGGGCGCCCGCAAGGGCTGAGATAAGGCGACACCGCCTTGGTCCCTTAGAACCTGATCTGGGTCATGCCAGCGTAGGAAAGTGGACAATGTGCGTACATAGGCGCGTACAAGGAACGCAGAGGGAACTCGCGTCTCGAACGGCGGCAAGAAGCGGAAGCCATCGAATCGGCTTCTGGCGACACGCCCCGGCTCGGGAATACGCGGCACCCGGTCCTTGCGATCGTGCCTGATCTATCGACACATTCAGCCGCTCCTTCCGGGGGCGGCTTTTTTTCGATGGGGCGGCCGGAATCTGCCGCACCCGTCGGAGAAACGGCGAATCAATCGTCCGGCGTTCAGCCGGGAAATGCGCAAGCTCGGCCGCCGGCATCATGCCGTTCGGTCCGGAGCGGGGCGGGAGATAACGGTCGGCGTCGGATGAGTCCGGCGGGGGTATGGGCGAAGCGGCGATCGAAGCCGGCGACCCGGCCGCCGCGGGCAATCCGGCGGAATGGGAACGAACGTCGGCCCGCAAGGCCCGTCTCAGCCGATCTTCCCGCCGCGCTTCCTGCGCGAGCGCGCTCGAACGATTTTCGCCGACCCGTCTACGTCCTCGTCCGATCGCGGCCTCCTAGGGAGATTCCAATTTCCCCTTTGGAGGTCTTTTCTTATGCCTATTTTGACGACGCCGCTGCCCGGAAGCCGCAAAACGTACATCTCCGGTTCCCGTCCCGACATTCTCGTGCCGATGCGCGAGATCGCGCTGGAAGCGAGCCGCGACCGAAGCGGCCGCGAGACGCCGAACGAGCCCGTACGCGTCTACGACTCGAGCGGGCCTTATACGGACGAGACCTACGAAGCCGACATTCGCCGGGGGCTGCCCGGCTTGCGCGAGAGCTGGATTGCCGAACGGGACGATACGGAGACGTACGAGGGACGCGAGGTGAAGCCCGAGGACAACGGGTTCGCGACAGAGGAGAGCGCCGGCAGAAAAGGAGCGGAAACGTTCCCCGGGCTGAAGCGCCTTCCCCGCCGGGCGAAAAGCGGGCGCAACGTGACGCAGCTGCATTACGCGCGCAAGGGGATCGTCACGCCGGAGATGGAGTTCATCGCCATCCGCGAAGGGATGAACCCGGAGTTCGTGCGCGAGGAGGTGGCCGCCGGAAGGGCGGTCATTCCGGCCAACGTCAATCATCCGGAGAGCGAACCGATGATTATCGGCCGTCATTTTCACGTGAAGATTAACGCGAATATCGGCAATTCGGCCGTCGCTTCCTCCATCGACGAGGAAGTGGAGAAGATGACGTGGGCGACCCGGTGGGGGGCCGACACGATCATGGACCTCTCGACCGGCAAAAACATCCACACGACGAGAGAATGGATCGTCCGCAACTCGCCCGTTCCCGTCGGGACGGTGCCGATCTACCAGGCGCTCGAGAAGGTCGGCGGCAAAGCGGAGGAGCTGAGCTGGGAGGTGTTCCGGGATACGCTGATCGAACAGGCCGAGCAGGGCGTCGACTACTTCACCATTCATGCCGGCGTGCTGCTGCGGTACATTCCGCTCACGGCCAAGAGGGTCACGGGTATCGTCTCCCGCGGCGGCTCGATCATGGCGGCCTGGTGTCTTGCCCACCACAAGGAGAATTTCCTGTACACGCATTTCGAGGAGATCTGCGAGATTATGAAGGCGTACGACGTGACGTTCTCGCTCGGGGACGGCCTCCGGCCGGGCTCGATCGCCGACGCCAACGACGAAGCGCAGTTCGCGGAGCTCGACACGCTCGGCGAGCTGACGGACATCGCCTGGAAGCATGACGTGCAGGTGATGATCGAAGGACCGGGCCACGTCCCGATGCACCTGATCAAGGAGAACGTCGATCGGCAAATGGAGGTGTGCAAGGAAGCCCCGTTCTACACGCTCGGGCCGCTGACGACCGATATCGCGCCGGGCTACGACCATCTGACGAGCGCGATCGGCGCGGCGATGATCGGCTGGTTCGGGACGGCGATGCTGTGCTACGTCACCCCGAAGGAGCATCTCGGGCTGCCGAACCGGGAGGACGTGAAGGAGGGCGTCATCGCCTACAAAATCGCCGCGCACGCCGCCGACCTGGCCAAAGGCCATCCGCGGGCGAGGGTGCGGGACGACGCGCTGTCCAAGGCGCGCTTCGAATTCCGCTGGCGCGACCAGTTCCATCTGTCGCTCGATCCGGAGCGGGCGATGGCGTACCACGACGAGACGCTGCCCGCGGAAGGGGCGAAGACGGCCCATTTCTGCTCGATGTGCGGGCCGAAGTTCTGCAGCATGCGGATCACGCAGGATATCCGCGAATACGCGTCGGAGCGGGGGCTCGATTCGGCCGAGGCGATCGACGCCGGCATGAAAGAGAAGGCCGAAGCGTTCAAGGCGGCGGGGAGCAATCTTTATGCCTGAGACCGCGGAACGCGAGACGGAGGCTGCGGAGGAGAGATATTCCCGCCAAATCCGGTTCGCCCCGATCGGCGCGGAAGGGCAGAGGCGGCTGCGCGAGTCGTCGGTGCTCATCGTCGGCGTCGGAGCGCTCGGCTCGTCGCTCGCCATGCAGATGGCGAGGGCTGGCGTCGGCACGCTGAAGCTCGCCGACCGCGATTACGTCGAGCCGAGCAACCTGCAGCGGCAATCGCTGTTCGACGAGGAGGACGCGCGGTCCGCGCTGCCGAAAGCCGTCGCGGCGGCGGCCCGGCTGCGGCGAATCAACGGCGCCGTCCGCGTCGAGCCGTACGTGACGGAAGTGAATTCGCGCACGGCGGATGCGCTGCTGGAAGGCGTCGGGCTCGTCCTCGACGGGACGGACAACGCCCGGACGCGGATCGCGCTAAGCGACGCGTGCTTCGCGAAGGGAATCCCGCTGCTGTACGGCGGGGTGACCGGCTCCGAGGCGACGGGCGCCGCGCTCGTGCCGGGTGAGTCGGCGTGCCTCCGCTGTCTGATCGGCGGGGAGGAGGCCGCGGAGCCGGAGCGGACGTGCGAGACGGCCGGGGTTATTTACCCGGCGGTCGAGTTCGCGGCGTCGCTGCAGGCGGCCGAGGCGCTGAAATGGCTGACGGGCAACCGCTCGGCGCTGCGGCGCACCTGGCTGACGGCCGACGTGTGGGATTTCCGCGTGCGGGAAGCGGGGCTTCCCGGGGGGCGGAGGGAGTGCCCTTATTGCGGCGAGGGCGCGCTGCGGGCGCCATCGGGTGTTGGAGCTTGCCGGAGTCAGGAGCCGAGGATAGAGCCGGGCGCCGAGCCGGGCTGCGGCGGGGACGACCCTGGATACGAAGGAGACGATCGGGGACCCGCAGGAGACGAACCTGGCTTTGCAGAAGACGGCCCGGGCGCTCCGATGACGACCGTTCTGTGCGGCAGGGACACCATTCAGGTGACGACCGGATGGGAGCTGTCGCTGAGGCAAGGGGAGGAGCGGCTGCGCGCCCGAGGCTGCGAGCTGACGGCGAGCAACCCTTATCTGGTCCGGGCGACGGTGCCGGAAGGCGAGCGGCTTGTTCTTTTCGGAGACGGCCGGGTTCTCGTCCAAGGCGCGGCTGACGCCGGGAGAGCCGTCGGGCTGTGCCGGAAGTACCTGATGGACCGGGCGGAGACGGAGAGGGGCAACGGAAGGAGCGAGAAGAGTGACGAGCATTAACGACTGCAAGCTGTATGTGATAACCGGCGAAAATTATCACCGCGGCCGGGAGCTGCTGGACGTCATGGAAGCGGCGATCCGGGGCGGCGCGGATATCGTGCAGCTTCGGGATAAAGATGCGGCGCCGGCGGAGCTGCTGGAGAAGGCTCGCGCGCTGCGGGAATTGACGAGGCGGCTCGGCGTCCTTTTTATCGTCAACGACCATCCGGGGATCGCCCTCGAGTCGGACGCCGACGGGGTGCATCTCGGGCAGGACGATCTGCCGATCGAGGACGCCAGGAGGATGCTCGGCCCGGAGAGGATCGTCGGCATCTCGACGCATTCGATCGCGCAGGCGCGTGCGGCGGAGAAGGCGGGGGCCGATTACATCGGAGTAGGCCCCGTGTTCCCGACCGGGACGAAGCCGGGACGCGCGGCGGTCACGACGGCCTACGTCGCGGAAGCGGCGGCGGAGATTCGCATTCCGTTATTCGCGATCGGGGGCATCCATCCGGGCAACGCGGACGAGGTGCTGGCCGCCGGGGCGAAGCGGCTATGCGCGGTGTCGGCCGTCGTCGGCAGCCCCGACCCGGCCGCGGTCTGCCGCGACTTGCGCGAGCGGATCGAGCGGCGCTGGGGCGGCGGGCTTGGCCGCGGCGAGAGCGATGGAGCGAGGCAGGCGGCGACTTCGATCGTCTTGAACGGCCGGCCCGGGACGACCGCCGCCGCGACGCTGCTCGGGCTGGCCGAGGAGCTGAGCCTGGGAGAGAAGCGGGTCGTGGCCGAGCGCAACGGGGTCGTGGTGCCCCGCGCCGCCTGGCCGGAGACGGAGGTCGCCGAAGGGGACCGGATCGAATTCGTTCATTTCGTGGGAGGAGGCTGAGAAGAGGACATGGCACACGAAGACAATGCGGCTGACGCTCTCGAGATCGGGGGGACGAGGCTTCGCTCCCGTTTTTTCCTGGGGACGGGACGTTATCCGAGCCCGGCGGTCATGCTCGGAGCGCTGGAAGCGTCCGGCGCGCAGGTGATCACGTTCGCCGTCCGGCGGGTCAATCTGGAGAGCGTGGAGGACGACTCCATCCTTCTCCACCTGGCGGACCGGGGAGACTTGATCTACTTGCCGAACACGTCCGGGGCGGGCAACGCGGACGAGGCGGTCCGGATCGCTCGGCTGGCGCGGGAGGCCGGACTGGGCAACTGGGTGAAGGTGGAGATCAGCGCCAACCCGCGCACGCTGCTGCCCGATCCGATCGAGACGCTGCGGGCGACGGAGAGGCTGGCGAAGGAAGGCTTCGTCGTGCTTCCTTACGCTTCGGACGACCCGATTCTGTGCAAAAGGCTGGAGGAAGCCGGGGCGAGCGCGGTCATGCCGGGCGGCTCTCCGATCGGGACGGGGCTCGGCATTCTGAACCCGTACCATCTCGGCCTGATCGTCGAGGACGCCCGCGTGCCGGTCATCGTCGACGCGGGACTCGGCTCGGCGGCGGACGCGGCGCAAGCGATGGAGCTGGGAGCGGACGGCGTGCTGGCGAACACGCCGGTCGCCAAGGCGCGGGACCCGATCGCGATGGCCAGGGCGATGCGGCTGGCGCTGGAAGCCGGCCGGCTGTCCCGGCTGGCCGGCCGCATCCCGCGCAAGCGGTACGCGACGGCGAGCAGCGAGCCGGAGGGCCGGCTGTTCGGCGCGCCGGCGGAAGGCGGAGAGGCTAGCGGGGAAGGCGTTGCGGCGGGAGCCGGACGGGGCGCGAGCGGCGATGCGGCGGGGACCGGACGGGGCATGAGCGGCGATGCGGCGGGGACCGGACGGGGCGCGAGCAGCGATGCGGCGGGGACCGAACGGAGTCCAAGCGGCGATGCGGCAGAGGCCGGCAGGAGTGCAAGCGGCGGTGCGCCGGATGAAGGCAAGGCGGCAACCGGTACCGCCGCCGGAGGGCGGACCCGATGAGCGCGGCTTCGGTTCTCATCGTCGGCGGGGGCATTATCGGGCTGTCGAGCGCCTTCGAAGCCGCGTCGCGCGGGTTCGCCGTGACGGTGCTGGAGCGCGGCGAGTTCGGCGGCCAGGCCTCCGGCGCGGCGGCGGGCATGCTCGCTCCATACTCCGAGAACGGGGAGGGGCCGGACGCTTTTTTCCGGCTCTGCCTCGAGAGCTTGCGGCTCTACCCGGAGTGGGTGAGCCGGGTGGAGTACGCTTCGGGCCGGAAGGTCGAGTGGCTGCGAACCGGCAGCCTTCATGCGGCCTTGCACGAAGCGGACCTGCTGCCGCTGCGGACGCGCGAGGCGTGGCAGCGGCGGTTCGGCGCCGTCGAGTACGCGGACGGCGACGCCTTGCGCGGGCTCGAGCCCGCGCTGCACGGGCGGGCCATCGCGGCGCTCTATTGCCCGGAGGAGAGCCACGTGCACGCCCCCAAGCTGGTGTCGGCGCTGGAGCAGGCTTGCCGCAACCTCGGCGTGCGCCTTGTGCCCCGCGCGGGCGAGGTTGCCGCGCTGGACGCCGACGGGCAGGGCGTGCGCGTGGCGACGTCGGCGGCGGGCGCCTATGCCGCCGACGCCGCCGTCTGGTGCGCGGGCGCCTGGAGCGGGACGCACGAGGCGCTGCTGGGCATTCCCGTCCCCGTGCACCCGATCCGGGGGCAGATCTGCGCGTACGAGACGCCTCCGGTCGACGTTCGGCATATGGTTTTCTCGTCGCAGGCGTATTGGGTACGGAAGGCGGACGGCAGCCTCGTGTGCGGCGCTTCGGAGGACGTCTCCGGCTTCGACCGCAGCGTCACCGATGCGGGCATCGGCCGGCTCGTCCGGTGGAGCGGAAGGATGTTCCCTTCGCTCGCGGGAACGGTCCCGGATCGGCGCTGGGCCGGACTGCGGCCGGCGACGCTCGACGGCTGGCCGCTGCTCGGCCCGCTGCCGGGGAGGTCCCGCATCTTCGCGGCGACGGGGCATTACCGCAACGGCATCCTGCTCAGCCCGGTTACCGCCGCCGCGGTCGGCGAATGGCTGGGCGAGGGCGGCGGGAGCGCGCCCGCCCGGCTCGCGCCGTTCGCGCCGGACCGGTTCGTCCGACTCGGGAACGCGGAGGCTGCGCGATGAGCGAGCGCGAGCGGCGCCTGTCCGGAAGCGCTCGCAGCCTGGGCGTCGCCGAAGGACCGCCGCCCCCGCGCGCGCTGACGATCGCCGGTTCCGACTCCGGCGGCGGCGCAGGCATCCAGGCGGACCTGAAGACGTTCCAGGAGCTCGGCGTCTTCGGCATGAGCGCCGTGACGGCGTTGACCGCGCAGAACAGCCTCGGCGTGCAGAGGATCGAAGCCGTCTCGCCGGACATGGTCGAGGCGCAGCTGGACAGCGTGCTCGGCGACATCGGCGCCGACGCGGCGAAGACGGGCATGCTGCCGACGGCGGCGATCGTCGAAGCTGCGGCGTCGGCGCTCCGGCGGTACGGCGTGTCCCGGCTCGTCGTCGACCCGGTCCGTTCCGCCAAGGACGGCAGCGAGCTGAGCGGAGGCGAGGCGTTCAAGGCGATGAAGGAGAAGCTGCTGCC
>NZ_JACJVR010000116.1 GCF_014212175.1 Cohnella xylanilytica | reverse complement strand
TGCGTGCCTCTGGGCACGCCGCAGAAAAAAAAGCTCCCCTCGCGGCGGCAGGTTCCATCGATAACCTGCCTGCCGCAAGGGGAGCTTGCCGCGGTCGGGAGGCTCTCCCGCGCCGCTTAGGCCGACTTGGCGGATTCGCCGCCGGTCCCGACGGCCTCGTGCCGTCCCGGCCAGAACACGCGCCGGCCGAGCAGCGCCGTGATCGCCGGCACGAGGAACGGCCGGACGACGAACGTGTCCAGAAGCACGCCGACCGCCGTGATGACGCCGAATTGGACGAGCACCTGGATCGGCAGCGTCGCCAGTACCGCGAACGTCCCGGCGAGAATGAGGCCGGCGGACGTGATGACCGAGCTCGTCTCGCCGACGCCTTCCTTGATCGCCTGAAGCAGAGGCATCTCTTTTCTTTTCTTCCAAATGCTCGAGATCATGAAGATGTTGTAGTCCTCTCCGAGAGCGACGAGGAAGACGAACGAGTAGAGCGGAATGGCTCCCTGGATGGCGTCCGCTCCCATTCCGTAATGGAGGATCAGCCAGCCGAGCCCCAGCGCCGAGAAGTAGGAGAGAACGACGGTCAGCACCAGATACGCCATGGCGACGACGGAGCGCAAGTACAGAAGCAGCAGCAGGGCGATCAGGCCGATGACGACCGGGATGATCAGACGCGCGTCGCGGTCGCCGGTCGTCTTCGCGTCGTGCTGCTCCGCCGTCGCGCCGCCGATCCAGACGCCTTCTTCCGGATTCAACGCTCCCGCCTTGGCCAATGCGTCCTCGGCGGCTTGCCTCAAGTCGGGAATCTTCTCCATCGCCTCGAGCGAGTACGGGTTCATGGCGAACTCGACTTCGTATAGCGCGAGATTCGGGTTCTGAGCGCCCTGGCGGGGTTCGCCGACCTTGCTGACGTAGTCCAGGGACTTCAGCGTCTCGCCGAGGCCGGAGACGTCCTTGCCCCGCGAATCGACGATGACGTTCGCGGGGGCGAGCTCTCCCGGCGAGAACTTGTCGCCGATGAGCTGGAAGCCTTCCCGGGAAGCCATGTCGCCCGGGAAGGAGGACAGGATGTCGTACGTGAACTTGATCTGGGACGAAGCGGCGGCGAGCGCCCCCAGGACGACGACGGCCGCGAACACGATCGTCCAGGGCCGGCGCACGACGAGGGAGCCGACCCGGTTGCGAGCGGGCTTCGGCACGGCCGGAACGGGTCTTCCCTTGCGGGCGGCCCGCTCCGCCTTCATCGCGGGCGTGCGAGGCACGAACGGCCAGAACGAGGCTCGGCCGAAGATCGCGAGAAGAGCGGGCACAAGCGTCAGGCTGGCGACGCCCATGATCAGGATCGACACGCTGAACGGAACGGCGAACCGATGGTAGGCGCCGTACCGCGCGAGAAGCAGGGCGAGCAGCGCCAGCACGACGGTGAAGCCGCTCATCGCGATCGCGCCGGCGGAGCCGGAGATCGCGCCGCGGAGGGCGGCGGCCTTGCTCTCCTCCGCCATGAGAAGCTGGCGGAAGCGCGAGATGAGGAAGAGGCAGTAGTCCGTTCCGGCCCCGAACAGCAGCACGGTCATGATCGAGATCGCTTGCGAGTCGACGGTAATCCATCCTTCGCTGGCCATCCAGCCGAGCACCGGGCCGATGACGCCGTAGGCGAAGCCGACCGCGATAAGCGGGAGGAGAGCCAGAATCGGCGAACGGTAAATGAGGAGCAGCAGCGCGAGAACGAGCCCGACGGTCGCGACGAGCAGCGCGAAGTCCGCGTTCTTGAACAAGCCCGTGGCGTCGATCTGGATGCCGACCGGGCCGGTGACTCTCGCGCTCAGCGCCTCCGAGCCGGCGTCCGCCCCGAACGGATCCTCCCCGAACAGCCGCTTGGCGTCCTCCTTGATCCGCTCGACTCCTTCCTTCAGTCGCTCCGCGTCGGCTTGCCGGTCGAACAGGACGGGGGAGACGAAGGTGCTGCCGTCCTCCGACAGCCGGGCCTTCAGCGCCTGCAGAGGCATCTCATGCAGCGGGGGCGCCGACGTCTGATGCGGGACGGGGGAAGACGCCAGCTCCGCCGACAGCTTCCGGACGTTCTCCAGGTCCGCGTCCGTCAGACCGCCTTCCCGGTGCCAGACGAGCAGGGCGGGCACGTCGGCGCCGCCCGGGAACTCCCGCTCCGCGATCACCTCCGCTTGCACGGACGGCTTCGAGCTTCCCAGGTTCGGCGCGTTGTTCTTCTCTTCCCCGTTGACGGACGGCAGAAACAGGCTTAGCAGCGCGGCAGCGGCTGCCCAGACGAGCAGCGTGACCCACTTGGAACGCGGCCCCGCCACCCATTTTCCCAGACCGTTGTCGTTATTCATATTCGATTCTCCTCTGCCTTGAATTATCGCGAGACGTATGACCCTTATTAATTATATATACCGGACGGTTAATTATCAAAGGTGGAAGAGCGCGGGCTTATCCGATAAAATGAAAAAGATCATTCGGGCGGATTGCCCGATGCGAACGGAGAGAGGGAAGTGCGGATGAATTCGACGAAGCCGAAGAGGGCGCCGGGCCGGCCGAAGAGCTCCGAGCAGGGCTCCTCGATGCGGGAGACGGTTCTGAGCGCGGCCTCGCTTCTCTTCATGGAATGCGGGTACGAGCCCGTCTCCATCAACCAGATCGCGGAACGGGCCAGGGTGACGAAGGCTTCGGTCTACTACTACTTCTCCAACAAGGCCCAGCTGTTCACGGAATCCGTGACGGAGATGATGAAGCGGATCGGCTCCCATACGAGCCGCATCCTTCGGCAGGAAGGCGATCTCCGCTCCCGGCTGGAGGAGGTCGCGAGAGCCAAGATGGCCGCCTCCCACGTGGAATTCGAATCGCTCATGCGCGAGGCGCTGCCTTCTCTGGAGAAGGAGCAGCAGGAGGAGATTCGCCGGGCGGAGCACGGCATTCACGAGGTGCTGGCCGGGTTCTTCGAAGAAGCGATCCGGCAGGGGGAGATCAAGTCCTCGTTCAGCCCGATGCTGCTCGCCCACGCCTTCTCCTCCTTGCTCGCGGCAGGCAACCGGGAATCGGATCTGGCGGAGGAGACCGAAGGGGAGCCGTTGTCCAGGCGGCTGGTCGACCTGTTCTGGCAGGGAATCGGACCCCCGGGCTGACCCGCGGGGAAGCCACCCGGGCCCCGGCCCGCTTGACATCGGCCTTGGCGGCCCGCTATAATCAGGGCATACTTTAGCAGGCGTCGAGAAGGAATAGTAGTCGACCAAGCGTCACCCAGAGAGCCGGCGGACGGTGCGAGCCGGATGACGAACGCGACGAACTCGCCTTGGAGCCTCCGCGCGCAATCCGATTCGACTTCCGGCGGGAAGGAACGGGAAGCGCGGCGACCCCTTCGCGTTACGAAGGAAGAGTGGACGGCGGCCCAAGCAGGGCGACCGTCAACTAGGGTGGTACCACGGGAACAATCCTCTCGTCCCTAGCGTGAATTCGGCGCTGGGGCGGGAGGTTTTTTTGGGTTCAAGGAGGCCGGACAAGCGAGCGGCCTTCCCACAGACGAGAGGAGTTTACGACGAACATGGCGCAAGACAATCCGCACGGCTACAAGCCGCAGACGCTGGAACCGAAGTGGCAGCGTTATTGGGACGAGAACAAGACCTTCCGCACGACGAACGATCCGGGCAAGCCGAAGTTTTACGCCCTCGACATGTTCCCTTATCCATCGGGAGCGGGGCTTCATGTCGGCCATCCCGAAGGCTACACGGCGACGGACATCGTCAGCCGTTACAAGCGGATGCGCGGCTACAACGTGCTTCATCCGATGGGGTGGGACGCGTTCGGCCTGCCGGCCGAGCAGTACGCCATCCAGACGGGCAAGCATCCGGCCGAGTTCACGAAGACGAACATCGACAACTTCCGCCGCCAGATCAAGTCCCTCGGCTTCTCGTACGATTGGGACCACGAGATCAGCACGACCGACCCGGAATATTACAAGTGGACGCAGTGGATTTTCATCCAACTGTACAAGAAGGGGCTCGCGTACGTCGCCGAGGTTCCGGTCAACTGGTGCGAAGCGCTCGGCACGACGCTGGCGAACGAAGAGGTCATCAACGGCGTCAGCGAGCGCGGCGGCCATCCGGTCGTCCGCAAGCCGATGCGGCAGTGGATGCTCAAGATCACGGAATACGCCGAGCGGCTGCTGAACGACCTGGAGGAGCTGGACTGGTCCGAGAGCATCAAGGACATGCAGCGCAACTGGATCGGCAAGTCGACGGGCGCGGAAGTGACGTTCGCGATCGAAGGCCATGCCGACGCTTCGCTCACCGTGTTCACGACGCGTCCCGACACGCTGTTCGGGGCGACCTACTGCGTGCTCGCTCCCGAGCATGAGCTGGTCGGCGTCATTACGACCGCGGACCGGAAGGCCGACGTCGACGCCTACATCGAGCAGGCTTCCCGGAAGAGCGACCTCGAGCGGACCGAGCTCGCGAAGGAGAAGACGGGCGTGTTCACGGGCGCTTACGCGATCAATCCGGCGAACGGCGAGAAGGTGCCGGTATGGATTGCCGACTACGTGCTCGGCGGTTACGGCACGGGAGCCATCATGGCCGTCCCGGGCCACGACGAGCGCGACTGGGAATTCGCGAAGAAGTTCGGCCTGCCGATCGTCGAAGTCGTCAGAGGCGGCGACGTGTCGGAAGCGGCCTACACCGGCGACGGCGAACACGTCAATTCGGGCTTCCTGGACGGCCTCTCCAAGGCGGACGCCATCGCCCGCATGATCGCCTGGCTCGAGGAGAACGGCAAGGGCGCGGGCAAGGTGACGTACCGGCTGCGGGACTGGCTGTTCAGCCGTCAGCGCTATTGGGGCGAGCCGATTCCGGTGCTGCATTACGAGGACGGCACGATGGATACGGTTCCGGAGGACGAACTGCCGCTCCTGCTGCCCGAGATGGAAGCGATCAAGCCGTCCGGAACGGGCGAATCGCCGCTGGCGAACGCGACCGAGTGGGTGAACGTCGTCGACAAGCAAGGGCGCAAGGCCCGGCGCGAGACGAACACGATGCCGCAATGGGCGGGCAGCTCTTGGTACTACCTGCGGTTCATCGATCCGCACAACGACAAGGAGCTCGTGTCCTTCGAGAAGCAGAAGGAATGGCTGCCGGTCGACCTGTACATCGGCGGGGCGGAGCACGCGGTGCTGCACTTGCTGTACGCCCGCTTCTGGCACAAGGTGCTGTACGACATCGGCGTCGTCTCTACGAAGGAGCCGTTCCACAAGCTGGTCAACCAAGGGATGATCCTCGGCACGAACAACGAGAAGATGTCGAAGTCCCGCGGCAACGTCATCAACCCGGACGACATCGTGAACGAATTCGGCGCCGACACGCTGCGCCTGTACGAGATGTTCATGGGTCCGCTCGAGGCGACGAAGCCGTGGAACACGAACGGCGTCGAAGGCATGTACCGCTTCCTTGGGCGCGTCTGGCGGCTGTTCGTCGACGACAACGGCCGCCTGAACGAGAAGATTCAGGACGTCCCGGGCGACGAAGCGTTCCGCCGCACGTGGCACCGGACGATCAAGAAGATTACCGAGGATTACGAAGCGCTGCGGTTCAACACGGCGATCAGCCAGCTGATGATCTTCGTCAACGAAGCCTACAAGGCGGACGTCCTGCCGAAGCAGGCGATGGAGCACTTCGTGCAGATGCTGTCGCCGTCCGCTCCGCACATCGCCGAAGAGCTGTGGGAACGGCTCGGCCACGAAGGCTCGATCTCGTACGTGCCGTGGCCGGAATACGATCCGGCTCTGACGGTCGACGCGGAGATCGAGATCGTCGTCCAGGTGAACGGCAAGATCGCCGAACGCGTGTCGGTCGCCAGCGATCTGGACGAAGCCGGCATGCAGGAGAAGGCGCTCGGCCTGGAGAAGGTCCAGGCGCTCGTCGCCGGCAAGACGGTTCGCAAGGTGATAGCGGTCAAGGGCAAGCTCGTCAACATTGTAGCCAACTAACGAAGAAGGGGCGGCCTCTCTCCCGGGAGAGGCGCGCCCCTTTCTGTCGTTAATCGCGCTTCAGCGAGGCTTCCACCTTGGCCAGATCCTCGGCGAACTTCTCGTGGGTCGTGCGCAGGACGCGGAGGAACGCGCCGTCCGTCGCCTTCCGAAGCTCCTCGAGCGCGGCGGCGGTGATGCCTCCGGGCACGGAGACCCGCTTCTGCAGCTGGGCCGGGGTGAGGCCGTCCCGCAGCATCCGGGAGGTGCCCTCGAGCATCTCGCAGGCGAGCCTGGCCGCGAGCTCCCGGTCGATTCCCGTCGATTCGACGGCCGCCTCGACGAATTGCTCCAGCAGGTACGCCATGAAGGCGGGGCCGCAGCTGGACAGGTCGGAGGCGACGCGAATATCCTCCTCGGGGATCTCCACCGGCCGGCTGACGAACGAGAAGAGGCGGACGAGCATCTCCCGGTCGGCGCCGTCGAGCCGGGAGCCGAACATGAACAAGGAGGCTCCGCAGCCCGCCTCGTTGACGACGCTCGGAATGATCTTGGCTACCTTGGCCGGAAGAAGCTCCTCCAGATCCGCGATTCGGACCGGGCTCGTAATGGAGACGACGATCTGCTCCGGCGTCAGAACCGCGCGGATGTCGTCGATCGCCGCCCGGAAGTCGAGCGGCTTCACGCACAGGAAGACGAGATCCGCGTCCCTGGCGGCGATGGCGTTCGTCGGGGCGACGGCAAGACCGGGATAACGGTCGGCCAGCGCTTCCGCCTTGGACAGGGTGCGGGTCGCGACCGTTACGTCCGAAGGCGAGAGCGCTCCGGACCGCAGGAACGATCCCGTGAGCAAGCTGCCCATGCTGCCGGCGCCGATAAAGCCGACCTTCATCTTCGTCCCTCCCCTTGACGCTGTTCGATTCACCCCATTGTATGAGCGAGGGGTTGGCCGACATGTCTTTTTTCTTGGCGGGCGATCGAATCCAAGGCGGAGACCGGGGCAAGGAAGCGGCCGCCGGTCGGTCCGAAGGCCGGCGCGTATGCAGGCAGGGGTTGCAAGGCGACATGAAGTTCTTGGATAGGAGAATGGAGGGATTCGCGATGATGTCGAGAATTCGGACGGCGACGACGAGAGCGAAGGCGGCCGCCCTGCTGGCGCTGGCCGGGGCGGCGGCGCTCGGCTTCGCCGTATTTGAGCCGTCGGGAACGGCGGACATCCCCGGCTGGGAACCGGTCAACGCGCAGGTGAAGGCGGCGTTGGACGGCGCTTCTCCGGAAGGAGCCGGGGGGAAGGGGGCGGCGGGCGCCGGGGATCATGCGGCGGCGGGAATCGTGTCCGCGGCGCCCCGGACGGCCTCCGGAGGAGCCGCGAACGGAGCGGCGGGCGCCGGAACGCCGGGCGCCGCGCCATCCGTCTCGCCGGGCGCCGCGTCGGGGACTTCGGCTCCCGTGCTTGAAGCGCCGCCCGCGTCCGCCCTGCCGGGCGGCTCGCCGACC
>NZ_JACJVR010000115.1 GCF_014212175.1 Cohnella xylanilytica | reverse complement strand
GGCTCGGAGATGTGTATAGGGGACAGCGCGTTCAGCGCGGCCGCCGCCGCGTAGGCCGCGACCGCGGCGAAGGCGGCGCCGGCGATGCCGAAGGCCGGCGCCAGGAGCGCGTTCAGCGCCGCCTTGAGCAGCGCGGCGGCGGCCAGGTACAGGGCGGGCGAGCGCAGGTCGCCCAGCCCTTGGAGCAGCGCGGCGTAAGCGGCCTGCAGCGTGCCGCCCAGCGCCGCGAACGCGAGCAGCGCCATCGCGGCCGTGCCGCCGTCGTCGGCGAACAGCGCGACGTTCACCGGCTTGGCCAGCAGCGCGAGGCCGACGGCGGCCGCCGAGCCGAACCACCAGGCGAAGCGCATGGCGAGCGCCGCCTGCTCGCGCTGCCCGGACGCGTCGCCCCGCGCGCGGGCGGCGGTCAGCGCCGGGACGAGAGCGGCCGAGGCGCCGCCCGCCGCCATGACGACAAGCTGCAGCAGCGCGATGCCGCGGTTGTACTCGCCGAAGGAGCCCATCGCTTCGGCCGCCGTGGCGCCCGCGCTCTGGAGCAGCCGCGGGACGGTGAAGGCGTCGATGAGCCCGAACAGCGGCGCGACGATCGAGCCCGCGGCGACGGGCAGCGCGACGGCGACGATTCGGCGGAGCAGCGCGCCGCGCGATTCCCGAGCCTTCGCCCCAACCGCCGGCGCCTCCGGCCGATCCGCAGGCGCCTTGGCTGCCTGCCCCCTCCGCCGGCCGCCCATCCACAGCATGGCGACGAGACCCGCCGACGCTCCGGCCGCGAGGCCGCCGTGCACGGCCGCGGCGGTGGCGCCCGGCGACCAGTCGCGCCCGAGCGCCCAGAACAGCATGACGAGCATGAACGCGACGCGCGCCGTCTGCTCGGACAGCTGCGACGCCGCGGGGCGGAGCATGTCCATCCGCCCCTGCGAATAGCCGCGCAGCGCCGCGGTCATCGGCGCGAACAGCAGCGCGAGCGACGACGTGCGGATCGCGTCCGCCGCCTCGCCGACCCCCATCCACTCCGCGAACAGATCCGCTCCCCATTGGAGCAGCCCGAACGCGGCGAGCCCGCTCGCGGAGAGCAAGCCCACCGACCAGCGCAGCACGCGCCGCGCCCCTTCCTCGTCGCCCGAGGCCGTCCGCTCGGCCACGAGCACCGACACCGCCACCGGCACGCCCGCCGCCGCGAGCGTCATCCACATGACCGCCAGCGAATACACGGCGCTGTACAAGCCGAACACGCGGTCGCCGGCCAAATTCTGCAGCGGGATCTTCTGCAGCGTCCCGATCAGCTTGGAGAGCAGCGCGGCTCCCCCGAGCAGAGCGGCGCTCTGCCAGACGGCCTTCCCGCCGTCGTTCCTCCTGTCCGTCGTCATCCGAGCGTTCCTTCCATTTTCCTAGACGTCTAAGTACCGGAATTTTTCCATGAACGCATTATATCACGCCCTCCCCCGAATTACTTCCCAAGAGGAGCGATCGGCGGAAGGCCGGGGGGACGGAGGACCGGATACGGGGGACCGGGTACGGGGGACCATTCGGGCGAACTCGGCCGCGCGCCCAACAGGCGGACTCTCCGTCCTTATGATCCGAGAGGTCCGTTGCGAGAGGACGGATCGGCCGCAGAAAAAAAGCTTCCCCGCGAGCGATTCGCCGCCTTCGGGAAGCTTTCTCTTGGGAGCGCGAGCCCTCGCTCACTGCTCCATCTGCTTGGCCAGGAAGCCGGCCGCCGTCTCCACCATCTTGCTCTCCATGTCGCCCATCGTTACGCCCTCTTCCTTGCTCAGCAGCAGCACCGTTCCGATCGGGTCGCCGCCCGCCACGATCGGCGCGATCGCGAAGGAAGAGAACGTCTCGGCTCCGTCCCGCAGAATCTCGTAGGTGCCCGGCTGCGTCTCGAGCTGGATCTTCCGGTTCTCCATGCAGTTCTCCAGCAGGCTGCCGACCGGCTTGTCCAAGTATTCCTTCTTGGAGGCGCCCGCGACGGCGATCACCGTATCCCGGTCGGAGATGATCGCCGTATGGTTCGTGCTCTCGTACAGCGATTCGGCGTATTCCTTGGCGAAGTCGCCCAGCTCGCCGATCGGGGAATACTTCTTGAGGATGACTTCTCCGTCCCGGTCGACGAATATCTCGAGCGGATCCCCTTCGCGAATGCGGAGCGTGCGGCGAATTTCCTTCGGTATGACGACCCGGCCGAGGTCGTCGATGCGGCGTACAATCCCGGTTGCTTTCATGGCTCGTGTTGCCCCACTTTCTTGGATGTTTTGGACCCTGGTGTGCGCCTTGCGCCCGCTGCGGAAGGCCTGTATGACGAACGCTGGAACAGTCGGTAAAAAGTGAACTTGAACTTGGGCATAGTATTCAACCCCTCCCAATTTCTTATGCGCACGCCCACCGGTGGAGAAATAAGCCAGCGCCGCCATATAACCGATTCGCAAGGCTCGTCCGGTTTGAGGGGGCCGCCCGGACGAACGCCGCGAGATTCCTTCTCCGGACCGGGTTCCGTCCGCCCTTCCCTCCGCCTGTCCGCGGCCTTCCGGCCCAAGGTCCTATCCTACCTATCCCTTACCCGTCCGGCCGGCGCGTTCAAGCACGAGGAACGGGCGAGAGGGAGCCGTCCCGCCGCCGGAATCGGCTCCCTCTCTTCATGACTATAGAGCGATTCGCCGCGCGTCAGACGGTCAAGTAACGGGTGACCGCCGGATCGTCCAGCTCTTCCTTGCCGCCCGTCCAGACGACGGCGCCCTTCTCCATGATGTAGAACCGGTCTCCGACGCTGCGGACGAACTCCAGGCTCTGCTCGACGAGCAGGATCGCCGTCTTCCCTTCCGCGCGGATCGACCGGATGACGTCCCGGATGTCCTCCACGATCGACGGCTGGATGCCTTCGGTCGGCTCGTCGAGCAGCAGCAGCTCCGGCCCCGCGGCGAGCGCCCGGGCGAACGCCAGCTGCTGCTGCTGGCCTCCGCTCAGGTCCCCGCCGCGCCGGCCGTACATCGCCTGAAGCGCCGGGAACTTCTCGACCGCGGCCGCAGGAACGTCCTTCGCCGCCCGGCTCTTCCGGTCGGCGCACGCCTCCAGCCCGATGCGCAGGTTCTCGCGGACCGTCAATTGCGGGAAAATCTCGCGTCCCTGGGGCACGTACCCGATCCCCCGCCTCGCCCTCTGGCCGGGAGAGCGGCGGGTGACGTCCTCCCCCTTGAACGCGACGCTTCCGCCCTTCGGCCGCAGCAGGCCCATGACGGCGCGGATCAGCGTCGTTTTCCCGACCCCGTTCCGTCCCATCAGGCAGACGACCTGCCCCGGCTCCACGTCGAGCGACACGCCGCGCAGAACGACGCTCTCCCCGTAGCCCGCGTCAAGCCGTCGAACCGACAGCATCGGCATCCCGCCTTCGGCCCAAGTACACTTCCGCGACTCTCTCGTCCCGCTGCACCTCTTCCATCGTGCCTTCCTTCAAGAGCTTGCCCTCGTGCATGACGGTGACGCGGCTCGCGAAGCGGCGCACGAATTCCATGTCGTGCTCCACGACGACGACGGTGCGCTTGCGCACGATCTGGCGGAGCAGCTCGCCCGTCTTCTCCGTCTCCCTGTCGGTCATGCCCGCGACCGGCTCGTCGAGCAGAAGCACCTCCGGCTCCTGCAGCAGCAGCATGCCGATCTCGAGCCACTGCTTCTCGCCATGGGAGAGCAGCCCGGCGCGCAGCCGCTTCTTGTCCGCGAGCCCGATCAGCTCGAGGTTCGCCTCGATCCGCATCCGGTCGAACTTGCTCGTCTTCGCCCGCAGCACGGCCCATACGCCGCGGTTCTGGGACATCGCGATCTCCAGGTTCTCGTCGACGGTCAGCCCCGGGAACACCGACGGCGTCTGGAACTTCCGGCCGATGCCGAGACGCGCGATCTCGTGCTCCCTTCGCTTCGAGACGTCCACGGCGTTCGCCCGCCCGCGGAAGATCACCTTGCCCGAGGACGGCTTCACCTTGCCGCAGAGGACGTCGAGCATCGTCGTCTTGCCCGCTCCGTTCGGGCCGATCAGGAACCGCAGCTCGCCCGGCTGCAGCTCCAGATCCATTCCTTGCACGGCCCTGAAGCCGTCGAACGATACGGTTATGTTCTCGCAGGATAGAACGGCGCCGGGACCCGCCTTACCCGGAATGCTCGCGGGGGGCGACAGGCTGCTGCTCTCCAGATGATTCGCCAAGTTGTTCATGAGACGGATTCCTCCTTCCGAATGGGCCTGCCAGCTGCCGGACGAGGCCGACGAGACCTCCCGGCAGGAACACCGTCGCGACGATAAACAGCCCGCCGAGGAAGAACGTCCACATATCCGGGAACGATTCGCTCAGGCCGCTCTTCGCCTCGTTCAGGACGACGGCGCCGACGACCGCCCCGATCAGCGTGCCCCGGCCCCCGATCGCCACCCAGAGCACCATCTCGACGGAAGGCACGATCGCCATCGCGGACGGGGAGATGATGCCGACGTGCAGGACGAAGAACATGCCGGCGAGTCCCGCCAGGGCGGCCGAGACGGCGAACGCCGCCATCTGGTAGAGCGACGGGTCGAAGCCGAGGAACCGGACGCGGTTCTCGCCGTCGCGGATCGCCCGCAGCACCTTGCCGAGCCGGCTCTTGACGAGATAGCGGCAGAGGAGAAAAGCGGCGAGCAAACCGGCCACAGTAGCGAAGTACAGCGCCGTCTTCATCCCCGGCGACTTGAGCGGCTCCCCGAACAGCGTCGCGAAGCCGGTCAGGCCGTTCGTCCCTCCCGTGTATTTCTGCTGCCCGACGAACAGCGTGAAGACGATGATGACGAGAGCCTGCGTCAGAATCGTGAAGTAGACGCCCCGGATCCGGTTCCGGAACGTGAAGAAGCCGAGGAACAGCGCGAGCAGCGCGGGCAGCACGATGCCCATGGCGGCCGCGAACGCGAACGAGCGGAACGGCTCCCAGAACCAGGGGAGCTTCGCGACGCCGGTCCAGCCCATGAAGTCGGGCAGCTTGCCGCCGCTCGCCTCGAGCTTCAGGTGCATGGCCATCGCGTAGCCGCCGAGCCCGAAGAACACGCCGTGCCCGAGGCTGAGAATGCCCGTGTAGCCCCAGAGCAGGTCGAGCCCGAGCGCCGCTATCGCGAAGGCGAGGCACTTGGCCAGAAGGTTCAAGCGGAAGTCGCTGAGGTAGAGCGGGGCCGCGAGAAGAAGCAGCAGCGCGGCGCCGTAGCCGGCGAGCAGCCACAGCCGGCCGCGGGTCGTCGTCGGCGAGACGGGCATAAGCAATCCCCTTTTCCCATACGTGAATTCCTGGCCGGCCGGAACCGGAGGCTGCACGGCTATCCGGCGGCCTTCCGTCAGCCCCCGGCGGTCTCGGTCGGCCTGCTGGCGGTCTTGGTCGGCCTGCCGACCGATCTCGGTCAGCCGTCCAGCGATCGGGAGCGGACCGCGAACAGCCCCATCGGCTTCCACTGCAGGAAGGCGACGATGCACAGGAACACGAGCACCTTGCCCAGCGAAGCGGTCGATCCCCATTCGAACAGCGTGTTCAGCATGCCGATGCCGAGCGCCCCCGCCGCGGTGCCGATCAGCTTCCCGACGCCGCCGAGGACGACGACCATGAACGCGTCGACGATGTAATTCGTGCCGATCGTCGGCCCGATCGGCCCGATCAGCGTCAGCGCGCAGCCGGCGACGCCCGCGATGCCGGAGCCGATCGCGAAGGTGACCGCGTCCACCCGCCGGGTCGAGATGCCCAGACACGCGGCCATGTCGCGGTTCTGCATGACGGCCCGCATCCGGCGGCCCGCGTCGCTGCGGTAGATGTAGAGATACATCGCGAGCAGGACGAGGGCCACGAGCGCGAGGATGAACAGCCGTTTGTACGGGAACACGACGCCCGTCATGATCCGAAGCCCGCCGTCGAGCCAGGAAGGACTCGTCACGCCGACGTTCGGCGCCCCGAAGATCGTCCGCGCGAGCTGCTGCAGGACGAGGCCGACGCCCCACGTCGCGAGCAGGCTGTCGAGGGGCCTTCCGTAGAGGAAGCGGATCAGCGCCGTCTCGAGCAGCAGGCCGATCGCGAATGCCAGCGCGAAGGCGAGCAAAAGCGCGAGAGGGTAGTAAGCGTCGAACCAGCCCTGCGGCAGGGACGATTGGAAAATCTTCTGTACGAGATAAGCGGAATAAGCGCCGATCATGATGAATTCGCCGTGCGCCATGTTGATGACCCGCATGAGGCCGAAGGTGATCGCGAGCCCCAGGGCGATCAGCAGCAGGATGGAGCTGACGCTCAGCCCGTTGAACAGCTGCGTCAACCATAACGCCATCGTCGATCCCTCCTCTCGGGCGGCGGCGGCAGGGGGCGGCTGGCTTCGAGAGTAGCTATCCCGCGAACCTCCCCATCCTCCTGCCGCCCCTAACGCGCTCCCGCGCTTCCGGGCTTCTTAACCGCCGAGCCCGGCCGCCCAATCGTACGTCTTCAGATACGGATCCGGCTTCACCGGGCTGCCGGAGTTCCACAGCTCCTTGATCTGCCCGTCGGCCTGCAGCTCGCCGATCCGAACCGTCTTGTAAATATGCTGGTTGTCGCCGTCGATCGTCACCTTGCCTTCGGGAGCGTTAAACTCGATGCCCTTCGCCGCTTCCTTCACCTTGGCGACGTCGAACGATCCGGCCTTCTCGGCGGCCGCGGCCCACAGATACACGGCGACGTAGCCCGCTTCGATCGGGTCGTCGGTGACGCGGTCCGCCCCGTACTTCTTCTTGAAGCTGTCGACGAACGTCTTGTTCTCGGGCGTGTCGGTCGTCTGGTAGTAATTCCACGCCACCAGATGGCCGGCGAGGAATTCGGGGCCGATCCCGCGCGCCTCTTCTTCCGCGATGCTGACGGACAGCGTCGTCAGGTCCTTCGAGGAGATGCCCGCGTCCTTCAGCTGCTTGAAGAAGGCCACGTTGCTGTCCCCGTTCAGCGTATTGAACACGACGTCCGGCTTCGCCGCCTGGATCTTGGCGATGATCGTGGAGTAGTCCGTATGCCCGAGCGGGGTGTATTCTTCGCCGGCGAGCTCGCCGCCCTTGGCCTTCAGCTGGGCCTTGATGATCTTGTTGGCGGTCTGGGGGAACACGTAGTCGGAACCGAGGAGGTAAACCTTCTTGCCCTTGTTCTCGAGCAGCCAATCGACGGCCGGCACGATCTGCTGGTTCGTCGTCGCTCCCGTATAGAAGATGTTCGGCGACATCTCCATGCCCTCGTACTGAACGGGATACCACAAGAGGCCGTTCAGCTCCTCGAACACCGGCAGCATCGCCTTGCGGCTCGCCGACGTCCAGCCTCCGAATACCGTCGCGACCTTGTCTTCCGAGAGCAGCTTGCGGGCCTTCTCCGCGAACGTCGGCCAATCCGACGCGCCGTCCTCGACGACCGGCTCGATCTTCTTGCCGAGCACGCCGCCCTTGGCATTGAGCTCCTCGATGGCCAGCAGCTCCGCGTCGCGGACGGATACTTCGCTGATCGCCATCGTCCCGCTGAGCGAGTGAATAATGCCTACCTTGACGGCGCCGCCGCTCTCGCTTGCCGGCGGGCTCGCTTCCCCCGAGGCGGAAGCCGTCGCCGACGGAGAAGCCGGCGGGGACGACGGCTCCGGAGACGAAGGCGAAGCTCCGCCTTCGTTGTTGCTGCCGCCGCAAGCGGACAGCGTAAGGCACAGCGCGAACGGCACGATCCATCTCTTGAGCCAACCCCTGCGTCTCATCCGAACACTCCCCATCTCCCATGGATAATAACCTCTCTATATCCGAACGTTCCGGCCGGCTGCCGCCTTCCGCGTTCGTGAGCTCATTATAGGAGGGGGCTAACTTTAACGTCAATATACCTAACAAAAGAAGTGTTCATTCGAGCCGATTCGAGTTTTGTTTCGGTTTTGTCCCGGTTTTATGTGATATTAAATGACTAAATCAAGCGCGATATATTTACTGTCGGATAGTTTGTGTCATTTTTAATTACATACATATTCGCAACACGCTCCACAGTTGCTTCGGTAAGGGAAGGGTTCATGGGAAAAGGTTCGAACGCCAAAACAGCCCTCCGTTAAGCCGGGGGCTGTCCCATTTGTTTTCAGGATCCCTGCTCTAGGCCGCAACCGGATCAGGAGATGCTCTGCAGGATTCGAACGATCTCCTCTTCCATGCCGGAATCGTCGACCGTATCCAGGTGTTCCGGTCGAATCATTTGATACTTTTTCATTCGATAAAATTCCATGACGGCTTGCTTCAAGGTGAGGTCGTACCACTGAATACTGAAGGTCGGGTCCAGGATGCGCCGCAGCGTAGCGTCGTCTTGGACCAAGGACAGCACGGCGTTCATTCGGTTGAATATCTTCCGCTCCATCCCGCGCTCGAAGAACTCCTGCAAGTTTTTGTTGCGATTTCGCTGGGCGACGACAATCTTCTCGAACAGCCCCGGATAAAATTCCTTGAGGTCCTGCAGGAACAGGTCCGATAAAAAAATCACGAGTATCAACGATTGCAGAAACGTTTTTTGGAAGCGCTGGATATACGGGATGGAATCGTCGTTCGTCACGCTGTCCGCCTGCTGCAAAAATCTCATTCCATACTCGACGACCCGCTCGAGGATGTCGTCTTTGGACGAGAAATGCTTATATAGCGTTACTTTGCTGATGTCCATATATTTGGCGATATCGTCTATTTTCAACTGGCTGAATCGGGTTCTCTGGATAACGGGTTTGATTTTATAGATATATTGATCCGCGCTTACGGCTTTTCTCACGAATGGCCCCCCTTTATCGCTCCTAAAAGCTTATTATATCAGAATCCCCGTCAACGCAAACATGGTTTATATAGTTTATTAAATTAACACTTTTGATGCATATAGTTTACTTTATTAATTTAAAGGTGTATACTCGGTCACGTAGTTCATTATCCGAATCCGACAACGGATGATCTGACTGGAGGAAGATGGGAATGGAGAACTCGGCAGTAGGCAAATACGCCGGCAAGAAAGTCGTCATCACGGGAGGCAGCAGCGGCTTCGGCCTCGAGACGGCGAAGCTGCTTGCGGACGAAGGAGCCCGCGTCCTGATCACCGGCCGCAATCCGGCCGCGCTCGAAGCGGCTCGGGAACGGCTCGGCAACGGCGCGATCGCCGTTCGGAGCGATGCCGCGTCGCTCGAGGATATCGAAGCGTTGGCGGAACGGGTGAAGGCCGAGTTCGGCACGATCGACGCCCTGTTCGCGAACGCCGGCGTCACGCGCTTCGTCCCCTTCGAATCGGTAACCGAGGAAGTGTACGACGAGCTGCTCGCCATTAACGCCAAGGGTCCGTATTTCACCGTGCAGAAGCTCGCCCCGCTTCTTAACGAAGGAAGCGGCGTCGTTCTCACCACCTCGGTCGCGAACGTATTGGGGATTCCGATGATCAGCGCGTACGCGGCCAGCAAAGCGGCGCTGCGCTCCATGACCCGCAGTCTGGCCCGCGAGCTGCTGCCGCGGAAGATTCGCGTCAACGCGGTCAGCCCCGGCCCTATCGAGACGGGCATCTTGGACAGATCGATGCCGAAGGAGGCCGCCGAGCAGACCAAGGCGCAGATGAGCCAAGGGAATCCGATGCTGCGCTTCGGAGAGCCCCTCGAGGTTGCCAAGACGGTCGCGTTCCTTGCCTTCGACGCCACGTACACGACCGGAGCCGAGTTCCCCGTGGACGGAGGCGCCTCTCAGATTTAAGCTCTCGATCGTTCGCGCCCGCAGCCGGCTGAACGACGCCGCTTGATGTTGCATCTTCCCCGACAGACGACACCCATGTCTGGCGTACAACAGCAAGGGGGCGTTCCCTCAGGAACGCCCCCCTTGCGTTTGCCGATAGGCTGCCGATTTACATCTTCACAGATTCAACAGCCGGTAGATGACCTGTGCCGCTTCGGCTCGGGTCGATTCGTCCCGAGGCGCGAATTGGCCGGCCGCGCGCCCTTGCACGAGCCCGAGGGCGGACGCCTTCTTCGCGTAATCGCGCGCCCAAGCGGAGATTTGCTCTTCGTCCTGGAAGGAAGCGGTCGCAGCCGCCGGCTTCTGCCCCTTCAGAGCCTCGTAGCTCCTCACGGCCAAGGCGACCATCTCCTCCCGGGTGATCTTCGCTCCAGGAGAGAACCGGTCGGCGCTCGTTCCTTGAACGATGCCGGCCTTATAGGCGATCGAGACGTCCTTGGCGTACCACGAGCCGGCCGGCACGTCCTCGAACGCAGCCGCGCCTTGTTCGGTCAGCCCGAGAGCCCGCACGAGCATCGAGGCGAATTCGGCGCGCGTCACGCTCCGATTCGGCTCGAAGGCGCCTTCGCCGGTGCCGTCGACCGCTTCCTTCGCGGCCAGCTCCCGGATCACCTCATAGGCCCAGTGCGAAGAAGGAACGTCGGAGAACGTCTTGTCGACGACGAGCGCGGCATAGGAGCCGGCCGAGGAGACTCGCGCCGTCACATACCCGCCGGCATACTCTCCGCCGATGCGTTGCGGGGCTCCGCCGTCCGGCAAGGAATAGACGGACGCCAGCTTCGGATTCGCGGCGGCGGCGAGGGGCAGCCTGATCGTCGCGGGCTCGGCGAAGGCGCCGATCTCCCGCGAGCTTCCGTCGGCGCCGATCCACTTCAGCTGAAGCTCGTAGGCCTGGCCGCTCGGCTTCCGGTCGGCCCCGAGGGAGGCCGGCGGCTCGAACGGCCGGGCGATCAGGGCGATCGAGCCGCCCTGCGCCTGGGCTTCGGTCAGCGAAGCCGTCAGCTGCTTGAACAGGGCGGCGGGCACCTGCAGAATCGCTCCGCCGGAAGCGACCTCCAGCGGCCGGGTTCCGAGCAGCTCGGCCGTATTCGCCGGCAGCGCGAGCTGCGTCTCGCCTTCCTTCAAGGCGACGGACGCCTTGCCCGTGCCGTCGTCCTTCAATTGCTCCGCCGTTACCGCGACGACGGCCGGATCGGTCGCGCCGGAGCCCGTGCCGCCGCCGCTTGCGCCGGTTCCCGGATCGGCCGAGGGCGTCGGTCCGATCCGGACCGACCGGCTGACGCTCGTCGCCGGCATCGTCAGGATCAGGTTGGAATCGATCAGCTGGATGTCCTTCGCCGTCACGGTCGATAATCCGTTCTCCTTGGCGACGAACGTGAACGTCGCGAGCGAGACGGAGCCGCTGTCCCCGCTCGCCGACCCGGTCTTCGTATGGGCGTACAGCAGATGCGTCTTGCCGTCCTCCGTCACGACCTTCGCCGGGACGCCGAAGCCGACCGAGCCCGAGGTCTCGCTTCCGGCCTTGAATTCCATCTTCTTCGGATCGTAGTAGAGATTGACTTCGAAGGCATAGAGGTCCGTCAGGTTCGCTCCTTTGACGGCCACCGTGAACTCCTCGCCCTTCTTGATCGAGCTCTTGGACACTTCCAAGGAGAAGGACGGCAGAGCGTCGGCCGCCGCCGCGAACGGCGGCAGCAGCAAGGCTACGGCGATGAGCAGCGAAGCGCATAAGGTCAGTCGTTTACGTGCCATATCCAGGTTCGTCCCTTCGAATTGAGGTGATTACGGCTGCGGGGCCGGCTCGGCCGCCGCCAGCTCGGGCACGGATTCGGGCGCCTTCCGGTTATGCGTCGCTTGCTCGTAGGAATAAGCGAGCTTGATCAGGGTGCCTTCCTCGTACGGCCGGCCCAGCAGCTCGATGCCGATCGGCGTGCCGGCGGAGACGAATCCGGCCGGAACGCTGATCGCCGGGAAGCCGGAGAACGGGCTGAGGCGGTTCGCGCTGCCGGAGCTGGAGCCGGTCGGGCCGGACGTCGACGGATACAACAGGGCGTCGAGCTTGTTGTCGGCCATGACCTGCAGCAGCGACTGCTGCGTCAGCTTCGTGCGGTACAGCAGAATGTCCTTGTACTCTTGCGTCTCGAGCGTCTCGATGCCGTTCCGCGTCGTCAGCGTGTTTTTGAGAGATTGCAGGAAGTCCGTTCCCGAATTGACGATGTCGCCAAGCGTATGGTAGCGCACGACGTTCGGATCGACCATGCGGGTGTTGGCCAAGTATTCGTTCAGGTTGAACTTGAATTCGTAGGCGCTAAGGCTCGAGTACGACAAAATCTTGGATACGTTCGGGATGCTCACCTCGACGACGGTCGCGCCTTGCGCCTTCATGTCTTCGACCGCTTTGGCGAGAAGCCCCTTGACCTCCGCGTTGCTGCCGGTGATGCTCGCGTCGGTGATGACGCCGATCCGGGCGCCGTCGAGTCCGTTCTTGTCCAGATACTTCGTGTAGCTGACCGGGATCTTGCCGACGCTTCCCGCGGTCGCGATATCGTTCGGATCGTAGCCGCTGATCGCGTCGAGCATGATCGCCGCGTCGGCTACCGTGCGGGCCATCGGGCCGCCGACGTCCTGGGAGAGCGCCAGCGGGATGATGCCGTCGCGGCTCGTCAGGCCGATCGTCGGGCGAATGCCGACGATGCTGTTGTAGGAAGACGGAATCCGGATCGAACCGCCGGTGTCGGTGCCGAGGCCGGCCGCGCCGAAGTTGGCCGCGAGAGCCGCCCCCGTGCCGCCGCTGGAGCCGCCCGGGTTCTTGGTCAGGTCGTACGGGTTCTTCGTCTGTCCGCCGAGCGAGCTGTTCGTGTCCGTGTTGATCGCGAATTCGCTCAGGTTCGCCTTCGCGAGGATAATCGCCCCGGCGTCCTTCAGCTTCTTCACCATGTAGGAATCGCTGACCGTATAGTTGTCCTTCAAGCAGGTGCAGCCGGCGCTCGTCGGCATGCCGAGCGTGTCGTAGTTGTCCTTGACGATGATCGGAATGCCGTGGAGCAATCCGCGCGGCCCCTTCTCCTTGCGCTCGGCGTCAAGCGCCGCGGCCGTCTTCAACGCTTCTTGGTTGACGCTGATGATCGACTTGATCGCCGGGCCTTGCTGATCGTAGGCGGCGATCCGGTCCAGGTACATCTGCACCAGCTCGACGGACGTCAGCTTGCCGGCCTCCATCGCGTTCTGCATGCCCATGATGTCGGCTTCGAGCAGCTCGAACTGTTGGCCGTTATCGTACAGGACGATCTTGCCGAGGGCAGCGAGGTCCGCGAGATCGATCGCTCCGCTCTTGTCGAAGTCGCCGGCCGCTACCTTGCTCCAGTCGGCGCTCGTCGAATCGACGCCGAAATACTTGATCAGAACGGCCAGGTCGCCGACGTCGATCGCGCGGTTGTTGTTCAGATCGCCGGCGATGCCGCTCGCCACTTGAATCGCGAACGATTCCCGGCCCTGCTGCACGGAGCCGTCCGCGGCTCCCAGCTCCGCCGAAGCGGAGATTCCGCTCAGGTCGGTCTCGGCCAGCGCCTTGAACGTCAAGGTCAGAACGGTCTTGCCGTCCTTGAAGCCGCCCTCCGCGGTCGCGACGATCGTCACCTGGCCCGGCTCGTCGTTCTCGGCCAGAACTTGAACGCCGGAGCCCGCCGATTGGGCGGAGACGAATTCGAACTGAAGCTGGCTGTATTCGATGACGAACTTGCCCGCGGTCGCGCCTTCGGAAGGGCCGCCAAGCGACAAGCCGACGTCGAAGCTCTCGCCGATCCGCGCGGAGTCGGGACCGGACAGCTTGACGGACACCGG
>NZ_JACJVR010000114.1 GCF_014212175.1 Cohnella xylanilytica | reverse complement strand
AAGCTGACGCGCGGCGGCGCGGCGTACGCGATCCGGGCGGGCGAGACGAAGGCGGCGAAGACGGCCGCGGACGGACAAGCCTCGCAGATCGAGCTGAACGGCGCGCCGCTGGAGAAGCAAGGGCGGCTGTTCGTGCCGGTGCGCTTCTTCGCCGGCGAAGCGAACTTGGACATTCAATGGGACGCGGAAGCGAAGCTCGTCGTGCTGCGCGATCCCGTGTTCGAATAGAAGCCAGGGGAAGAGGAGAGAGGGCATAACATGCTGCGCAAAGGCTTGATCCAACTGATGGCGACGCTGCTCGTCGCCTTGCCGCTGCTGGGCGTCTTCGGCAAGGACGCCGGGGCGGCTTCCTCGCGGATCGCCGTCATCAAGGAGCTGTCGGGGGACGTGAAGGTCCGGAAGGCCGGCGGGTCGAAGGCGTTCCGCGCGTTCGCGAAGCTGAGCCTGAACCAAGGGGATATTCTGACGACGGGGGAGAAGGGCTCGGCGACGCTGCAGTTCTCCAACGGCACGTCGGAAGACGACCAGATGACGGTGGCGGCGAACACGACGCTGACGTTCTCCAAGCTGTCGAACAAGAAGGGCAGCGTGACGAAGGTCAGCATGCTCAAGGGAACGGTCTGGTCCGACGTCAAGTCGATCCGGAACAAGGACGACGAGTTCCAGCTCGAGACGCCGACGGCGGTCATGGGCGTGCGGGGCACGCACTTCTTGTCGGCGGTCGACCCGAACACGTCGGCGACGAACCTCACCGTCTTCGCCGGGGTCGTGCGGGCGAACGTCCCCCAAGCCGGGCAGCTGGCCATCGCCGGCTCTTCGAGCGGAGCGGTCGGGGGCATGATGCCGGCGGCGCCGACCGGCCCGAACGGCCCGATCGGCCCGAACCGCCCGAACGGCCTCGGCCAGACGGTGCTGGTGTATCCTTCCCAGCAGATTTACTTGCCGGGAACGCTGCCTCCGGCCGCGGACCTGAACGGGCAGGTCGGCATCGTGGACGTGGGCAGCCTCATCGGCACCGCGCCTCCCGAAGTGATCCAGGCGCTGGTCACCCATCTCTCGGCGATCAAGGAAGAGCAGGAAGGGCAGAAGAAGAAGCTGCAGGAGAATCCGGGCGGGATCGCATCCGGCCTGGAGACGCTCGGCCAAATCGCGGAGAATATCGACAGTCTGCTGCCGGGGCTCCTGAAGGAAGCGATCGACCAGGGCAAACTGGGGCAGCAAACGGTGGATAGCGCCATCCAAAAGACGAAGAACGAGACCGGGTATACGATCGGCCTGGATAAGACGGTCGGTCTGGATCCGGAGCAACAGAAGCGCCAGGAAGAGCTGAAGCAGCAGCAGGCGAGGGAAGCGCGCGAAGCCCAGCAGAAGCAGGAGGACAAGCAAGCCGAGCTGCAGCGGCAGCTCGGCGAGCTGATGAAGCAGCTTCAAGAGCAGATGCAGCAGATCGAGGCGGCGAACCGGCTGGCGCAGCAAGCCGCGCAGGCGGCGGCGGAAGCCGAGCTCAAGAAGAAGCTCACCGATGAGGAGAAGGCGAAGTTCGAGCAGAACAAGCAGCAGAACGAGCAAGGCGCGGGCACGTCGACGCCTTCTCCGTCGACCTCCTCCGGGTCGTCGAAGTCGAGCAACGCCAACCTGCAGTCGCTTGGCCTGTCGGCGGGCACGCTGACGCCGGCCTTCGACGCGAAGACGACGAGCTACGCCGCTTCGGTCGGCAGCGAAGTGTTCGCCGTCGACGTGATCCCGGTTGCCGCGAGCAACAAAGCGACCCTTACCGTGAACGGGTCCGCGCTGACGGGCGGCAAGGCGTCCGTGCCGCTGGCGCCGGGGACGACGACGGCGATCTCGGTGAAGGTCAAAGCCGAGGACGGCTCGATCAAGGAGTACAAGATCGCCGTCGCGCGGGCCGCGACGCCGCCTTCCGGCACGGCGACGCTTCAGTCGCTGACGCTGTCCGCGGGGACGCTGAGCCCGGGCTTCGCGCCGGAGACGACCGCTTACAAGGCGAGCGTCCCGAGCGCGACCGGATCGGTGACCGTGAAGGCTGCGGCGACCGATTCGAACGCGGCCGTCCGCGTGAACGGCGAGCCGCTGACGGCCGATGGCCGCGCGGTGACGCTCGGCTATGGGGCCAATACGGTCAACGTGGAAGTGACGGCGCAGGACGGCACGACGAAGAAGACGTATACGGTCGAGATCACCCGTCAGCTATTGAACGCGGTGAAGATCGCGTTCCCGTCGGGTTCGCCGCTGCAGATCGACTTCACGTCGGCGAATCCGAACACGGAGTTCGAAGTGCCCGCGGGCTCGGACAGCCTCGATCTGACCGTGCCGAGCGGCGGTCCGGAGCTGACGGTCGTCGCGAACGGCAGCCCGGTGACGCCGGAGCCGGTGTCCGCGGCCGGCCTGAAGGCCATGGCGGCCGTAGCGCTGTCGGTTCCGTCCGCTTGGAAATATGCGATCCCGCTCGTGCCGGGAAGCAACGAGATCAAGCTGACGGCCGTCATCGACGGCGTGTCCAAGACGTACACGATTCTCGCGATCAAGCCGGCGACGAACGTGGCGACGCTGAAGAGCCTCTCGGTCGACGGAGCCGAGTTGGCCGGCTTCGCTTCCAACAAGTTCGAATACGAGCTGAGCGTGCCGAACGAGAAGACGTCGGTCGTCGTCTCGGCTGAGGCGACCGTCGCGGGCGCCGGCGTCAAGGTCAACGCCCCGGACGTGCTGGCTGTCGGAGCGAACGCGGTCACGGTTGTCGTAACCGCCAAGGACGGCGTGACGACGAAGACGTATACGATTACGGTGATTCGCTCGGAGCCCGCGGTTTCGAGAGTGGCGAAGCTGAGCTCCTTGTCTCTGACCAGCGGAGAGCTGTCTCCGGTGTTCCATCCGGATACCGAGAATTATGAAGCGACCGTAAGCAGCGACGTTCCGTCTATCGGGGTGAAGCCGGCCATCGAGACGGTTGGTACGATCAAGGTCAATGACCAAGCCGTCGAGAGCGGACAGAGCGTGAATATTCCTCTCAACGTAGGACCCAACACCGTCACGATCGTCGTGACGGCTCAAGACGGCGCGACGACGAAGACGTACACGGTCGCCGTCACCCGAGCCGTGCCGCCGGCTATGGCCAGACTGAGCGCTCTGACGGTTGAAGGCGGGGAGCTGTCCCCGGCTTTCGACCCGGACATCGGATCGTACGCGGTCAGAGCGGGATACGGGACTGAAGAGATCGTCGTGACGCCGACGGTCAAAGCGGGCGGAACGATGACGGTTAACGGGAGCGCAAGCTCGAGCGGAGCAAGCCATACCGTTCCTCTGGCGGTCGGGGTCACGACGATTACGATCGTCGTAAGAGCCCAGGACGGGACCGATACGATGACCTATTCGATAGTAGCAACGAGAGAAGCCGCCCCGGGGCCGGCTTTGTCGAAGCTGCGATTGTTGAACATGAGCCGCGATTTCGAGTATAAAGCTTACGCTCCGGTTGACGGCAACGAGACGATGACCTATTACCCGACCGTGACGACGACGGCATCGGATATGGCGGGGCCATTGGGCGGCTCGCCGTTCTGGATCGAATTGGCGGCTTCCGGAGCCGACGCGGTTACGTTCAACGGCGCGTCTTACAGCGATGTGTCCTTGCCCATGATTTTGTACAAAAACGAGACGGCATCTTACCCGATCGTCCTCTCTTCGGCCGAAGGGACCAAGACCTACACGTTGACGTTCGATTTGCCTCCCGACACGAATTATTTGAAGAGGCTTCAAGCGGACGGGACCGAGATCGGCGCTTACGATATGCTCCACCAGACCGAATTCGCGGTCGACGCTCCGAACGGGGCGACGGAAGTATCGCTGGTCGCGCTGCCTCTGGACGAACGCTCTGCGGTATCGGTCAACGGGGAAGCATGGACGCCGTCGGCCGAAGCGGCTCCCGTAGGTTGGAACTCCGACCGCAATATCGTCGTCGAGGTGACTCCTCGGGACGGATCCGCCGCCAGGACGTACACGATTCACGTGAACGAACTTCCGGCCGAAGGCGGCGGCGGTCTCGGAGAGCCGGGGGCTCACGATATCGACTTCTTCGGCGCCGAAGGGAATCTCGGCTTCGCCTTCGACCCGGAAGATCCCGGAACGTACCGCGGGACGCTCGTATTGGGAGATTCGGGGAACCAAGTCGACGTGGAAGTGGCGGCGAACTCGAACGCCGACGTGAAGCTGTCCTTCAACGGCGCCGAATGGAACCCGATGACCTATGTAGGGGATGGCGTATGGAAGCTGACGTATACGCTGGAGGAGAACTTGAATTCCTTCCTCATTCAAGTTCTTAACCCGGAGAGGATCGAGACTCCGTCGTATTATGAATATACGTTGAAGTACGGCGCCGGGACCGGTTCGGACTCGGACGCGACGTTGTCGGACATTAAGCTCGCCGAAGGAGAATCCTACGGAGAGGATCGGCTTCTCGATTTCTCCTTCGATCCGAACCATCGCAGGCAGAAAATCCATATCGGCGGCATCGACGAGAAGCTGGCTCTGAAGCTGACGAAGAGCAATCCGGACGCATCGGTGGTATCCGTCATGCTGAACGGGGAAGAGATCGAGGCGTTAGACGGGGTCTATGTCCTGCCGCTCGCGCCGGAGACGGAGCCGGCGATGCTCGTCCGATTGAAGAGCGCGAACCAGGCTCTGCAGCAAACGTACGAGTTATCCTTCGTTCGAGACGATCCTTGGGCTCTGAAGCCGAAGCATCTGGACGTCTCGCAATCCGCGGCGACCGGCAATTCCCAGCCTCTCGAATGGACGTTCACCTCCGCCGACCGGTTCTATACCGATCTGGACATGGATACGTTCGAGGTCGGGTATGACGGAATCAGCCTAGGCTTCTTGCCGGATTCCGGATACGGCGTTGCCTATGAACCGGAGAACGGCAATGTGACGGACGGAGTATGGGAAGGCATCTCGACGGGATTGAATCATCTGGCGGTCACCGTCTACGAAGGCGAGTCGCTGGCTACCGCGACGTATAAGAGGACGTACCATTTTTATGCTTACTTGGGCGAGCCGTTCCTGGAATACAACGAAGACGGAACGGAAGGAGCGCCGATCCGACAGTACGGCGTTCCTTATGACGGAACGACCTACTTCGAGATCCCCGCGAGCTCTTGGGGAGTCGCCTATTCTTTTTACTCCGGAGACGACGGAGCGGAATTGACTTTCCCGATTCAGACGCCGGACTCCGGCAGCGAATTTAGGAACGGGCTGTACGCAATCGATCCGATTACCGGAAGGGAATTCAACCATTCGGTCCGGATCCACTTCGGAGAGTCGGGAACGGCGCCGGAAGTCGCTTTCGACAGAGATGACTGGATCGAAGCGTCTCCCATCGCATCCCGCAATTATCCGGGTGCCCAGTTCTTTTATTATCCGACGTCCCTTCTCTATGATTTACGAATCATAGGGGAAGCGGGGGTAACCGACGTCGAGGCGTACACCATGGAAGACGAGCCGCTTCCGGGCAAAGTTTACGATCCGGATACCCGCACCTGGATGTGGACGGATCGAGAAGTCCCGGGCCATGGCGACGTCTTGACCGAACTCTTAAAAGTCAAGGTGACAGGAGACGGGTTCGCGACCGTCTACTACGTTAAGCTCATGGCTCCTCCTCTCTAAGACGGGAAGGCGCTTGGCGCACGAGGCCTATTGCCTCGGTGCCGGGCGTCCTTTTTTTTCTACGAATGTCCAATTCACATACAGATCGGCGGGATCCAACGGGATTCTGTCTATTCCGGTTTCCGAAGGCGGGCGGCAGGCGCTAACGTGCGCTAA
>NZ_JACJVR010000113.1 GCF_014212175.1 Cohnella xylanilytica | reverse complement strand
GATCCGCGCGCCCCCGAAGGAGGCGGCGGCGGCCGCGGCCGCGACGGCGACGCCCGCGGCGCCGATCCAAGCGATGGCCGACAGCGAGGAGCCTTCCGCGACGACGCCGCCGATGCCGGCCCCCGCCGCCATGCCGAACTGGACGGCGGACGTGTTCAGGCTAAGCATGATGCCGGACGCGGCCGGAGCGAGCGAGATCAGGTTGAACTGCTGCGTCGGGCCGGAAGACCACGCCGACAGCGACCATACGATCAATAGAGGAAGGACGACGGCGGCCGATCCCGATACCGTCGACAGGAGGACCAGAGACAGAGCGTGAACCGTCATGCCGATGACGAGGGTTCGCGCGACGCCGAACCGGTCCGTCGAGAAGCCGCCGATCTTCGAGCCGACCAGGCTGGCGAGCCCGAAGGCGAACAGGCCGATGCTGACCTCCGACTCGCTCAGGCCGGAGACGTCGAGCAAGAACGGAGAGATATACGTGTAGACGACGGAGTAGCCCATAATCCAGAAGAAGGTGACGCCCAAGGCGATCGCGATCTTCGGCTGCTTCAGCATGGCGATCTGCCGTCCGAGCGGGATGGGTTCGTCGCCTTCGGTCTGCGGAATCGTCTTCGCGATGGCGAACATGGCCAGCAGGCTGAGGATGCCGATTCCCCAGAACGTCATTTTCCAATCGTAGGCCGCCGCCACGACGCGCCCGACGGGGACGCCGACGATGAGCGCGGTGCTGAAGCCGGTAATGACGGTGGCGATCGCCCCGGCCTGGCGGTCGGCGGGAGCCAGCTTCGAGGCGACGGTCAGGGCCGTCACGACGAAGGCGCCCGTGCCGATCGCCAGCATCGCCCGGGAGACCATCAGGAAGCCGAAGCCCGGCAGGAGCAGGGTGGCCGCGTTGCCGACGATGAAGAAGCCGAGCGAATAGAGAAGCAGCTTGCGGCGGTCCATCTTCGCGGTCGCCGCCATGACGATCGGAGTCCCGATGGCGTACGCCAGCGAGAAGACGGTGATCAGCTGGCCGGCCGCGGACACGGATACGCCCGCGTCCTCCGCCACCTTGTCGAGAATGCCCGCGATAATGAATTCCGACGTCCCGACCAGGAAGCTGACGAGAGCCAGCATATAGATCTTCCATACCTGTTGCTTCATACGGTAAACACCTCTCCACTCCTAAATTCTATATATCTATAAAAATAGATATAAACATTCAAAAAAAATTACTCGAACAACACGGGAGCGAACCTCTTCGCCAATTCGCGGTTCAGTTTGTAATAGACGAACGTTCCGTCCTTGCTGGATTCGAGCAAGCCGCAGTCGGTCAGCTGCTTCAGATGATGGGACAGCGTCGATCCGGCGACGGATTCGAGCCGGGTCCCGAGGTCTGCGCAGCAGAGCGGCGGGTCGTTCGCCAGCATGCGGGCGATGCGGAAGCGGGTCGGTTCTCCTAGAGCCTTGTAGATCTTGACGGCTTGGCGAATGTCTTCCGGTTCTTCCCGCATCTCGATGTCCTCCTTCCGGCCGCTTCGGCGGCTGTATTTCGTTATTTCTAAAATCATGGAAATAAGGTAACACACCTCGAACGAATTGTAAATACCCCCTCCTTAAGTCTAGCGAAGAACCCGACCTCGGCAGTCCGCAGAACGCGACGCGGGCCAATCGGCAGCACGGAAGCGAGCCGATAGAATGAGATTAAGAGATCGGGAATTCATTCGGGAAAGGCGGACGAGAGAATGATCGGAACGGAGACGGCGAAGGCGGGGCGCGGAGCGACGATCGGCCAAGCGGCATGGATGGCGTGGGAGGGAGCGATCGGGAAGTACATGGAGTGGAGAAGCGCGGGCGCCTATCGCTTCGGAATATGCAGGGTGCTGCTGAAGAAGCACCACGGAAGGGCGATCGTCTGCGAGGACGGAACCCGGATCGAGAGAGGAGATTGGGTCGGGGAGCTTCATCTCGACAACGCGACGGTGCTCTCCCTGACCAGCTCGGCCGCATCCAGCAGCGCGGCTCTGGCGACCGCCAGGCTCGCCCGCGACGCGGTCCGGCAAATCTACTTCTCCATGGAGACGCATCCGGAATTGAGGAAAATCAAAGCATTGGTCGGCATCACCCTGCTGCACCGCGGACTCGTCCACGGACTCGGCTTCGAGCACCAGCGTCTTCCCTCGCGGATGGAGGAGCGGCTCTGCACTCTGTATCTGAGGCTGCTGCTTCGCTTCATGCATCCGGACGGAGGCAGGAGGGTGCGGGGACAAGGGGAGAAGCTCGTTCCGATGAGGCTTGTCCATTCCCGGGAATCGCTGCGCCGCCGGTTCGGAGCGGACCCGTCGAAGCCGGCCGAAGGGCGGAAGAGCGAAGAACGCGCGGCCCGCGACGGGATTCGTCTCCCCGCCGGCGAGTCCCGGAGGATCCGGACGGGCTGAGGGAAGCTGGCTTCCCGGCCCGCCCTTCTCATCGCCGCGGGAACGCGTCGTTATCTTCTGGATCTGGCGGCGGACAGGCGCGATCGGGAGCCGCCGCGATGAAGGCCGCGTACCTCCGCGGTGTCGTGGCACCAGACGTCCTTCGCGGTGCAAGTGTAGACGTGGTGCGGAACCGGAACGCAATGATGGCGGCGAATGACTTCGACGGAATGCACGACGTTCACGACTTGAGGATGATAGTAGTCTTCGTAGACGACTTGAGGCGGGTCGTACACCGTTTGGGTCGGACAGTTCGAGTTCGGAGGGCAAGAAGACAAGGCAATCAACTCCTTCCGTGGATGTGCTACAGTATACGGGGCGGGCCAACTTCACGCCTGTTCGGATGCCTATCGGCGCCTGTCTCGTAGGCGAACCGCCCGATACCGGGCCCTATTCCGCGAACCGGATGGAGCCGTCCTCGAGCGAAGCGATCCGGGCGAGGGATTCGACCCGGTATCCGGCTTCGATCAAGGCTTGCCGTCCCGATTGGAACGACTTCTCGATGACGATGCCGATGCCCGCCACGCGGGCTCCCGCCTGCTCCACGATCCGGGCGAGAGCAAGGGAAGCTTGTCCGTTCGCCAGAAAATCGTCGACGACGAGAACGCGATCGCCGGGGCCGATGTAGGACTTCGACACGGTGATCTCGTTCTCTTCCTGCTTCGTGAACGAGTAAGCCTTCTCGGTATAGAGATCGTCGCGAAGGGTCAGCGACTTGCGCTTCCGCGCGAACACGAGCGGCACGTTCAGCTTCAGAGCCGTCATGACGGCGGGGGCGATGCCCGACGATTCGATGGTGAGGACGACGGTGACGCCATCCTCCGCGAATAAGCGGGCGAAGACGTCGCCGATCCCGTCCATCAGGACCGGATCGATGCGATGGTTCAGGAAGGAGTCGACCTTGAGAACCTGGTTCCCGAGCACGACGCCTTCTTCGACGATTTTGCGTTTGAGCGCTTCGATGACACGCGTCTCCTTTGCGGTGAATTTGGTCGACCTCATTATACACGATAGGGCCTAAGTTATGTGGCTGGATTCCCCCGCGCATCCGAATAATTCCTCCGCGAGTCTGACACAATGAGTCTATGGCTCGGCCAAGGCGGATGTCAGGAGGGATATGGTCATGAGGAGACCTCTGTTCCAACGAACGAGATGGGGAAGAGGCGTTCTGGCGGCGCTCCTTCTCGCCGGCGCGGGTTGGTCGTCGGCGCCGGACGGAGTCTACGCGCAGGGCGGAACGGCGGCGCGGGAGGAGGCGAACCCGGCCGCGGCCAAGCGGATCGCGGTCGTCATCGACGACTTCGGCAACGGGATGAAGGGGACGGAGCAGATGCTCGGTCTTCCGGTTCCGCTGACGGCGGCGGTGATGCCGTTCCTGCCGACGACGAAGAAGGATGCCGAAGCGGCGCACGCGAAGGGACATGACGTCATCGTGCACATGCCGATGGAGCCGGTCAAGGGCAAGGCGAGCTGGCTCGGACCGAACGCCATTCTAACCAGTCTGCCGGACGACGAGATTCGGCGGCGCGTGGAAGCGGCGATCGCGGACGTCCCCCATGCCGTCGGAATGAACAACCATATGGGCTCGAAGGCGACGGCCGACGAGAGAGTGATGCGGATCGTCTTGCAGGTATGCAAGGAGAAGGGGATTTTTTTCCTCGACAGCCGCACGTCCTACAAGTCGGTCATTCCCCAGGTAGCCAAGGAATTGGGAGTGCCGCTGCTGCGCAACGACGTCTTCCTGGACGACGTCTATACCGCCGCTCACGTCTCCCGGCAGCTGGGCGTGCTTAAGCAGCGCTTGGACAAAAAAACGAATTGCGTCGTCATCGGACACGTCGGCCCTCCGGGGCTGATCACGTCGGGCGCCCTTCGTTCGGCCATCCCGGGGTTCGAGAAGACCGGAGCGAAGTTCGTCCGCTTGTCGCAGCTGCTGCCGCCGGCCGTCCCCCCGGCCTTCGGGATGGTCCTTCGTTCGCTTGTTCGGGCGAGCGGTCAAGGCGCCACGCACCGGTAGGCGAGGATGCCTTCCGCGATCGCCATCGCGATTCGGGTCTGGCCGCGCGCCGACGTGAGCAGCTCCCGGTCCCTCGGATCGCTTAAGTACGCCGTCTCGACGATGACGCTCGGCACCCGCACGCGGTTCAGCACATAGTATTTCCGGCTGCTCATCGGAAGCTTCCGGGTATTCTGCTGGCGGTTCAGCCCGTCCTGGATGAACGCGGCGAGCAGCGCGCTCCGGCCCTCGTTCTGATGAATGACGAGAGGGCCCCGGTTCTTCCGGCGGGGAGACCAATTGACGTGAATGCTCACGAAGATATCCGGCCGGATCTCGTCGCTCAGCCCTCCGCGCTGGGACAGATCCCGATTGTGCCGGGAAGCCCGATGCCATCGGTTGTCGTCGCTCAGGGCGTAATCCCCCGTCCGGTTCATCGCCGCCGAGACGCCATGGCTGCGCAGAATCAAATACAGCTTGCGGGAGATCGCGAGGTTGATGTCCTTCTCGTGGATGCCGTTCCAATAGGTGCCCGAATCGATCCCGCCGTGTCCGACGTCGATCAGGACGTCCGTCGCCGGCATCGTATGGGGGACGGGGGAGACGGGCGGCGGGGGCTTCCGGCTCCCGGCGGCGTCGTCCCGCGACCAGCCGGACAGGAGAAGAGCGACGCCCGCGACGGCGACTCCCCTTCCGACGAACCTCAGAATGCGTATGCGGGCCATCCGCCGTTCCTCCCTTCCTTGCTCGGTTCCGTTCAAGCGTCCTCTATAGCGTGGCTCGGAGCGCCCCGTCTCATTCAAGCCGCCGTCTTCGCCGCCTTCGCCGCCTTCGCCGCCATCGCCGGCTGCGGCCGAATCGGCGTTTGAGACCGGGCGTGGCGGGGCATCCTAAGAGCATACGAGGAACGAAGGAGGCGGAGGACATGAGCGAAGGAACCGATCTGCTGAAGCTGGTGACGAACCGGGTCGCCGCATACCTGACGACGCCGGCGGAGGAGAAGGAGAAGCCGGTCAAGCCCCGGGTGCCCTGGACGACCCAGTGGTTCGGCATGGTGCCGATGGGGATGCAGATCTGGTGGGACGACAAACGCGGCAAATCCGACAAACCGCAAGCTCCGGGCTCTTGACCGGAACTTGCGGTTTTTTTTCTGAGCAAGACCGAATTCGCGTTCATGGCTGCGATCGGAATCACAGGGTTCCGGTTTATATGCCCGTTCTGAAACGAACTCAGGAGACGCTATTTGGCGTCAAAAGCCGATTTTGGAAAATCGAACGAACCCCAGCGATCTTATTCGGGCCGAGTTTGTAAAGAGAGAAGAGGGGCTCCATGAACGGGGCCCCTCTTCTTCGTTTCGCCAATCCTTTTTATCGATAGAAAAGTCCGTAAGAACGCAGGGTGGACAAAGGCACGAAGCGGGAGCCGTACATCTCGAGAGCCGCGTCGATCCGGCCTCCGGACCAGCCGGTATAGCCGACGACCGCTATCGCGTACAGCATCTTGTCCCCGAACGGCTCGCATACGTACCGGAGCGGATGGCCCTGGCCGACCCGGGCGACGAAGTCCGAATCGGCGTCGGCGTCGAACGGGGCTTCGTTCATCAGCCACGGCAGGCGCTCGTACGGATCGAACGGTTCGCCGAGCTTAAGCTTCGACACGGCCGGGGCCGCATCGGGTTCCGGAGAGAGTCCGTGGAACGCCTCGCGAATCCGCGCCCAGCTCTTGTCGTCGAGAGGCAGCTGCTCGTCCGTCTTGGCGTCGAACCAATACGTTTCGCCCTCGACGGTCACCTTCCAGACGGCGGCGAACGGATGCAGGTACTGCTTCTCGGCCCGGTACGGCGAGGAATGGGACGAGAGAATCCCGTTCGCGACGAGCGAGCGGCTGAGGCTCGCCTTGTCGAACAGCGGCTGCGGGCCGACGCCGTATTCGCCGAGCCGGTACGACCCGTCTTCGGCGGCGTAGACGACAAGATAGCCGACGGCCTGCTTCGCGGGCGACCGCAAGGTGACGAGCCAGCCGTGCGTGCCCGGGCCGAGCGGCTCGATGGCGCGGGATGCCGTCTTCCAGGCTGCGAACGGCCGCCGGGCGGAGAGCGAAGCGATCCAGCCGTCGACGCTCTTCTCGAGCTCGGCGGGGTAGCCTTGGACGAGCTCCAGCGCGACTTGCCGGGCGAGAGCCGAGACGAGGGAGTCGGAAGGAAGGGTCGCGGGGGAGTCGGCCGAAGCCGGAACGGCTCCGGAGAGCGTCGTCCAGATCAGCGCTCCCGCGACCGCGAGCTTGCACAGCCTCGGCATCGTCCGGCGGCGGTTATCGGTCATAGCTTATCACCTGCTTCGTCGATTGGTGGAGCGGCATCGGAATCGTGCGGCGTCTTCCTCTGCATTATAGCGGACAAGCCGTGCCGATCCTGTTGGAACGTGTCCGCGGCCGGAGCGCGCGCCCGGTTCTATTCTTGTCACTCGATGCCGGGAAGGTGGAAAATGCCGCAGTTGATGACGGATAACGTCACCCTCGGCCGATATTGCCAATCGATCTCTTCCTTGCGCTGGTTGAAGCGGGCGGTCAGCGCCTCGGCCTGCTCCTTCGTCGCGGAACGCTCGATCATCGGCTCGTAGTATTGCCCGACCCGGGCCAGCTCGTCGAGACGCCGCTCCTCCGCTTCGGCGGCCCAGCCGAAGTCGGCGTTCCTCAGCTTCCGCTCGAGATGGTTCTCGAGCTGGGTCATCGCCTTGCGAAGGGAGAGGCCGTTCCGCAGCAGATGGACGTTGGACGGAAGCTTCGGCGTCAGCCGCTTGTCCCGCAGCTTCTCGAGGAACCGCTCGTCGATGATGCCGGTGGCGAGCGAGATGCCCATGCCGTACAGCTCCTCGCGCTTCATGTCGCATTCGTAGCCGACCTTGAAGTTCGCTCCGAGCCAGGCGGTGTAGGGCTGCGAGCCGAGCGGATGGCCCGGCCCCTTCGGCGGCTCCTCGAACAGCATGACGTTCTTGCCGGCCTGGCCGACGGACTCGAAGATCTGCGCGAGCCGGCCGGAGCCGAAGTAGACGTAGTCCTGAATGACCCGCGTGCTTCCGATCATGTAAGGGGACAGGCCCGGCGTCTCCGGCGCGGAGTTCTCCCCCGGCGGCTCGAAGATCCAGCGGAACGTCATCGTCTCCGGCTCGGCGCCCGTCCGGTCGACGAAGCTCCAATAGTAAGGACGGTTCGTGAGCGCCCGGTCGGCGGCCGGGGACAGCTTGACCGTCACGTGGGACGGTCCCTTTTCGAGAATATGGCAGTCTGTGGATTGGAGATAAGAGAGGACGAACTTCTGCATCTGCTTCGGATTCATCGGTCTCTCTCCTTCGCGAATTGCCTTCCCGCTTCGAGCAGGGAGTCGCCCAGCCCGTCGATGCGCTTGCGGAGCTCGCCGGGATCGTCCGCTTCGAGCACCAGCTTGGCCAGCTTCCGCTCGAGCGGCTCCTCCTTCTCCAAGCGCTCCAGGATCTCGCCGAGCTCGCCGATTACCATTTCAAACATGTTGATTTTTTCATGGAGCAGGTGTACGATATGTTCCTCTATGGTCCCGGTCGTACATAGGTTGAAGATGCGGACGTCTTCGGTCTGCCCGAGACGGTGAACCCGGCCGATTCTCTGCTCGACGCGCATCGGGTTCCAGGGCAGGTCGAAGTTGACGATATGGTGGCAGAACTGCAGGTTGATCCCTTCGCCCCCGGCTTCGGTGGCGACCATGACCTGCGCCCGCCGGCGGAACAAGTCCATCATCCAATCCTTCTTCCCGCGGTTCATGCCTCCCCGGTACGGAACGGCGTTCAAGCCATGCTCCTTGAAGTACCGGATCAGGTAATCCTGCGTCGCCCGGTATTCCGTGAACACGATCGCCTTGTCCTGGATGCTCTCGAGCAGCTCCATCGTCTTCTGGGCCTTCGTGTTCGCCTTGATGCTCCGGATCATCTCGACGAGCTCCCAGACGCGCGCGTGCAGGGGAGAGTCCGGGGCGACCTTCTTCGACAGGTTGATCAACGTCAGGAAGACGGCGTCGCGGCTCGAGCATACTTCGCGCTGCAGGGTGACGAGGGACAGCATGCTGGCCATGTCGCCCCGCTCGGCCTGCGCGTGCTCGCGCACGAACCGGGTGACGCCTTCATACAGGTTCTGCTCTTCCGGCGACAGCTGGAGCGGCACGTTGGCGACCATCCGCTTCGTGAATTCGAGCGTCCCGTCGCTGCGCCGGTTGCGGATCATCACCTGCCCGAGGGCGGCCTGGAGCTGTTCCTCGTTCTTCGCGACCCTGCGGTCCGCGACGAAGTTGGCGGCGAATTCGCCTTCGCCCCCGAGTTGACCCGGCTTGAGCAGGGTAATGAGATTGTAGAGCTCGGACAAGTCGTTCTGAACCGGCGTCGCGGTGAGCAGGAGGCAATATTTTTTGCGAAGGTCGCAGACGAATTGGTAGTTGCCCGTCTTCTTGTTCTTGAGCTTGTGGGCCTCGTCGATGATCAGCATGTCGAATTCGCCGTCCAGCAGCAGGGAGCGGTGCGGCTCGCGCTTCGCGGTGTCGATGGAGGCGACGACGATGTCGCTGCCCCACGTGTACGCCTTCTTCTGGGCGACGGCGGGGATGCCGAACTTGCCGCTCAGTTCGCGCACCCATTGCAGCACGAGAGAAGCCGGCACGAGGATAAGCGCCCGCTTGACGAGGCCCCGGACGAGATATTCCTTCAGGATCAGCCCGGCTTCGATCGTCTTGCCGAGACCGACCTCGTCGGCGAGAATCGCTCTTCCTCTCATCTCGTACAGCACGCGGAGCGCCGTGTCGAGCTGGTGGGGGAGCGGCGTCAGGCCGGGGAGGAGCCTCAGGCTCTGCAATTCGCGGAAGTCGCCGATCCGGCGCGCTTCTTCGGCTTCCCACGCCATCCGGTAGAGACCCCAATCGTCCCACGGCCCGTTGCGTTCGATGCGGCGCTCCAATTCTTCGAACGGGCTGCGGTCGATATACAGGTCGACGAGCGGGTGCAGCTTCCGGGCCGGAGCGGCGGGAGCGGCGCGTCCTCCGGCGGCGACGGCGGGTTCGGCTTCCGAAGCGGGGGCGTCCGCAAGCGGCGCGGCTTCCGTCGGAAGAAGCTCTTCGGCGGGCTCGGCGGCGGGGGATCGTTGCTGCAGCGGTTCGCTATGCAAGGTGGCAGTCCTCCTGAAGTGAGATGAACGATGGCGGGCATGTCGGCGCCGGAATACCCTATAGTATGAGCAAGCGGGACGATTCTAAAACGGGCGGTTGGCGATAAAGGGAGAAATCGGGAGAGATCCGAAGGTAGAGAGCGCGGCGTCGGGCGAGAGGCTTGTCAATGGGTCTTTCGGTCTGTGGTAGCACCATATGTAGTATAGTATAATGGTTTTCGCACACAATATATTGTACAATTTACATACATTATCGTTGTTGTTGCGAACCTAGCAAGCCTAGCAATCCTTGATTCTGATGCCATAACGAGAGGGTGTGCCGGATTTTGAAAACGACGGTGGAGACGAAGCGGCTGCAGGGCCTGAGCGAGAAAATATTCCTGGACCGGTATGCTTGGAAGAACGCGGATACGAACGAGACGAAGGTCGGCGACGTCGTGCTGGTGCTGACCAAGGACGATCCCAAGTTCCCGGCGAAGGAAGTCGGGGAAGTCATCGCTAGGCAAGGTCGCAAGGCGACGGTCAAGACGAGAAGCGGCGAGATCGTCGAATCCGACGTCGAGAAGCTGACGCTGACGATCGAGAAGACGCCGGAGGAGATGTGGACGCGTCTCGCGAACGCGATGGCTTCGGTCGAGACGACGGAAGAGAAGCAGAAGGAGTGGAGCGAGAAGTTCCGCTGGCTGCTCGACGACTGGAAGCTCGTGCCGGGCGGACGGATCGCAGCGGGCGCGGGAGCGAGCGAAGAGCTTACTCTTTTCAACTGCTACGTTATCCCTTCGCCTCATGACAGCCGGGGCGGCATTATGGAGACGCTCAGCGAGATGACCGAGATTATGGCTCGCGGGGGCGGCGTCGGCATCAACCTGTCTTCGCTCCGTCCGCGGCGCTCCGTTGTCAAGGGCGTGAACGGATCGTCGAGCGGCGCGGTGTCCTGGGGCGGGCTGTTCAGCTACACGACCGGCCTCATCGAGCAGGGCGGCAGCCGCCGCGGCGCGCTGATGCTCATGATCAACGACTGGCATCCGGACGTGCTCGACTTCATCACGGTTAAGCAGACGATGGGCCAAGTGACGAACGCGAACCTGTCGGTCTGCGTCAGCAACGGCTTCATGAAGGCCGTCAAGGAAGACCTCGACTGGGAGCTCGTGTTCCCGGACACGAAGGACCCGGAATACAACGAGCTGTGGGACGGCGACCTCGACAAGTGGAAGAAGGCCGGCAAGCCGGTCGTTTCTTATAAGACGGTGCGGGCCCGCGACATCTGGAAGACGATCATCGAATCGGCGTGGAAGTCGGCCGAGCCGGGCGTCGTGTTCATGGAATATTACAACCAGATGTCGAACAGCTGGTACTTCAACCCGATCATCTGCACGAACCCGTGCGGCGAGCAGGGGCTTCCGGCTTGGGGCGTCTGCAACCTGTCGGCGATCAACCTGTCCAAGTTCTACGACGAGGAGAAGCACGACGTCGCTTGGGAAGAGCTCGGACGCGTCGTCCGCTACTCGACCCGGTTCCTGGACAACGTCATCGACAAGACGCCGTACCACTTCCCGGAGAACGAGGCGAACCAGAAGAACGAGCGCCGCGTCGGCCTCGGCACGATGGGTCTGGCCGAGCTGATGATCCGGCTGGAGATTCGCTACGGCAGCCCGGAGAGCATCGAGTTCCTGGACAAGATCTACGGCTTCATGGCGAAGGAGGCGTATCTCGCTTCCACGGAGATCGCGGCGGAGAAGGGCTCGTTCCCGGCGTTCGAGGCCGAGCCGTTCCTGCAGAGCGGATTTATGAAAAACATGGAGTCCGTCTATCCCGAAGTGACGGAAGCGGTCCGCAAGCGCGGCATGCGCAACGTCACCGTCCTGACGCAGGCGCCGACGGGCTCCACCGGCACGATGGTGGGCACGTCGACGGGCATCGAGCCGTACTTCGCGTTCGAATTCTTCCGCCAGAGCCGGCTCGGCTTCGACAAGCAGCTCGTGCCGATCGCGCAGGAGTGGAAGAACGCCCATCCGGGCGAAGAGCTGCCGGAGTGGTTCGTCACCGCGATGGACTTGTCCGCGAAGGACCACATCCGCGTCCAGGCCGCCATCCAGCGGTGGGTCGACAGCTCGATCTCGAAGACGGCGAACTGTCCGTCCGACTTCACGGTCGAAGAGACGGCCGAGCTGTACGAGCTCGCGTTCGAGCTGGGCTGCAAGGGCGTCACGATCTATCGCGACGGCAGCCGCGACGTGCAAGTTCTGAGCACGGCGAAGGACGAGAAGAAGGACGAGGCCGCGAAGGCTGAAGGCGCCGAGTCCGCGCCGGCCGCATCGGTCGGATCGGCTGCGCCGGTTGCGGAGGCCGCCGCGCAGGCTCCGGCGTCCTCCGCCGCCGAGACGGCCGCGATCGGCTCGCTCGCCGCGTCGCTGCCGGTGACGGTCACGCCGCAGCAGGCGAACGTGTTCGACAAGCAGTACAAGAGCCGCCCGAAGGTGCTCCGCGGCGCGACGTATAAGTTCAATACGCCGTTCGGCATGGCGTACATCACCGTCAACGACATCGACGGCACGCCGGGCGAGATCTTCCTGAACGTCGGCAAGGCCGGTTCGGACGTATTCGCCATGGCGGAAGCGCTCGGCCGCGTCATCTCGCTGTTCCTGCGGTACGGCGACCACGGCAACAAGGTGCAGCTGCTCGTCAAGCACCTGAAGGGCATCGGCGGCTCCGGCGCCGTCGGCTTCGGTCCGAACCGCGTCGAGTCGATCGCCGACGCCGTCGCGAAGGCGCTCGAGCTGCACGCGAACCTGCTCGCGGAGGATGAGCAGGCGGCCGCCGCCGAAGCTCCGATCGCCGCGACGACGACCGCGACGTTCCCGGTCATCGGCAGCGGGCACGGCCACGGCTCGCACGACGCTTCCGCGTACACGTCCAAGGACCTGTGCCCGTCCTGCGGCTCGGCGTCGCTGCTGAACGTGGAAGGCTGCAAGACCTGCGCGAACTGCGGCTATAGCAAGTGCTCGTAATCGAAAAGACCCCGGCGACGGGGTCTTTTTGGCAGTTCTCGGAATCGTTGCGATTCTCATCGTACTGCCGCCGCTACAGAAATATTTGACCCGAGGAGTCGTTATCGGCGCCGTAAAGGGATAATTACACTTCCCTATAGAAGAGGAGTTGCGGACAAATGAAGGTGCAAGAAGTTATCGACCGGGTGTTGGAGAGAAGCTGCGGAGGACGAAAGCTTGAAGAGACGTGCGACGTCTTGGCCAGCGGAAGCCCCGGCGTGGAAGTGACGGGCATTGTCACGACCTTTACGGCCCGTCGACGTGATCAAGGTGGCGATCAGGATTGGCGCGATCCTGATCGTCACGCATGAGCCAACCTATTTTACCGGTAGAGCTCATGCGTGACAAGGAGCTGGACGTCATGGTCTGCGGCGACATCACGGAATGGACGCTGTGCGCCTACGTCAACGACGCGTCCATGCTCGGCATGAACAAGGCGATGATCGTGGTCTGGCATGAGCGTACGGAGGAATGGGAATGAAATATTTGGCCGGATGGCTTCTTCCGATTGCGGATGGGATTTCTCTAACATTTGTCGTCGCTAAAGAGCCTTTCGTTTATTTGTGACTATACCATCTTGAATGCAGAGAAGCCGGTGGAAAGGCACCGGTTTCTGCTAAGAAAATTATCGAACTACGAAGTGAAATCGGTTCTATTCTGAAATAGTGAATGGAGGCTTGGCGTCACCTTCGCGCAGAGCAAGCCGGTTGACGGGGTTGAGTGGCAAAGCGTCATGTGTATAACGGAAAGTTGTTGATTGATCTGGCCAATTACGATTCCGTCGCCGAAACGATGCATATCCAGATCGATGTAAACGGCCAATAAATGGTTCAACTGCGGGACTCTCGATGCCGGCGATGTTAAATTCTGTAGTATTACTAGTTGTCGGTTGACAAAAACATGGTCCGATTGAAGTCCGCTAAAATAGCAGTCTTTTTCTTTTATCGGATCATAGTTCTTGTCAATTGTTGATGTCAAGAACATTGACCGATGTTCGATTGGAGACAAGAACATTGTCTGATTGCCGACATGACTAAAACATCACCTAGCAATGCTGTTTAGACCAGTTGTCGGAATTAAGCTAAAGGACAGGATAAATCCCCAGGCAATATTATTAGCCTGTGAGGTGATGGCATGTGGAGTTGCTGTTATTGCTTCTTTACTATGCTGATACTGGGTGCATGCAAACCCGGTTATTGAAAAGGAGTTAACAATACAGGAAGCCGATCATTACACCATAACATCCAGCAGGCTTTAGTGCTTCCAGGGGTCTTCTTTCAGTATTCCTAAGGCTGCGCCAATGCCACCGCCTTCCAACAGAGAGGCCTTGATTTTTTTCTGTAAGGAAGTATGCTCCTGAAGTTCGTGTGTTGGAAGGTCCGTTCTTCCATAAACCCATCTGATCGCGCTATCGTTCGTTTCATCCACTCGTATCAATTCGAACGCCTTCTGAAAGCGGATTATATTTGAGCTTTCCGGCAACAGCTTAGCAAGGACAGGGGAAAGCAACCAGGAATCGCACAACATATCGGACTGTCCGTACTTCGGGTAATATTTTGAAAAAAATACCCTAGCGTCCTCATAAGACTTCCGCAAGCTCTCGCGCCCCATATCCGCATCAGCGGGGATATGTATATTTATTAACCCTGAATTTCGAAAGTA
>NZ_JACJVR010000112.1 GCF_014212175.1 Cohnella xylanilytica | reverse complement strand
TACGAGGGACGAACCCAGGAAACGCTATTTAGCGTCCGAAGCCCATTTTGAAAGCCTAACGAACTCCAGCGATCTTATTTAGGTCCAGCCGGGGGAAAAGAGGGCTTCCGGCACGAAATAGCGTTTATACGATTCGTTAGAAACAAAATATCCCCTATTTTCCGCCAAATAGCGTCTCCTCGATTCGTTAGCCGCCTCCCCCAATCGAAAAGGGGACTAGACGCATAGAAACTCTCTACGTTGGCGGCACGATCTCCACATAACTAAGCGATTCCGAGCCCGGACAACAAGTCTGTATGCGAGTTGGCCAGTCATAGAAAAAAGACCAAGAGACGCAAAATGCTATCTCTTGGCCGGCTTCCATCATTCCTACCGCCGCGAGCGGACGAGAAAGATGGCATACACGAACGCGGCGGCCGAGGCGGCGGCCATGATCCGGTACAAGACGGCCCCTCCCCACAGGTCGAACAGCCACCCGCCGAGCGAGGACCCGACGATGCCCGATACCCCGAAGAACAGCAGAGTCAGCACCGTCTGCCCCGTCGACTTCCACTGCTCCGGCACGACCGAGTAGAGATACTGCATGGAGCTTACGTAGAAGAGAACGAAGGTGAAGCCCTGAAATACCTGCAAGCCGACGAGCTGCAGCGGATCCCCAACGAACGAGCAGAGCAGGAACCTAAGCATATACAGCCCGGCGGCGACCGCCATGACGAAGCCTTCCCGGCCCGGCTTGACGATCCGCGAGCTCACCGCGAACATCGCCGTCTCCGTTAACGTCATGACGAACCACGCCATCCCCGTCCACCGCACGTTGCCCCCGAGCTCGTCCATGTACAGGCCGATGTACATATCGTTCATTTTGTGCGGGATGGCCACTACAAGTACGAGAAGCAGGAACGCCAACGTCCGCCGCTCGGACACGAACCGCCACAGCTGCCGGAATACGGCCGGCTTGGAGGAGGCGGGCACGTCGGCAGCCCCCAAGGCGAGCAGAAGCGTCGCGGCGCCGAAGCCGAGGAAGATCCAGGAGAGGCTGTCCATCCCCCACGCCTGCATAAGCCATCCGGCCGTCAGCGACGTCGCCGAATACCCCATCGCCCCGAACATGCGAATCGAGCCGAAGCTGATCCCCTGCCGCTGGGACGTCTGGTAATTGAGGCTCTCCATCAGCGCGTCGGTCGGCATGAAGAACATGTTCATCGCGATGACGAGCAGCGCCAGGCTCCAGAGCGCGTCCGCCCGGAACAGCAGCGTTCCGGCGACGACGGAGGCGAGCAGCAGCCCGAGCAGCACCCGCTTGATCGTGCGCCGCCTGTCGCTGACCATCCCCCAGAACGGCTGGCAGACGATCGTCACGACGCTGCCCGTCCCGAGGACGAGTCCGATGTGCGTGCCCGAGATGCCGATATGGCTCGCGTATACCGGGAGGAACGAGAGGAATAAGGCGAATAGGGAAAAGTAAGCGAAGTTCAATCCGCGAAGTCTGGCGGCTACCATCGGGTCGTCTCTCTCTCCTCCGTCACAAGTCGAACAAGTCGAGCTGCTCGGGCTCCGGCTCCGTCGAAGCGGACGGCTCGTCCCGCTCCAGCGGATCCCGTCCCTCCGGCGTGCGAAGGCCGAGCAGGCTCATCATCTCTTTGGCATTGTCGGCGGCGTCCCCGCCGGAGTTGTTGTTGAAGATGACGCCGATCGTCCCGGACTGCCCTTCCAGCACGGCCAGCCTCTCGCGCCACTCCTCCAGCTCCCGCCGGTTATACCGGTACAGATAGCGGACCTCGCGCCAGTTCGGCTTGCCGCCCTGGTTCCAGCCCGACTCGTTGCGGCCGTGCATCCGGACGATCGTATACGACGGGTCCGTCGCCTCCAGCACGGTCGGAACCGATCCTTCCCCCGCTTGCGGCTCGTCGCACACGCTGTGAATCCAGCCTTGCTCCCTCATGAACTCGAGCGTCCGCTCGCGGTACTCCGGCCGGAACCAGCTCTGGTGCCGGAATTCCAGCGCGCAGGGAATGCCGTCCATGCGCTGCCGGGTGAGCCGCAGCAGGTTCACGTTCTCGCGGGTGCAGTCGAACCACGGCGGGTATTGGAACAGGGCGGCCCGCAGCTTGCCCGCGCGGATCATCGGCGCGAGCGATTCCCGGAACGCCGCGTACATCGGCTCCGGCTCCGGGTAGTACGGTTTTCCCCGCTGGTGACCGGTCATCTCCTGATAGGCTTTGACGACGAAGCCAAGCGTTGGAGGCGTCTCCTCCGCGTACTTCGCCATTCTCTCGGGAGGCTGGATCGCGTAGAACGAGCTGTCCACTTCGACGAGCGGGAAGTGCCGCCCGTATTCCGAGAGCTTGTCCTTCGCCTTGACGCCGCCGGAATACAGGCTGTCGTGGTCGCCCCAGCCGGCCAGTCCCACTTCGATCAACGGGATCGCCTCCTTATGATCAGACTCGATGCCTTAGCGGAATCTTGCAATCTATTCAACATCTATTCAACCAAATCCGATTATCGCAATAACGACAGCCCAAAAAAATCCCTTTGACGGATTCCCATTCATTTGTATAATTGGATTGACCTCATTACGCCCCTCGGCATGACGACCCAATCGCAAGGCCCCATCCGCCGATTCCTCGGTTGCACAATTCCATAACCCGCCTAGATGGAGTAATCGGACGAATTCCAACATTTCTTGGGAGGCTGTTCGAACGATGAGTTTGTCTCTGCATCTTGCGCACACATTCCTGCAGTACAACCTGCACTCCATGCAATTCACCCATCTGCTCGTAAGGGTGCAGCAGTCCCAACTGGTCGTCTATTCCAAAGAGAAGGACGAAGAAGTGACCCGGGCGCTGTTCACCGAATTCAAGAAGAACGGCTACCTCCTCAGCGTCGCGAACCACCGCGGCAAGCTCCAGCCGACTCCGTTCGTCGGAACGCTCGGCGACTTGATCCCCGTGCTCACCAGCAAGCTGGCGGCCGTTCTCGCGAGGTGGCCCTGACTCCTACAGGAGGTACAGCAGAATGGCGAAGAAGTGGCACGCCGAACCGGCGACGACGAAGACGTGCCATACGGCATGGTGATACCGGAACGCGCGCCAGACGTAGAATACGGAACCGAGCGTATACAAGATGCCGCCGGCCACCAGCAGGCGAAGGCCTCCCGGCTGCAGCGCTTCCTGCAAGGGACCCCAGGCGAAGACGACCATCCAGCCCATCAGGACGTAGAACAGCGTGGATAAGAAGAGGAACCGCTTAGTGAAGAACGCCTTGAACACGACGCCCGCGACCGCGATGCCCCAGACGATCCCGAACAGACTCCAGCCGAGCGGGCCCCGCAGCACCGTCAGCATGATCGGCGTATACGTTCCGGCGATGAACAGATAGATGCACGAATGATCGAGCGTCTCGAACAGATCCTTGATCTTCCCTTCGCGGAACGAATGCACCAGCGTCGACGCCGTATAGAGCATAAGCATCGTCGCCCCGTAAATCGTGAAGCTCGTCACGTGCCAGGCCGTCCCCTTCAGGCTCGCGTAGACGACGAGCAACGCCAAGGCTGCGACGCTGAGCAGCGCTCCGATCCCATGCGTAACGGCGTTGGCCACTTCTTCCCTGCGGCTGTAGACATAGGTATTCGCCATGGTTCTCCCCCCTTGATTACGATCTATGCGTTTCTCTTTATTTTGCCACTTTCGGCGTGAAAAGGCGAATGTCCCGAGCATCGAGAGAAAGAGGCTCCCTCTCGCGCGCCTTGCGCGTCGGAGGAGCCTCTTCTTCTTGCGATTCACCGCATTAGCGGCCGGGGTTATCGGGCCTCCCCGTTCGAATCTTCCGCCGCTTCGTCCTTCGCCGGCAGCGCCCGGGAGGGCAGCCGCCCCGCCTTGCGCAGCGCTTCTCGCAGCAAATATTCGATATGGCCGTTCACGCTGCGGAACTCGTCTTCCGCCCACTTCTCGATCGCGCGGTGCAGTTCGGCGTCCAGCCGGAGCGGGAACGCCTTCTTCTCCCTAGCCATAGTCCCGCACCCGTCAACCGTACAGCGTCCCCGTGTTGATGAACGGAGTCGCCGCCTTGTCGGAGACGATCGCGACGAGCAGGTTGTTGATCATCGCCGCGCGCCGCTCCGCATCCAGTTCGACTCCGTTCTCCACGAGCTGCCGCAAGGCGGAATCCACGATGGCCACCGCGCCCTCCACGATCTTCTGCCTGGCGGCGATAATGGCGATCGCTTGCTGTCGCTGCAGCATGGCGCTCGCGATCTCCGGCGCGTACGCCAGATGGGTAATCCGCGTCTCGATCACCTCGACGCCTGCGACGGTCAGCCTCGCCTGCAGCTCCTTGGACAGCTCCGCCGCCACCTCGTCGGCGTTGCCGCGCAGGGAAGGCGCCTGATCGTCCGCGAACGTGTCGTAGGCGTAATGGGCGGCGATGTGCCGAATGGCCGTCTCGCTCTGAATCTCTACGAACCGTTCGTAGTTGTCGACCTCGAACACCGCCCTCGCCGTGTCGACCACCTTGAACACGACGACGGCGCCGATCTCGATCGGATTGCCCTCCGCGTCGTTCACCTTCAGCGTCTGGCTATTGAAGTTGCGCACCTTGAGCGACACCTTCGTCTTGTTCGTGAACGGCATGACCATCCATAGGCCGCTCTGGGTGATCGTTCCTTTGTACCGTCCGAAGAAGGTGACGACCTTCGCTTGATTCGGCTGCACGATCGTGAGCGAGGTGAGGAGGACGAAGAACAGAAGGACGAGAAGCACGCCCGCCGCGATCATCAACCCGTTCGGTTCGGCCTCATCGCCCCCGGCGATGAACAGCGCGATAGCTCCAGCGAGGGAAGCAAGCGAGACGAGCAACGCGAGAAATCCGTTCGTGTGCCAAGCTTTGGTCGTAGTCATCCTGAAAGCGCCCCTTTATATAATTTTGATATTTATATGATATCACTTTTGGAAACGGATTTCCACCCCCTGCGGCGATTTTTCGGATGCGCCGTCTCGATCTACCCTTTTGACGACAATCGTGGTATGAATGGGACATATGTCCTTTTGCCGCGGGAACCGACTCCCCTACAATGAAGCGGCAAGGAACGAGGAGAGACGACCATGAGGAAAATCACTCACCCCGACGCGACCGCCCGTTACGTCCGCGAATTCGGGTTGGACGGCATCTGCGGGGAGCGCATGATCGCCAAGATGAGCTTGTACGCCTACGACAAAGGCGAGTTGATCTGCTCCGCGGGCAGCTCCATGAGCCATCTGTATATCCTCGTTCGCGGCAAGTTGAAGGTGTATTCGATGCTGCCCAACGGCAAGTCGGTGCTCCTTCGCTTCTACGAGCCTCTCGGCATTATCGGCGACGTGGAGTGGGCGACCGGTTACCCTCCCCGTTGTTCCGTCGAGACTCTCACGGATTGCCTAATGCTCGTCATCTCCTACGAGCAGTTGACGGAGACCTCGTCTCACGATCCCGCGTGGCTCCGTTACATGATGAAGCACATCGCCCACAAGCTGTACACCAACTCCAACACGCTAAGCTTGAACCTGACGTATCCGGTCGAGAACCGGGTCGCCAGCTACTTGCTGTCGGTCACTTCCGGTGAGAATCCGGGAGTTAGGGTCGGGGAGATTCGGACGCCGAAGCTGCTGGAGCTCGCCGAGCTGATCGGCACGAGCTACCGGCATCTGAACCGGATTCTCGCGCAGTTCGCGGCCGACGGCATGATCGAGAGAAGGCGCGGCGCGATCGGCATTCGGGATGTCGAGCGGTTGAAGAAGCTCGCGGAGGGTTTGCTGTACAACTGAGGGGACTTGGATTTAAGGGGGAGAAAAAATGGCTGGAGTACTCTACGCGGTGTTCGCGGGGCTGTTCATCTCGGTGCAAAGCGTATTCAACGCCCGGGTCAGCGAGAAGGTCGGCTTCTGGATCACGAACGCTCTCGTGCACGGTTCCGGCTTCGTCGTGGCGCTTCTGATCTTCTGGTTCGTCCGGGACGGGAGCCTCGCCAGGCTGCACTCGGTCAACAAGCTGTACCTGCTCGGCGGCGCGATGGGCGTTATGATCGTCTTCACCGTCATGAAGTCGATTCTGTCGCTCGGCTCAGGCTTCGGAGTCGCCGTCATTCTGATCGCGCAGCTGCTCGTGGCGATCCTCATCGACAGCCTGGGCTTGTTCGGCGCCCCGAAGCTGCCGTTCACCTTCAACAAGCTGATCGGGCTGGCCATCATGATCGCCGGCGTCGTCGTGTACAAGCTGAAGGGCTGACCCGGCGCTGCACCGCGGGCGCAAGGGAGTATCTGGATGACTCCCATTCGGGGATATCCGTCCGGCTCCAAGCACGATCGCAATACATTAGGAAGGGCAGCCCGGCGGGCTGCCCTCTTGCGTGCTTGCGTTCCTTGCATCCACCGTGCAACTTGCTTCACATGCGTTAATTGCACCGCCACCGCCTCTGTCACTTGCATCGCCAGCGTTACCTGCGCCCCCCGTGCCGCCTGGGGCACATTCGCCACCTTGTTTACCTTCCATCTTGATACTTCCGCATCAGCAGCCGGCCAATCCCGTTGACGACCCCGTATAGGACGGCGGACATAAGCGCGAGCATGCAGACGCTGACCATGACGAGGTTCATCTGGAACACCTGGCCCCCATAGATGATCAGGTACCCGAGCCCCGCCTTCGAGGATAGGAACTCTCCCATGACGACGCCGACAAGAGTCAGCCCGACGTTCACCTTCAGCGTCGCGATGAAGTTCGGCACGCTGGCCGGGAGCATAACCATCCGCAGCATCTGCAGCTTCGTCGCTCCGAACGATTCCATCAGCCTCAGCTTCGTCTTCGCCAGCTCCTTGAACCCGTTCTCGATCATCATGATCGTCACGATGATCGAGATCGCCACCGCCATGCCGTACACGGAATACCGGTCGCCCAGCCAGATGTAGAAGATCGGGCCGAGCGCGACCTTGGGCAAGGCGTTCAGCACGACGATGTACGGCTCGAGTACCTTGGACGCGTAGGTCGACCACCAGAACAAAACCGCGATGGCCGTGCCCGCGATCATGGATACCGCGATGCCGACGATCGTCTCGAGCCCCGTCGTCCAGGTGTGCTTCCACAGGTCGCCCTGCAGCGCCAGCTCCCGGAACGAAGCGGCCAGCTGCGAAGGCTTGCTCGTCAGCATCGAATCGACCCACTTCTGCCGGGCCGCCAGCTCCCATAGCGCGAGCAGCGCGACGAGAAGCGCGATCCGCGAGACGATGACGAGCCAGCGGCCGCGCCGCTCGCCGCGCAAGTATTCGCGATAAGCAGGCGTCGGCTTGCCCGCCGAAGCGGACGGAGAAGCGGCCGGCTCGGTCGATCCCGCGGGCTTGACGGCGGAATCGGTCGGCTCGGTCGATCCCGCGGGCTTGACGGCGGAATCGGTCGGCTCGGTCGATCCCGCGGGCTTGACGGCGGAATCGGCCGGTTCGGCCCCGCCGTCGCGCGCTTCCGCTCGTTCCTTAACCGGAAGTAACGACATGCGCCTCCAGCTCCTTCCATATCGCATTGAAATACGCCTGGAACCCTGCCGCCTCCCTCTTGCACCAAGGCGTCAAAGTCCCGCCGTCACCTTCCCCTCCTTCCCCTTCCGGCTTCAGCCGGATCTCGTATTCGGACGAGATCGTGCTCGGGCGCTTCGACATGACGAGCACCCGGTCCGCCATCGCGATCGCTTCCGGAATGTCGTGCGTGACGAGAATCGCCGTCTTGCCCTGCTCGCGGATGATCCGGTGCACCTCGTCCGCGAGCGTCAGCCTCGTCTGGAAGTCGAGCGCCGAGAACGGCTCGTCTAAGAGCAGAATATCCGGCTCGGCGACGAGTGTCCGGATGAGAGCGACCCGCTGCCGCATGCCGCCGGAGAGCTGGGCGGGGCTGTGGCGCGCGAAGCCGCCCAGCCCGTACCTCTCCATCAGCTCAGCCGCCTTGCGCTCCGCCTTCGCCCGGTCCATGCGGCGAATCTCCGCCCCGACCAGCAGATTGCCGTACACATCCCGCCACTCGAACAGATGGTCCTGCTGAAGCATGTAGCCGACCTTCGGGGATGTGCCGGTCACCTCCTGGCCGTCGATCAGCACCTTCCCCTTCGTCGGCTTCAGCATCCCGGAGACGAGGGAGAGCAGCGTGCTTTTCCCGCAGCCGCTCGGCCCCACGATGCTGATGAATTCGCCCGCCCGGACCGTCAACCGGACGTCGCGAAGAGCCTCCGTCTCCTGCTTCGGCGTGAAGTAGCTAAGGCCTACTTCCCGCATCTCGATCTGAGCGGCCGTCATGCGATCACCCCGCCGCGCCGATCTTGTTCACGAAGCTCATATCCACGACGGCCGACATGTCGCCCAGCTTCTCCTCCGGCTTCAGCACGCCGTTTTCGATCAGCACGCTCTGCAGCGTCTCGAACTGTTCGGCGGTAAGCTCCGGCTTCGCCGGCCACGTATCCTGATCCTTGTACCGCTTGATCGACTGAATGATGATGTCGTCAGGCGTCCCGTCGAAAAAGGGCTTAAGCGCCTTGGCGATCTCTTCGTCCGACGCGGTGCTCAGCCACTTGGTGCCTTCGGAGACGGCGTTCGCGAACCGCTGGATGACGTCCGGATTCTTCGCGATATAATCGGAGGTCGCGACGTACGACGTCTCCGGGAACTTGCCGAACGCTTCCCCGAGCGAGGCGACGTAGTACGCTTTGCCCTCCTTGATGAGCGTGGAGGCGACCGGCTCGAACAGCTGGATGAAGTCGCCCTGGCCGCTCGCGAACGCGCCCGCCATCGCCGGAGCCGCGATGTTCGTGACGACGTCGGCTCCTTCCGCCTTCTCCTTGATAAGAGTCGAGTTCATCACCATCTGCGGCGCGCTTCCGGGCCTCCAGCCGATGATCTTCTTGCCTGTCAGGTCGGTCCACTTGAACGAATCCAGCTTCTCGCGGGACAGCAGGAAGGAGCCGTCCTTCAGCGTCAGCTGATAGAAGATTTTCAGCGTTTTGTCGCCCTTCTGGTTATGGATGTAAATCGCCGTCTCGGGGCCGACCATCGAGATGTCCGCGGTACCGGCGATGAGGGCGGCCGCGCCTTTGTCGGATCCTTGGGCCGTGTTCATGTCGACCTCGAGGCCCTGCTTCTCGAAGAAGCCCTGCGACATGGCGACGTAGTGCGGCGCGTAGAAAATCGAACGGATAACCTCGGAAAACTTGACCTTCGTCAGTTGCTGGGGGGACTCCGACGCGGAGGGCGATGCGGAAGCGGACGGCTCCGACGATTCGGACGGAGACGCGCTAGGCGACGGGGACGCGGAAGGCTCGTTGTTGCCGGAGTTGTTCCCTCCGCAGCCCGCTGCGACGAGAAGCAGCGCTAGCGCCAGAAGCAGACTCGTTACGCTTTTCATTCTATTCATGACAACTCTCCCTCTCCATTAAGAATTTAGGGGGGACGGCTCGGGACGGCGGAGATACGATTCGTCGGCTTGTCCGGACTCCCGCACGGCAGTTCGGCCGGAGTCGCAAGGGTCGTCCTGCGTTGCCGGCTCTCCCCGGATCGCTCTCTCCGCTTCCGGCTAGCCGCCCTCGACGTCCCGGCCTATCCGCGCCTCCATTCCCGCGAGTAAATCGCCGGCCGTCTTGATCTCGTCGAGCGCGGTTCCCCGGTGCAGCACGTTGCCGGGTATGCCGCGGATAGAGATATCTGTCATTATCTTATGATGAACGCGGAGGAACGTCATTCCGGGATGCAAACCGCGAAGAGACGGCCCGTACCGGACAGGCTGGGGGCGGACGGATTTTTTGCCAAGGATGAGGCCTGAATGATACGATAGATTCGAGAAAGCGGAGGTGGATCCGATGGATAACCGCGATATCGAATTGATAGAGTCCGAGCTGGCCCTTCTCGTCCGCCTCGCCACTTCCTTGTCCGCGGACAAGAGCGCCGGCAGCCTCGACCGCTCGGCCTACTTGCTGCTCGGCCAGTTCTCGGCCAGAGGCTCCGCCGGAGTGCGCGCGCTGGCTGACGAGTTCCAGCTCGACATCTCCACCGTGAGCCGACAGGTGTCCGCTCTGGAGCAGAAGGGGTTCGTGCTGCGCAAGTCCGATCCGTCGGACGGCAGGGCTTACTTGTTCGAGATTACGGAGGAGGGGCGCGCCGCGCTGCAGGAATACAAGAAGCTGCGGACCGCACGAATCTCGGAGAAGCTGCAGGATTGGACCGAAGAGGAACGGGATGCCTTCGGCCGATTGCTGCGCAAGTTCAATCGCGCGTTCATGTGAACGGAATGTCTATCGGCGATTAGGGGACGATACTAGAAACAGCCTTCGCCCGGCTTAACGGTAGCCGGGTTGAAGGCTGTTGGCTTTGGACGCTCTTGAGGGTCTACAGCAGATTTTTGAACGTTTGGCGGACGACGTTGCCGCGGCTGATGATGCCGACCAGCACGCCGTTTCGCTCGACCGGCACTTTCTTGATTTTTTTCTTGCCGAGAATGGCCGCGATCGTCTCCACGGTGTCGTCCCACTGGACCGTCACGACCTTGCGCTTCGCGATCCTCATCACGTTCAGGTCCAGCAAACGCTTGGCCCGCTCTTCGTACTCCGCTTCGTCGACTTTGTAGACGGCGAAGAAATAAACCGCTTCCACGACGAAGTCGTCGGGCTTGCCGATGAAGCGCATGATGTCGCCGTCGCTCACGTACCCGACGATTTCGTTCCGGTCGTTGACGACCGGCAAGCCGCTGATGCCGTGCTCGATAAACTTCTCGATTACGGTCCGCACCGTGTCTTCCTCTTTGACTTTGTGCACTTGCCGAATCATGATGTCGCAGGCTTGCATTTGCGCAGCCCCCTTCGTCCATCAATTGTATAATGCAATTATATAATTGGTCGGTTGCATTATACAATCGCTTATTGCAGGTAAAGCTTGTATTTTATCTTATGTCCGGGGCTTCAGGATGGTTATGGGGCTGAGGAAAAGGCTTCACGAACAGTTGTGGCGTAACTAACGTTTCTTCCGTTACAGCGCCCATGCCTCGTATATGACCCACTCTAACTAACATTTCTTCCGTTACAGCACCCCTGCCTCGTATTTGCCCCACTCTAACTAACGTTTCTTCCGTTGCGCAGATGACCGCGGCACGCGGATAAGGCTCTGCAACCGCTATTTTGGCGGTTACAGCGACCATGGCACGCGGAAGTGGCTCTGCAACCGCCATTTTGGCGGTTACAGCGACCGTGGCACGCGGAAGTGGCTCTGCAACCGCCATTTTGGCGGTTACAGCGACCGCGGCACGCGGATGAGGCTCTGCAACCGCCATTTTGGCGGTTACAGCGACCGCGGCACGCGGACGAGGCTCTGCAACCGCCATTTCGGGGATTGCGGCCCGGCCTCATCCCCCCCAAAAAAACTTGCCGTCCCTCCCCGAGGAGGAACGGCAAGCTTGCGTCACCAGCACGCACACGCACATGAGCTTCTGCGTCAGCGGTTTTCTACCTTTTCCGGGTACAAATCGTGGTTCATCAATCGGTACTCGGCCATCTGCTCGTACTTCGTGCCGGGGCGGCCCCAGTTGCAGTACGGGTCGATGGAGATGCCGCCTCTCGGCGTGAACTTGCCCCACACTTCGATGTAGCGAGGCTTCATCAGCGCGATGAGGTCGTTCATGATGATGTTCATGCAGTCCTCGTGGAAATCCCCGTGGTTCCGAAAGCTGAACAGGTACAGCTTGAGCGACTTGCTCTCCACCATTTTGATATCCGGAATGTAGGAGATGTAGATCGTCGCGAAGTCCGGCTGCCCCGTCATCGGGCACAGGCTCGTGAATTCCGGGCAGTTGAACTTGACGAAGTAGTCCCGTCCGGGGTGCTTGTTGTCGAACGTCTCGAGGACGTCCGGAGAATACTGGAACCGGTACTCCGTTCCCTGATTGCCGAGCAGCGTCACTCCGCCGAGCTCTTCCTTGCTTCTTCCCGCCATATCGCGTTCACGCCTTTCCTCTCTTGTTATATCGACCGGTTCCTCCGGCTATACGCCCTTCTTGTTGCCCCATACCCAGGCATGCAGCTGAGGCAGCACGTGCACCTTCTTCAGCCTCGCGTCCGCCATCACCTGGCCGATCAACCACTCGTACCTCTCCACCAGGTAAGGCAGCATCCGGTTCCGGTCGGTCTCGCGAAGGTTGCCGTTGCCGGCCTGGAGATAGAAGGGGACCGTCGGGTAACGCTCGTGTACGTCCGTCGCGTACCGCAAATCCGTCTCGTCGAAAACGACCACCTTCAGGCTGAAGGTTCTCTCCCGGCTCTCCAGCCTCCGGACGATGACGTCCAGCGTCTCCCAATCCGTAGCCATGCCCGAGCTCGGCGGCTTCGGAGACAGCGTCAGCTCGTCGATCAAGTAGAACCAGTCCTGCCAACGGCTGCCCTGCGTCTCGAGAGCGACGAGAATGCCCTGCGCGCGCAGTCTCTCGATCAGCTCTTCCAGTTGGGGAAGCAGCGCCGGATTGCCGCCCGACAAGGTGACGTGCGCGAACGAGTCGCCCCCGATCTCCCTTAGTTCCGCGATGATCTCGTGGGGCGTCAGCAGGCGAATGTCGTCCTTGCCGGTGCCGTCCCACGTGAATGCGGAATCGCACCAGGCGCAGCGATAGTCGCAGCCGGCGGTTCGGACGAACATCGTCTTGCGTCCGATGACCATCCCTTCCCCCTGCACCGTCGGGCCGAAAATTTCAAGAACGGGGATCCGCCTCGCGCCCGTCCGATTCACTTCCGTCCGATCTGATTCGCCTGCCAGCTCCGCTTCCGTTCGGTCCTCTTCGGCCCACTCCGACCCTGCTTCCATCCGACCCGCTTCGGCCCGATCCGACTCCCCTTCCGCCCAAGTCGCGACTGCCCGATCTTCCTCGCCCATTCGACGGTCGCTCATCCGATCCGCTCCTCCACCCGCGGCTTCGGCCGGTAGACGCAGTAGCTCGTCGGCGTCTCCCGCAAAAATACTTGCACGCACCGCGGCTTGTTATCCGTCCCGTCCAGATAAGCCTGGACGATCTCGCAGATCGTCCGGGCGACGACCTCCGTCGTCGGATACCGGTCCGGCGCCTCGTCGCTGAAGCTCTCCAGGTCCTCGTTCAGGACGGAATGGTCGAAGCGCTCGTGCACAAGCTTCTTGATCGTGGCGAAGTTGACGAGGAACCCGGCGGAATCGAGCGCATCCCCGGCCACCGTCACGTTGGCGTAATACGTATGCCCGTGCATCCGCCGGCACTTGCCCGCCTCCTCGGCGGGAACGTAATGCGCGGCGGCGAAGTGAAAATCCTTGTTCAGCTCGTATTGATAAGGATGGGCTGGCGCCGGATACATCTGCTGCAACATCAGCTTTGCGCCCCCCTTCCCGAAGAAGCCAAGTAATCGTCCAGCCCCCGCTTGCGAAGCTTGCAGGCCGGACACTCCCCGCAGCCGTCGGCGACGACGCCGTTGTAGCAGGTGAGCGTCCGCTCGCGCACGAAGTCGAACGCGCCGAGCCGATCGGCCAGCTCCCACGTCTGCTCCTTGTTCAGCCACATCAGAGGCGTGTCGATGGCGAACGGGTAGTCCATCGCCAGGTTTAACGTCACGTTAAGCGACTTGATGAAGACGTCCCGGCAGTCCGGATAGCCGCTGAAGTCCGTCTCGCAGACGCCCGTGACGATATGCTTCGCCCCGGCCTGCTTCGCGAGCACGGCCGCGAAGGTCAGGAACAGCAGGTTCCGCCCGTCGACGAACGTCGTCGGCAGCTCGCCCTCCTTCTGCTCGATGGCGATGTCGGTCCGGGTCAACGCATTCGGAGCCAACTGATTGAGCAGCGACATGTCGAGCACGTGATGCTTGACGCCGAGCTCCTTCGCGATCTCCGCCGCGACCTCCAGCTCGCGCTTGTGCCGCTGGCCGTAGTCGAAAGTGACGGCCTCCACCCCGGCGAACCGTTCCTTCGCCCAGAACAGGCAGGTCGTGCTGTCTTGGCCGCCGCTGAACACGACGACGGCCCTCTCTTGCTTGGTCATTCTCGCCTCTCTCCTTCGGTTCGGAAGAGAGAGATCCTTGAATCCATCCCTAAAGAATCGGCGCGAAGCGGGTACATGGGGTGCACCGCTCCGCGCCGAACGCCAAGATAACGGCGCCTTGAGGAAGGACGCCGTTCTTGGATAGTTTTTTATAGAGGGAGTTCGCGAACCTCTCCCGGCGGCGCGACGAAGCCCTTGCGGGCCCGGCGCTCGCCGGATTTTCTTCTTTAGTTGTACGTACGTACTATAGCACAGAGAGGCAAGGTTTAGAATAGGGAGAGATTGGACGACCGGCGGTTATCGTTTTTTGGTTCGTTTGCTCGTTTGTTCGTTCATTCGTCGTTCGTTGTTCCGTCGTTTGTTCGGCGTTCATTCGTTCGCTTGTCCGCCGTCTTTGTTCGTTTGTCCGTTTGTTCGTTTATTCGCTTGTCCGCCGTCTTCAAGAATTACCGTCTTGCTGCTTCGCCTTATTCAGATCGAGGATCGCCTGCCCTTGCTTCCCCCACTCCTCGAGCGCTTCCTTGATCGTCTTGTCGCCCCGAAGCGCCGGTTGCAGCTCCGTTCGGCCCGCTTCAAGGACCTCGTTCAGATAAGATTTCCCGCCGGCGCGGTTCGGATCCGGGGGAGCCGGCCGCACGTCCGCGAACGCTTCCGCGCGGTAGTCGAGCCCTCCTCTGCCCTTGTTGTACGCGCCGCGGGCGACCAGCATGCCGCCGCCGCGCGACTTCGTCATCGCCCATTCGTCGTCGTTGACGAACTTCAGGAACTCCCAGGCATCGTCCGGGTTGCCCGCATGGACGTTGATGCCCATGAGCCCTTCCGTGCGGACCATGCCCGCGACCCCCGGGTACTTCGGATGGCTCGGCATGCTGACGACGTCCCATTCGATAGGAGCGGCGTTCCCGTCGCCTCCGCGTCCGAGGCCCGCCAGCTCGTCCAGCATGTAGCTGTCGCCCACCGTCATCGCCAGTCGTCCCGAGAAGAACGCGTTCGGCGTCGCCGGGCTCGCGGCGACCTCCGCCTCGAACCAATCCTCGTTAGCCGACTCCGGCGGCACGATCTTCTCCTTCTTCAGGTCGGCCAGCCAAGTCCAGGCTTGCTCCCATTCCGGAGTCGCGACGTTCATCTTGTCCTCGCTCTCGTTCCAGGCGCGCAGCTGCAGCGGAGCGCCGTAGACGCTCATCAGGTTGTAGAAGTCGTCGGTCTCCGCGTAAGGACTTAGGCCCAGTCCGTAGATCCGCTCTTTGCCATCGCCGGATGAGACCTTCCGGGCCAGCTCGACGACCCGATCCCACGTCATGCCGTCGGTCGGCGCCTCCACGCCGGCCTTCTGGAAGATTCGCTTGTTATAGAAAAGCGCCGGAGCGTCGAAGTACGGAGCGAGAGCGTACAGAGAGCCGTCCCCAAGCTCGCGGATACCGTCCTTCACGGTCGGGACGATGCCCTCCAGATCGAACTTGTCCTGCTTGATCTTCGCGTCCAACGATACGAGCAGATTGTCTTCGATCAGGCCGGGCAGCTGGTCGAAGTCGACCATGACCAGGTCGGGCGGATTGGGGCCCGCCATCATCTCCTTCATGGCCGCGACCGGATCGGCCGGCGCCTTGTCGCCCAAGACGATATCCGACCGCTCGGCGGACGAGACGAATTCGATCCGGACGTTCGGGTGCGCGAACTCGTACAGCTCCGCGAATTGCTGCCTATAGTAGGAATCGCTCCCGCCCAGAAAAGTCGTCGTGCCGATCCTTAGCGTGCGAACGGTCCCGTCCTCTTCCGCGCCCCCCGAGCATGCCGTCGTCGCGGCGACGAGGGCCGTTGCCGCGAGCAGCGCAGCCGTTTTTCTCATCTTGCATCCATTCCTCTCCTAAGGTCTTGATACCGTTATACCGGGGAGTTATGGACGGGACTTCTCGAAAATGTAAATAAGTTGTAAACGAAGCGGCGCGCCGTTACTTCAGCTCGATCACGAAGGGATAATCGCCTTCTGTGGATTCGGAGGGCATAGGAACAGTCGCGTTCCTCCCGTTCACGAGAAGCTTCCGGCCGTCCGGGCTCCAGAGAAGGCCGGGAGACCGGAGCCCCCGGTAAATCGGCCGGGCGCCGAGCAGGTTGTTGCCCTGCAGCTTCGCGACGATGATGGCTTCTTCTCCATAGTCGGAATAGGCGACGAGCTCGCGGTCCGGGGACAGCCGGAAGCCGGAGACTCGCTCCGCAAGCGTAACCGTGCTGGCGTGTTCCGGATCGTACAGAACGAGCGATCCCTTCCCCACCGTGAAGACGAAGCGATGGCCGGAGGCGAACTCGCCCAGGCCGTCCCTCGCGGAAGCGAATTCGTCCCATTCGCGGAAGGTGCCGTCGGCCAGCTCCCCAAGCTTCACGCCTGCGAAGCCGTCCGACGAGAAGAAGAACGCCGCCGCCGTTCCGTCGTCCGACACCCGGACGGATCCGATCTCTTCCCCGCTCCAATCGGCTATCTCGTATTCGTTCGAGACCGCCCGCTCTACGTCATAGACGACGAGAACCGGCTTCGCTCGTCCCGCGGCAGACGTCTTCTTGGCGTAAGCCAAATAACGCCCGTCGCCGGACCAGGAGGGCTCCCCCAACCGATCGCCCGCCTTCTCGTCCACCTGCACAGAGGCTCCTCCGTCCTCGGAACCGTTCTTCCCGACGTCCCGAAGCAGGAGCTTCGCTCCATCGTCCCCCCATGCTTCCCACGCGACCCGGCGCCCGTCCGGCGACAAGCTCTCCGGCCCTGCCTTGCTCTCGGGAACGGGCAGCGTCCGCAGCGTCTCGTACCGGTAATCCGCGCTCGACAGGCGGATCATGCCGTCCCGGCCGCGGTACGCGACCAGAAGGCTGTCGGCGTCCAGCCACCCGAGCCAATCGCCGGCCTCGACGCCTTTGCCCGCGAGCTTGAAGATGGCGCCGGCCTCGAACGAGTCTCCGAGCTTGTCCGGCGAAGAGGCCCTCTCTTCTTCGTCCGGGATGACGATCGTCTTCGAAGCGAACGTGCCCGAACAACCCGCCGCCAGCGCGACTGCCGCGAACAGCAGGACGGAAGCCGCCGTCCGGCGAAGGTCTCGGCGCCTTGGATCCGTCATCTCCCCATCTCCTCCCCTTCGCTCTTGTTCTCGTTCCACAGCGGAATCTTCGCGATGACGGTCGCGATGCCGTTCGAGCTCCCAGTCTCCAAGCTTCCTCCGTGATCGGCGGCGATCCGCCTGCAGATGCCGAGCCCGAGGCCCAGGCTTCCCGGCTCTCTCGCGGCGGACGCCTCCGCGATGCCTTCCCCGTCCGCGGAATCCAGCCGGTTCGAGACGGAGAGTACCGCGTAACCAGCTTCCTCCCGCACCCGCACGACGATGTCGGACGAAGCCTCCCCGTACTTGATGGCGTTGTCGACGAGATTGATCGCCAGCTGCCTCAGCCGATCCGGGCTGCCGTCGACCGCCGCGCCGCCGTCCGCTTCGCAATCGATTCGGAGGCCGTACCGCTCGGCCTTGAACCGCATTCCTTCGCAGACGTCCCGGACGATCGGACTTACCTCCGTCCTCTCGAAGTCCCGCCGGTCGTCCGCCTCCCTTGACTGCTCGAGCAGCTCCACGACGAGCGAATGCAGCCGCTGGCTCTCTTCCGCGATATGCTTCATTCCCTTGGCGAACAGCTCCCCGTCGCGAGGGCCGACGTCGCGGACGAGCTCGGCGTAGCCGAGAATCGAAGTGAGCGGCGTCTTCAGCTCGTGGGTCACGTTGTCGTAGAAGCGTTTGCGATGCCGGTACAGCTCCGTCATCCGGTCGCGGTCGCTTTCGATTTTCCCGATCTGGAGCTTGATCTTCCCGAGCATCCGGCCGAAGTTGCGGGTCAGCTGCCCGACTTCGTCCCGCCTTCGGGTCGACCGGAGCCGAACGTCGAGATGGCCGTCCGCCACTTCCGTCGTCGCCCGGGTCAGCCTCGCGATCGGAATCGTAATATGGCGCGACAGGACGTACGAGAAGAGGAACGCCGCCGCGAAAATCGCGATCGTCGTATAACGAATGAACGCGAGAATCCGTTCGCTCCGCTCATAGAGATAGGTGTAATCCTTGGAGAACCGCATGATTCCGACCTTGTTGCCTTCGATGACGACCGGATAGGAGTAAGAGACGGTCGCCTCGCCGTTCGAATGCCGAACCGTATACGACGTCTTGCCGCTAAGGGCGTTATTCAGATCGCCGTCGCCGGAAGCCGCGAAGGAGTCGGCGTCGCCCGAGGAAGCCAGCAGCCGGCCGTCCACGGAGTAGGCCGCGACCTCGTTCGAAGCGACCCGGCGCAGCTCGTCCACCATGTCCCGCGCGATCTCCCGGAAGTACGTCTCGTCTTGGTCGAAGTGGTTGATGAGGAAGGCCTGCTTGACGTAGACGTTGCTGTTCTTCTTGAGGGCGAGGAGGTCTTGGGTCATGATCTTCTCGTTGCCGCTCTCGACGATCCTAGCGACGAAGTGGTTCAGAACGAGGAATGCAGCGGCGAAAATGACGAGAAATCCGATCAGGAACTTATGCTGAATCGAAGGGATCATGTCGTTAATCCGCCCGCTTCTCGAATTTGTAGCCGACGCCGAACACGGTCGCGATGAGATCGCTCGCGCCCAGCTTCTTGCGCAGCCGCTGGATATGGATATCCACCGTTCTCGTGTCGCCGGCATAGTCGTAGCCCCAGACCGAATCCAGCAGCTCCGTGCGCGTGAACACTTGGCCCCTGCGTCGGATCAACGCGAGCAGAAGATCGAACTCCTTCGGAGTCAGATCGACCGGGGCGCCGTCCATGCGGACGAGCCTCTCCCGCTCCGCGATCTCGAGCCGTCCGGCGCGGACGGCTTCCGGCTCCTCCCGTCCCGGCTCCGTCCGGCTCGCGAGCGCCGCCCGGCGCAGCAGCGTCCGCACCCGCGCGACGACCTCGCGCAGGTCGAACGGCTTCGTGACGTAGTCGTCCGCCCCGAGCTCGAGCCCTATGATTTTGTCCGCGATGTCGGATTTGGCCGTGATCATGATGATCGGAATGTTGCGGGTCGCCGTCACTTGCTTGCACACGTCGATGCCGCTTCCGTCGGGAAGCATCCAATCGAGCAGGAGCAGATCGGGCCGGAAGCGCTCCGTCTCGAGCAGGCCTTCGGACGCGCTCGGGACGGCGAGCGTCTCGAAGCCTTCCTTATCCAAGCCGTAACGGAGCAGGTCCGCGATCGGCGATTCGTCTTCGATAATGAGAATTCGGGTCTTGTCCATGCCTAGCCTCCACTCGGCCGTCGCCGGCCGTTCGTCATAGGAATAGTCGATGGCGGGCCGGATAAAGTTGCAAGAGGGGACCCTAAGCGCGCGAGGATCGGCCCTTGGGTTGACCCAGGGGATCGGGAACGGTACGATGGGGAGATCGAAGACGAGGAAGGGATGAGACGATTGACATCGCATACCGAACCGGATTCGTTCGATCCGATGGAACAAAGAACGTACGGCAAAACCGCTTATCAGGCTTACGCGGGGCTGCTGGAGAACGAGAAAGACGATTTTACGTGGGCGATCCTGTGTTTCTCGCTGTCGCTTATGGCAGCGGACGACGAGTTCAAGACCGCGCTGGCGCGTTATGCGTTGTCCGAAGCGCCTTACAATAGGGAGATCTTCGCGATGGGGACGTTCGGCTTCACGGCGGAGACCGGCACGCTGCTGGAATGGCTGAAGCTCGTCGTCCGCAAGCGGGGAGTGAGCGGCGACGCGCGGCAAACGATCGGCGATTTCGTGAAGGAGCTGGCGCGGAAGGAGAGCGCGGCCGAAGGGCGCGGCGTGCGAAGCTGGGCGGAACGCCCTCTGACGCTGGACCTGCTGCGGACGATGGACCTCGGAGAAGCGGCCGCTTCTCTCGCCAAGCTGGCGGAGAGCCCGGCGACGGCGGCCGAGGCCGTCCGGAAGCTGGCCTTCTTCCCCGACGCGACGAGCGGCAAGTGGCTGCGGCGGATCTGCCGGAATCCGGACGTCGCCCCGGCCGTTCAGACCCGGGCGCTGCTCGCGATGCGCGGGCTCGGGATAACCGGCAACGTCAAGCTGGTCAAGCCCGGCCGGGAATATACGGTCGACTTGGGCGATCCGGAGCTGGTTAGCGACATTCCGGCCGAGTGGATGAAGGCTTACGACTGGGCGGCCGTCTGGTTCCTCCGCGCGAGGGGAAGCATCGGGCCGGAGGCGTTCGAGGATTACGCGGAGCGGGGGCTCCCGTTCCCGAAGGAGCTTCACGGCGAGACGCAGGTGGTATATGCCTCTCCGCAGATGGAGAAGATCAAGGACTGGCTGTACGAGGCGTACTGCCACTATTACCCGGACATTCCCTCGATCGCGGAAGACGAGCGGGAGAGCTGGGGAGCCGCGCTTCTCCACCTGCTGAAGGCGTCGTCCCCCGAGAACGTCCTGCCGCTCGAAGGAGAGGACGTGCCGGAGCTCGGAGAAGCCGGGAGCATCCGCCTGGGGTGGCTGAAGGCGGCGATTCCCGAACTGGGTTGAGGGCGTTCGGATAATCGCGCCGCTACCTAGTAGGCATGCGATCCAACAGCTCGCGAACCTTCGCCACCTTGCGCGGGTCGACGCGGCTGCGGCCGGCGCCGTCCAAGCTGCGGACGCCGGTGCCGAGATGAACCTCGCGTACCCCGGTTTCGATCAGGAACCCCGGCAGCGTCTCGATCGTCAGGCCGCTTCCGGCCATGACGGCCGGGGTGCCGGGCATGGCGGCTTCCAGCTGCCGCAGCCGCCGGATAAGCGCCGCTCCAGCGGGAGCAGCGGGCGCACCGCCGGACGTGAGGACGCGGCGGATAGCCGGGAAGGCCCCGAGCTCGCAGTATGCTTGCTCTAGGTCGGTCGCCTCGTCGATCGCCCGGTGGAACGTGACGCGCGCCCCCGACTCCCCCGCCTCGGCAAGCAGCCGCGACAGAGCCCGCGAGTCCACCCGCTTATCCGGAGTCAGGCAGCCGAGCACGAAGCCCGGCTTGTCGAGCCGGCGGATCGCCCGGATATCCTCGGCCATCCTCTCGAGCTCGGGCTCGCCGTAAACGAACGACCGGCCGTGCGGTCGAACCATGACCTGCACGTCCAGCTTCGTCCGAGCGGCGACTCGCTCGGCCAGTTCGATCGGCGGGGTGAGCCCGCCCTGCTCCATCGCCGCGATCAGCTCGATCCGGTCGGCCCCGCCTTCCTCGGCCGCAAGCGCGTCCTCGAGCGACAGCGCGATGACTTCCAGCTTGATCCGCAACCCTCTCTCCTCCGTTCCTGCGAAGAAGGCCGGTTCCTAAGGGATTCGAATCCTTAAGAACCGGCCTTTGTCTCAACCGAATATGGAATCCGTCGTCAACCGCCGCAGCACTTCTTGAACTTCTTCCCGCTGCCGCACGGGCACGGATCGTTCCTTCCGACCTTGCGCTTGGTCGCGAAGTCGATGACGGTGCCGCCTTCCCCCTCGGACTTCGGGGTCTCGGACTCCCTCTGCTGGGACAGCTCGCGGGGATAGTAGCCCTTGATCGCCCACATTCTCGTGTGGTTGTAGAAGTGGGTCAGATGGTCGACGAACGATTGGGCTATGGTCATGTCCGCCATCTCGAACCGGTCCTGAAGAATCCCCATCAACTCGGAAGGCTGCGCGCCGTTCTGAATCTCGAACGTCAACTCCGTCAGAACGTCGTCCGCCTCGCCTTTATCCAAGTCGTAGTTGCTCGAGATAAAATTAGAGAAGGTCCGGTAGCTAAGATTGCGGTCGACGTAGTCCGGGACGCCCGCTTCGAGCAGCTCTTCCGTCGTGAACGGACGGAACGGCAGCGCGGAACGGAATTCGTGCTCCGCCACAATCTTCTCGGCATCCACCACCGCTTCGTCAGCGAAGCCGAAAGCGCCCGCTTGCATTCCGCCCGCGTACTCGGCGCGCTGCCACAGGAACTCGTGCAGCCAGGCATCGGATAGCTCGCTGCCATAGTGCGGTTCGAGCAATTCTCTCAGTTGGGGCGCAGTGAGAACCCCATAGTAGAATAGCGCTCCCGTCGCCAGCCGGGCCAGCTTCGAGCGGCTGCGGACCTTCTGCTTCAAGGCCGCGTTGTCCAGCGCCTTGAAGACGTCCCGCACTTCGCCGGGCATGACGACGACTCTCTTGCCGTCAAGCACTCCCGGGAACAGCATCCCGGTCCGCATGAAATACGCGACTTGATAGGGATCCTCCGGGGCCGGCATGACGCCGCCTCGGTCCGATACGCTTTTCACGACCCGGTATCTCTCTTCGTCGAAGAGATCCAGCAGCCCGCCGAGCCGTTCCGGGATCTCGTCCGCCAGCTTGTCCGCCAGCTGCCCCTTGTTCAGGGAGCTGGCTCCGGGGACGTTCAGGTTCGTCCGAATGTCGGTCAGCTCCTGCTTCGTCAGCCGCTGCAGCGCATCGGACAGCGAGAGGGGAGCCTCGATCGGCGTCCACCTCTTCGCTTCTTCCTTGGCTCTCTTCTTCTCGATCTCCGCTCTCTGGGCCCGCAATTCCTCGAGCATCGCTTCGTCTTCTCGATCTGTCGTAAATCGGTTCATCCGTCTCTCCAATCCCGTCTCTGTCGTCCGGTCGTATTTAGTACCTACTATGATACCGGATGTTCCGCGGACGGGCAACCGAATGGGCGGAGTTTCCAATTAGGATGCAGTTTCAGGGCGCCTTAAGTTAACTTATAGAGTTTCGTGTTCGTCGATTGCTCGATGATGTAGAACTTGTCGTTATCCCGTATGAGCTTCAGCCGAGCGGATTCCGGCTTGTTCCTGCCGAAGAGGGTTTCGAACGATTGCAGCTTTTCTAATAGGTCCCGTTCAATAGCGCGAATGGTATCTATGGATTGATGATAAGCTCTGACGTCCGCGAAAGCGTCTCTCGAAGCCGTCTGCCCAAAACCCGGAGGCGCAATTACGAAGGTCGTAGTCGCTGTCCCGCGGGGGGAAGCCCCATGCCCGGCTCCCCGATTCGCAGGCGTACAGGATGCGGACGTTCTCCTCCCGCTCGATTGTTTGGAGCTGCCGCTCGATGACGGTATGGATGTCGGACATTGGGGCTCTTCCTCGCTCGGGCGAGGGTCGCTTCGTTGCTCTTATCTTCGCTCATCCGCCTCCCCGCGAACAGGGCGAAACTATGGCGAACGGAGAAAGAGGCGTTTGTTTCTTCGACTGCCCTATTCGCATACAGATTTGTTATCAGGGCTCAGAATCGCTTGTCTTTGCGGAGATCGTGTCGCGTCGCGTCGTGCTTCTATCTTTTCGCCTGGTCCCCGTTTCGATTGGGAGAGGCGGCTAACGAATCGAGGAGACGCTATTTGCCCCAAAATCGTAGATTTTCGGTTCTAACGAATCGTATAGACGCTATTTCGTGCTGGAAGCCCCTTTTTCCCCCTTGGCGGCCCAAATAAGATCGCTGGAGTTCGTTAGAGTTTCAAAATGGGCTTTTGACGCTAAATAGCGTCTCCTGAGTTCGTTACAGAACGGGGCCTATGAATCGGAACCCTGTGATTCCGATTGCAACCATGCGAGACTGTCTGTTCAACAAAAAAACCTCCCAGATGGGAGGTATAAATGGTATTATGTTGGCAGCGCAACTCGCTTGGGTGGGATAGTCTCGCCTCCGTTTGGAGGTGATGCCTATGACATTTACGTTTCAAGAAGTGATGATGCTCGGGATGTTCCTCGTCGCGTTGCTCACTTACTTAAAACGAAAATAACCCGCCCAGGTTTCGCGCCAAGGTGACGGGTTATTTCCCTGCTTACTCGGAGGTAATCCCACCAAAGCAGTTGTGCGGAAGCCGGTGTTGGCGCACCGGCTTCTATTTTCTATTCATAAGCATAGCATAGCCATTTTATACGTGCAATCGGCATCTGACACCATTCATCCCTTTCTTGTTACAATGGAAGAACGTACGCGAACGGAGGAGAATCGACCGGTGGCCCGAGAGAGCTTCGACAAAGAGATTCAGTTCCTGCGCCTGCTCGTTCTCACGAGCGGGGCCTATAACCGCCAGCAATACGCCGAACGGCTGGGCATCTCGGTCCACACGTTCGACAAGACGATCAAATACTTGAAGGAAGTCGTCGGAGCCGTCGGCCAGAAGCTTCCCGAGCCTCAAGGCAAGGAGCTGACCGAGATGCTCCGGTTCGATTACTACGAGTCCGCCGACCCGCTGCTGCTGTTCCTGTTCCGCGCCAAGTCGCTCAAGGAATCGGAGAGCCGGCGATTGTCGCTGCTTCTGGCGTCCCTGCAGGAGAAGCCGATGACCGCGGCGGAGCTGCTCGACGCCTGCTGCGAAGCGATGCCGCCCGAGCTCGCCCTCCCCGACGAAAAAACCATTCGCGGCGACCTAAAATACCTCGAGGAAGTCGGCGTTATCGGCAAACGGCCGGGAGGCCGTCCCTACCGGTATGCGGTGCGGGACGAGCTCGCGAGCGAGCTGACGGACGAGGAGCTGGTCGAGCTCTACGACTTCGTCGACGTGATGGCGAACACGCAAGTCCCTTCCGTCCAAGGCTATCTGCTCCGCGACAACCTCAAGAAGGCCCTCGTCGGTCGTGGGCTGGCGCGGGCTTTTGCGGATCCTTTTCTATACAAATATCATTACTACTCCCGCATCCTGGACGAGGCGCATCTGCACGCGGTCCATCATGCCATCGCGCATCGCCGGAAGCTGAGCTTCCTCTACCTGTCGCCGAAGAAGAAGACCCGTTATGCGTCCAAAAATACGAATCCGCTCTTCGAGAAGGAGACCGCCGGAGTCGCCCAGACCGTCGTGCCTCTGCGCGTCGTGTTCGACCATCAATACGGACGCTGCTACCTGATCGCTCACGACTCGCGGATGGGAATGATGAAGTTCCGGATGGAAGGACTGACCGAGCTCGAGGAAGGCGAAGCCGTGCCCGAAGAAGCGTTCCTTCGAATGGCGAAGAGCGCGGAAGAGAAGCTCGAGCGGAGCTGGGTGACCGATACGGGCCGGACGGCGACGGTTCGGGCGAGATTCTATAAGCCGGAGGGCGCGGCGCGCGACTTCGTGAAGGAACGCGTCCTGCTCCAGGGCCAATGGGGAGAGATCGTCGAAGAGGACGATTCGTCGTTCGTCTACGAGATCGCGGTGTCCGGCATGTCGGAGATCAAGCCGTGGCTGCGCAGCTTCGGCTCTAGCTGCGAGGTCCTCGAGCCGGCCCGGCTGCGGAGGGAGTTCATCGAGGAGTGGAAGGAGCTGGCGGAGTACTATGAATCTGTTCGAGAAGATTTTTAACTATCAGGTAATCAGCCGGCTCGAGGAATCGGGGACGATCGCGGTGACGGCGAAGGAAGCGTTCGAGGACGGGACGCGGCGGAAGCTCGAAGCGTTGCTCGAGGCCGAATCCGGTCCGGACCTCCGGGACATTCTGATCGAGAAGGCGCGCAGCCGCGAACGGCACGTCTACCACCCTCTCCTCCGGCCGCTCCGGCGCCTGCTCATGAACGGACAAGGGTTGCGGATCTCGTACCGGCTCAAGAACGGGACCGTGAACGAGGATCAATCAGGCTTCCCCTGCAAGCTTGAATATTCGATGGTCAAACGGGAATGGTACCTGCTCTGGTATCACACCCGGCGGCACGCCCTTATGGCGACCAAGCTGGCGAACATCTCGTCGGTCGAGGAGAAGGCGATGCCCGCCCCCGTCGCGGAGAAGCTGCGGCAGAAGGTAGCCGGCCTGCTCGAATCGCGCAAGCGGCAAGCCGTCGTCGAGGTCGTCCCGGCCTACAACGAGGAGCTGTCGCGCATTCTGTACGCGTTCTCCTGCTTCGAGAAGGAAGTGTCCTACGACGAGGCCGCGGACGTATACCGGATTCGGCTGACTTACCAAGCGGACGAGAGCGAGTTCGTGCTGTCGAAGATCCGCTTTCTCGGCCTGCGGGTACGGGTGAAGGAAGGGCGCTACCTTCTGCGGCGCATGGCCGAAGCCTCCTCGAAGGCGCTTGCCCGATACGGGCAGGACGGGGCCGAACCCCTCCCCGAGACTGCGGCGGATCAGGATATCCCCGGTTAAAGAGAAGCTTACGGGGGACGCGGCGGGAAGACGAGCGCTTGTAAATCGCTATTTTTGACTTACATCCCCAACAATTACGGTCGCTGCAGTGATGTATTTTCGGAAAAGCAGAAACAATAGAATAGGCGGCAAGCTGGCCCAGCCCTTTATTTGTCTTTTTCCGATTTTCCTTTCGAATGCCCTCTAAGATGCCCGCTAACCCCTCCGCTTTCGCCATGTTCTGAGTTCGATCCTAAGAATTTTCGCCCGAGCATGAACCGTTCTCCTCCATACGCCCTCTAACGGTATAGAGCGATCGGATGACGGGGCCCCGCAACCCGAGAGCCGACAATACCCAACCGGGTAATCTGAGAAAAGGAGGCGGTGCATCTTGTCCGACTTGGCTTGGGAGACGGACGTCAAGCTCGCCTGCGCCGGCGAGAAGATGGCCTTCGAGAGACTCGTCCGCCGGATGGGCGGCGAATTGTACCGAATGTCCCGGACGCTGCTCCGGGACGACGAAGATTGCGCGGACGCCATACAAGAGACAATCCTGTCCGCGTACAAGGGAGTCGTGAAGCTGCGCGAGCCTGCTTATTTCAAGACATGGCTATTTCGCATCCTCATACGGGAATGCCGTCGCATCCGGAAGAAGAACGCTTATCGATTCGAGAGGCCCGCTGCGGAGGGCACCGTCGATATGGGCGCGCCGGACTGGGATCTGCTCGCTGCGCTGGAACAATTGGACGAGCCCTTGCGTACGGCGGTGAAGCTGCATTACTTGGCGGATTTGCCGCTGAGCCGGGTATCCGAGCTGATGGAAGTATCCGAAGGAACGCTGAAGTCGCGATTGCACCGCGCGCGCAAGCAGCTCGCGAAATGGTTGGACACCACGCACGGAAGGAGAATGGGGAATGAGCTATGATCGGTTGGATCGGGTTTTGCGCTCGGCCGTAGGATCGCAAGAGGATGGCGTCATGCCGGAGAAGGTGGCTCTGCGAATGGAATCGACATTGGCCGGCTTGCCGGCGAGGGATGCCCGTCGTCATCCGTCTCGCTCCTTGCGCGGCATGGGGGTTGCCGCCGCTTCGATCATCGTGGCGGGAGGAGCGCTGTTCGCGGTGTCGAACGGGGCGTTGCAGGAGTCTCCAATATGGAAAAGGGTTCTCGCCGTCGGTTCGGAACGCCAAGCGGGACCGGCCGATACGATCACATTGTCTCCCATGATCGATCGCCGGAACGGGACTTTGTCGATTACGTTGACGCAAGTTACCCTGTCATCGACCGATACCGAGATTCGGCTGAACGTCGAGAGGCCTTCCGGCGTCAATCTGCCCATCGGATACGAGTTGACGGACGATACGGGATATATCTATCAACCGCTAGGGAGCGATTCCGGCTTCGGTCCGACGCCCCGGAACAGCCCGATCGAGAAGGGGACGATGACGTTCCGGTACGGCCCCTCCTACGACAAGCCCGATTACTTGATTTTCCGTCCGTATGAATACCGCAACGCGCAAGGCTCCGACTATCGGGTGAATGTAACGAGCGCGCCGACTCCGAGCCATCCGTTGGTTCTTCCTCAAGGGGAAGCGGGAAGCGTGTACGTCACCGGCATCGAATACGGGGAGGATGAGACTGTCGTACGGTTCTATGTGGAGGGCGAGGTTCCTTGGGAGCAGGCCTACGCTTTTACCCTGGAGAACGAGCATGGCGAGCAGATCAATCGGCTGGACAGCGCCTTCCCGACTAATCCTTATCGTTACGAATTCATAATGAGATACCCCCCGCTGACGCCCGACGAGCCGCTTACGTTCGTGGCGAAGCCCGTCGCGACAAGGAAGTATCTCGGCGATCTGGAGATCCGGGTACCGCTGTCCGACTAGAGAGACGGGTGGAGAGACCGCGCTGCCGTTCCTCTCCCCCGCCGCCTTCTCGTCCTCATCCCGGCCTGTTTTTCCCATAGAAAATCTCGTCCATCTCCTTCTGAAGCCGCTTCGCGATGTCCTCCTGCTCGGCCGGGTCCAGCTTGTCCTTCGTGTAGCCGAACAAGTAATTGTTCAGATCGAACCGGCGCAGCTTGCACTTCGTGTGGAAAATATGCTCCTGATACACGTTCACGTCGATCATGTCGTACGCCTCGATGATCTCCTCCGGGATATAGTTCTGAATCGAGTTAATGTCGTGGTCGATGAACAGCTTGCGCCCGCTCACGTCCCGCGTGAACCCCCGAACCCGGTAGTCGATCGTCATAATGTCCGCTTCGAACGAATGAATGAGATAATTAAGCGCCTTGAGCGGCGAGATCTCCCCGCAGGTGGAGACGTCGATGTCGGCCCGGAACGTGCTGAAGCCCTCGGTCGGATGGTATTCCGGGTACGTGTGGACGGTGATGTGGCTTTTGTCGAGCTGCAGCACCACGTTGTCGGGGAGAGGTCCCGGCGTCTCTCCGGAAGCGGCGCCCGTCGGCACTTCGACGACCGGCCCTTCCGAGACGAGGAACGTCACGCTCGCCCCTTGCGGAACGTAATCCTGCTTGGCGACGTTCAGAACGTGCGCGCCGATGATGTCGGCCACCGTATTCAGAATCTGGGTGAGCCGGTCCGAGTTGTACTGCTCGTCGATGTAGGCGATATACGCGTCCCGCTCCTCGACCGTCTTCGTGAAGCAAATATCGTACATATTGAAGCTCAGCGTCTTCGTCAAGTTGTTGAAGCCGTGCAACGTGATGTGCTGATCGGACATGATGATCGCTCCCTCCCGCCTGTTCCGTGAAGTCTCCTTGTCATATTACCCCTCCTAACATTTTCCGATTCGCGGGCGGTCCGGGTTAGGATGCGGGGCTTGCGCCGAATCGAGCGATAATCGCCCGTTCGGCCCCGATCGATGGTATACTAGTCGAAAATATATAGAGATATCATGGGATAGGAAGAGGATCGCCATCATGAAACCGAATACTGCCGCAACGCCGCTCCAGTCTCCCGGAGCCGCCAAGGAACGGTTCCCGTTCCCGCTGCTCTGTCTTACGCTCGGCGCCTTCGCCATCGGCATGACCGAGTTCATCATCATGGGCTTGCTGCCCAACGTCGCCCACGACCTGAACGTCTCCATTCCCCGAGCCGGCATGCTCATTACCGGTTACGCTCTCGGAGTCGCCGTCGGCGCCCCCGTGCTGACCGTCTTGACGCTGAGGGTCCCGCAGAAAAAACTGCTCGTCCTGCTCATGGGCATCTTCATCCTCGGCAACGCCGTCTCCGTCGTCGCTCCGACGTACCTGACGCTGCTGGGCGCGCGGATCCTGACCGCCTTCGCGCACGGAACGTTCCTCGGCGTGGGCGCCCTGATGGCTTCGCGGCTCGTCCGTCCGGAGAAGAAGGCCGGCGCCGTGTCGATGGTCATGGCCGGGCTCACCATCGCCAACATCGTCGGCGTGCCGTTCGGCACGTTCATCGGCCAGCAGCTCGGCTGGCGCGCGTCGTTCGTCGCCATCACCGTGCTCGGCCTCGTCTCGCTGCTCGGCATCGCCCGCTTCATTCCCGCGATTACGCAAGACGAGCCGCCCAAGCTGTCGCGGGAGCTGCGCAGCCTGGCGCACCCTCAGGTGCTGCTCATGCTGGCGACGGGAGCTTTCGGTTGCGCCAGCCTGTTCTCCATCTTCACCTACATCACGCCCATCCTGGAGAAAATAAGCGGCTTCGCCGAACACGACGTCACCTACATCCTCGTCTTGTTCGGGTTCGGCGTCACCATCGGCAATCTCGTCGGCGGCAAGCTCGCCGATTGGAAGCTGCTGCCTTCGGTCATGGCCGGCTTCGCCGTGCTGGCGCTGATGCTGGGGCTTCTGACCGTCACGCTGAGTCAGCCGATTCTGGCCGTCATCACCGTGTTCCTGTGGGGGATCGCCGCATTCGGCATCTTCCCGGGCATTCAGGTGCGCATCATGAACTTCGCGCACGAAGCGCCTCTGCTCTCCGCCACCTCCACGCACTCCGTCCTGAACGTGGGCAATGCCGGAGGTGCGTACGTCGGCGGCCTGGCCATTACCCATCTCGGCTTGTCGTCCCTTCCGTGGGTCGCATCGAGTCTCGCGTTAATCGGCCTCCTCGGCATGTTCGTAAGCTTCGCGGTCGAGCGCAGAATGAAGCCGATCGCTGCGCCCGAGACGAGAGCCTCGGCGTAGAGAGTTCCGGGGCGGTTGCCCCGGATTTTTTACTACTCAAACGAACTTCTCGGAATAGGGAGATGTCTAACGGACTCAGGAATCGCTATTTAGCGTTAAAAGTCCATTTTGGAACTTTAACGAATCCCAGCGATCTTATTTAGGACCAATCGAGTTAAAACCGGGCTTCCGGCACGAAATAGCGTTTATACGATTCGTTAGACGCCTTCCCCTCCATTGAATCCGGAACCAGGCACCTAGAAAGGGCTCGCTCATTGAGCAATTTCGGCCCTCTCGCGCAGCTTCCCCGCAGATTTTGCCCGCCCGCTGAGCCTCCACGCCACACTCCGCATCTCCAACCTACAGCGGCTTCGGTAGAGGGAAGCAACAATCGGCGCAATAATTTTGTGATTTCTTTCACATACCTATTGCTTTTTCCTGATTTTCGTCATATGATGGTTTCAACAAATGATTGTGAAATAAATCACAACGCTCGCTGACATGTGAAATATTTCACGATATCAAGGAGGACACCCCCATGAAGATCGTCGTCATCGGCTGTACCCACGCCGGCACCGCCGCCGTTACCCAGATGGCCAAGCTCTATCCGGAAGCGCAGATCACCGTCTACGAGCGCAACGACAACGTGTCCTTCCTCTCGTGCGGGATCGCGCTCCACGTCGGCGGCGTCGTGCAGGATGCCGCGCAGCTGTTCTACTCGAGCCCGGAGAAGCTGGCCGAGCTCGGCGTGCGGATGAAGATGCGCCATGACGTGCTCGCGGTCGATACGGCGAAGCGCACCGTGCGCGTTCGCGATCTCGAGACCGGGGAAGAACGCGAAGACGCGTACGACAAGCTGGTGCTGACGACCGGCTCGTGGCCGATCATCCCCCGCATGGAGGGCATCGAGCTCGAGAACGTCCTCCTCTGCAAGAACTACGCGCACGCGCAGACGATCATCCGCAAGGCGGAGAACGCCAAGCGCATCGCGGTCGTCGGAGCCGGGTACATCGGCATCGAGCTGGTCGAAGCGTTCGAGCATCTGGGCAAGGAAGTGACGCTCGTCGACGCGACGCCGCGCGTTCTGTTCAAATACTTGGACCGCGAATACACGGACCTCGTCGAGGAAGAGATGCGGGCGAGAGGGATCCGGCTGGCGCTCGGCCAAGGAGTTACGGCGTTCAAGGGCGAAGACGGCCGCGTCACCCGAGTAGCGACTACGGAAGGCGAATACGAAGCAGACCTCGTCATCCTCTGCATCGGCTTCCGCCCGAACACCGACCTGCTCAAAGATCAGGTCGAGATGCTGCCGAACGGAGCCGTCATCGTCGACGAGTACATGCGCGCGAGCTGCCCGGACGTCTATGCGGCGGGAGACAGCTGCGCGATCCGCTACAATCCGACGGGACGCCACGCCTACATCCCGCTCGCCACGAACGCCGTCCGCATGGGCACGCTCGTCGCCCGCAACCTGCTGAAGCCGACGATCAAGTACATGGGCACGCAGGGGACGTCGGGGATCAAGCTGTTCGACTTCAACATCGCGTCGACCGGGTTGACCGAGCAGGCTGCTCTTGACGCGGGCTTGAATGTGAAAAGTATCACAATAAACGAGCCATACCGCCCGGAATTCATGCCGACCTACGAGAAGGCGCTGCTGAAGGTCGTCTACGAAGAGGACGGAGGGCGAATCGTCGGCGCCCAGGTGCTGTCGAAGGCGGACCTGACGCAGTCGATCAATACGCTGTCGGTATGCATCCAGAACCGAATGACGATGGATGAGCTCGGATTCGTGGACTTCTTCTTCCAGCCGCATTACAACAAGCCCTGGAACCTGCTCAACCAAGCCGGACTGCAAGCTTATCACGCGTAAAAAACAACCGCCCGCGAAGGATACGCGTCCTTCGCGGGCCGACTTCGTACAGAGAGGGGCAATGAACGAATGGAGCTCCATATGGCCGCGAACGGGAGAAGAGGGACCGCCTGGCTCGGCTATTCCAGTCTGGCGGTCTGGTGCCTGCTGGAATGGGCGACCTCCCGCGCTTCCGATCTCCTCAACCCGCTCGTTTACATCGCCTATTTCGCTTCTTTTCTCGTTTGTTTGATTTTCTCGGTCGTGCTGTTCGTTCAGAGCCCGCCTCATCGGCGGATTACCGAGGAGAGAATCGCCGCTTGCCTGCTTCTCGTCCCGCTGCTGTGGAACTTGATCTGAAGACGCGCGCAGACGCGGCTGCCAACCGCCAGCTTCTTAGAGGCTGAGCCGGTAAATCCGCTCCACGTCCTCTTGGTTCAGCCGCTTGAAGTGGCCCAGCGGGCCGAATTGGACGGCCTTGGCCGCCATCTCGGCAAGTCGGTCGTCGCCGATCCCGACTTCGGCGAGAGTCGCCGGAGCCCCGATGCGGGTGAAGAAGTCGCGGGTCGCCTGAATGCCTTCGAGCGCGATCTCCTCGTCCGACTTCCCGGCCGGGTCCACGTCCCATACCCGCACGGCGAACTGCACGAACCGCTCGATCCGCTCCTTGTATACATACTTCATCCAGTTCGGATAAACGATAGACAAGCCGGCGCCATGCGGAATGTCGTAGATCGCGCTCAGCTCGTGCTCGATGCCGTGGCTCGCCCAGTCGTTCGCGACGCCGACGCTGATCATCCCGCCGTTCAGCGCGTACGTGCCGCACAGCATCAGGTTCGCGCGCGCCGCGTAATCCTCGGGATTCGCGATCGCCTTCGGCGCGTTCTCGATGACGGTCTTCAGAATCGACTCGCACAGCCTCTCTTGCAGCGGCGTGTCCGCGGTATGGCTGAAGTACTGCTCGAACACGTGCGTCATCATGTCGACCGAGCCGTACGCCGTCTGGTCCGCCGGAACCGTGTAGGTCAGCGTCGGATCGAGAATGGAGAACTTCGGATACGTATGAATGCTTAGATGAGCCAGCTTCAGGTTCTCTTCCCAGTTGGTGACGACGGAGCCGCCGTTCATCTCGCTCCCCGTCGCGCTGAGCGTAAGCACGGAGCCGAGCGGAAGAGCCGCCTTGCACGTCGCCTTGCGAACGTAGAAGTCCCATACGTCTCCCTCGTACGGAACGCCCGCCGCGATCCCCTTGGCCGCGTCGATGACGCTGCCCCCGCCGACCGCGAGAATGAACCCGATGCCGTTAGCCCGGCAAATATCGATCCCCTTGCGGACCGTCGCGAGCCGCGGATTCGGCTCGATGCCGCCCAGCTCGAAGACTTCGATGCCGTTGTCCGCCAGCTGCCGGGTCACCTTGTCGTACAGTCCCGTCTTCTTGATGCTCCCTCCGCCGTATACGAGAAGCGCCTTGTCGCCGAACGCGGCCGCTTCCTTGCCGACTTGCTCGACCGTGCCTTCGCCGAAAATAATCTTGGTCGGATTCAGGAATTCGAAGTTGTTCATCCGGATCTCGTCTCCTTGGCTTATGATTGCGCGTATGCGATTCGGTTCTCCTCTAAGGTACTCCGATTCGATTCCCTTATGCAAGTATTCCGGTCTGTGAAAAAGAGAAAGAACATCCCTCGCGCTTCCCGCGCTCGGAATGTCCCTCTCGCCTTGGGCTATTAAGCTTGCTCTTGCGCGTCGGTAATGACGATCTCGCCGTCGTCGAAGAACACCTTCATCTTCAGGCTCTCGCTGACGAACCGGATGGGCAGCAGCGTGACGTCGTTGCGGACGATCGCCGGCGCGTCGAGCGCCACCTTCTGGCCGTCCACGACCGCTTCCTTCTGGTCGATGACGATCTCGATCTTGGTGCCGTCCTTCTCCAGCGTCACTTTGCGGGTCGTCTTGTTCCAATCGACCTTCGCCCCGAGCGCTTCCGCGACGAAGCGGATCGGAACGACCGTGCGTCCTTCGTACGTGAACGGCGCGACTTGCAGCTCCATCGGCTCGTCGTTGACGAACGCCTTGGTCGATTGCAGAGTCAGCATGATCGTCTTGAAGCCGATGGGCGTATCGTCCACGAAGTTCGAAGCCGGATTGCCGAATTCGATCGGCTTCGAGACGATCGTTCCGAACTTCGTCTCGATCTCGACGGTGAAGTATTGGCCGTTCTGGATTCCCCCATTGTTGCTGGCGTACAGGTCCCAGGTGACCGTTCCGCGGAACTTCCCGACAGGCTCCTGCACGTCCTTCTTGAACTCCGGCGTAATAACGGTATCGCCTTGCTTAATGCCGAGCAGCCAGCCGACCCCGGCCCGGTTCGTTCTCCAGAGGCCCTTGTATGCTTCTTTGCCGTCCTTATCGGTCGGGCGCAGGATGACGGCGAGCACTTCCGTCTGCTGCGCGAAGGTCAGCTTCAACCGGAAGTGGCCGTCTTCCCGTTCGTCGGGTTCGAAGAAGGCGCTGCCCGTCAGGTCGGACTTCAGGTCCAGAGAGCTGAATTCGCGAATCGAGACCGGCGCATAGGACGACTCGGCGTCCACGAACGGGGTAACCGGAGACTTCACGGTTCCCGTGCCGGTGACGATCTCCAGATAGTAATACTCGCCCGGCTTCATCCCGTTATTGTCCGAAGCGTACAGCTCGAGCTGGTTGATCCCTTCGAACTGGCCCAGCGTCGCTTGGAACGTCGGGTTGACGATTTTGCCGTCCTTCACGACGACGAGCAGATAGCCGTTGTCGCCTTCCTGTTCCTTATACGTTTTCCAGATGCCATGATTGACGTCCTTGCCGTCCTTGTCCGCCGTCTTCATCGTGATGCTCTTGATCTCCGCTCCCGCTCCCGCGTCGATCTGCAGGCTGAGATGCCCGTCGCGCGTGCCGTCCGGCTCGCTCGCCGTGTCGAGGGAGATTCGGTCCAGCTCCTTGTCGAGATAGCGGAACTCCTTCACTTGCACCGCCGCGTCGTCCGCGGCCGAAGCCGTTCCCCCCGCGAAGCCGCCGCCCAGCGCCAAGCCCAGCGCCGATATCGATAAGATCCATTTGCTTAATCGTGTCATGTAACGATGATCCTCCTTGGTCAATTGAATTCGCCTTGGTTCGCGTTCACACGAGAATCATAAGATTCGGCGAAGTCATATGACCAGTGACCGTCGCCACGTTCTCGGTCATCGGAACGGGCGGGACGTCTTCCGCAAGCGGGAAAAACCGTTCCCCGCCGTCATGACGGCAAGGAACGGTTCTGCGCAAGGGTATCGGACTTGTCCAGCCCTTGCAGCAACATAGGTCGAACGGCTTATTCCTTCTCGGGACGGGAAGGCGGCTCCGCCGCGCGGTTCGCTCTCAGGCCTTGGGGCCCGGGGGCGGATTGCTGCTCGGGAGCGAAGTCGCTCGCCGATCCCCAAGAGGATACGTATTCGACCCGGTTGATCGGAACGATGGCCCCGCCGCGGATCTCGAACACTCTCCAGACGTTGCCTTCCTTATCCAGAGGAACGTTGAATTCCGCGACCAATCCGTTGCCGCTGTATACCCGGACCGTAGCGTTGGAATTGGACAAGTTCGTATTGCCGTTCGTTGCGTTGCGGTCAGAGAAGTTATGAACGGCATAGACGTACGTACCGTCCGCCTTGAAGTTCGTCGTCGTCACCGTCTCCGGCCCGTAGGAGTCGATATCGTCCACATCCAGCGAAGCGCTGCGTTCGCCTTCGGAATAATCCTTGTTGACGAAGAAGATGTGGAATCGTTCGGAGGACGACTCCGTCGGCCCCGTGAAGTGGGAGTCCAAGTCGTAAGGAGTCTCCCCCCAACTGAGGACGACGCGGAAGCTGTTGTCCAGCACTCCTTCGGGCGAGATGGTCGCGTTCTGGTTATCCCGGACAATTCGGCCGACGGAGATGAGGTTGAAGGAAGTCGTAATGTAGCCTTCCCCGCTCAATTCCGCCGTGTAATTACCAGCCGGGAGCTCCAGCGAGTATTGCCCGTTCTCGTCGGTCTTCGCCGTCGCCGCGACATCTCCGGTCGTATTGTTCCGGCCCGCGCGAATCTTCATCTCGATGTTCGGCGCCGGTTGGCCTGTCAATGCGTTCGTGATCGCGCCCTTGACGGTTCCCGTTCCCGAATATTCGTCCCCGATCAATTGCAGCTTCGAATCGTAGGTCACGACGTTAGCTGCGCGGATCGTGATGAACGAAGTCTCCTCCATATATTCCGGAGAACTGAAGGTTACTTGATAAGCGCCCGGAGGCAATTGCAATTCGTAGGAACCGTTCGCCTGAGTGGCGGCCGTCTTCAATGAGCGTCCGTTCAGCTTCACGATAATCGAAGCGCCTTCGATCGGCTCGTCCGTGACGGCGTCCGTCACCTTGCCGACCAGCGTGCCCTGCTGCCGGTTATCGACGATCCGAATCTGGGCTGTGGCCGTCTTGGAGCCCATCTTCGCCGTTATCGTCGCGACGTCCCCCTGCATGGCGTTAGGTTCCGCCCGGAATTCTCCATTGCCGAGCGAAGTCACGTACGGACTCGAGCTGGAGAAGGTCACCTCACCCAGCTCGTCGCCGCTTACGGGCTCCCACAGACCTTGGCCCTCTCTCTTCTCCAAGACGAACGTCTTGACGTCTCCCGGGGCCATCTCCAGTTCTTCCGGATTGAACCGGACGTCTGCGGAGCATCCCAGAATCGGGACTTTGCCGAATTCGAATTCCTTGGCGAACTCGGCCGACTTCCAGTCGATGAGCGGCGATTCGGCAGCCAGCTTGAAGTATGCCCCGTGCTTCAATTCCAGGCACGATCCGATCGATCCGGTCGCTTCCCCGAACCAGCCCGCTTCCTCGGAGATGCCGATCAGATCGATCCCCGCCGCGGCGACGAACTCGCCGATGTCCAGGCCGAACGACAGCTTGCCGGACGCCACGACTTGCGGAATCGCGAAATCGGCTTGGAATTTATCCTCGGGATAGACGCGTATGCCGTCTTTGTCGTCATAGCGAATGCCCATCTGCTCGTTCAGCGAGCCTTGGACTTCCAGACCGAACTTTCCTTCCGGAGTGAACACCGCCACGACCGGAACGTCGACGGTCGCTCCCGGAATGGAGGTCGGAATGCGGAACGTGCCGAGCTTCTTCTTCAGCGGGTCCTTCGGCGAGAGCTCGACGAACACTTCAGCCTTCAGCACCTGCTTCGCCTGGAAGCTGAAGTCGAACGAGTCGACCAGGTCCAACTCCCACGCCCAATCGATATCACCATTCACGTCGCCGGACAGCTCCAGAGTACCGCTGAAATTCACTTCGTCGCTGTTCTCGATCGTGAAGCCGATCTTCGTTACCTCGTCGGCTCCGAGCGCTCTCACTTCACCCGACATGGCGGACTTGCCCGCCGAGAAAGCTTGAGTCTCCGGCTCCGCCGAGAGAACCGTCACTCCGGGCTCCGGAATGAAATCTTCGGCTCGCAGGGGCTCGCTCGTCTGACCTTTGATCTCGGCGAACACCTCTTCGAGGGTCGGCTTCTCGGTTTGCACGACTGTCTTCCCGCCGCTGCCGGCCGATACGCTCTTCACCTTCAGTGCCAATCCGCCCGGATACGCTTCCGTCGGCGGCAAGTAGAAAATATCTCCCTTGGCAAGGCCCGGGGATTTCCCGAACGCGACTTCGAGCGTGTCCGGGTTCACTTCCGCCCGGCTCGCTTGCTCCGTTCCGAGAACGATCGTGCCCGGCTGCATCGTCGCGTAATTGTCGCCGCTCGCGATCTTCTTGCCGAGCTCGATCCGCCCCGTCTCGTTCGCGAGCCGAATGTCGTTGTCAGCCTGAGCCGTCAGCTTCGCGGTCAATCCTTCGGCCGATGCCGTGAATTCCGTCTTCTCCGCCAGCTTGACGACGAAGTAGCCTTCCCCGTCCGTCGTGACCTCGGCCGCTACGCTTTTGCTCTTGGTCAAGAACTGGATCTTCTTGCCGGCTAACGGTTGATTCCCTTCCGTGTAAGCTGTCCCGCTGACGGTGATCTTCGCGACGTTCTTCGACCCGCCGCCACCACCGGAACCGCCGCCGCTGACGACGACAGGGGCCGTCACGTAGAGATTGCCGACGTTCACGTCATCCTTCTGAACGGAGACCGGCGTCTCGATCGGAAGCGGCTGTCCGGCGCCCGTCGAATAGGCCAGAGAGTACGTCCGGTCCGGCGCGACGACGATGCTGAACGTCCCGTCCGCGCCCGTCTTCGCGACGAAGGCGGACGCCGCCTTCCAGTACAGGTTCGCGTCGCTCAGCGGTTCGTTCTCCGACTTCAAGAGCTTCCCACCGACCTTGACTCCCTTGACGAGCTCCAGCTTCGCTGCGCCTGCCGGGGCCGAACCGGCTTCCGCCGTCACGCCGGCGGCATATGCGACGTAGACGTCGCTCTCCGCCGTCAGGTCATACGTCCCCGGATCGACTTCGAAGCGGAAGCTTCCGGCCTCGTCGCTCTGCGCGCTCCGGATCGGCTGCAAGCCGTCCTTCGCGAACAGACGAACGGTCGTCCCTTGAACCGGGGCCCCGTCCCTTGATACCTTCCCTTCGACGACGGCTTGAACCGGAGCGGTCTCTCTCTTCGCGGGAACGTTGTTCAAGGCGACGATCGCTTCCGCTCGCGTAATCGGATTCCGAGGGCGGAACGTCTGGTCCGGGTAGCCCTTCATGATTCCAAGCGACGCGACCTTCCTCACGGAATCGAGAGACCATCGGCCGATCTGAGCCTCGTCTTTAAACGATGAAGCCGCGGGAGCACCCTTCTCTTCCGGCGCCAGCTTGGCGATGATGCTCGCCGCCTCTTCGCGCGTAATGCTCTGCAGCGGCTTGAATTCGTTGTTCGGGTAGCCGGATACGTAGCCGGCTCGGACGGCCGCGACGACATCCTCCGCGAACCAATGGTCCGCCTTCACGTCCCGGAACGACGGGGCCGAGTCCGCATCGGCGATCTGGAAGTACCGGTTGACGAGAGCGACGAATTCGGCCCGGCTAATCGGGTTGTCGGGCCGGAACTTGCCGTCGGGCATCCCCTTGACGAGTCCGCGGTCCATCCAGTCCTCTATCGTGGATCGCGCCCAATTGCCGTCGAGATCGCTCGCGGGCGCCTCGGCCGCCGCTGCGCGCAGCATCGGCAATTGACCGAATAATAACAGCAAAAGAATGAAGCATGATAGCCATCGGGTCGTGCGTTTCGACATGAGTTCTTCTCATCCTTCCGACAATTGTGTCAAAGTGAATAGGAAATATGTCCCATACAAAATCCTATAAATTCGCACAATTATCCCAAATACCTCCTTTGCGTTCCCTAAAAATTCCCTAAAGAAAGACCCCGGTCCCGAATCTTTCGACTCAGGACCGGGGCCGTTCTCCCGCCGTTCTATCGCGTCAACAGCCTCCGGATCTCTTCCGGGTCGCCGTCGGCGTACTTGCGAAGATGATTCAGAATAATCGGATCGGCTTCCCCGTGCTCGACCGGAATCCCCTTGGAGCGAACGTACTTGTCCAGCTTCGAGAGAGAGGACGCGTCGTCCCACACGTTGACGGACGAACCGTCCTTGAAGTGGATCCGGTATTCCAGAACCGCCCGCAAGCGATTTCTTCTCGTGGAAGAATAGAATTCCTCGATGTAGGCCGCGGTCGTCGCCTTGACCGCCTCGTCCCAGCCGTGGCGCTCCCAGCTCCATGCCCGGTGCCGAACGACGCCGTCGGAATCCGTCGCGGTGTAGCAGAATAGGAAGGCGGCGAACGAGAAAGCGGCCGCGATCATGATCGCCTTGACGACGTTGCGGCCGAAGGAAGTCAGCGCGAGAATCTTCTTCTTGAGGAGGAACGCGATTGCGCCCGCGAGAACGAGAGCGATCCGGCTCGCGCGCACGAAGGAAGCTTCGTACGTAATGAAGCCCATCGAATAATCGATCAGAATCTGGATTCCGTCGATGGCGAAATAAAGCGCCGCGCCTAAAACGGCCAGCTGGATCCAACCTTTTGCGACAATGTTCCGCATTCATTCCCTCCTGACGGCAGCCCGCCTTGTTCCTGCCATTCCCATTCTAGGAAAATAGTCTCGCAGCCGTCAAACCCTTTTTCTCCGCCAACTAGCAATAAAAAAAGCCTTCCAAGCCGCAAAGGGCTTGCAAGACTTCTCCTTCTTCAACGGAAGCAACCTGCCGCCAAGCGCACCGCGCGCTTACCAGACCACCTTGGCGGGATCCGGATACTCCTCGCGCAGCCGGATCTCCTCCACCGGGCACTTGTACCGCTTCGCGGCTTCGAGCACCGAATGCTTGCACTTGCGGTATTCCTCGCCCTGCTCCACGATCCGCTTCGCCGCGAGCGGAAGCTGCTGCAGGCGCTTCTCGGAATCGAGAGCGAGGAACTGCGCGTTCAGCTCGTCCAGGTATTGCGTCACGTAGTTCTCTTCCAGGAAGACCGACGAACCGAGGGCGTTGGCGGTCGGCTTGAACGCCGAATCCGGCAGAATCCGGCGGAGGCAGTCGACGAGACTCTCCTGGAACTTGCGGATTCGCGCCACCGTCTGCTCCCAGCCGGCCTGGCGGTTGTTCTTGTACGACAGCTTCACGAACCGGTTCAAGGCCACGGACACGAACATCGCCTCCGGCCAGTAAATCTTGACGCCGGGCCCCGACTCGCCGTGGCCGCCGTTCGCCAGGATCTCCCGCAGCCGGACGCACAGATCCATCACCCGGACCCGGATCGACTCGTAGGCCGGGCGTTCGCCTTCCGGACCGGCCACGAGCTCCAGCGCCTCGCACAGCCGCGTCAATTCTTCGTATTCTCCGTTCAGGATCACTCCCGCGTGGTTCGGAGTGCTCTTCGCTTGTATCATCGATCTTCTCCCTCATCCTGCGATTCCGATATTCCATATTCTAGCACCGCCGGAGCGGATTCGCATCTGCCTCCGCCGACGATCGGGTCTTATACGCCCGTCCGCTTCTTCTGGTTGTTCGGCTTCTTATTGATCTGGCTCGTCAGCTTCTTCGTGTCGGTCGAATAATGGCCTTGACCGCCCTTCGCCTCCCGCTGCGCCTGCTTCTTCTTCTCCAGCATCCGCTTCATCGCGTCGCCCAGGCTGACCTTCTTCGGCTCTCCGCCGCGATCTTCGGCCGATCCCTTCTCTTCGCTCAATGCCTTCACCCTCGCACCTATGAACTTGGACTCGTCTATTGTACGCCGAATCCCGGAAGGACGCCAGCTTATTTGAACCGGAACGCGGGCCGGCTAGGAAGGATTACCCAACGTCTTTGTCGAATTTAGGGAGCATACGCGAATTCTTCATACCGGAATGAGGTGGGAAAATGAGACGATTGTCCTTCTTGCCGCTGGTCGCCTGCGGTCTGCTGCTGATCGCGCTGACGGCATGCGGCGCCGGACAAGAAGCGGGTCCCGGCAAGGTCGGCGCGAAGACCGCCTACAAGCCGAAGCTTGACGTCAAGCTCGACGTCGAGGGACGCAAGGCGACGGTCACGGTCAACACCGACATGGCGATCTCGCCGGAGCATTACGGACAGGCCCGCCATGACGGGGAAGGCCATATCCATATGTACCTGGACGACGGGGAGAAGATCGCGGTCAAGGAACGCACGACGGCGTTCCCGGATCTCGCGCCGGGCAAGCACACCTTGAAGGTGTCCCTGCACAACAACGACCACACGCCATACGACGTGACCCGAACGCTCGAATTCGAGATCGAGTAAAACCCCAATTCATCTTAGGAGAAGCGCGACGATGCCTCGAAAATTAAGCCTGCAGAGCAAGATCCTCATTCTTGTCTCCATCTCGACCCTTCTGGCGATGGCGGCCATCGTCGGGTTCGATTCGTACAACCTGCAGAGGTCCGTCGAAGAGACGTACGTCGGCCAATTGGACGGAATGACGACGGCGATCAACGGACGCTACGAGGAATCGCATTCGATCGAAGACGTTCAGCAGATCTTCGATTACATCCAGTACAAGACGCCGAACGTGCTGCGGCTGACGCTGTACGGGGAGCAGGAGGTTCTCGCATCCACGGACCGAGGCCTCGTCGGCCGTCCCTCGCCGCCGAACCTCGTCTCCCGGCTGAAGCAGGGCGAATCGCTCATTACGCACCTTCGCAGGGACAAGGACGGCATTCCGAAGGTCCGGCTCGAAGCTCCTCTCAAGGAAGACGGCGTTACGATCGGGGCGATCGAGCTTCTGCTCGACACGTCGGACAACGTCGCCTTGATCCGCGACCGCGTTCTGTTCATCGTCGCCGTCGGCTTAACCGCGACGGTCGTGCTGTTGCTGGCCTTATCCTTTATCATCCGCAAGCTTCTCATACGGCCGCTGCTCAAGATTCGGGCCGCCGCCGTCTCCGTCCGCGAAGGCTCCCCGTACAAGGAGCTTCCGCTCGATTCGAGCCAGGAGATCAACGAGGTCGCGGCCGCCTTCAACGATATGGTAGGCAATCTGGAGAAGCGCTACGCCGAGCTGCAGCGGGCCCAGAAGCAGCTTGTGGAATCGGAGAAGATGGTCGCCCTGGGCAGCCTCGTCGCCGGAGTCTCGCACGAGATCAACACGCCGGTCGGCATCGGCGTCACCGCGTCTTCGTACCTGGACGAGAAGTCGAAGGAATTCGCCGCCCTGTACCAGGACAACAAGATGAAGAGGTCGGATCTGGAGGACTATCTCCGGACGGTCCGCGAGACGTCGGGCATGATCCAGACCAACCTGCTTCGCGCTTCGGAGCTGATCCGCAGCTTCAAGCAAGTCGCCGTGGACCGCTCCTCCCAATCCGACCGGCGGTTCAAGGTCAAGGAGTACGTTCAGGACGTCCTCGTCAGCCTGCAGCCGAAGCTGAAGAAGACGCGGCATCGCGTAGAGGTCTCCGGCCCCGAAGGCGTCGAGCTCTACGGCGATCCCGGCGCGCTCTCCCAGATCGTGACCAACCTGATCATGAACTCGCTCATTCACGCGTACGGCCCGGAAGACGCAGGGACGATCGCGATCGAGCTGACGCAGGGCGACGGCCGTCTGACGCTGCGCTACTCCGACGACGGCAAGGGAATGAGCGCGGACGTGGCGGAACAAATCTTCAACCCGTTCTTCACGACGAACCGAAGCGGAGGAGGAACGGGGCTCGGCATGAACATCGTGTACAATCTCGCGACCCAGTCCCTCGGCGGCGCGATCCGGTGCGAGAGCGAGCCGGGAAGAGGAACGACATTCTGGATCGACATTCCCATCAGAGAAGGGTGAATTTATGAGCAGCGATTTGGGGCAAGACGATTTATTGATTTTCGCCGACGACGAACGACAGCCTACTCTTGCCGAATCGGGCTCGATCGAGAACCGGTGGAAGGTCGTCATCGTGGACGATGAGCAAGAGGTTCATCATCTGACCCGGCTGGTGCTGAGCGACTTCGAATTCGACGGCAGGCGCCTTGAGTTCGTCAGCGCGTATTCCGAGCCGGAGGCGATGAAGGTTCTCGAGGATCACCCGGACGCCGCGGTCGTCCTGCTCGACGTCGTCATGGACCGGGACGATTCCGGCCTGCGGATCGTCAGGCACATCCGCGAGCGGCTGAAGTACGTCACGACCCGCATCATTCTGCGGACGGGCCAGCCGGGACAAGCGCCGGAGAAGGTCGTCATCACGAACTACGACATCAACGATTATAAGGAGAAGACCGAGCTGACGGCGCAGAAGCTGTTCACGACCGTCATGGCGGCGCTCCGCTCGTACCGGGACATCCAGGTGATCGAGAACAATAAGCTCGGCTTGGAGAAAATCATTCACGCTTCCGCCGACCTGTTCGAGCTGAAGTCGCTCAACCAGTTCGCCAGCGGCGTGCTGACCCAGCTGACGGCGATCCTGAACCTGAACCGGAACGCGCTTCATTGCAACAGCTTCGCCGTCTCCAAGGGACAGGAAGAGATCTACATCCTGGCGGCGACCGGCGATTATTCGGACTCGGCCGTCCCGAATACGCGAGTCCAGGACGTCGCTCCTCCCCGCGTGCTGCGCTGTATCGAGGAGGCGTTCCGGAACAAGCGGGGCGAGTTCGCCGCCGATCACTTCACCTGTTATTTTCAGAGCAAGACGGGACGGGAGAACGTTATCTACTTCGAAGGAGCGGTCAAGCCGAGCGAATGGAACCGGTACTTGATCGACATCTACTGCTCCAACGTCTCCATCGCCTTCGAGAACCTGTACCTGAACGAAGAAGTCGAGACGACGCAGAAGGACATTATCTTCACGCTCGGCGAGATCGCCGAGACCCGCTCCAAGGAGACGGGCAACCACGTCAAGCGGGTCGCCGAATACTCCAAGCTGCTCGCTCTGAAGGTCGGGCTTCCGGAAGAGGAGGCGGAGATGATCCGGCTCGCCTCTTCGATGCACGACGTCGGCAAGGTCGCCGTGCCCGACGAGATTCTGAACAAGCCCGGCAAGCTGACGCCCGAAGAATTCGACGTCATCAAGCAGCACACGAACCACGGATACGCGATGCTGAACCATTCGAACCGCGACCTGATCAAGACGGCGGCCATCATCGCTTACCAGCATCACGAGAAGTACGACGGGCAAGGCTACCCGAACGGACTGGCGGGGGAAGAGATCCATCTGTACGGACGGATCGCCGCGCTGGCCGACGTCTTCGACGCGCTCGGCAGCGACCGGGTGTACAAGAAGGCTTGGCCTCTCGAGGACATTCTCGACTACTTCCGGCGGGAGAGCGGGCGGCACTTCGATCCGAAGCTGGTCGACCTGTTTTTCGAACATCTGGACGACATTCTCGAGATTCGGGACCGGTATTCGGATCCGAGACTCGCTTGACGAACGAGAGAGCGCGCGGGAACGCGGCTCTCTCTTGTCGTTAGGAAGGGCTTGGCGCCGCCGTTCAGAACGTCCGGTAGATGTCCTCCAGCGGCAGCTCCGCGCAGGCCGTCGTCTCGTCCGCCGCCCCGTAATACATGCGGACCGTCCGGCCCCGAAGCAGCGCTCCGCACGAGAAGACGACTCCGCCGAAGAAGCCGTTCGCTTCGTACTCCGCCTCCGGCTCCAGAATCGGAACCCGCGAGCGGGCCAGCACCTTGCCGGGGTCGCGCTTGTCGAGCAGCACCGCTCCCATGCAGTAGCGGTCCGTCGAATCCGCGCCGTGGTACAATTCGAGCCAGCCCTCGCCGGTCTCGATCGGCACCGCTCCGCCCCCCATGCGGACCCCGTCCCAGCTGCCCGGGCGCAAGCCCATCAGGTGGCGATGGTTGCCCCAGTGGATCAGGTCCGGCGATTCGGCGATCCACATCTCCGGCGCGCCGATCGCCCTCGGGACGGGCCGGTGAAGCATGTAATACTTGCCGCCGATCGTGCCCGGGAAGATCGCGGCGTCCTTGTTCTCGGGAGGCAGCACGACCGGGAGCCTCTCGAACGCGGCGAAGTCCTCGGTAACGGCGAGCCGGACCGCGACTCCCTTCGAGGAGACGGCGCTGTACGTAATATAATAGCGGTCCCCGATCGGAGTGACGCGGGGATCCTCGATCCCCCACGCTTCGGCGGCGTCCGCGGGGAACATCGCCGGGCGGTCCTCCACCCGGAAGCGGACGCCGTCCCGGCTCCTGGCTACCCGCAAGTGCGAGATGGAGGTCAGGTATACGAAGCTGCCCAGCTTCTTCACGACCCGGGGATCGGTATAATCGTATTCGGCGTCGGACAGCGGCAGATGCCGGATCTCGAGGCTGCCGTCCCGTTCGTTCAGCACGGGAACGGCCAACTGATCGTCCGGCGACTCGATCGGCATCTCGGCCACCCTCAGGAGAAGGATCGTCTCCTCCCCGAGCTGCGCCACCCCCGCGTTGAACGCTCCGACCACCTTGAAGTCCGGCCGGCTCGGCGGCACGTCGTCGATGCGGATCAGCGGATTCTCCGCGAATCGGACAATCGTCATTTCAGGCTCAACCTCCTTCTGACATCGTTTACCCGTTAAGGCTTCCCCTGCCGCGGACCCCGTCCCTCCATATCTATGATGCGGAAGCGGACGCTATTATAGCCAAGTGGCGGCGGCTTCCTGCGCGCCGCGCGCAATCGGGTCATGCGAGCGTCTCCATCTCGATGACGATCTTGCCGCGCAGCCGGCGCCCTTCGCTTCTCTCGTGGGCGAGATAGGCGTCCCGCAGCGGATAGACCGAATCGAGGACGACCCGCAGCCGGCCGGCGTCGAACTCGGCCGCCAGCCGAGCGAGAGCGTCCGTCGAGATCGGCGGCATGAGAACTTCCCCGACCGCGACGGATCGCGCCGCCGCCTTGTCCGGCGAATAGACGCCGAACGCGACCGGGACGAGCCTTCCGCCGGGCTTCACGGCCGCGAGCAGCCGGTCTCCGTCCGGCCCGCCCACGGCGTCCAGCGCCAGATCGGCCCGCCACGGCGACCGGTCGACCGGGACCTCCGTGTAGTCGAGAAACTCGACGGCGCCGAGCTCCCGGAGCCAAGCTTCATTCCTTCCCGACGCGACGGCGACCACCTTCGCTCCCGCCCGCTTGGCGATCTGCACGGCGAAGTGGCCGACGCCCCCGGCCGCCCCGTTGACGAGCACCGTCTCTCCCGGGCGAAGAGCTCCCTGCTCGAGCAGCGCCCGCCATGCGGTGAAGGCCGACATCGGCACGGCGGCGGCTTCGGCATGGCTGAGCGACTTCGGCTTGCAGGCCGCCTGAGCCGCCGGGATGACGGCGTATTCCGCGTGGCCGCCTCCGCTCGCCGTCATGCCGTACACCTCTTCCCCTTCCCGGAATCCGGCCGCCCCTTCGCCGGCCTGCTCCACGACGCCCGAGATGTCCCATCCCGGCACATAGGGAAGGGCGAACCGGTCTCCCGCCAGGCCGGAACGGATCTGCCAGTCGCCCGGGTTGACGCTCGACGCGCGAACGCGGACGAGCAGCTCGCCCGCCGCGGGCGACGGGCGGGGAACCCGCTCGTATCGGAGCACCTCGGGTCCTCCGCGTTCATGGTAGCGGATCGCCATCATCGGATTGGCGGCCGGGTCGGCGATAGGATCGGCGGTATGTTCAACAATATGAGCGGCGGTACGATCGACCTCTCTTCGTTCTATCTTCACTGTAGTTCTCTCCCTCTCTCTTGCCTTCTGTTGAGCGATCTCCCGCCCCCGAATATAATGGTAGACAACGGCCCGAGCCCGCTCAATCGGCAATCGGCCGTCCGCATCGGGTATCCGACATTCCGGCCGGATTGTCGGGAAGAAGGAGGCCTTCGGGTATGGAAGCGGCAGCGTGCGGCAAGAACGGCAAGAGCGACAAGAGCCAGGACAGGCGGGCGCGCCGGTCGTACCGGCTGCTCAAGCAATCGTTCCTCGAATTGATGCGGGAGAAGGGCTTCCCGGCCATCACGATCCAGGACATCGCCGACCGGGCGGACGTGAACCGGGGGACGTTCTATGCGCATTTTCCGGATAAATACGCGCTTCTCGAGGAAGCCCTGCGGGATAAATTCCGCCATCGGCTGGCGGCTACGCTTCCCGAGGACGCGGGGTGGGAGCGCGGCCCCCTGCGGATTCTCGTCCAGACCGTGCTGGAGCATTACCGGGAGATGAGCGGCCGGTGCCATCCGACGGACGTCGTCGGCCCGATGCTCGAGCGCGCCGTGCAGGAGGATCTGTACGCGCTGCTGCTGGATTGGATCGAGAGAAGCCGGGCGAACGCGGTTGCGGACGCGCCTCCGTATTCGTCCGAGACGCTGGCGCTCATGGCGAGCTGGGCGATCTACGGAGCGGCCGTCGACTGGAGCCGGGGCAATCGCCGGCTGTCCGCCGAACGGATGGCCGATGAGGTCATGGCCGTTCTCCTGGCGGGAACGGGCCGGCTCGCTTCGGAGGGGTGAATCCAAGGTTGTCCGTTGCGCCGGTACGGGGAAGGGGCGGATCCTGCGCGCGGATCTTCGGTACGGGGATGGGGCGGATCGTGTGGTTCTTCCGTACGGGGATGAGGCGGATCCTGCTTGCGGATCTTTATAGGGGACCGGATACGGTGTCGAGAAGGAGCCGGGGGCGCTAACGAATCGAGGAGACGCTATTTCGCTGAAAATCGTGGATTTTCGGTTCTAACGAATCGTATAAACGCTATTTCGTGCTGCAAGCCCGTTTTTCCCCCGAGTTGCCTTAAATAAGATCGCTGGAGTTCGTTAGAATTCCGAAATGGGCTTCTGACGGCTAAATAGCGACTCCTGAGTTCGTTGCACAACGGGGTCCCTGAACCGTAGCCCTGCAACGCGGATTGCAACCCTGAACTTGACTTCCTTCCGAACCCCCGCATTCCGAGAAGTCTGTTAACGGAGCGGTCTTAAGCAGCAAAAAACGGGAGCCCCCTTCCGGAGTGCTCCCGTCCCTCGCCAAGCCGTCTGGCTGCCGCGCCCGATTATTGTTCCTGCGGCCGCTTCTTCTGAAGCGACTTCCATACGGTCTTGTTCCCGTACTGCTTCTCCGCCCCGATATCCCTTCCGAACCAGGAGGGCGGCACGAACGAATTCGCTTCCTCTTCCGAGCCGAATTCGACCTCGACGACCGTCAGCTCCAGCTGGTCGTAAATATCGATCTCCACGACGAGCCCTTCCCACTCGGCGGTAATCCGGTTCTTCGTCAGCGGGATCGCGTCGAACGCCCGGAACACCTGCTCGTAGAGGCTCTCCGAGATCGAATACTCGACCTCCTCGCGGGCCATGCCGGAGCCCCGCTTGAAGGTATGGGTGTACTCCACCCCGCCATCGGCCAAGTCCGTGATCCTCCGTATGCGCAGTTCCTGCGTGTCGTCCATCGCCAAGTACGTCTGCTCGATTCGCTGCTCCGACCGGATCTTCAGCTTGCCCGAGCCGATCACCGAATCCAGCGGTTCGCTTAATAGAAACTTCCGTTCGATCTCCAATGCCATCTGCGCTCGTTCTCCTCTGCCGGGGTACCGGTCGACTTTAATAGAGCCTATTGTACCCAAACCGTCCAGTTACGGCAACTTCAGCAGTTCGGCTCCGATAAGGTCCGTCGTTACCCTGCCCACTCCCGGACGGTAATTCGAGAGAACGACGACGCCGTGCGGCCGGTCCTGACGGAAGCCCATGAAGCTGCTGAAGCCGTGCGTTCCTCCGTTATGCCAGACGAACTTCCCGGTCCGGTGGACGATCCAGCCGAGCCCGACGCCGGCCCTGTCGTTCATCTCGTGATGGACCCGGTGGCAGAGCGCGAGGGGATCGGCGGGATCTCGGCTAGCGGCCATATGGACCGAGAGGAAGCGGAACAAGTCGTTCACGGTCGAACGCAGCGCCCCCGCCCCTTCGAAGTCCTTCATGACGAGGTCCGGCTGCCGCGTCTCGTTGCCCAACAGCCCCGAATAGCCGGGCACCGCCCTTCCGCGCTGCTCCGAAGCGAGAGCGATCCCCGTGTCCTTCATTCCGTACGGCCCGGCGATCCGTTCCCGGACGGCGCCCTCGTAATCCGTCCCGAGCTGACGCGCCGCTATTCGCCCCAGCAATCCCATCCCCGCGTTCGAATAGCGGAACTTCTTCCCCGCCCGCTCCGGTCCCTTCCGGCGGAGATAGGCCAGCGCCTCCTCCACGCTGAACAGGCAGAACGGATCGCGGTACGTCTTCCGGTCGAAGCGGTTGAGCAGCCTCTTCGCCAAGCTCGCGGTCGGCAATCCCGACGTGTGCGTCGCCAGATGCCGGAGTTTGACGGGATGATCGGCCGGCAGGGCGGACTCGTATCGGCCGACCGGGTCGTCCAGCCGAACCTTCCCCTCCGCCAGCAGACCGGCGAGCAGCGTCGTCGTGAACACCTTCGTGATCGAGCCGATCTCGTAGATCAGCTCCCCGTAACCGGCTCCGCCGTAAGGGGACAAGTCGCCGAAGCCGAACACCCGCTTCTCGTCGCCGCGCAGGATTCCGATGGCGACGACGGCATGCCGCCTCGGTTCCAGATAAGGCTTCGCGAGCCTCTCGATCGTTTCTTCCAGCTCCAGTGAAGCGCCGGCATTCGTCTCTTGTTGAAGCATAGTCATCGTCGGTAGCTCCCCCTTCGTTCCCGCGAGATCCGCGGGCCGCATTCCTTCCCGCCTCTGACGCGCCTGCTCTGAATACGTTCAAGAAGGCGATAAGGTCGCGGTACCGGAGGAACGAACAACGCCGGCGCTGTCGCGCGCCGGCGTCCGTGTCTCTATCTTTTGGAAATATAACTGTGAGTGGCCCGATTCCGTTCCTTCATCAATCTCTCTTGCTCGAACACGCGGACGATATCGGATTGAATTCTGGAGGAGCACTTCACGCACAGCTTGCCCGAGCGGGTCGGCTCTCCGCACAGATCGCACGAATCCGCGAGATTCGGATAATCGTACAGCTTGATCTTGCCCTTCCGGATCCAGCCGCGAATCCTCTCGGCCGGAATGGACGTGATCTCGGCGACCTGCTCGTTGTTCAGGAACCGGTTGCGCCGCAATTGCCGCTCGATCGCTTCGATCTGCGCGTCCTCGACGGCCGAGCAATCGGGGCACTGCTTCCGGCTATTCTCCTGATACAAGCTTCCGCAGCCCGGGCATTGAGCCACCCTTAGTCCTAACGACATATGAACTCCCCCGATCCATAGTTCCTATGAACCGATAATATCACGAGTCCAGGTAATTATCACCACTATTTTAAGAGAAACGCCGATATTTTTTGATTTTATTAGGACTTTGTACTCTCGCGGAATCGGGACTTCTATCACCCTTCGGAAAAGGAGGAGGGATGGGGAAGCCGGTCTATTTTTTTCCAGCTTGAGGTTGTCTTAGAGAGGGTCTGTCCAGAACTCGACTTATAGACCGAAACTATATCATTTATTTAGTCTATGTATTTCAGCTATAAAAACTTCCGCTCTATAATGAGCTCAAAGGGGGACTGCGGCATGGAAAACCATCAGGCGGCGAGCAGGGCGAAGCTGTCGGGCAAATTAACGAATGCTCTCGACGCGAGGACGCTGGCGTCTTCGAATCCGGGCCTTGCGGAGGTCGTGCGGGCCGGAATGGCGGTGCTGGACGTCGGCTGCGGAACGGGAGCGATCACCAGAGGCATCGCGGAGGCGGTCGGAACGCAAGGAAGCGCGGTCGGCTTCGACAACGATCCCGCCTTGATCGCGCGAGCCCGTTCGGCGCACGACGGCGTTCCCGGCTTGGCGTTCGAGGTCGGGGACGTCTATTCGTTGCCTTACGAGGAGAGGTTCGATATCGCGGCCGGCTCGCGACTGTTCGTCTGGCTGGCCGATCCGCTGCGGGCGCTTCTGCGCATGAGAGCGGCCGTGCGTGTCGGGGGCCTCGTCGTCGTAACGGACTACAATCACGAGAAGATCCGCTGGGAGCCGGAGCCGCCCGCCAGCATGCGGGAATTTTATTCCGCCTACCTCGCCTGGCGCGCCGACGCGGGCTTCGACAACGCGATCGCGGATCGCCTGCCGGAGCTGCTTCGCCAAGCCGGCCTCGAGCGCGTCCGGACGACGCCCCGGCACGAGACGGCCGTACGCAGCGAACCCGGCTTCGAGGCGCGAATCGCGCTGTGGGCGGACACGGCTTCCAGCCGGGGAGCCCGGATGGCGCAGGACGGCTATATCTCGAAGGCGCGATGCGAGCAGGCCGAGAACGAGTACCGGGAATGGATCCGGCGCGATGCCCGGTCCATGACGATGTACATGCTGACCGCGGAAGGCGTTAGGACTTCGTAAGGCCGGCTCATTCGTTAGACCAGCTCATTGGTTAGGTCAGCTCATTGCTTAGGCCAGCTCATTCGTAGCGATAGCTGCTCTCTTCCGCGATGCTCTGGATGTCGTCTTGCCCGATGGAGATGTACCGATACCCTTCGGACGCGTTCTTGCGAAGGGCGGTCTCCTTGAAGAACTTCGGGCTTCCTTCTCCGGAATCCTCGTCGTAGACGAGCAGGATGCCGTCGGTCTTGCGGAAGAGCAGCTCGTCGCGGGCCTTGAACTGCCAAGGCCCGCTGTAGGGCTGCTTGCTGACGGCTCCGTAGTAATCCACTTTTTTCAACAGGTCGTGGTAGTATTCCTTCCGGTCGTCCTTCCACTTCTCCTCCGGATTGCTGTAAGCGGTCAGGATCGAGAGCTTCAGATGGGGGTACGTCGTCTTGAGCTCGATCGCCGTCTCGCACGCCCACAGATCGACCCCGAACTGGCCGGGGGTGATCACCCATTCGAGTCCTTCCTCGATCAAGGGGACCAGCTTGGCCGCGATCGCTCTCTTGATATATTCGATGCCCTTGTGCTTCCGGTCAAAAATGCCGAGTTCATGGGCGCGGTAGCCCGTCACGAGAAGAGTCTTCATGCTTCTAGCATACCGCGAATCCGGCTTCGAATCTAGCTTCTCCGGTTAGCGAAGGCCGCGGGCGTATTCGCGCGGGGTGACGCCGACGATCCGCTTGAAGTGGCGATGCAGATGACTCTGGTCGCTGAAGCCGAGAGCCGCCGCGACTTCCTGAATAGGCAGCCCCGCCTCCAGATGCGCTTGCGCCCGGCGAATCCGCTCGCGGATCACGTATTGATGAGGGGCGAGCCCCGTCGCCTCCCGGAACAAGCGAACGAGGTGAGAGGCGCTGACGTGCGCGGCCGCCGCCAGCTTCTCCAGGGAGATATCCTGGCCGAGATGCGCGTGCACGTATTGAAGGGCTCCGTCCAGCTGACGGCGCGCGAGTCGGGACGGGCCCGCCTTCCGGCGCTCGGGACGCTCGGAGGCGACGCCGTATCGGTGCAGCAGGTGGACGGCGAGCATTCTCGCGAGCGAATCGGCATACAGCTTCCCGCCTAGGCCGCCTTGATTCAGATCCTCGTACAGCCACTGCACGATCTGGGAGACGCGGTCGTCGCGCAGCCGGATGCGCCGGCTTAAGTCGACGGCCCCGCCTCCGGCCTGCGGAAGCTCCAGCTCGGCGGCGACCCGGTCCGTCAAGGCGGGAGACAGGTCCAGGCGGATGAAGCTGAGGTTCTCTTCCCAGCGGCAGAACGACAGATCCCCCGCCGAGAACAGGTTGATGTCGCCCGGCCGCGCCACTCCGTCCCCCCGGTAGCCGTCCGCCCGCTCGAAGACGCGGACCGGCCCCGGCGTCCGGTGAAGGACAAGCAGATGGCGGTTCAGCTCCGGCTCGAACGCCTCCTGCGGAGATACGCCTTCCCAACCGGACAGCTTCAAGTCCGTCCATCCCATCGACTCGCTGGTCGCGATCGGAGTATCCGGCATCCCTTCTCCCTCCTCGGCTCGTTTTTCGCTCTATCCATATTCCCCTATTGTATCTCACTCCGGCGCATCGGACCAATTCCACGGGTTCCCGAATGATCGGAACGTCCAAATTCGCGATTCGATCGTACAAGATTGCCCGCGCCCACCGCGTCTATACTTGAACCATAAGAGAGAAGGAGGATGAGCAAAACATGATCTATTCCCGATTGGGCCATTCCGGATTAATCGTATCGAAGCTGGCTTTCGGAGCCATGACCTTCGGCTCGGGCAACTTCCCGACCGTCTACAAGGTCGGCCGGGACGAAGCGCAGCAGCTGGTCGACCGGGCCCTCGACGCCGGGGTCAACTTCTTCGACACGGCGGACGCTTACGCCGACGGGCAGAGCGAGGAGATGCTCGGACGGCTGCTCGGCGCCCGCCGGAAGGAGACGATCGTCGCGACCAAAGCCGGCAACCGGATGGGGCCCGGCGTCACGCAGGCGGGTCTGTCCCGCAAGCATCTGTTCGACGCGTGCGAAGCCAGCCTGGCCCGGCTGAACACCGATTACATCGATCTCTACATCGTGCACAAGACGGATCCGTTCACTCCGCTCGAGGAGACGCTCGAAGCGCTGAACGATCTCGTCCGCTCGGGCAAAGTCCGCTACATCGGCTATTCCAACTGGCCGGCGTGGATGGCCGCCCAGGCGGTCCAGCTGCAGCGCGAACGCGGATGGGCGGCCTTCGTCAACGGGCAGATGTACTACTCGCTTATCGGCCGGGACCTGGAGCACGAGACGATTCCGTTCATGGAAGCGAACGGAGTGGGGCTGACGGTCTGGAGTCCTCTCGCCGGCGGCTTCCTGAGCGGGAAGTACACCCGCGACAATCTAAGCGACCCGAACAATCGGCTCAGCGGCTTCGACTTCCTGCCGCACGACAAGGAATGGGGATTCTCGGCGCTCGAGACCGTTCGGGATATCGCGGGCCGATACGGCGCCTCCCCCGCGCAAGTGTCGCTCGCCTGGCTGCTCGCGAAGCCCGTCGTCTCCAGCGTTCTGATCGGCTCCAGCCGTCTGTCGCAGTTGGATGACAACCTGGCGGCGGCGGAGCTGAAGCTGGACGCGGAGGATCTGGCCCGGTTGGACGCCTTGACGAGACCGGCGCCGCTGTATCCGAACTGGTTCGCGGAGGCGACTCTCGATCCGATTGCGGCGAAGGCTCTGGGCCGGTAACGGCAGTCGAGAGTTGAACGGCGGACGAGGCTGGAACGGCGAACAACCCGGCATTGGCCATGGCCAATGCCGGGTTGTCTCGTATCGGTACCTTTTCCTACGCCCGAACTTGAACCGCGATCGTCTCGCTGGCCGTTGCGCCCGCTTCGTTGACCAGCTCGCACCGATACCGGTATTCGCCCGGAGCCCGGCCCGAGATCGCCGTCTCGGCGCGTTGGGCCGCCGGCGTGGCGGCGGTGAGCGTCTGCGTGTCGATCAGCTTGTCGTTCTCGTACAGGCGGTATTCCGTGGCGTTCGTTCCCCACCACAGGTTCATCGACACCTTGTAGCTGCCGTCTCCGTCCCAATTGTCGTGCGCCAGGACCGGCTTGCCGGGGTTGGCGTCGGCGACGGTAACCGTAAGCGGGCTGCACGCCGTCGTACCGTATACGTTGGACAGCTCGCACGTGTAGACGTACGTTCCGTTAGCCTTGCCCGCAATCTCGAAGGAAGCCTTCTGGGCGGCCGGAGAAGCGTCCTTCAGCGGCTTCGTTCCGACCAGGACGCCGTTCTCGTACAGCTTGACCTCCGTTCCGTTGTTCCCCCACCACAGGTTCATCGTGACGGTATAGCTCCCGTCGCGCAGCCCCGTGTCCCAACCGTTATCGTCCGACAGGACCGGCTTGCCCGGCGCTCCGGCAGCCAGCGGACGAACGACCTCGATCGCGAGCGGAGCGGAGGTGACCGTCGTTCCGTTCAGCGTCACGGTCGCGGTCGCTTGAGCGCCGCCTTCCTTCAGAGCGCGCAGCGTCCCGTCGGCGCCGATCTCCGCTACGGCCGGATCGGAGCTCGCGAACTGCACGGCCGCCCCGCTCAGATCGGCCGGCGTTCCGTCGCTCAGCTTCGCCTCGACGCGCAGCTTCGTCTCGCCGCCGACCTTCAGCGTCGTCGAATCGGCGGACAGGGAAGCTTCCGACAGCACTTCGCCGCCGGAGACGAGCTGGAAGTCGCCGAGCCCTCTCGGCTTCAATTGGTAGACGCCCTTGAAAATCGCCGCCACGCCTTGGATATCGACGACGTCCCCTTCCTCGTACGGGAAGTTCGACAGAGTCACTCCGGTGCGGCCGTCGACGCGGATATGGTTCGAGACGGATCCCGAGATCGCGTCGAATTCGAACGAGCCGCTCGGGCTCGCCGTCACGATGTTCGCGATCTTGGCACCCGAGATGCCGACGAGGCGTCCTTGATTCGAGTCGTCCACGGCGGCGACCGGCTCGGCGGCCGGGAGCGGGGACGTTCCCGTTTTCTCGATGGAGGCGACTTCGGCCAATTCCAGCTCGGCGTTATAGACGGCCAGGGACGCGGTGATCTTCACCTTATCCCCTTGATGGAAGCCGGATTGGCTCTGAAAAACGTAAATGCCGCCGCTGTCGTCCTGGAGATAAAACGACTGTCCTCCGAAGATCCCCGGCTCCGTCGTGACGACGCCTTCGACCGTTACCTTCGTTCCTTCCGCCTTGGCGCGGGCTTCCGCGATCGGGACGAGCGCCGGCTTCGGATCTCCCGGCTCCGGAAGCGGCTCCGCGGGCACGTTCGCGAGGGTAACCGTCTGCGTCAGCAGGTTGCTGCCGTTCTGGCGAAGCCGCAGGTTGGCGCTTCCGCTCGTTCCCGGCTTGATCTGCACGGTGAGGTCCTTGTACGCGTAGCCGTTGGCGTCCGCGGTCAGGCTGTACGCCGTGCTGTAGCCGTACGAGGCCGGCCAGGTTCCGTCGGCGTTCCGGAACTTGGCGACCTGCGTGCCGCCCGTCAGGTAGATGCCCGTGCTGAAGCCGGACAAGGTCGAATTCGGCTGCAGGTTGCGCGCTTCGACGCGAATCTGGAACTCGGCGGCGTTCGGCAGCTGGCTCTGGTGGACGAACCCGTACTCGGGATCGTACTCGATCGTGGGGCCGCCGAAGGAGCCGGCCCGGAACGTCGAGCGGTCGTACCACTTGTAGCCGGCGTTCGGCGGAGCCCAAGGCTCCGGCTTCGGCTCGGTCGAAGCCGCCGGCTGTTCGAACGCATGCAGCGCCGTCGGCTGGTCGAGCGCAAGTCCCGGCACTTGGTCGAAGCTCGTATAGCTCTCGGGAGTCGACAGCCATTCGATGAGGTTCACGAGCAGAACGCCGTCGTCCTGTTCCTTGAAGCCGTCGTAGGTCGTCTTCTTGGCGCCCGTGTCTTCGCGAAGATACTTGGGGCTGGCGTCCTCGACGGGGGAAGAATCCCCGATGAACGCCGCCTTGCCGAGGCCCAGCTTGGAGACGGCGACGTACGGCCCTTCCGCGACGCCCCCGCCGTTGTAGACGCCCTGATCCACCGCGTTCGCCCACGCATCGCTCGTCTGCGGCAAGTAGACGATGCCCTTGGCCTTCGTCGGATCGACGATCGCCAGCGTCGAGCCCGCGTGCATCGCGACGCCGTCCACGCCTTCCGTGATGCCGAACGCTTGGCTCGGCTCGACGATGTTGTTCGCCGTAATGTCGCCGAGCGCGTTGTAGCGGAAGCGGATGCCGAAGTTCGTCGCGAGCCAGTCGGAGCTGGCCACGTCCTGCATGGCGGCGGAAGCCGCTTCTTCGGCGTCCATCCCCTTCGCCGGGTTGTCCCACGCGCCGCGGCGGAAGCCGTTGATGCTCTCGGAGCCGTCCCAACGGTTCTTGTTGCGGTCCGCGTTGTAGTGGTCACCGATGAAGAAGATGCTGCCGCCTTCTTCTACGTATTGCTCCATCGCGGCTTGCTCGCTCTGCTTAAACGGAATGTTCGGCTCCGCGACGACGAAGACGTCGTACGGCTCCAGATCGGCGAACGTGAACGGCGTCGTCTTGCGCAGCTCCTTCACGTAGTAGCCGTCGTTGGCCAGCGCGTTGCCGAAGTCGGAGAAGCCGCCGTCGATGACCCAGTCGGCCGCTCCCGCCGTCTGCGCGTGCGTGTTGTCGAACAGCACCTTCTTGCCGGCGTTCTCGTTCGTCACCTTGGCTTCGATGAACGGAGCCGGGTCGGTCGGCCCTTCCGCCCTCGCCGCCGGCGCGAGCCCTCCGAGCCCTCCGATTCCGACCTGAGCCGGAATCAGGATGGAGAGCGCGAGCGCCAGCTTCAACGAGACGTCTCTGACTTTCGGGAATCTAGCAGTCTTCATCATGTTCCTCCTTTAATTTCATGAATGCTGCGACTTCCTCTTCAGTCTATCACCGGACTTTTACGAGAATGGTAGAAAAATGTAAGAGAAATATAAAAAAAAGCGCGGGCATGGCTGCCCGCCGGTTTGGCGAATGGCGAATTTTCGCTATTGGGGGCGTCGCGGCGCGTCTTCGGGCTCTGAATGGCGAATTTTTCGCCATTGGGGTGCGTCGCGGCGCGTCTTCGGGCTCTGAATGCCGAATTTTTCGGTATTGGGAGGACTCGCGGCGAGTCTTCAGGCTCTGAATACCGAATTTTTCGGTATTGGGATGACTCGCGGCGCGTCTTGGGGCTCTGAATACCGAATTTTTCGGTATTGGGACGACTCGCGGCGCGTCTTCGGGCTCTGAATGCCGAATTTTTCGGTATTGGGACGACTCGCGGCGCGTCTTCGGGCTCTGAATACCGAATTTTTCGGTATTGGGACGACTCGCGGCGCATCTTCGGGCTCTGAATACCGAATTTTTCGGTATTGCTATTAAGCCCCCTAATTAG